>WJMJ01000058.1 GCA_014728035.1 Promethearchaeota archaeon | reverse complement strand
AGCCAACCAATGATTCATATCTAAACGAAAATATTCTGGTCGTTCAGTTTGAGGTGTATTCGTGCGTTGGGGCACTGCACGATAACTAGGAGCTAACGTCTGTCCCGCACTACTTGAAGTGCCTAACGATGAGGAAGAGGTGCCAAGGCTAGATGAAGTGCCTAACGATGAAGAAGAGGTACCAAGGCTAGATGAGGTGCCTAGAGACGAAGAAGAGGTATCAAGACTAGATGAAGTACCTAACGACGATAATGTACGTGACGATGAGGTTCCAAAACTAGATGAGGTGCCTAGAGACGTTCCTGTTGTTGAACTAGATGAATTCAAGGAAGACGACGAATTTTCATCTGATGTGGCGTCCCTAATTGCAGGCCACCACTTTCGTCGTCTAGGAAGAATTAACCCAGATAATGATAGATTATTTGAATCAGCAAGTTGTGTAATTTCATAAGTTCTAAGTGGGCGGTCCCACCACATGACGTCGGACTGCCAAGACTCGCCGTAGGTACCAAATACCGTACGACCTAGATAGTGTTCCGTGGCAGGGCCTTCTAATGTGGCACCAGGTGTAAAACTATCAATCAACGAACCATCAAGGTATAGTTTTGTTCCGTTCGTAGCGTTTGTGCATGTTATACAAAGATGATGCCAATTGATTGTTGCGTTATTAGCACTCTCGTTTAGAAATCCAGCACCCGTTGTAAATCCAACCGAAGCTCTCCATTCTGCATATGTCGAATCATACAAATAAATATAAAAGACGTTGTCATTATTAACGTTATCTTTGGAATTCCATAAAAAGATATTACCACTAGAAATAGATGGCACCCTAGCCCAAAACGCAATAGTCCATTCCTTTTGTGCGTTATTGACGCGGCCGACAAGTGGTAGCGTTACGTGATCATCCGTACCATCGAAATACAAACACGGCCGACCACCGGGTCCATCTAAATCCCATCGCGAATGTGGCATAGCAGCTGAAAATGTTCCAGCTCTAGCGACTAGATCAGTTGCAGAATCCCACATCAATTTGGAACCACGATGGGCGCCCAAACCCGCCCAAACCAAATCGCGTGCTAGATAATGATTCTGATCAAGACAAAATTCAACATCGCGATAGCTTTTCATCCGATCCATTCTATAACTGTTTAACTCGCAGCAACATCAGGCGTCTGAGGAATAAGCGCAACAAACATTTCAACAGCATTGCCTTCTAAAGCTTGTCCGGATTGATTAAAGATAACCGGAAATCCATAACGAGTAGGCGGAATGAATTCGGGATTGACCATCGAATATTGATATGTGGTAGCTGCATCAGCAGCCGCTACAAATGCACCAATATATGTAAGATGATGCATGTATTCTTCACGATCTGCTTCAGCACCGCCACCAGGGGACCAAGCAGCATCCGCACCTGTTGAGGCTGAACCGCCAGTATTACCAACTCCAGCTGTACTATCATAAGAGGATGACCAAAGAATATGTACAACTTCCCCAGCCGTTGGAGCTACATCAAATTCCAAACCAACCAAACAAGCATAAGATGGACTACGATTGACTCCAAGATCTTTTTTTGCACCTTGGCGCGCCGAACCATCAGCTAAACTTGTCAAATCAATTTGATCTGTGCGGGAAATCCCACTATTTGTATTTGAATAATCGGTTGTATCCGCCCAACAAATAGGAATTCCCTGTTCAATAGTAACATCAGCCATATTTTACCTCCTGGCATTTGCCATTGTATTTACATGTCCAGTAACAACAGTCTTTACAGCACCGTCGTCTTGATTCGACGGATCAGATTGGAATGTGGCATTCGTCATAATCAACCAAAACCAACGTTCCATTTCAAGATCTGGACCATTGCTATCTTGAGTAACCATCTTCGCCCACGCAAACCGATTCCAATGATTTTCAGTTTGCTCGTCTTCATTCAAAATATCCACAGCGCATTGCAAAATTGCAACGGCTACTTGTTTCTTCAAAACATGATTATCAGTATGCACCACATCATAAATAGTCGCAAAACTCATATATTAAACCTTATGCTTTTGTATCATGATTTGAAAGATGATCAACTACGCGTTGATGACAACCTGCATAACGCATATTAATATCTTCAACATCTTTATTATGTTGGTTCCGCAATTCTTTTTGTTCATACTGGATGTCACGTATTGTAATTTTCAAATCAGCAACAACACCAGCAAGATGTTCAAGCGCTACCGATAAAACATCTCCAGTCGATTGGACACGACTAGCAAACCAAACGGCAGTAGCAACAATGGAAACAATAGCCAAAACTAAACTTAAAATTGCAGTTAAAAGTGACCAATCAATCATTACTTGACTCATTGTCGTTTGTAAGAAAATGATCAATTGAAGCACAAGCACAACCTAAATAATGTCCGGCTTCCGCAAGTGCATGTTCCATCTTATCCATTTGTTCCTTTATAGTACTATCCAATTGATCATCTTTATTTTTCACTTGGTTTTTTTGTGCAACCGATGCACTTAAATTCCAAACAAGTTTTCGTAATTCATTAAGTTGCTCTTTGTAGTTTGCAAGTTGAAATACCAAAAAAATAACCACTCCAATCAACAACACACCAAAAATAAACAACACTACAATAGCAGCTTCATAATTCATAATACTAGTTCTCGTTGGTGAGAATAAAAAACAGGGGGCTTGAACCAACAAACCCCCTTAGAATAACTATGTTTGCTGATTAGATGTGCCAGGACCATGCGGCGTAGCATTAACACCAGGTCCTTCACCACGTCGATTGGGCGAATTCTCCGGTCCACGTGGTTCGTCAATCGCTTTGACCTGCGCCACATCAACCCTGTTCTCATCCCCCGCAAATTCAGTCAAGAAAGCATAAATGCGCTGATACCATCCATACACACGCATTGAATCATGCCGAGTAATTCCGCCGGCGCGTTCTCGTGAATTTAGACGGGTCCAACACACAATAGCCTGGTCAATCGATCCAACCAACAACATACCAATACCAGAAATATCCAACTGAGAATTAATTGGAATATCTGGATCAGCGCCGCTCAAATCCCACGGCAACACCAGCAAACCCGTGGACCCCATTTGAATGTCATCACCACCAAACGGATTGGAAGCGTTAACAATTGTTCCAGTAGGATCAATTGCTTCGGCAATCTGGGTTCCTAGATCTTGGTTGTCAGGGTTGTGTGTAACACGACGTCGCCAACGATCACAATTCAACAAATGTTGCAAAAAATGATCACGACTAGGATCATCCAACCCACCACGATCAGCAAGATCCTCGCTATTCACAACTTCGTTTCGAAACAAAAACAATGGCTGAAGACCAGCCACAATCAATTGGTTTCGAAATTGCAAAACTGCATCTCGAAACTGTTCAACACCAGTATCACCAATAGCCATAATAACCTCCTTTAGGGTTACTCAAACGACTCATCGTTTTGGATAGCCAACGGGGCCATCTCATCCACTTCGTCTTTTAACGTTCGGTAAAACTCTTCGACATTAATGGTTTTAGATTTAGGGGAGCCGGACTCAATGGCTGTGCGGAGCTTATCCATGGTAATTCTTCCTGTAATTGCATCCAATATAGGGTTTCGTCCTTCCTTCGTCGAAAGTCGAAGAAATTCTTTCGCTTCTGTCGCGTCTCGACTTCCAAGAAACCCACGTTCAGGAGTGCATTCCTTTTTCTCCTTTCTTTTACGCCACCATCGACGAATCACTGCCGACAATCCCCAAATAACAACAGCTGGAACACCAATTCCAGTCACTCCTGCCAAACTAGCCAAAAAGATGGCCAGAGGATCGAATCCAGCAAAAGTAGCAGCCCACCAACCTACATCCGCTCCGGTTTCTGCAATTGATCCAATAAGCGATTCTGATTCTTCTTCGCTATTTCCATAAGAATTATTTGTTGTTGAATGGTTGTCATTTGTTCCTGTAGTTGATTCAAGTTCTGGGGTTTCTTCGATTTCCAAGTTAGGGGGGTCGATTTGATCATTGTCCACCGAATCATTAAGACTTTCTCCTTCAATAGGAGGTATCGGTTGGGAATGTTCGCTTTTTACTTGTTTAATCCAATCTACAATCCAAAGACTGTTAATCCCACTGATTTGTGTGAAACGATTCTCATTTGGCCCACTAGCTTCGTTGATAATACCAACAACATCACCATTAGGAATAAAAATTGGTCCACCACTCATACCCTGTACCCAAGGACCAGCTTCCGTTTGCATTACAATGTCTTGGGCTGAATACCCTGCCATGGTTCCTTGCAAAACATAATAACCACGTTCATAGGACAATCCAGTTGCGGCTAATGGATGACCTTGCGGCACCGATTCATTATGCAAAGCCAATGCACCATAACGGCTCACATCCCCATGAATTTTTAACAAAACAATATCGGATAAACCATCATGGTCCACTAATTCAGCTTGTGCGATTACACCATCTGAAAATGTACATTCAATCGTCCAACCAGTCTTCATTCCATGACAACAGGTCAAAATGTAACCATCACCAATAAAAAAACCGGTTCCAAGAGCAGATCGATTACCCCAACTAACTTTTATGGCAACCATCCACCGAGGTGTTTTTAATGGGGGCTCACGTAATCCTTCCGCTCTCTGTTGTCCAAAACCAGGTGGAAGTGGACAATTGCCACTTTCACATATGTATTGTAAAGGCGTCCGACCATAACACGAGGACGCTACTAAAAACATCAGCAAACTAATTATCAACTTCATCCGTGTCCCTCTCAAAAACGAGGTCCGAATACTCGTACAAAAAACCATCGAACGAAAGCCGGAATAGGATGTACACCATTTGCTCTCATAGCAAAATAAAACATCTGATGGACTTTCCAAGACGGCGGGCAGTTGATTCCATTCTTGCCCACTTCACACCACACATCATGAAACACCGACGCTTCACGTGCCTTTGCTACGTACGGAGGAATAATGAACCAACACCACCGTGGTGTTGAAAGCCCATTGACAATATTCCCACGCCAAGCTTTCCAAACATAACCATTTGGATCGATATAGGCTATATTACGCAACAACGACACATTTCGAGTGTTTCGGTGCCAGTAATTAACAACCACTGGATCACCATCCGCAATAGGCTCGTTGGCCAAACGACCATTATTATCAAAAAACCTAAAATGTCCAAACTTTTTGTTATTCATGAACATACCTATATAGTTGTGTCTATATATTTTACCATAAGATACATAACATTACCATGTATCATAATCATTGGCATATAGATTATAAATTTCTCTCATTTCGGGGTGCATATTCATGATTTCTTCTTGTGTCAAATCACCAACTGAATCCCAAGCCACACTATCTTCTGGCCGCAAACCAATATTATGAGTTTCCATAATTCGCAAACACCAAGGCAAAGACATTACCAAAGCAAAACCCACATCGGCATGTCCTTGTGAATCTCGAGCAGCTTTCAACCGATAATTTCTAGGCGGAATCACATCAATTTCAAATTTCGAGAAATCTTTTTTAATCCGATTTTCTTCATTGTCAAAACATTTAAGACGGCCATCTTTTACCAATTTAATAAAAGTCTGCGCCATTTCTGTTTGAACTTTTGTGGAATTAAAACAAGTTTCAACCATTGGCAATCCATGCTTACGTAATCGCTGAGCCAAAAATGAACCCCCAGCATGTGGATCATAAGTAAAATAATACACGTTATAGCGTTCAGCATATTCCAAACATAAACGCTCTACAGCACTAATATCAACTTCGTGTTTTCCATTCACATCTAAATCAGGAACAATTGCAGCAAAATCAACTAATTTTACTTCATAATTCTGACGATTGACGCCCACAGCAACTACACCGGCATGGTCTTGAGATACACCAAGATCAAAAGCACCAACATACAACCAATTGTCTTCAGTATACAAAGTTGGTCCTGCTTCAGTAAAACAAGCATCAATTTCTTCTTGTGTTGTTGCTTCACCAACTTTAGTAATCCATTTTCCTTTCCATAATCGGGCAAATTCTTTTCCGTAAGGATCCATGGCTCGTGCTTCCTTCAAATTTTCTTCCGAAATCCAAGGCGCTGGTTCATTTAATTCCAACAAACACCATTCTTCAGGATTTGTTATAGCATGTAGTTTCCAATTATGGGCTTCGGTGCCTTCAATACCAGCATTCGTCGAAATAATCACAGTGCCCCACGCCATACCACGAAAATTATGCATATGGTCTTCAAATGCCTTCCATTTCGATACGTTATGGGTCAGCTCATTTAGAATCAACAACGATGGAGTGTAGCCATGTGCCCCACCACGATCATCTGTAGCTTCAATACGACATTCCGCGCCTGCAACTGATCGACTTCTAATTCCATACCGAATAATTTCAATATATTCATTTATCCATGGATTGAAGTGGACCAATGCCGTTATTCTATCAAGCAAAATTCCAGATTGTTGTTTGTTTGCGGCAACCACCTGAATCAATAATGGTCGCTTCGCAAAGGCTATCAACCATACAACCCCCATCGCTAAATCGGCATCTTTCGACGATTTTTTGGTTCTTTCAATCCAGAATTTTCGTATGGGGGGCTTTTGATCACCATCTCGAATTGCATGATACGTTGGTGCTAAAGTTTCAAATGCTTCTTTTTGAAAATCGGCCATGCATTCGATAAATAATTTTGGCCCATACTGACTATCTATTGTCAATTGTTTTACGAAGCTTAGAAATGAGACTTCCCTTTTTTTCTTTAATATTTCTTCCGCAAATCCCAATGGTAGTTCTTCAGTCATCGCTTTCGGATTCCTTAATATCTCTACTCTGCGCATCAACAATCTGCTTGTCCAATTGAGCTCTCTGTAGCAATATCTCATCTGGAACATTCAGCCAGTTGATATCGCCATGTAGATGTATTTGTTT
>WJMJ01000057.1 GCA_014728035.1 Promethearchaeota archaeon | reverse complement strand
TTCGATATTTTGATACTCCTGTGTTTCAAAATCGGTTGGTACGATTACTGAGCATAGAAGTATAATCATGACTAAAGGCACTAGGCCTCGAAAAGACGTGCGCGACATACCTAACTCTCAGAATCTTCAGAGGTTTTCCGCACTATAAATATTGCGCATTTATTTATTCATTTAGATAGCCATTAAATCAGATGAATGAGATTCCAAGGTGTGAAAAAAAAACCGAGTGTTGTAGATTATTAATTCCGAATTTTTCAAAAAACAAGGATAAGGAAAGGAATGTAATCCTTTTCTTGTATGTGATTTATGTTGGTTGTCGATTCTTGATGAAGTAGACGATCACGAGAAGAACGACACCTGCCGCAGCTCCTCCGATTATCACAAGTACCATCATCTGATTATCCGTTGGTGGAGGTGTAGTCTGAGTATTTTCAAGTCCTAAGATATAGAATGGTGAGAGAAAATATCCATCTCTTCGATTGAATGTCCAGGTGTTTCCATCGTGTTCTTCTGCAGTAAACGCTCCTGAGGTCACGAAATCAGTATCTCCAGGATTCGGAAATCCACTACCACCGGTCAATGTCGAGATGATTTCTGGTGATAATATTGGACAAGTAGCCACTTTCAGAAATCCAAACCAAGAGTTAATACATTGTCCGCGTTGATCACCGCTTTCTTTCATATACTGAGGACGTGGTTTGATAGAAAACAATATACGCTTTCCTGATTGTAGGAGCTTGTGGGACCAAATGACCGACAGTGAAACTTCATACAAGGGACACGATGATAAAGAGATGTTCTTACGGATTTGGAAGAGCAAAACAGAACAAGAGAAGGCAATTGTGATTGGTATTCATGGCTTAGGCAGTCACAGTGGATTACTCTCTTTCTTGGGTGAGACCTTTTCTAAACAAGGGTATACATTCTACGCTCCTGATATGAGAGCTTTTGGTCACTACGATGGGACGAAAGGTCATATCGAAAGTTTTGATGAATATACCGAAGACATCCATGCTTTGGTTCATCAAATCAAGTCAGTCAATCCTAGCAAGAAGGTTTTCCTCTTTGGACATTCAATGGGTGGATTGCATGTTATTCGTTATGCTGCAGTCTATCAAGATGAGGTTGATGGATTGATTACGCCTTGTCCTGCGGTTTCTGAACGTCTAAAGATAGGATCTGTTACCAAAGCAATTGCTAGAATACTTGCAAAAGCAAACTCGATGCGTTATTTCGATAATGGACTCGTGCTGGATTATCTCTCCCGCAATGAGGAGTTCGTAGAACGAAATAGAAACGACCCCCTTCGGTTTGACAAAGCAACTCCTCGATTTGCAATTGAAGGTCTCAAGGCCCGAGAGCAGGCTTCAGCTCTTGGTGACAAAATCACATTACCTATTTTCGTTCCTCAATCTGGAGATGATAAGATTCTGATTCCTGAAGAAAACAAGGAATTCTTCGACTCCATCGCTTCGGAGGATAAGACTTGGAAGCTATATCCTGACCTCTACCATGAACCTTGGGAAGAAGAAGGTGGAGATAAGATGCTTGAAGACATCTTGGAATGGTTAGATCAGCATAATTAGGAAGATTCGAACTTGTAATCTCTTACTGGTTTCTTCCAAATTCAGTATTTCTTGTTTTTGGAAAATATCTGATTATGTCGTCAAAGAATACTAAAGGAAGGACTGTATATTTTGGTAAGAGGTTTGATGTATGCAATCATTGGATGTTGCTGAAATAATCCTGATATCAATAAACTTGGTTATGTCTCTATTACTAATATTGTTCATTTACCAAACTTTCAGAAAAAATCGCAGAGCTCATGTCTTGACGGTTGGTTTGCTCTTTGGACTACTAGGTGTTTCAATATTTTCTGTTCAGATTTTCTTTTCAGATCTATTATCATATGGTGAAGCTGGAATATTAGCTAATGGTGTATTCTATATTCTCATGTTCTACTTTCTATTCATACACTTCGAGCGAATAAATAATCTTAGTCCAAGACTCATTCCACTTACCATAATGAGTGGGTTAGCAGCTATTGGTTTAGCGACTAGTGCGGTTATTCTCAGTATTGAATCAAGTCCATCTGCACTGTCAATGATGAACGATTTTGCACACGATTCGATTCGAGGACTGACCTTACTTCTAGCAGCTTTCACTGCATTTAGAGGATGGTTACTGACACGTGAGCGAGAAGGTTTGATGGAATGGGTTGCTCTGTTTATTCTTGCATTTGGAGGTGTCCCTACCATCATTGCAAACTATACTGAGATTGGAGACTTTGGAGGACTCAGTCTGTACGAATATGGTGATTTAATCACATTCATAGGATTACTTCTACTCGTTTCAGTCTACATCTTCAATCCTGATTACCTTTACAGAATGCCTGTTCCAATTCACGGTGTGATATTATACAATTCTACTGGAATTGCGATTTATTCTAGACAGGTAAGAAACAAGGGCTTTGCGG
>WJMJ01000056.1 GCA_014728035.1 Promethearchaeota archaeon | reverse complement strand
GGAGTTTATATGGAGTGATCTGGAATAGAGATTTGGTCTACAGACACAGGATCCCTGACCAGGACCGAGCCAGTTCCAGTACCGTTTCTGGACGGACAAAGCTCGGGTGTCTAAGTTTGTCCAACTAAAAATGAACGGTATTCCTCTCACAGGTCGATAGACGTGAGAAACCATCAGAAAATGAGCGATACTGATACAAAAAGAGACAGACTTCTAATCGATCTTTGGGCGAAAAGTGGAGAAGCAGTGGAGACCGAAGACTTAGAGAAAGCAGAGAAAATACTACTTGAAGCTTTTGAGGTCTATGGAGACGAAAGGGATGCCATCACTCCAATTTACTTAGCGGATATATATCTCATGAGAAGAGAATTAAACAAAGCCCAGAACTACTACGAATTATCCATTAGACGATTGAATATTTATCCGGATGCATGGTATGGTCTAGCGTTAGTTCAAGAGAGAAAAGGAAAAAGTCGTGACGCTTTCAAATCCAAGAAAAGAGGAAAGGAATTGTTACTATTATTTCCAGAATGTGGAGAAAGACCATTCGAGCAACCGAAGGTGTAACATGAACAAAACATAAGGTTATGGAGCCATTTCCATTGTATCGATATATGTACTCCGAGGCGGATTAGTTCTACATGAAATTGCTGCATGAACGAACAACTCACTGACATTCTTACCTGACTTGGCACTAGTTTCATAGTATTCCCAACTGAGTAAACTTGCAAGTAGTTTTGCTTCCATTGGATCTACTTGATTATCCATTCTGCTATCGACTTTGTTTGCAACAAGACAACCAGATAGAGCTAAAGAACCCGGAATACAGAGCCCCTCTGATATTGTATTGTACCAATTTGGAATGGTTTCAAAAGTGGACTTATCAGTTATGTCATAAACAGCTATGATATGATGGGTGTCCCAATAGAATCGATTCTTTAATGATTGAAAGGTCTGAGCTCCTGCTAAATCAAGAACAGTAACGACAACCCGTCCATCAGGGAATTGCAAATCATAGACACTCATATCAACTCCAACTGTTGCAGTATATGATTCTTCAAAACTATCATACAAATATCGTTTTACCAGAGAAGTCTTGCCGACGTTTCTCGGTCCTACAATCAGAGTTCTATATACACGAGTCACTGCTTTGCACCCGTCTGCTGGTCCCAAATAAAATATAACATTTTTGCATATAATATATTCGGTAATATATCAAACAACAATCTATAGAATCCCTTCGACAGAAGGATGATCACTTTTTCTACATTCTTCTGCTGCATGCGTGAAGACCTCACTGATACCTTCACCAGTTTTAGCACTCACCTCAAAATACTTCAAACTAAGAATATTTGCAGTATGTCTCCCATCTTTTTGAGTCACAACTCTTTCAGATTCTAAATCAATCTTATTTGCAACTAAAGATCCATTAAGAAAGGATGCTTCTCCATTTACTTTTCGAGAAAGTAACTCATAAAGTGATGGAATTCGTTTAAATGTTGATTCTTTTGTGACATCGTAAATGAATATTATATGATGAGTTCCCTCAAAAAACGCGTTTTGTACATCGGTAAAAGCAGGTTGACCCCCAACATCGATTATTGTCAGAACGATTTTTCCACTTGGAAATTCAAAAGCTGAAGCTGACATGTCAACACCAATTGTGGAATGGTAGGATTCAGAAAATTCATCAAATTTAAACCGACGAAGGATAGAGGATTTCCCCACATTAGGAGAACCAACTAGCATTGACTTGTAAATATCAACTGACATTCCGCTCACAAACAAAAGTGTCAATGTTTTATATAATAGAGTTATCTCTACGGTATCCTGAGTTATCTATGCGAAGGATTTTATCTTCAAATCAGCATCAAAGATTGATTAAAATGGTGAATCTTGAAGATATCCGTTCAAGGACTACGACTGTACGAGAATATATAGAAGGCATGAAAGGAAAAGGTCAAGACAAATTTCTCTCAGTCTATAATGAATATCAAGTTAATCAAGAAGTGTTAAGCGAACTTGAAGAGTTTGCACCAGACATAACAGTTGTTGTGATAAGTGCATCTTGGTGCGGAGATTGTGTTAATGCTATTCCAGTTCTACTTAGACTTGAAGAGGAAATTGGTTTAGAGGTCAGATCATTTGGAAAGGTAAAAACAGCACCACTTGATCCAGATGTGCAATGGGCAGTTCCACCTTCGCCCCCTGAGATGAACAAATGGAAAGTCAAGGCAATTCCATGGATAGAAATATTCGATAGAGAGGGAAATAGACTGGGGACGATTATTGAAAAACCATCAAAGAAACCAACTCTTGAAGAAGAAATTCTTTATCACCTCAAGGATAAATAGCTGGATGAACATAGACATTCATGATAATTTGCAGTTTAGGAGGCAAATGATTTGGAAATACCAGTAATATCAGGTTTTATTGAAGGACTTAAACTATTTTGGAGGTCTAAAAGACTCAGATGGTTAACTATCATATTTATTATATCTCTAGTATCCATCTCTGCACTGACCGCTATTGGAAGGATAATAATAGAAACGAACCCAAGTTTGCAGGGTGCAGCAATATTTATCACCGCACTAGGAGGGGGGATATGGCCTGTATTCTTCTTACTAGTTGCACTTTTGTCAATTTTAGGATTTCAAAGATTTGTGGCTAGTGAAGAATCCTATAAGCAATCACTCTTGTACTTGATTCCTTGGATAGTTGTAAGCAGCGTCATTCTTGTGATGTTCATCTTATTTGCACTGCCTGTATTTCTTGCAATAATATTTGGTGTTGCATTCTTTGGCTGGATAGCGTTTCAGGCGTATCTCTCTACAAGAAATGCTCTCAAATATGCAGATCTAGCAGATACAACAGCAACAAGTAGATTGATGAAAATCATTGTTGGGATTAGTAACATCTTCTGTTATGCGGTTATTATTGGTTCGCTGATATTCACCATAGTTTTGCTAAATCCGGATCTATTGAACTTCACAATTGCAGGAAATGCACCACGACTTGGTCTGTTAATTCTTGGAGCTTTAGCAGCAGCTGGATTCAATTTTGTTAACGGATTGATGATGGCAAGACACAGAAACAAGACTACTTTGGATAACATAGCTCTTGTTGGAATATTTGTATCACTATACTCTGCATATTTCATCTATAATGCAGGAAAAGCCACTGGTTCGCCTTGGGATTTCATAGGCATCGCTATGTCAATCTTTTTTGTAATATATACGATGAGTTCAGTGGGGAGAACATTAGCAAGTAGAGAAAATCTAGAAACCCGATTGAAAATATCAGGTGAAACCGCCGCTGGTTTGACATTCTTCATGGCTATCGGGTATTACTTTGCAGACCTTATGTTTCCCATTTTAGTCACCCCTGATTTTCAAGTCCTAGCTGAATCCACTGGAGATTTGGTTAAGCTCTTTATTTTTCCATTAATCGCACTGATAATGGAATTATTCTATTTGAGACGACTTGGAAAACCACCGGAAGAAAGACCTCCAGAAATTTCAGATTCAGAATCGATAGCTGAGCCAGAAAAGATGGATGAAACCGTTATACAACCTGAAGTCACAGCTGATACACCCGAATCGGATAGCCAGGTACCAGAAGAATCAGAAGATACCAATGATGAGGACCAATCTGAAGAAGAGCAGGCACCTGGTGATATGACTCCAGAGTCTGATTAACAAGAGGAAAACGAGTGCTGGCAGAACAAAATCTGTCAGCATTCTATTTCTGTAGTTGTTGTATTTATTTCGATAAATAGAAAATCAAGTAACTGCAAAGGTTCATAAATGTTCATGAAAATAGTAAGCTATTGTAGGAACTACACCACCAATTGGTTTTATCCTACATATTCGCAAATTAGAGGAGAAATAAATGAATTCACGCAAGAGTAACTTGCTTCTAGCTGCTTTTCTGGCGATTACATTGGTAATGCCAATGCTTGCAGCGAATGTGACAGTTTCTCCACAAATCAATACTACACAGAATCATTCACCTGCTGCAGAGGAACCCAATATTCAGACAATTGAGGGTGCTGGAGCTTTTGTGGATGCATGGGGTGGAGTTTATGATGTTGTGGCGACTGTCCAGAACGCATCTCATTATGGTTACGACCATACTAACGCAATAAAAGATGTACTTGACGATCAGACCACGAATGAAGACGGCTATGTTTCACAAATTGTATTTAATGTCGCAGGAATGACCCCATTTCCAAATGGAGCTATGGGTGCTTCAATGGCTGTTTTGCAACTATCTGTATCTCCGGTATATGTAATCCCACTCTCAGATCCAAGCTATTATGAAGAAGTTTCTGAATCGGAAGCTATTGATTTAGCTGAAGACATCGTAGAGATATATGAAACTGCTTTCAATTTAGACCTACAAAGACTGGAAATTGTAGATGGTGGTTTTACTTATCAAATGACCTATATAGCAATTCTCCAGGTTGATGGCGGAGTTGGAGCATTAAACACTATGAGGACCAGATTGGCATCATTAGGTGGTTTTATGGACCTAGCTGCTGGAACTGGTTGGACCAACTTGCTGACAACTACAACTGAGACCATTATGCCTTTTATGAGAAGGCCCACTATGTCTCACGTAGATACTATACTAGAGGGAATATCATATTCGATGTACCCATACTATAGACCTGAAGGAGACCAACCTGATTATGAAACAGAGATTGAAATCATAATAGGAGCTGAGATATCCCAAAGTGTACCAAATCAGGTTCAAGCAGTTGCTGGAGATGAAGTCTACAATCCACTGGTCCATCTAGGATTAGCTGGAAATCTGCAGAACAAGATGCAACAAGTTGATACTGCTGAATCAATCTCAATTCTTGTTGGAGCTACTCCGGCCCATCTAGAAATGGGAGGAATACCTACTGATTGGTCAATAGAAGATGATAGCTACGAAATTCCAAGCTCGATTTACCTGCCAGGAAAGACAATCCCTGCAGGCTCAGACCTATCCGAGGTCATAACAGCATATCTCTCATACTTACCTTCATATTACGCTATGCAAGTACACACAAGCATTGAATCAATTAGTGAAACAATGTTTGACCCATTCATCGATTCACTATGGGGTGGTGTTGGTACATTCCCAGATTTCCAAGAGTTGTTCTTGGATTATGACGAGGATGATTTCCCAGAAACACCAATAGTTGAATTAAACCTAGACTTGCTAGCTGACATCATGGAACAAGCTGGAATGAATCCTTCTGCTCTGGTGGACTATGTAGACATGGATGTTTACGACGATAATCCTCCAGCAGCTTTAGCTTTGGCATTTATCCAGTATTTCGATGCATACAATTTGCTAGATATCCTTGATGATGACATATATGCTGACGCACCTGAACTCGAATCATATCTGAACACAATGATTGAAGGAATTGAAGTATTCATGGATGACTTCGCAGGGATTAATTTCCCCGCAGAATTCCAAACAAAAGAAGACTTAGCAGATTTCGTAGACACACACTGGGAGCTCAATCTTGGTGCTCTATGGTATGCAATGGCTGATGACAATCTAGCAGATATTAAGGATGCAGTTCATGATATGCTAGACACAACCAATTTACAAGAACACATCACACCATTTTTGAAAGCAGACATTGGAGCATCGCTAGTTGCAGGCCTTGGTTTTGCTGGAGCTGTTAACTGGGATATTGATGATTCTACTCCAACATTGGAAACTATTGATACAGATACATGGACACTGACCTTTGACTCAGACCCAGAGGCTTTGAATATCGATGGGCCTTATCTAACAGTTGTTAAAGCACCATCAGTTCGTGAGATTAACGAAGGTGGAATCATCACCTACACCATGACTGTTCACAATTATGGTGACGCTACTGCTTATGATATCAAGGTTCTTGATGGAATGAGCGCTGGATTGGATGGAGAGCGTGAATTCTACTGGACTCATGATTCTCTCGCAGCAGGTGAGACTTGGACATTTACCTACGATGTTGTAGCTAATGATACTGGTCTCTACATGGACATGCCAGCTATTTGTGTATACTTCAATACCACACTAAGTTCATTCAGTCCTACATCACCTGGTGATTGGGAAGGAACCGCACGATATACAATATCTGCACCAGGCTATCAGATACTTGTTACAGGCGGATGGTGGCCTCCAACAATTTTGGGTATTCCAACCCTCTATCTTGTTGCAGGGGTAGGTGGAGTAGCAGTAGTCGGTGTAGCAATCCTGCTTGTCCGACGGCGTCCGTAGACTATAATATCTTAGACTTGCAGATAACGCTGCAGGTCTTTTTCTCTTTTTTATCCCCACTCACAACGCTAAGACAATGCTTTTATCTGAAAATTCCAGTTGAGTAGTCCAGAGTCCGTAATCGGACCGATGAATCACTAGTGGTGAAAAATACATGGCTAAATGGGAATGTCTTGTTTGCGGCTGGGTTTATGATGAGGATAAGGGCGATCCCGATAATGGTATCGACCCTGGCACTAAATTTGAAGACCTGCCAGATGATTGGGTTTGCCCGATGTGTGGAGCAGGTAAAGAAGATTTTGAAAAACTATAAGGGCTGACTAGTTCAGTCCTCAACCTTTTCTTTCCAATTCGTCTAGCTAGTAATAGAGTCAATGCGTTCAGTTTCATAGATAGAAATTAATTCAAAATCTATCCATAATATGTAGGATAGTTATCCCACATGGATTCAGTTTATTTTCAAGAAGAGGACTAGATACCAATAGAAGGGATATCCTGTATTTCACTCTGATCTTCTTCCCTCTCTGAGAAGATGGATTACATTCTCCTGAGTAACTTTGCCTACAGCTAAATAAGAACCCAAAACAGAAATCATCACTGAGAGTAAAATAATTATGATAATAGATGGCGAGATTAAAACAAAGAGATTTCCTGCAATTCTAGAAATGATTCTTAGAAGAGTTGCCTGAACAAAGAAGCCTACAATGCAACCCACCAGAACACCAGAGATAAACGATGAACCACTCTCAACTGTTAGAGTTAGAGCTATTTCGTGTCGACTCATTCCGAAAGCTGACAACATACCAATCTCTCTTCTTCTAGAACTCGCAATAGACCAAGAACTGAGTAAGGTACTAGCAAAGGTTACTAGAAGTAATGCTACCAGTGATGAATTTACGATTTGCTCAACATTGAAAAGTGCAGTTTCATAATCTGCAAGAATTGTTGATACTAAAACTGGATGAGAACCATGGAATTCAGTCAAACGATTTAATGTAAGATTAGGATCATTAGATGAAACAAGTAGGTTTCCAATTCTGAACTCCTCATTTCGTACAATCTCCCATGTCTCTGTATTTGTAATAACAAAAAGAGGATTGATTATTGAAACAACGTATATGGCAATAGAAGATGAACAGATTCCTACAATTGTAAGATTGTAACCATTCGAAGTTTCGATTTTATCACCGAGACCCACATCTAAATCTAGTGCAATCTCCTGTGATATAAAACATGTAAGTGGTGTATTTAGGGCTTCTAGTCCTTCTGTTTCATTTGCGGTCTCCAGAACTGATATCGATGCCACTTGTCCGAATCCTTCAGGTTGAGCAGATATTAGAAATCCTGTAAAACTAGTATATGGGCCATGGAAGAGGAAGAGGTGTTGGTTTACAGGTGTTGCACTCTCAACTTCAGGAAATGCTCTGATTGACTCCATTATTTCCAAATCAGCAGGCGGATCAAAATATGATACAACATTTGCTGGTGTTGTTTGATATCCTACACTTTGTTTCCAAGATTCAGTAACCATAATTCCGACATTCGTTGATGCAATGAACATAACCGTTACTGCACAGAAAAGATTGAAAGAAATTAACGCACTTAGTGTATTCCTTCTGAGATTGCGAGATGCTAAGAATTTGACTGATTGTTCACTCTTTCTGGTAAGTACTTCAACTATCTTATTGGACCTCACAACATATGGTGAAATCACGATAGCTAGGAGAAGAAAGGATGGAATTGATGCAATTCGGAGAGCATCAGATGTGATGATATTGGTTTCTGTAATATCAGAAAGTAATTGTAGGACAACAACTCCTACAATAACAATAGCGATTGCTGTGACTGAGAAGTATGAGATTCGTAAAGTTCTGCTTGGTGACTCGGATTCATATTGGTCTTTGAACGGATCACTGCCAATCAAATTTCTAGCAATTGGTTGTTTTGTAGCAGAAATTGCAGGAGCGTATCCAGAAATTATGGTAATAGCTAAACCAATAATTCCTGCAATAAGGAGACTTACAGGATCAACAAATACACTAAAAGAAAAGATGCTTGCTGAAGGGCCTGAAAAAAAGATGTTCTGTAATTGCGTTACAGTATTCAATACAACAAGTCCAAAAATCGCACCAAAAATACAACCAAGGATAGATCCAATCAATCCAATAATTCCAACTTCCGCTAAGATAGCTTGGATAATCATCTGATTATCTGCACCAAAAGCCATCATAACTCCATTCTCATACATTCTCTTTTTTAATATAGAAACAAATGATGCAAACACACGAAATGATGCAATAAAAATCGATGCCAAAACCAGACCAAATAGTACCACTCGTGTCTGTGTTAGAAAATTACTTGCAAGCATAGTAGGGTATGATTTTAAATTAATTACTTGGTATTCCTCATTAATTGATTCATGTATTCTATTTCGCACTGTTTCAAAACTAAATATGTCATATAATTCAACAAGTGCTTTATTTGTACTATTTCCGGGATATTTGCTTGGAAATACATCCCAAGCAGTTTCTAATGAAATGAACACAATAGGACCAAATACCCCTTTGTCAATTGCGGTACCAACTGATGTAATATTTGTGAAAAAAATCCCCGAAGTGGTGTGAAGCTGAAGGGTTTCACCGACTGACTGGTTCAAGATTTCTTTTGCCTCCGGAGTTATCAAACAACCTCTGTCGAGATCAAGTACACCCTCAGTTACATTCAATTGGCCAAGATGAGCTTCAAGGTCTAAATCAATAGCTACAAGAAATAGGACTATATCGCTTCCAAAAGTCCCTTGCCAAGCCCATTCCTCAATTCGAGGTACGACATTTTCTACCTCGGGGTAATCCTGAATTGTTTGTATAATCTCAGGGGTGATAGGAAATTGATATCTTCCAGTCACAGATACATCTGAAGGGGTGAAAGAATCTTGAATAAATGAATTGGCATTTGCCTGAAGATTTGCACTAGCTGATAAAGCAGTATAGAGTAACCCTACTGAAATTATGATGGAAACAAGTGTAAAGGCCGTAGTTCGTTTTCTCCTGAAGGAATTTCTAAACCCTAATTTTATGAAACCCTTCTCAAGCACTTTATCCACCAATTGTTTCTTATCACTAAATGCTATACAGCGTTCAGTATTTGAAGATTTATGGAGATTTCCCTTAAACCGAAAAAATCTTCATACAATTCATTTTCTTTCTAATAATCTACATTTCATTGAAGATATTACAGCTAAATCTTAAAAATGTAATATTTTTAGGTAGATTTGCCTTATATTTTGTAGTCTATTACTAATCGGTTGTTGTAAAGTTGAGAAAGGAGGCAATTGAAAAGTGGTTGGGGAGGGTGAAGAATATCCCATTTAGAATTACTCAGCCGCATAAATCGATTATAGAGGGATCTGAAAAAATCAAAGCGCGATTTGTTTCTACAGCTCTTTTGTTAGCTACTACGATTTTTCCGATACTACAGATAACTAGTGAATCAACACAAGACCTGCCGATATACTCGGGCCTTACATTCTTCCTTGCAATTCTTTTTGTTTTGAGTAAAACAGAATACAATCGATTAGCTGGGTATTTTGGGCTTACAATCGCAATGTCAATTCCGTATATTATGCTGGCAATAAACTCAACATGGAATGAAACCACAGCTTTGTTGCATACACTTTCATGGCCAGTTCTAGCAGCACTTTTTGGAAGTCAGCTACTGAAACCAACTCAAGAATTAGTATTGATTACTTCAAACATGATCGGATTAGTAGTATCAATCCAGCAGCATCCTGGAATATCATTAGCAATAGCAATCGAGGGTATAGCGATATCTTATGCGATTGCCTTTCTATTAACATTTAGTACCTGGAGCCAAGAATATAGTATTATCAAATTACGTGAAACAAATGAGGAATTAGGTGAACGGCAATCAGAACAAGAGGTGTACACATCACTTCTGGCTCATGATTTATCAAATGACTTGCAAATAGTCATGGGAAGAGCCGAGCTCGCTCAAGTTCATTATGATCAAGATTCCGAAGTATACTCCTGTATGCAATCAGTTATAGCTGCATCTCGAAGAATGAGAAGTCTGATTCAAATATTTAGATTAACAGAAGAAGACATTGAAAATGACATCGTAAGGTTATTGAACAATATCGCGATAAGAGCTGAAATAGCATTCAAACCAATGAAAGTAACTATTCATCATGTTGATTCAGTTCCTGAAGTGCATGTGTATATTAGTAGATTATTACCAAGTGCTTTTGAAAATCTTTTAAGAAACTGTGCACAACATTGTGGTCCTAGGCCAGAGGTTGATATCTTTATTAAACAATCAAAAGAGTATGTGATTATTGACTTCTGTGATAATGGACCAGGAATTGAAGAGTCTATTGTATCGAAGCTTTTCCAAAAGGGAATCACAACAAGCAAGGAGGGGCATGGTTTGGGTCTGTATCTTACGAAGAAAGTAATCGAATCACACAATGGAACTATACAATTAGAACAAACTGCAGATCATTCAGGATGCACCTTCAGGATTCAACTACCAAGAATATAGAACCACGTAGAATAAATATTTGATAACTCTTTGAAACACTCAAAGAATAAATGTGTTCGTGTAGCTGTCACAGCGGGAGATCGCTAAATTGGATATGCAAACGACGATTTCTCGAGTAACAGTCTTTCGTGATGGTGCTCGAGTAGTCAGAACAGGAAAAGCAACTCTTGACAAAGGACCGCAAAAGGTGGTCATATCAGATATAACAGAATTTGCTCAAGAGGATAGTTTTAGAGTGAAAGGGAGCGGACCCGGTGCACTCGCTAGTATAGATGTTAGCTATAAAGAGAGGATCTTCAAGCCAAAGAAAGAGATTGAGAAGTTGAAGAAAGAACTTGAAGCTCTCCAAAAAGAATATGAAGCAGTTTCAGATGAATTAGAGATTCATACTGCAAGACTCACAAATGTTGACCAAATGGTTAAGGAGTTCTCTGACCATTTTGGAATGGTTTATGCTGCTGATGAAGGAGATATCACGCAACTTACAGAAATTGATGAAGCTAGTTCCAAACTCAACAAAGAAACAACAAAGAAAATCAGAGATTTGAGAGAGAAACTTAAAGAAATTCAAGAACAGATTACTGTGATTAGGGGAAATATTGGAGATATAGAATCCGATCGACGAATAGAGAATTACTTTGAAGTAGAAGTATCTCTTGAGATGAAAGAAAAAGGGGAGATAGTTCTTGAAACAACATACCAGTGCAATGGGGCAGGATGGACTCCAAATTATGATGTTGATCTAGTTCCCAAAAAGGCTAATCTACGTAGAATTGCAATGGTGAAGAATCAAACCCGTGAAGATTGGGATAAAGTAAATCTAGTGGTTTCTACAGCTACCGCAAAACCAGTGGAAGCAATAGAGGCATCCCCTTACATCATATCAGTATATCACCCGCCTAAACCAAAACCAGCACCAGCATCGGGTGGAAAAAGAATGAGGAAAGCTGCCAAACGAATGGATCGCGTTGCAGCAATAGCATCTGAACCAGCACGTCCACCAGCACCAGAACCAGAACCAATGATTGAAGAATTTGCAGATGCTTCAGAAGGTGCTTCTGGAATAACATATTATGAACTACCAAAACCAGTTTCAATCCCTTCAGACGATGAGAGACATCCAGTGACATTGACCGAAGAAACACTCGATTCTCGTTCGATACACTATTGGTATGCTGACGGTATGGCAGAAGTTGTTGCTCAAGATGAGGTCACCAATGGAGATAATGTAATTCTACCAGGCAAAGTCAAAGTCTATGCTGATGGAGACTATATTGGTGAAACATCCATTGATTTAATCTCACCTCGTGAAGAATTCAAGATTGGTACTAGAACTGCCTACGACGTGAAGGCAACAAAGAAACTTGTTGACAAACAGATGGAGAAAGCGGGTATAACTAGAGGTAAGCTGAAAAGAGGTTACAAATATCGTTTAGAGATTGAGAACTTCTCCAAGCAGGAAATAACTATTGAGATAAGAGATAGAGTTCCTCATAGCCTTAACCCTGCCATTGAGGTCAAGGTTGACTGGGAACAATTAGAGTTGGAAAGTAAAGACCTTGGAGTTATGAAATGGGAAGAAATGATTGAATCCGGTGAGAAACATCAAATCGAATATCAATATGAAGTTGAGTGGGAAAAAGATGTTACAATCTCACCACCATTACCGTAGGAGGAATCAAGATGAGTAAAGAATTCAAAACAGACATTTCCAATGTAACAGTATTCAGAGATGGAGCTAGAATAACCCGCTCTGGTAGCATGAAACTAGAACCTGGAGAACAAACCCTCCTTGTTAGCGGTATAACCCAAGACGCTCATGAAGACAGCTTCCGAGTAAAAGGAAAAGGAAAGGCGATTCTCAAAGGAATAGACGTAAAGAAAGAATATGTCAAACAAGAAGACAACAGCGAGATAGAAAAGCTAACCAAGGAAATCGAAAAACTTGAGAAAAAGAAAGAACAGGTCACGGATGACCTGAACTTTCAGCGAGCTCGTCAGGATCGTCTGATTGCCATATCAAAGCAATTTGCTAGTGAATTCGGGAAATGGTATGCTGCAGGGGAGGCAAAAATAGACAACCTTACCAATATGGATGAAACTACAGTAAAACTACTAACTGATACAAAGAAGAGAATTCGGGAACTGACTGAAGAAATCAAGGACCTCGATGATCAACTGCAGGTTCTTCATTCAAAAATCAGTGACATCCGAAGTCTTTCTCGTGTTAGAGTATTCCATGAGGTTAAAATCCTAGTCGATGTCAAAGAAACTACCAAGCTATTCCTCGAAGTATCATATCAACTCAATACAGCAGGATGGAACCCAACATACGACATTGATATTGGTGAAGAAAAAGCTAATGTCAAAAGAATTGCATTGGTCCGAAACTCTTCACGAGAGGACTGGAATGATATCGAGCTTACAGTTTCAACTGCTTCCGCAAGACCAGTTTCTGCAGTCAAACCCAAACCGTACTATATTGACACATTTAAGGCAGAAATTAGTGACTTTTTTGCGGGTCCAGGAGGAAGAGGTGGAGGCGTCGGTTATGGTGGTTTAGCAACTGAGGCAGATGACGATTACATGGATTCTGAAGAAGAAGAAATGATGATCGACGAGAAAAAGGAAGCATTCGAACCTCCGACAACAATGGCAGAACGCCGTGCTGATGTTAGAGAGAGCTTGAGTGGTACAGTCATGTATGAAGTCCCCGGTGAGATATCTATTAGTTCTGATGACGAAACTCATCCTGTCACTCTTACTGAAGAAGACTTCGAATCACGTAGACTGCACTTCTGGAATGCTTATGCAATGACTGAAGTTGTAGCACAAGATGAGATAACTAACTCTGACGCAGTTCTACTCCCTGGCAAAGTAAAAGTCTATGCACAAGGAGACTTTCTTGGCGAAACTACTTTGGATATGAAATCACCCAGAGAAAAATTCAGGCTTGGCACTCGAGTTGCATATGATGTCAAAGCAGAGAAGAAATTACTAGATAAAGAAACTGAGAAAGCTGGATTCACTCGTGGAAAGAACAAACGACAATACAAATACAAGATTGAGATCAAAAGTTTTGCAAACAAACCAATTGACATAAAGATAGTTGACAGAATTCCTCATAGTGATTCTGAAAAGATCTCTATTGAAGCTCCTCCACCATCAATTCCTTACAAGAAATTTGAGCTTGGAGTGATCGAGTGGGAAATTCAGGTAGAACCTGAAAAGGAGAAGACAATCGAGTACGAGTATTCAGTCGAATGGGAGAAGGATATCAGAATTCGACCCCCACTTCCATAAATAGATACTACGGGAGCACAAGCTCCCCCTTTCTCTTTTTATCCAATAATATAAGACATATCGCACTCATAAGCAATAGTATGAAAGAAAAAAAGAATCTTCTAGTGATTATTTCGACATCTGATCGAAACAAAATTCTCACTGCTCTCATGTATGCACGTAACACTCACAAATACGATTGGATGGGAGAGGTTAGAGTGATATTCTTCGGACCTGCTCAACAAGTATTGGTTGATGATGCTGAAATCGCAGCAGAAACTGATGAGATGATACCAATGGTCGAACCTATCGCATGTAAGTTCATCTCAGACCGTGATAGTCTCTCTGAAAAAACTGCAGAAATTGGAGTTCGCGTTGAATATGTTGGTAAAATCATAGCTGATTATGTCAACCAAGGTTTTGTACCAATGGTCTGGTAATCAGCTAAGATACACAGAATTACCAATTCCGCATTTCATCGATAATTACAGCAATTCGTTTCATGCCCAAGTGGAAGTTTTCAACGAGGATACTTTCATTCGGAGCATGCGCTCGAGAATAGAAATCCGCAACACCAATTGAAACCATTGGCACATATCTATCGAATAAATACAAAGGACCGGAGCCTGGATTTGTAGGATGGATATGAATAGCATGGCCATGACTTCGTACATTAGCCCTCTTTACTATCTCTACAAATGGATGGTCTATAGGAGTTCTAGCAGCAGGATATCCTTCATGCCAAGCAATTTTCACGTCAGAGAAACCATGTTTGTCAAGGTGCTTACGTAGTTTCTTCAATATATCATCAGGGTCCTGATTGACCACAAGTCGGAAATCAAGTTTTGCTAATGCTCTTGCAGGAATGACTGTCTTAGAACCTTCATCTTGATAGCCTGTCTTGATACCACAGATGTTACATGTTGGTGCATTATAGAATGCCTCCTTGAGAGCATCTCCAGTTAAACCATTCATAAATTCATTCATTCCATAGAACTCTTTGATTCTATCCTCATGCAAATCTATTTTTTCAATTGCTTTCTTATCTGCTTCTGAAAGAGGTTTGACATCAGTATGAAAGCCATCAATTTTGATACTACCATCAACTGCCTTCAAAGAATCTAACGCCCAGACCAATCGATAAGCAGCAGAAGGAAATATGCAAGCATATCCTGAGTGGCCATCCAAATTCATCTTTTCCACTTCTAATTGTACATAGAGCAATCCTTTCAGGCCTAACCAAGCTTCTTGAATTCCAGTGACATCAGACGCTCCAAATTCCCAGATACCTGCGTCAGCATGCATGAAATCTTCATTGTTCTCGACAAATGCTGGAAGATTTGGTGAGCTGATTTCCTCTTCCCCTTCAACTATAAATTTGATATTCACAGGGATATCAGTATTGGTTTCAAGAAATGCTTTCAATGCCCATACACGCGAAACAATATCGCCCTTATTATCACAAGTACCTCTACCATATATTCGACCATTACGAATCTCAGGTTCAAAAGGGGGACTATCCCATAAATCAAATGGTTCTGCAGGCTGCACATCATAATGGTCATAGAACATTAGGGTCCTACTTCCACCATTATCCATCCAACCAGTAATAACAGGTGAGCCCTGAATTTCGTGAACAACGGTCTCAAGGCCTACTGATTCCAAAAGTCCCTCAACTGCATCTGCAGTTTCAACAATGTCTTGTTTCTTAGCAGCAACAGTTGCAAACCTACACAGACGGATTACATCCTCGATAGCAGTATTGAGATGCTCATCAATATACGACATTACTTCTTTCATATCAAGACCTAACCTTTTCTTTTGCATATGTTCCTAAAAGAATCTATGATTGCCTTTCAGAATCATAAGGAGAAACAATATAATAGAACATCAAGGTGATGAAGCATATGCATGCTCCAAAACCCCAAACTACTTGGTCAAGTTTGAAATCAATATATAACTCAACCGTTTTCTGTTCATTGGGATGCTTCTTCATTAGTTTCCTATTGCCATTCATTGCTTATGAGATAATAGCTGCTTCCCCATTAGAAGTTGCATTGATATTCTCCTTATTGACTCTAGGAAACATCATTTTCTCACCGAATGCAGGTAAATTGGCAATAGCTGGGAAATGACGATCACTAATCTCCATAGGAGCAGTAATCCGAGCTGTTGCATATGCTGGCATGTATGGCTCTATCGAGATGAATAATATCTACATGCTTATCTTCAATAGTCTAATTTGGGGAATGGAAGTGTCATTCTATTGAGTTGGTAATGATGCAGAGATTTCAGAAAGAGTAAACAGGGAGAATCGTTCTGAAGCATTTGGAAGGCGTTCAGCTGCCAATGCACGAGGATAAATTATTGGCAACTGTTTGGGATTTTCACTTGTGTTTTCTGTCGGTATGAATTCAGAATTCCTAGTTTTTGCTATTACCAATGTATTAGGTGCAGTAGTAATCGCAGTTGACAAACAACCTCAAGTAGAAACAAAACCCATTGAGATGGACTCGATAACTAAGTCCACTTTGGGAAGAAGTATCTATACATTGATTCTTGCAGCGGCAATTGATGCTTTTGTAATTGCTCTGCGCTCACCCATCGTAGAGATATATATTTTGGATCAATTCAGAGAGATTTTAGAAATTGGTGCTCTGGTATACCTTCCCAATGGGATACTTTCAGCAATTTTTAGAGGACATATTGGTAAAATTGCAGATAACGCAAAGTCCGAATTGTTTCAGGAGCTGATGTTGCAGTTTCAGCTAGTACTCTGGGTCTAGCATATTTTCCACAGATAATGCCAAGTTTGGAAATAGGTCTCTTGTTAATTGCAATTCTATTTACCATTGAAGGTATTGCTGCAACCTCCGCATACACAGTAATGACAGCAATTCTTGGTACGGCATATGAAGGAAGAGCAGGAGAAGGATTTGGAACTTTTGAAGCAATTGTAGAAATGGCCAGATTTCTTGGACCCATAGTTGGAGGCCTTGCTTGGATATAATTCAATCCAGTTGCTCCATTCATAATTGTGGGAATTACTGAGTTGTTCTTAATTCCAATTTATGCTGTGTGAATGAAAAAATATGAACAGGTTCTATCTCAACATGCAGAGCTGGAATAGATGGAAATACAACGATACACAAGAAATATAGCATAGCAGAGTGCGAGAGTATGTGAGCGAAGTATTCTCGCAGGTGCAACTTATGACTGTAAAAGTGGCAATCAATGGTTTTGGAAGAATAGGGCGTACTTATCTACGCGCTGCTCACAAGATGAAGGAATTCGAAATTATCGCAATAAATGATCTTACTGATGCAGAGACGTTAGCTCATCTGCTCAGATATGATACTGTTAGTGGCAAATTCGATGGGACCGTTAAGGTCGAAGAGGATTATATGAAAATTAATGGAAAAGAGGTAAAGGTTCTCTCTGAACGAAACCCCGCAGAACTCCCATGGAAGGAAATGGAGGTTGACATCGTAATTGAATCAACAGGATTCTTTAGGAAACCTGATGATGCAGCAAAACATATTGCTGCTGGAGCAAAGAAAGTTTTAGTAAGTGCACCAGGTAAGGGTGAGATGTTTACAGTTGTCTTGGGTGTCAATGAGGGAGATTATGACCCAACAAAACATCACGTTATCTCGAATGCTTCATGCACTACAAATTGTCTTGCTCCTCTTGTCAAAGTTCTAGACACAGAATTTGGAATTGCAAAAGGGCTTATGACCACGATTCATGCTGTCACCAATGACCAGCGGATTCTAGATCTACAACATGGAGACCTCAGAAGAGCACGTGCTGCACCTTGGAATATAATTCCAACAACAACTGGAGCAGCTAAAGCGATTGGTCTTGTGTATCCAAAGATGGTAGGAAAACTGGATGGAATGGCAATTAGAGTGCCTGTAATGGACGTTAGTGTTGTTGATTTGATAGCAAATCTTGAGAAGAAACCAGACGTTGATGAAATTAATGCTGCATTCAAGAAAACTGCTGAAGGTGAAATGAAGGGAATTCTACAGTATAGCGACGAACCACTGGTGTCTTCAGACTATATAGGGAACCCTCATTCATGCATCTTTGATTCACTAGTTACAATGGTAAATGAGGACATGGTGAAAGTTCTTGGATGGTACGATAATGAAGCGGGCTACTCATATCGACTTGCAGATTTAACTGCATTAGTAGCTGAAAAGTTATAGTAATACAAAGCCCCATTCGTGGGGCATTTTTCATTTTTAATACTAATATAATTACTACCATAATCAAAATTATATTACCATTTCACAACAGTATTAGTATAATCCCTTCGGAGGACACCTTAGAGTGACCGATAATGATGTATTTGAAGAAAGTCTAGATGATGATGTCAACAGTCTGATTTCTAAAATTCTAGCTAGTCTTCGAGAACAGATCCAGTGGGTACTGGCAATCGAATCTGGTCCAGTAGCTCCAGAAGTGGATAAGATGTTAGCACAGTTTGACGAGAGAAATGATTACCATTCGATAGTTCTTCATCAAAGAGTTATTGACAAGAAGACAAACGGTCTGAATCCTCAGGAGTTACAACTCTTCATCTCTAGCTATGATTTAATCATACGACTGCTGAATAAGCTTGGGCATCGTTTGGGATTGGTTATTTTGGAGGATTGGATAAACAATCATCTTAACAAGCTTCTGAATTGGTTGGATAAGGCATTTCAATTGGTTGAGCGAATCGTAGATCCAACAGAGTCATGTAGTCCCAAGGAAGCTCTGAAGGAGATTATTCAACTTCAACATGATTCTGAACATGCACATCTTATGTTTCTAAGGAGTCTATATAGTGCAGATAGAGGAGCAAGAGTCCTCTCACAAGCTGAGGCATTAGACCTAACCGTAATGGACATAATAGACCAAACTTCACGTCTTGCTCAAAGAGCTCTTGTCTTATTCAAAATCATGTCACGATGATGAATTTTACTTCTTTCCGAAACCTTTAGTTTAGGAGTGTAATGTTTTACATGAGGCATTACTTTGAAAGCGATTACAAATGCTACAATTTTGTGCCCTGTTCTAGGATTAATCAAGGATGGAACAATTGTCTTTGATGAAAAAAAGATCCATGATATTGGACAGGGAATTAAGATTCCACCTGATGCTGAAACAATCGATGTTGGTGGTAAATATGTTCTTCCTGGTTTCATTGATGCACATGCTCATCAGGGTCTGTTCGATGGAAGTATTGGAAATGCTGGAATGGATGGAAATGAGGCAACAAATCCAGTAACACCAGAACTAAGAGGGATCGACAGCTTCAATCCAGATGAGCCATCTCTAAAGGACATTTTGAAAGGTGGTGTTACCTGTGTAAACACCGGTCCAGGTTCAGCCAACGTTGTGGGTGGACAGGCTTTTGTTTTCAAGCCAAATGGATCAACTGTAGTAGACCAGATGGTTGTTCTTGCTCCTTCGGGTCTGAAAGTAGCTTTTGGTGAGAATCCTAAAAGAGTCTACGGAACAGATAAAAAAACACCTTCAACACGAATGGGAGTAGCTTCAATCTTACGCAAAACCCTCATTGAAGCCCAAGACTATCTTGAAGAATGGAGGGCTTATGGAGCAAAAGCCAGGAAGGCAAAAGGGGAAGGAGATCCTGCACCTCAGAGGCCAAAAACCAATATCGCAATGGAAGTTGTAGCGAAAGTTCTCAAAAAAGAGATTCCACTTCATGCACATGCTCATCGTGCAGACGATATTTCCACAGTCATTCGAATAGCAGAAGAATTTGGAATACGAGTAGTTCTAATCCACTGTACCGAAGGGCACAAGATAGCTGACTATCTAGCTGAGAAAGGCTTTCCAGCAGTTATTGGTCCCACCATTCACTGGACATCTAAGCCAGAAACTGTCGAAAAGGGATTTGATACTCCCGTTATTTTGAACAAAGCTGGTGTTAAGGTTGCTTTACAGACCGATTCAATTACACCCATGAATCACTTTCCATTACTTCCAATGTATTCGATTAAGCATGGTATGAGTAGGGAAGATGCATTGAAATGTGTCACATTATATCCAGCAGAGATACTTGGTCTTGAGAAAGAAATTGGATCTTTAGAAAAAGGTAAAGATGCAGATATTGTGGTCTGGTCAGGACATCCATTTGAATTCTATAGCAACGTAGAACAGGTCTTTATTGACGGAATAGAAATGGACATCGAATAAAATTCAATAAGGGCTCTAGTTTTCTAGAGTCCTGGTTCTATTTCGTTTCCATAAATCTCATTTTCATGTAATTCTTTACTAATCGAAATTAAACTAAAAGCAAGAAGTAAAGCTATGAAATTGAGCAGAAGATAAATCCATGCTATCGGTTGAACAGTACCAAAGATATACTCTGCAAAGATCCCACCAATTATAGGTCCTATAGCATTTCCAGCATTTTGTCCACCAACTATTAATCCCATGGCGCTCCCTCGTTCTGATTTCCCAGAAATCATAGCAGCCATTGCATAAGCTGCAGTTGAAACAAAAGGATACACAGGAATAGCCTGAGAAAAGGTAGCAATCAATGGATTTGATGTAGAGGCAAAAATGAATGCAATAATCATATACAAAGAAAAGCCTACAAGAAGAATTTTGATGGGGCCTTTTTCATCCACAATTCTCCCAATACGGCTGGCTATCAAAACTGCAAAGAAAGTTGCAAGGGAATTGGCCAATCCTACATGGGCAGGATCTCCATGAAGTTCGTCAACAATGAGAATTGCAAGAACAAATGTAAGTGAATTAATTCCTACACTAGAAATCGTAACAGAACCCAGAAGTCGTTTCATACCAGGTCTACTAAGAATTGAAAGTCTGTCAACCTCATATATTTCGACGGATGGCTTTACTTCGATATCTCGGACAAACGCTATACATAATATGGTTGCAAGAAGAGATAGAGCTCCAGCAATTCGATATAATGTAAACATACCTAGATAATCATAAGTAAATCCACTTCCGAGAGCACCAATAAACCAGCCTGCACTCTGTGCCATCAGAAAACCACCTAATACCTCACCTTTGTTTTTTATGTCAGTTGTGAGGTAAGCTTGTCCAACAGGAAGTGCTGAAGCATAGAATAAAGAACCAACTAATGAAACAAACAAGAATTGCATCCAATCTTGAACAAAAGAGTACAAGAAGTAAGTTAATGCATACCCTAAAAATCCCATAATCATGAAGGGCTTTCTTCTTCCTTTTCTGTCTGATATCGACCCCCAAAGATTCGAGCCTACCATTACTATGATTGCAGGTGCAGACCATACAAGTGTCATGAGTAGGAAACTACTGACTTCAAGGTCATGTTTGATAAAATATGTTATGAATTGCCATGAAATAGCTGTTGCAGTAGACTGAAAACCAAACGAGAAGTATATAGCCAGAATATCCCTTCTGCTTGAAATCCACTGGCCTATCATTGCAAGATTTTGTTTTGTAAGCGAGTATTAATGATTCCTATTAGCACAATTCAAACTTTGAATCAGACATTCACACATTACTTAAATTGCTGAATCAAATTACTGAGAATACATTAACACACTTAGATTTGACCAGTTATACCACGGAATATTTGACTATGCCTAAATCAATCCACCATAGAAGTATTATAGGAATTATAATATTCACAAGTATTGTTAGTATAATCCTAGTTGCAATTCTACCTTCACATCCAGTATCAGAGACAATCCTTGAACCTAGTGTTTTTGTCGCATATCTCAGTTTAATTTCTGGCATAATTGGAAGTCTCTGTGGATTCATATCTATAATGAGTTGGAAGATGTATCATCAAGAACAGGATTTTTGGCATTTAGTAGTGGGTTTAGTCTGTTACAACGTTTTTTTCACGATGTTTCTATTTACATTCACATATTCAGGAATGCCTAGTTCAGAGTTTATCTATCCTAGTCAAGCAAAAAGTCAAATCTTAGTTGCGATACTCGGCTTGATTCCAAGTGTGGGTTTTCTCACTGGCGAGATAATGGAGAATGTTTCGCATCATATTTCTATTGAGATTCTTTATATCGTCGTTTCAATTACTATCTGTCCAGCTTTTGGATTAATAATAATTGGAACACCAATTGATTTTGGACCACTATTTGTTCTTTCATCAGGTATTACTCAGCTAGGATTAATTGTTGAAGTATTCTACTTGATAATTACAATTGGAACTATAGTTTATTTTCTGTGGAGATATCGAAATGGAGAATATCTCTTACAGAAATCAATTCCATTCGTATTACTGTTAGTTCTTTTCTCAGCTGTTCCATTGGTTGGGCGGACTAGTTCTTTTCAACTATCAAATCTCTATACTTTGCTGATCGTTGGGATGTCGATGTTAATCTTAGCTTATTCAACAATATTCGATTACTCAGTTAATCTACACAAGTCGTTAAGTGAAAAAGTAGCAAAACGAACAGAAGAATTACAAATAGCAAAGAATGAAAGTGATTTCTACATCTATATCTATTCTCATGAAGTAGGGAATCTTCTCCAATCTCTACAGATGTATATTGACCTGTATATGAATGAAGAGTTTTCAGAACAAAAAGATGGCTATTATCAATTTCAAACAATTTCAAAAAACGTCGCTAGAGTGATTCAAAGAATTAGAGAACTTGCAGATGTTGGGCTTCAAAAAAATCTAACACTAGAACCAATAGATTTAGACTTGGCATTGAGAAGAGCAGTCGATATTTTAAAAGTATCATTAAGAAAAGAGCAATTCAAAATCACTATATCAGAAATACCCGATTCGATTATGGTAAACGCCGATGATTTGTTAATTCTTCTTTTTGTCAACATACTTGAAAATGCGATTAAACACAATGACAAAGAAAAACCGGAGGTCATTATTATTGTGGAGAAGAAAGCAGAAAACTGTCTGATCAGAATTTCCGATAATGGACCTAGTTTGGATAAGCAGGTTATTAGCTCGCTAAATTCTAGCGTAAGTACTTCAAATGAAGGATTGGGAGCAGGTTTGTATATAGTGAAAAAATTGATTCATATCTATCATGGATCGATTAAATATCAAAGAAATAACGATTGGAATCATTTCATAATCAAACTGAATTGTTTTAGAGAAAATGAATGAAAATGCTTTGTTCGGAGAGTATTTTTAATACCAAATACATTACTCTCATTATGTCAGATAGAGAAGAGATATTGCGAGTCGAAGGGCTCAAAGCTTTTTATGCAACTCCAAGAGGGCTCCTGAAAGCTGTTAATGATATTTCATTTACAATATACAAAGGTGAATCAGTGGGGATTTTTGGAGAATCAGGGGCGGGTAAATCCTCTATTGCATTGGCGATAATGGGTGTATTCAACAAGCAAGCAAAGATGTTTGTCGCAGCAAGAGGAAATGATGAAATGAAACGACTCTGGTCGTTAAAAGAGAAAGCCCTCAAAAAGAAACTGACATCCAAAGACATGGGTGAAGAACTACCTGGAGTGGAAGGCCATATCTGGTTTAAAGGCGAAGATCTTCTAGCTCTTGATGAAAAAGAGTACAGAAAGATTAGAGGTAATGAAATTACCTATGTTCCACAGGCAAGCAGAACCTCGATGAATCCGTATACAGAAATTGATATTCAAACTGCAGAAGCACTCTGGGCCCATGATGAAGACGACATTCTTTGGGAAAAAGAAGTATTGCGAAGAGTTCTAATTGCACTAGACCTTGTTGAGATAGCTGATGTTGACATCCGTAGGAAATTGAAACCTTCCGAATTCAGTATGGGTGAAGACCAGAGAATTCTCATTGCAATGGCACTGATTATGAATCCAGTGCTAATGATAGCTGATGAACCCACGACCGCGGTTGATGTGGGTGTACAGAAAAGGGTAATGGAGGCAATCCAGCTTGTTCGAGATAAACTGGAGCTTGCTATGCTATTAATAAGCAATGACCAAGGACTTATTGCACAGACTACAGACAAGGTAGGAGTAATGTCAGCAGGACACCTTTTAGAATTCGGAGATACACTTACAGTAATGAAGCGGCCTGGTCACCCATTCACTAGAGCTTTCATAATGAGTAATCCTCCAATGCATCTGATTAGAAAGATTCGTGAAAAAGGTCTCAAAATAAGGGGTATTCCAGGTAAAGTTCCGGATATGGTAGAACTCCCATCTGGTTGTCCCTTCCATCCTAGATGTGAGTATGTTGTAGAGAAATGCAGAGAGATAAAACCAGACTATCGAGAAGTCGAAAAAGGTCATTGGGTTATGTGTCATAGATTTGAAGAGTTGCCGGAATTCGAGTTATGACAGAAAAACTATGTCTATAATGTCCGATGCTGATTGAAACTCAGTGATTCGACTACGAAAGTTATCGATAGCAGGACCATAGACCAACTGAAAATTTTTTGCGAATTCCTGGACTTTACTTAGAAGGATACTATACGGTTGACTAGATACTAAGACCACAGTGAAATTACTCTCATGAGCGAATAGAATATGCCGGTCACCAAGAGAGAGTATATCAAATTTTGAATCGCTTGATGTTATCTCCTGAAAAAGAGATTGAGCACCAGAAATACTTGCAGCCTTCAAAGCGCTTCTACTGACATCACTATCAATAAATGAATGATGATAAACAAGAGATCCACTCTTATGTGTCACATACAATTCCACTAGATGCTTCTGCCAATCGAGTTCGTCTAGAGCAGGAGAATCCAATATCCCTTCACCCAATAATATGAGACACGCCAGTACCAGAAAGCCTCCAATGATATAGATTTCATATCCAAATAGCTCAACAAATGGTTCTATCCGGAAAACATAGCCTAGAAATCCAAGAAATATCGCCAGGAAGATACGATCTAAATTCTTCCTTACGTTTCCACTTATTCTCTTCATTGATAGGTTGATGAAATAGAATAATCCTGAGATTGCTAGCACAGAAACAAAAAGAGCAAGCAGTCCCATCAACTCAAGGGGTAATATTATTGTAACGAGAGAGAGAATCGTAAACGATTTGCTAAAGATATTCTTACTCTTGAAATTCGATATTTTTTCCAGTACAACAAAAATAGATGTACCAGCCATTATAAGAGAAATGTATCCTATCCGAATCAACAAATCATACATGTACAGTTCTAACGGGTATAATCGGGTTATGGCGAATGTACTTATATTTCCAAGCAGACCGAAAAAGAACAGACTCCATATATAACGAATATCACTCTCTTTTCTTACTCGGTCACGAAACCACCTGTTAAAGAGAATTCCCATATACAGAATACTATAGAAAACTGCTCCAGCATCAAGTGCTAATATCATATCACGAATGAGTCCAGGTCCTACAGGTGGCATAACACGGTCTCCGACATTGTTTAATTAAAACCCCCTAATTAAGTTTGGAGTAATTCTGATTTTGTTCTATGGATTTCTGTAGCAAATATTCATAATCATCCAACTGGGAGGTACAATATTCTATTTGTATCGAATGAAAGATCAACTAGAATTTGAGATTTGCACTAAATCGTACTTGCCTGTACTGAGCCCAATCTTTTTTGCGTGTTCAAAGAACACACTTGATTTTTCAACAAGTTCTTGTACACGTGCAAAATTTGGATTGGACCCATTCGATAATCTTGATTTCATTGTATCAGCAGTAGCTGCATCAACTACAACAGGATCTCTGGAACCGAAAATACCCAAATCATGCATGAGAAGTGGAGCGCCATAACAAACACAGTCACACATATCAGAGATATCTATTGCGAGGTTGATGAAATAAAATCTTTCATGGCCAATGGATTTTAGGACTCCCAATGTATTCTCAACAATCTTCTCAGCCATATTAACACCTGCCCAAGTGACTTTTAGAGCACCTGCTTTGACTTTTCCAGAACATATACTTGAACAATGACCGCATTGGATACACTTACTCATATCAATTGAAACCGAGTCAGAAACTGTGATGCATCGAACAGGACAAACAGTTACACACCGAGAACAATCAGACCCTTTGCATTTTCCCGGATAGATTTCAAGTCCTTTTGGTGAATGGACTGCAGTCTTACCTTTTTTGGCAACCAAGCCAACACCCATGTTCTTCAATGCACTAGCAATACCAATATGATGAAATTTCGCATGACTGAGAACAATCACTTTGTCACAATCAAACACTGCTGAAGGAACTGGAACAGAGGTTAGATATTCACCGTCTATTGGAACTTCTAAGAAATCAGAGCCCCAATATCCATCAGCAAAAATGATTGGAGCACCTACTGTCGCTTGAGTGTATCCATTAAGAATAGCTCTCATATAGTAATCTTGAGCTGTTGTTCTACCTCCATATGGACGACTAGTTCCGTATCCTAAACTGCATGTGTCAGCAACAAAGGGGATTCCACCTGCATTTCTCACAACATCCACAAGTTTTCGTACATAAGCTGGACGGATGTAGTTTGTATTTCCATAGAGACCCATATGAGTCTTGATCATGACCTTTTCACCATCAACAATAGATAGGTCAAGATTTAATTCTTGGAACACGTGTTCCAACTTATCCAACATGTTGTAGCTGGAATCCGTGACTCGATCTGAAAAAAATACCTTTTGTGATATCATTGACAAAACCTATGGATAGATTCAACCATGAAAAAATAACTTTCTGGTTCTATCAAGCACAAATGGTACTACTTAATAGCTTCAGTATAGCTTTCTCCAATGTGACCAGCATGTCTGAGAATGAAACACTATTATCTGTTGAAGACCTGAAGGCATACTTTGTATCCAAAAAGGGATACGTAAAAGCGGTTGATGGTATTTCTTTCGATATCAAGAAAGGAGAATGCCTAGGGGTTTTAGGTGAAAGTGGGTGCGGAAAATCTTCTTTAGCTTTAGCAATAATCGGACTATTTGACCGTGTGGCGAAGTATGCAGCAGGTTCATCCAAAGATCCGAGATTAAGGAAAAAATATGAAATGGGACTTGATGACGAAGGAGACCGTCCTGGAGTTCGTGGTAGTGTCATTTTCAAAGGAATGGATTTAACCACTCTCGATGATGAGAAACTAGTAGAGATTCGAGGAAAGCAGATTTCGATGATTCCTCAAGGATTGACTCATGCCCTCAATCCGCAATATAGTGTTGGTTATCAGACAGGAGAACCAATCGAGATTCATGATGAAGATGTGCGTCTTATTGAGCTGAAAAAGAGAGTATTGGAATACCTTAATCTAGTTAGGATTGCAGATTCAGGTTTTAGATTTGTCTTAGACCCGAGTAGTTTTTCGGGAGGTGAAGCTCAAAGAATTCTCATCGCAATGTCCCTGATTTCAGGCCCGTATCTAGTAATTGCTGACGAACCAACTTCTGCGTTAGATGTTACTATCCAAAGACAAATTATCAATGTACTTAGAATGGTACGTGATGAGTTCAAGGTTTCTTTGATGTTAATAAGTCATGATGCAGGAGTAATCGCTGAGCTTGCTGACCGGGTAGCTGTAATGTATGCTGGAAAACTTATGGAGGTAGGAGATGCAGTTCAGATGTTTCATCATCCAGGACATCCGTACACAATGGGCTTGATGAGTTCTTTCCCAACAATAGCTATGATGCGAATGAAAGCTGGAGGAAAGAAACCACGGCTTAGAGGAATACCAGGAGACCCTCCAGATCTAACAGAGTTGCCATCAGGTTGTCCGTTTCATCCTCGATGTAGTTTTGCGGTTGAACGATGCAAAATAGAAGTTCCTGAAAATAGAGAAGTAGAACCCAGACATTGGATTCGTTGCCATCGATATGAAGAAATTAAAGAAGAGTAGGGGTAGGGGGTGAGCGAGTAATCGCCCACCTGGGTATTCCTGCTACCAAGTTTGTAGCAACGCTTGGTCACATCCTTCCTAATATAATCGAAACGCTGCGAACCATGGACAAGAACTAGTCATTGCCCGTGTGTCATCCTCCCGGCTTTGGACACAAAATGAATCTTTCAATGGTAGTATATCTATCTTTTCTAGTTATCATCCGCGGTTTTTTTGTGGCGCCAATTATCAAAATTAATTGTGCTATTAGAAAACATCAGTAGTAGATATCAAAAATCAGGTTATAAAGAGTCAAAGTTGGTTGCATTCCCAATTCCTCTAGAAGTTTTCTAATAGGTGAAGCAGTGTCTATTTCAGTCCGTACTTCAGTGACTTGTTCTTTTGCCATCAATTTCAATAAGAGAGCTAAAATTTCAGAGTGTTGCAAAATATCATGGTCTCGTGAGATATTATCAAACACAAGCCAACCTTTTGCATGCATCCCTTTTTCAGTTGTTCCAATAACGATGGGATCTGTAGAACTCTCGTGATATAACCTGAAAATTTCGTGTATTGTGTTATTGAATCGCTTTGAGAGAGTATCTAATTCGTTATCTAAAACTGAAACTGAACAATGAGATACTATTTTGTTCCTTTCTTGCTCAATATGAAATTCTGATGGTAGTAGCAAATCCGAAGAAAGAGGGTTAATCCCAAGTAAATTACTTGTTAGTTGCACATTTATCCAATTAAGGTCAAATACGAAATTAAACAGGACATCACTAGTATGTGCAGCTGAAGCTGTAGTCCATGTTGACAAACGAGATACACCATTATTTCTACATTGTAACAAAACACCATCGAGTAGATGATAGAGTGTTTTTCTACCACCACTACGAACAGAGATGTCATGAAGAAATGCAGTACCATCTTCAGAAAATCGAAGACGAACAGCAGCTTTTGGTGTGATACCGTTATAACCTAGCTGAAGTTCATCAACAGAGACAATACTATGATCAATAAGGTTCTTCAGATCAATCTCATCGAGTGAGCCCTTTGTTGACCTACTTTTTGACCCCAAGTTATATGCTAAAACCCAATCTTTCAGAGTTTCGGATGTAACAGATGTCACGTCTATGTCAGTCAAGAGGCTTCATGATGATGGGATTGAAACTCCTTTTGAAGATATTCTAGACAAGTGTTCATGTAACATGCAGTCTATACTTGAAGGCTACTTACTGATTCTTAGCTCCCATTGTCAAAGCCATTATAGCTTTCTGAACATGAAGTCTATTCTCCGCAACATCATAGACAATTGAACGTGGACCATCACATATTTTATCAGTGACCTCAGCTCCTCTATCAACTGGACCACAATGGGTGAAGATAGCATCGTTAGTATGTGACATCCACTCATCAGTTGTTGTCCATTGATTGTGCTTAGACGCAAGTTCAATTTCTTTCTCCTTTGCTGCTTCAATTCCTCTTTTCATTGCATCTTCGTAGAAGCCCGCAGTCATCCAATTTCTAGAATAAACAACATCAGCATCTTTGTAAGCTTCTTCAAGGTCATGTACAATCTCGAAGTTTCCTCCAGCTTGTTCAGCATTTTCCTCACACATCTTGTAGACATCAGGATCCAAATCATACCCTGGAGGATAAGCTAGTGTAACATCCATTCCAAGACGAGAGTTGATTAGAATACTTTCTTGTACAGAACACCATGATCGTACCAAAGCACCTTTTGCCCAGACTTGAAGAATCTTTTTCCCCTTCAAATCCTGACCCAAACGAGAACGCATACCCATGACATCTGCGAGTCCCTGACAGGGATGATACTTGTCATGAGCCATACTTATGATAGGAACAGATGCATGCTCAGCATATTGTTCAAGTAATTCATGACCTTGACCATATTCTTCGATTGCGGTTTCAAGAATACGAATTCCGATTCCTGAAGCATAACGACTCATAACATTAGCAGCATCTGCAACACTCTCACCCGCAGTCTTTGCAGATTTTAGGCGCATTGTCTTTGGTTCTAGAAATTGGGCATGGCCACCAAGTTCCGTAGCCGCACATTCAAATGATTGTCTTGTCCGTACACTTGGATTGTAGAAGAACATGAAGAACGTTCTTCGGTCCAGACAATTATTCAATGGATGATTATATCTCTTCTCTTTAAACTCGACACTTAACTTGAGTGTTTTCTCAAGTTCTTCAACAGTCCAGTCTTGAGTACATAATAGGTCTCTTCCATAGAGTGTCATAGTTTTGATAGTACATAACCCCTCTATAGTTCTTTCAGTTATGTACAAATTTTGGATTTACAGGCGTAGGTCTGTTTGGAAAACTATAACAATGAGAAAGATTAGACCTATCTACTTGCGAGGTAATTAATTATGAGACCTGTTCGTATTGGAGTTACTCAAGCCAGTTGGCAAGGTGATATTTCTACCAAGGATGCCATTGATGAAGGTATAGAGAAGATGATTCAGAAGCATGAACGCCTTACAGCTGAAGCTGCTGATAAGAAAGTAAATATTCTCGGATTTCAAGAATTATTCTTTGGGCCCTATTTTTGCGCTGAACAAGATACCCGCTGGTACGACTATGCAGAGTCGATTCCTGGTCCACTTACTGAGAGAATGAGCAAGCTTGCAAAAAAACAGAATATGATTCTGGTCGTGCCAATGTATGAAGAAGAACAACCAGGCTTCTTGTACAATACAACCGTTATCATTGATGAAAAAGGTACGATTTTGGGGAAGTATCGCAAAAATCATATTCCCCACCAGCCTAAAGGATATTGGGAGAAATTCTATTTCCGTCCCAGCAACATTGGATATCCCATTTTTGAAACCAAATACGGAAAGATTGCAGTCTATACATGTTATGATAGACATTTTCCTGAGGGGGCAAGAATTCTAGGTCTCAAAGGAGCAGAGATTGTTTTCAATCCATCAGCTACTACCTCCGGTCACTCAGACCATCTTTGGACCCTCGAACAATCCGCTCATGCTGTAGCAAATGGATATTTTGTAGCTGCTAACAATCGTGTTGGTGATGAACCATGGGGATTTGGTACATTTTATGGAAGTTCCTATGTAGTTGATCCAAAAGGCAATATCTTAGCACAAGGGTCTCGCGAGAAAGATGAGATTGTTATTGCAGATATCGATTTAGATATGTGTAGAGAAGTAAGGAATTATTGGCCGTTCTTCAGAGACCGTCGACCTGAAACCTATGACCAAATTACCGATCTCTAATATCCTAGTGAAGAGAGTCAGTTTCTCTTCATTCTCACTTTTCTTTTGCATAAGATAGACCTTATATTGTTGAAAAACAGCGGAAATCACAAGATATAGCCATTGGACGGAAAACAATATGCATAGAGAGATAGCAGACGGAGTCTATTATGTAGGCGTTGATGATTATCACACAGAGTTATTTGAAAATCTTTGGGCTTTGCCACATGGAGTTTCTTACAATAGTTACCTCATTATAGATGAGAAAGTAACACTGATTGAAACAGTAAAGGAACCATGGACAGAAGAATGGTTGGAAAATATCCGTGAAATCATAGACCCATCAAAGATAGACTACATTATTCTAAATCATATGGAGCCAGATCATACTGGTGCTCTTCC
>WJMJ01000055.1 GCA_014728035.1 Promethearchaeota archaeon | reverse complement strand
GACTCGATGAAGTACCTAAAGATGAGGAAGAGGTACCAAGGCTAGATGAAGTACCTAACGATGAAGAAGAGGTGCCCAGACTCGAGGAGGTGCCTAGTGACGAAGAAGAGGTACCCAGACTCGAGGAGGTGCCTAGTGACGATGAGGTGCCTAGCGACGATGATTCAGCAGGGGGAGAGCCTGTCGGACGCCATTTAATTGGTGTTTTAATTAAACCATGCAAACACGCATCTTTCCGATCAGCTAATTGGGCAATTTCAATTGGCAACAACGGCCGATCCCATTGCATAACGTCCGCAACATAAACTCGTCCATATGCACCAGGATAAGTACGGCCCAAATAAAAAACATCAGCTGGGCCGTTTATAGTTGTTCCTGTCGACTTTTCTTCCAATAATTTTCCATTTAAGTAGGCTTGTGTTTTTCCAGCATCCCCATCAACAACCAAAGCTAAATGATACCATTTCATTGGTTTTGCAGTTGTACTTCCATTTCCATCCAATATCGAAGCTCCGGTGGTATATACTGATGCTAATTCCCAAAACTCGTTTCCAGTATAAAAATCTTGCATGCTTCCATAAGCAACGGACTTACTAGCACTTGTATCGTAAACATTGAAAATCCATTCATCCCCTCCCGTTGTTGAACGTACACGAACCCACATCGCCAACGTCCATTTTTTTATAGCATTACACAAATTGCCTTTAACTGGCATGGTTATGAATTCATCAGAACCATTGAAATATAAGGCACGTCGACCAAAAGGCCCTTCAACCCAATTGCCTTGATCCATATTAGTTTCAGTGCCATGGTCATTATCTATAGAATCCCATAACACTAACGATCCAGCATTATTTCCTAATCCAGCAAACACCAAATCACGACATAACCAATGGTCTCGATTTAGTTCAAAAGTTGCTGGACGTTCTCGATAGCATTTTTTAATTCGCCAAACACCCGCTCCACCTCCAACAACCCCACTACTTGAAGTTGTTTGGCTAGATGATGTCCCCAAACTAGAAGAGGTACCTAGAGACGATGTGCCCAAAGATGAAGTGCCTAAAGATGAAGTGCCTAGCGATGAGGAAGAGGTACCCAGACTAGACGAGGTGCCTAACGATGAGGACGAGGTACCCAGACTAGATGAGGTGCCTAAAGACGATGTGCCGCGACTAGATGACGATAAGCTAGAAGTACTTGTACTAGACCTACTTGATGTGCTTGTTGATGAACTTGTACCTAAGGAAGACGTGCCAAGACTAGAAGAAGTACCAAGAGACGAAGTGCCTAAACTTGATGTGCCTAACGATGAAGTGCCTAAACTTGATGTTCCAAGAGACGATGAAGACGTGCCAAGAGAAGATGTACCTAAAGAAGAGGTTCCTAACGATGATATTTCATCAAGAACAGATGGATACCATTTCTGCCGTTCATATTTAATCAATCCCGACAAAAAGACATTAGAAGGATCAGCTAATTCTATAATTTCAACATGGCTAAGTGGACGATTCCATACTAACACATCTGATATTTGTCCTTCAAAATATTGTGAAGAAAAACGTCCAAGATAATGTGTATCTCCAACATTATCCATTGTATCGGAAGTAATATCAGATGTGGCCCATTCATGCCCATTCAAATACAAATAAAGAGTTCCATTTGATTTTGATGTAACGGCAATATGTATCCATTGATCATCGCTTTGGGATCCTTGATCAGTAGAATTTCCCGCTGTATCTCCATCATAATAAGTTGCAATTGCCCAACCAATTTCATTGCCACCAACATCATACCAAAGAACACTGTTACTATTTCCACTAACTCCTGACCACCACAAGCGTTGATCACTGATTGAATTAGCTACTTTGGCCCATGCCGAAAAAGTCCAATCTGCAATTGCGTTTTCACATGGATTACATTTTATATTCAAATCAACATGTTCATCACTTCCATTGAATTTCAAAGCCCATCGTCCATGAGGTCCTGTTCGCACCCAATTTGACACGCCCATATTGGAAAACGTTCCATGACGTCCATAAGGCGAAGAATCCCATAATTTATTTGATCCGCGATATGCTCCTAAATGCGCAAATGCCAAATCACGAGCCAACCAATGATTCATATCTAAACGAAAATATTCTGGTCGTTCAGTTTGAGGTGTATTCGTGCGTTGGGGCACTGCACGATAACTAGGAGCTAACGTCTGTCCCGCACTACTTGAAGTGCCTAACGATGAGGAAGAGGT
>WJMJ01000054.1 GCA_014728035.1 Promethearchaeota archaeon | reverse complement strand
TCGGTGGAGACATCCATCAAAGAATGACCTTCCTTGAGCGTATCTATAATAGAATTAGAGAGCAAATTGATTCTGTTCCAATAGCATTGAAGATGAATTGTGATGATTTTGTTGATGGCGGTCTCACCATCAATGAGAGTATGATAGTTGCTGAGCGGATGACCGATTTAGGTATCGATCTTATTGAGATAAGTGGTGGAGGTTTCGATCGAGATTCTTCATTGAAACCGAGAGCAAATCATTCAGATTCGAAACTTGCTGAAGTCACATATGCGGGGCATGCTGAAAAAATTAGAATGTGGACACGAAACCTCCCTCTAGCTCTGGTGGAAGGCTTCAAACACAGGTCCGTCATGGATGAAATTATTGAAAGAGATATCGCAGATATTGTTAGTATGAGTCGGCCATTTATTCGTGAGCCCGATTTAGTAAAGAAACTTCGAAACGGGCAAGAAGACACTAGTTGTACTCGATGTGATGCTTGTAGCAGTTCAGAAGTCTTTGGGAAAGTGATGTTGGAATGCCAATTAGATTAACATCCTCTCTTGTATGTTAGATACATAATATAATAAGGGTATGAGAGAACGAATCACCACGCGTGCAACGAGATTAGAAGCCTTACATTATTCGGATATTGACTGAGTTCTTTTTCACTCATAATTCCCAATAGAGGCACGCTAGTTCGCAATACGCATATACAAACATGAGTGAATACCCATGAGTTACGAGAGAGAGCCCGTTGAGGCTACAGTATCCGAGCTTAAGCCCGGTATGAAAAGCATTTCAATTGCATTCAAAGTTGTTGAAATTGGTGAAGCACGTGAGGTCACATCACGACGTGATGGAGAAACTCACAGAGTTGCCGATGCAACCGTCGGAGATAGCACTGGAACTGTAATGATGCCCCTTTGGGACGACAGTATCGATGATATGGAAGTAGGTAAGACTTACCAACTTGAAAATGGCTACACTGGTCTTTTCAAGGGCAATCTAAGACTAAACGTTGGAAGATACGGAAAAGTAGTAGATGCCGAGGAAGAAATTGACGAAGTCAATTCAGAAGTTGACATGTCTGAAGAAGAACATGAAGACTACCGAAGACGCCGTTATGGTGGCAGACGTGGTGGTGGCGGCGGTGGCGGTGGCCGTGATCGACGCGGTGGTGGCGGACGAAGAAGCGGTGGTTATGGCGGTCGCGACAGACGCGGCGGCGGATATCGCTAATAGTATCCTCTTCAATAATACAGATAAACAAACAAATCGAATACAAGGCGGGAATATTCCCGTTCTTGTTATGTTTTCTTTTTTAATTTTCAGTGATTCACTTGAAGATAGAATATCTTATCCTCGAATTCTGAGGAATAATTTCTCAAAACAAATCTGAGTTTGAAATGAAATATTAAAGAATAAAAGAAAAAGATTCATTCACCTAATCTTGGTTTTACGAATCTTTTTCATGAATGATGATTATTTAGAAGTCTCCTACTGTATCCAATCTTGGTTTGACTCCGGTGCAAATTGAGGAGTATTCAATAAGTTTCCATTGACCGGACTTATTACGAGCAAGAGTAACTGGGGTGGGGTTGTCCTTTCCACCGGATTGGATGAAGATTTTCTTCTCCTTGTTCCGTTTGTCTTGTTCTTTTACAACAGTCATCACAAGTTTGTCCTCGTCTATCTGATAATCATTCTCTTGTGTTCCTCCTACGAATGATTTTGCAATATCCGTATTTCTCTGAAATTGCCCAATGTAGTATGCTGCTCCTGTTCTCCTCAGTTTTCGACCTGAAGGAGACTTCGAGTCCTCTACACTGTCATTCTTTGAAACGACAACTGTCATCATTGCATTTGCAAGATCTGGATCCTTTTCAATGTTTAACGCTGCAATCAGATAATACATGATTGTGTTGTAGGGTGAATCAGCGTCCTTTTCCCAAGCGGATTTGAATTTTTTAAAATCAGTGTACATCTTATTCGTCACTTTCTTTGCCATTACATATCACCGGTTTTTCATGTACCTAAAAGGGGAAAAACGTTTTGGAATTTTTTTGAGTAACATCCACCCCCAACCCAATGCATAAAACTGAGATTGTGATATCATGATTGAAATTAAGAGTGGGTTTGTGAATCTTGGATACAATTGATTTTGATATATTAAAGACCTTACAGAAGAATTGTCGTACTCCACTTACCAAGATTGCTGCTCGACACGGTTTATCTTCAAACGCAATTAAGTTTCGAATCTCTGAACTTGAAAAAAGTGGAGTGATTAGAGGATATCATGTTTTTCCAAGTCTTGGTATAATCAATTCCACCAGAATTTTTTGCACTTCCTCGGTTCAACATCCCATCGCTGAGAAGAAACTATTATCCGTTCTAAGAGAGATCGAACAGGTATCTTCCGTAGGTTTTCTTCTGGATGGTTCAATGTATCTATTTGGATTAGTTACTTCAAATGCTGAGATACCACCTTTGCGAAGGAAAATTAAAGCCCTAGAAGAATTATCTAACATTCAATTCAATATTGTAAAACATGAACCACGAGAGTGCATGGAACTACAGTATCACCATTTCCAAATTCTAGAGGAGTTAGTTAGAGATGTTCGCTCTCCAATTAGCACCATCGCAAAAAATTGTGGAATGACTCGCAAGCATGTAAGTGAAAACATAAACGAGATGATTACTAATAACGCAATATTCTGTACAATTGATATTGATTTTCTTAAAGGAGAACATACTCTAATCATTCTACGAATAAAATGGGATCCCAAAAATTATTCCTTTACAGAAATATTGCGTAGAATTGAATCACTCTTTTCTGAATTATACTGGTTTAACTTCATCTCGACATCTAAGTCAGAATTCTATATTGCATTATACATTCCTCATATACGAGATTCCTTTGCCATAGTCCAAATTGTTCTTGACATTAGTGGTGTTACTAAAGTGTCAGTTAGAGTACCAATTCGAGAGTATCTCTTCAGACACATAGAGAAAGAAAAACTCATAGAATTGATTGAGCAAAATCTATAGCAACATTATTATTAACACATTATTGATTCCAATTCATAATGAGTGCATCAGATTCAAAATATAGACATGGTGAAGAAACCATTGCGGAAAGGACTGTTCGTGTTAGAGATATTGAACGAGCATTTAGCCAAGTTGACCATACTCCACAAAAGATGCTTGATGTTGGATTTGGCAACGCTGCAATAATTTGGTATTTTCATTCGAAAGGAATATCCTCTACAGGGATAGAAGTCTCTGAAAGATTTGTATCTGATGCGAAATCTCGATTTCCAGAATTGAATGTTCTTCATTACGACGGATTGACTTTTCCTTTTGAAGATGATTCATTTGATACGGTTATCCTAAATGATGTTCTTGAGCATATTTCCTATCAGGATATTGAATCGGTGCTATCTGAAATAAAACGTGTCTTAGTTCCCAATGGTGTGATCTTCATAAGCGTAATGAACCGTTGGCAATTAGTAGAACCACATACCCTTGTTCCTCTATTAACATGGCTACCTAGGTTTGCTTGGAATTCAGTTTGCAAGAAAATTAGTGGTAAGAACTACATTAACTATTGGCCATACACTCGGGGAAAACTAGAATCCCTATTGGACCGACATAACTTGAATTATACCGATATAACAAATATATATGTAGAACACAAACTTTTTGGGATTAATCCAATAGGAGATCGAACTACATCCCGATTGGTCCGTCTATTGAAAAAACTCCATCTTATCACAATCTTCTATTATCTTGCTTTGAAAGTAAGTGTTCTAGTGTACATAGCCAGAGTCAAGTAGATTTGGAATCAATTGCTTTACCAACAACTTATGTTGTACTTTCAAAAGCAACGAATATGATATCCCATCAGTTCCAAAATACCCATTCTCCAGCTAATTTCTCACCCTGTACTTTTCCTTGTTTGAGTCGTCTTCTCATTGTTGTATAGAGCATTTTCTTCTTTCCATGAGCTCTTGGATCCTGTTCGATACAAGCTGCTATTACCGTATCAAGTGTTCTTCTTTCTACTGAGAAAAATCCTGCATCAATTAGTTTGTTAATGGTCTTTGCAGCTGACCACGGTTCGGGAAGTTTTTTGATTTTCTTCTCAGCTATCTTCTTTGCGACTTTGTAGCGCTTTTCCATATCCTCTAGCCTGGCTCCGAGTATTTCTATATCCTCGAGGTTTCCGATACCCAACCCCTTCTTCACAAATGATTGGATAATTTGCATCTTTTCTGGTTTGAGACCTGCAAGATGTGCTCCTACTGTTTCAACGGCAACCGCATCTCTTCCTACAACTATAAGATTCATCTCAGCTTGAACTGATCTACCTTTACTGAATTTATGTAGGTACGTGCCATCAAGTATTGATAGATCAACGCCTCCAATTGCTTCAAAGAGCCCTGTCAATAAATTATAGAATATCTCGTTTTTGTGATATGGAGCTTTCTTTTTTTCAGGTGGAAGTCCAAACAGGTTTTTCAAAATGCTTCCACGGTTGTACGTTCTAAGAACATGGGTATTGACAAAAACTGTTGGTTTCATAACAGAACGTGCGAGTTCAATAACTATCTCTCGAACTGAATTTTCTACATGGATTGATACGGTATTTTGCACTTTAGATAGATTTACTGGGACTATTCTATCTGAGAAGATATCACTATACACCTTCCTAAGCCGTTCCATTCCACCATCAATATAGTTGTCCGTTTCGACAATATTGACTTTTGGTGTTCGCTTAAACGCTTGCACTATTTTATCTACTATTTCCGGTGTTGAATACATAGTACCATCTGGATGATAGATTCCCACCTTCAATGCAACCTCTCTAGAAGTAGTATCTAAGTCGTCTATTCCACCAAGGAGCTTTATAGCTTCCTCAACAGGATTCGAGGATGTTTTTTCTAAATCGATTATTGCGACTTGTGCTTTCATTTTTGAACCTCGGATGTATGACAGATTCTGATTTTATAGTAAATAATAATCGTAACCTTGTTCATATTATCCATGCTCTAGAAATCCGAGCTTTCCCATCTTCAAAGATAAATGTACAAGATGAGAGAGTTACAATTTATCAAGAGGTTCTACTGTACATTTCTTAGGTTTCTATAATGCTTTCAATTCTTACCGACAAGAGGTTGTCTGCAATAAGTGGTATTTTCGTTATCATTCTATATTGTGTCTTTACTCTAGTATCTTGGTTTTTCTATCCTCATCCATTTACTCCTTGGGATAACTATCTAAGTCGTTTAGGGAATTTTGATTACAGCCCATTTGGCGCAACTTTCTATAATTTAGGTTGCATTCTAACTGGTGTTGCTCTATTCCCATTCTTCCTTGGTCTTGGAGTCTGGTATTCTGGGAAGAAACAAACAATTCTTCTAGCTGTCGGGCAGATTTTGGGCGGAGCTTCTGGAGTAGCTCTAATTCTTATCGGAGTATATTCAGAAAATCTAGGAGAACCACATATGATTGCCTCCTCAGTATTTTTTATACTGAATTTTCTCGTGTTGATTTTGATTTGTATAGCACTGTTTTTCAATCGTGCATTTCCAAAACTAGGAGTATTCTGGGGCCTTGCAATTGATGTGTTAGTATTGATTTTGCCATTTTTCATAGGTACTGCACTCATTGAATGGTTCACAGTTTTCAGTTCGTTGGCTTTTGTAGGAATGGTATCTTTCTCAGGGTATATCCGATTTCTTCAGAAATCATGAATTAACAATCAATTAATATGTTATACAATACTTACCTGAGCAACGAAGTGAGAGGATTTTGGTGAGCAGAACAAGACTAACTCCTGACCATCATAAAGAACGCATTGAACGTTTACAGACTAAATTGAGTAAGGATGATATTGACACCTTTCTGGTGTTCAATTCAAAAAATATCTTCTATCTAACTGGTTTATCGATTATTCCTACTGAGCGCCCCATTATCCTAATCATCCACAAAGGTCAAGTGAATTTCTTTGTTCCGTCTTTAGAAATTGATCATGTACATCATCAAGTTCCATTTGTTTCCGAGATTTTCTCGTATTTCGAGTATCCAGACACAATACACCCAATGAAACACTTAGCAAATGTCTTGATGAATGAATTGAAGATATCTCCGTTGAGAGTTGCATCAGAAGCATCTGCTGCATCTGGTTATTGGGGATACAAAGGGCCCTCCTTAATGGATGTTACAGGTCTCAATTTCAAATTACTACCTGAAATTATTATGGATATGCGAGTCATCAAAGAACCTGAGGAGATTGAGTTAATGCGAGAATCAAGTAAATGGGCTGATAGAGTTCATCGATACCTCCAAGAATACACTAAGATTGGTGCGAATGAGATTGATGTTTCCATTCGTGCAAGTACTCAAGGTTCTCACGATATGATCACAGAACTTGGAGAACATTACTATCCAACTGGCTTCTCCATGTTTCCCGCAAGTGCAGGGTATAGAGGACAAATAGGTCCTAACTCCTTCTTTCCTCATGCTCTATCGAGAGGTCTCGAATTTAAAGAAGGCGACACACTAGTTACTGGGGCGAGCTCTGAGGTTTATGGAGTCCGAAGTGAATTAGAGAGAACCATGTTTATGGGCTCACCATCAAAACGGCAAAGAGAATTATTTTCAATCATGCTTGCAGCCCAAGATGCTGCGTTCGAAACTGCTGGTCCCAATGTTGCCTGCTCGGACGTTGATAAGGTTGTAAGAAAAGTTTTCAAGGAGGCTGGAGTGATTGATTTAGTTCGTCATCATACTGGTCACGGCCTTGGTATGGAAGGACATGAACGCCCATTCATTGATCGCGGTTCTGATGTTGTCATGAAACCAGGCATGATATTTTCTTGTGAGCCTGGAATCTATGAACGAGGACTGGGTGGTTTCAGACATAGTGATACATTTGTTGTAAATCAAGACGGAATTGAGGTTCTTACAAAATATCCTCGAGACATAGATAGTCTGATTTTATGAGTGTGAGCTAGATTCCAATAATCCTTTAGATATCGATTAATTTGTAGTCCTATCTTATCGAGTTTCCAAATTACACAAGGATAGGAAAAAAAGACCCAATCTTCTAATAATGCTTAGTTTTCTAGTCATAGTAAGAAATATAGTCTACGAAGTTCAATATTAACTATCCATCTATGCAAATAGTAAGAGAGGAAGTTGGATGGCCACCACAGGTAGAACCAACCGATATGATGTAATATTATTAGTTATATTCCTAGTTTTGTTCATATTGGAGAGCTATTTTGTTCTTAGTGGTTTAGCTTGGAATACAATTGAAAGTGGACGTATTACCTATTCAATTCTGATTTTGGTAACTCTTGCTGCTACAACAGCCGGAATAGTATTTACCTATTCAGTAGTGAGTTATGTTCAGCGAAAAGAAATCAAGCATCTTATCTTTCTCTTTTGGGGTGCAAATATGGTTTTGATTGCATTCCTTTTTCTAATTACTCATCCTTCATCAGTTTGGTCTCCATTCTGTGATAGAGATCGTAATCGAACTATTGTTACTGCCCTCGGTTTTCTCCTAACACCAGGCCTACTTGCCATATCACTTACTGGCAATAAACTAGCTACAAGAAAAGACAAGATTGTTACATCTGTATGGGGTTTGCTTGGGCAGCCTGCTTTCTCTTTGATATTACTTATCTCACCTACACCTCTATTTCAGGTTACAAGTGAGGTTGGTGGCGTTATTGGCCTTACTCCCATTGGATGGTTAAATACGATTGTTGTGCTAGCTGCTGCTCTATTGTCTATTTTCATCTCTTTTAGAAAATGGCTAGTTACTCATGACAGAAATTTGTTATCCATCGTGTTTGCAGTAGTGCTATGGTTAGAAGCATTAGTGATATATACCATCCTAGAAAATCCTAATCAAATAGCAGAAGCCCTTTGGTTTAGTGGAGTGACTGCAGGCTTTATGATTCTTGGAGTAGGAATGATTCTTACATCCATTATAGAACCATATAGATTTTTACAAACTCTAGTAGAAAGTAGAACTGAAGAACTAGAGATTTCAAAAAAAGAGATCGAGTATACCTTAGATATGTGGACGCATAAATTGGGAAACCTTTTGCAAAGCATCACATCTTATTTGGAACTCTTGGATATTGCGTTAGAAGACAACCAAGATCCTGAACCCATTCAAACAATCGTTTCTGAACTTAACAGAGAAGCTACGATAATTAATAGGCAAGTAGCTAAGTTGGCAATTATTAAGAAAAACCAACATCTTGCCACATATCCGGTACGAATCGCACACATTTTGGATCTTGCGATTGCTGAAGTTAGACCGTTGATATCAGATACTCAAATTGTGTTGGAAAACCAATCCAATAACAACTCCCAAATCAATGTTGATGCTTTGATAGATATCTTGTTCGTCAACATTATTCTATACTGTGTACGATTCTCTATTGGTAAGAATAGTAAAATGGAAATATCGATTCGCAGAAATGATAAAGGGGTTTCTATTAGATTTTCAATTTCGGAAGCCAGGCCAATCGACAAAGATTTGGCTTATCTTAGGACTCGGGGAATAGTATCTTCTCACAGCGTTTCTTTGGAGATATATTTGATATCAATATTAATAGAACGATATCAGTGCAAGCTAAGTTATTCAAGAGAAGATTCAGAAGCTAAAAATGTCATAGAAATATATTTTCCCAAATGAATTAGTTATTTTGAAAGAAACAAGTGAATCGACCGGAACCAGCCAGCTTTTCCTGCTTATCACGCGAGGACTTGAACTGGCGAATACGAACCTTCAGATAGAGAACGAGAAACATGACGTCTCAGAAGGTTGCGATCCAAGCAGTACTTTTATGTGAGAATACTCACAAGCTGGTTTTTCTCCAAATCGATTCTGTTTCATTTGTGTGCTAACACTATATTATATCATCCAAGTAAGCAATCACGTTCATTCATCCAGGATATAGTATGGTTCCAAAATCCAATGAATTTCTTAGAGAAATATAATATCGAAATGAATCTGCAATCAGTCACCATTCAACTGGTTCGAGACGAAGATTCTTTAGACGTTCTTTCCTTCTGTCTTGAGCATTGAGGTGTCGATCTTTTTCTTCTTTAGTAGTAAGAACTATTTGAGGAACGGGGACTGGATTCCCGTCTTCACCGATTGCCACATAGGTTAGAAATGCCCTGCAAGTCTTCTTGACATCGCCAGTAACGGGATTTTCTGAAGTTACTCTTACCTCAATCTCCATCGATGAACTACCTACATAATTCACCGTTCATTTTTAGTTGGACAAACTTAGACACCCGAGCTTTGTCCGTCCAGAAACGGTACTGGAACTGGCTCGGTCCTGGTCAGGGATCCTGTGTCTTTAGACCAAATCTCTATTCCAGATCACTCCATATAAACTCCTA
>WJMJ01000053.1 GCA_014728035.1 Promethearchaeota archaeon | reverse complement strand
TATACAGACTCTAATGGTCAAGCGACTTTCCGTGTTGAATCAGATGATTCAAGCCTATTCGGAATAAGATCATACAACACTGGTTTCAGGATCTTTACAATACCTGTTGGCCTAGATGCAGATTTTTTTGATGTGATCTTCTCACCAGGAGAACCATATCAGTATGACATCATGGCAATGCCTGAAAAAGGAATTCCAGCTGATGGTGAGCAGGAGACAAGAATCTTTATAAGAAAACTTGACGAATGTCAAAATCCTGTAGCAGTTTACGACGAATACGTCACAGTTAGTGTTGACGGAAGTGCAATAATATCCAAAGACTTTTCTGGAAATAACAATTATGACCAGAGTGTTACCGGATATTTCCAGGGATGCAAATCATTGTTCCCGTGGATTGAAGACTGCACTATCGAAATCTTAAATGACGTAATCGAAACAGTGACTGTAACTGTAGAAGATGCTGATTGTGATACTGTATCACAAGGATACTGCACAGGATTGAGCGGACTTCAATGCGATACATTTGGTGATGAATCAACTTGTATCCAGCAGGAAGGATGTTCATGGCAGGCAGGAACAATCTGCAACCAGGAGGATTCAACAGAGGTTGAGTTTGTCGGTGCACCAAGACATCTTAAGATAACTGAAATTAAGCATAGTGATCTGCTTCCTGCAGACGGCTTTATGTTTAATGGAGAGTTGCCAAAAGATGCATGCACAGATGAACAGTTTGTTGAGTGTATGTACATGGGAAATCCAGAGATCTGCTTCCAGTCATGCAAGATGTATGGCGGATCAGGAGGATGGGTTGACATAGAAGTCCAGGACAAGTACGGAAGACTTGTAACAGGTTATCTTGGAGACGGACTTGCAGGAGATCCGGGAGATAGTGAAGGACATCCTGACAATAAGTTCAAGAAAATCTGTATTGCACTTGACAACTGGGACACCTACATTGACCAGAAAACTTTCGGATGGATGGATTTTAACCAGGTTATGATGCCTTCAATGGCAAGAGTATACTGCGGAAATCTTGCATTCGGAAAAGGAGCTGTTCATGTAGCCCACAAGATGCTTGATTACAATGGTCAGCCACTCGATCCAAGAGAAACAAGATCTTCAGTTGTGAGTGTCTTTGACTATTGTGATAGCAGCTATTGGCAAAGAATCGTTGGTTCAATGCCTAATAAATGGGATGACTATTGCAATGGACAGGAGTACAACGAGAACAACCTTCCAGACTCAGAAACAGCATCAAGACTGACTCCTGATTATGGACAGCTTGACTTTGTAGCTGTAGCTGACAGATGGGACATCAATGCAGACAAATATGTTGTTGCAGCTGACGGTAAAGACTCAGCAACAATAACAATTAACCCTGAAAACGAGTATTTCGATGTAAGGGCATCAATGGAAGCAACAGTTCAGAGCTCATTGCTTGGAACAGAGCTTGAATCCAAATACATACATGAAGAATGTTTTGTTGAAGGATTAAAAGATCCATTGAATCCTACAAGCATCATAGTAAACACAGAGGACTGTTCAGGAGGTAAAGCCGATATTAAGGTTACATCTACTGAGCCGGGAATCTCAAAAATAACAGTAACAGGAAACGGGTTTGGCTGCAAAGAGTGGCTCACAGGAGCTGAATACACTTATTGGTTTGAAGCTGTATTCGGTGAAGAATACATTGAGGAGTTTGATGCGTATGAGTGGACTCAGCAGTGTGTTGCAGACTGGGAGCAAATTTGTGCTGAAGTACAGGTTGGTGATCTTGTCGGAGCAAGTCTCTGTACAGGAGAAGCAGAAGCTGAATGTGCTGGATTAGCACTATCTTATCATGAATACTATGCAGAGTATTTAGAGATAATTGAGGGCTTCAGTTACGAAGAGAACAGCGAGTTTTACACACCATTCTGTATTGACTGGGGTATAATTCCGTTGACACCAAAAACAATTGAAATAGAGTTCAAAGAGTCCTTCCAGGACGCAATTGAGCTTCAGGAAGGTTGGAACTATTTCAGTGTACCTACAGATTTGGCTGTTGATAATAATCAATGGTCAGAACTTGAATTAGATTCAGTCTGTAGTGCGTCCTTTTATTGGGATGAAGATGCTCAGGGATGGGCTTACCCAACAGGAACCACAGAGATTGAAGCTATGGAAGGATATTGGTGTAACGCTGATCAGGAAACAACAATTGATGTAGAACCAATGGAACAGGGAAGTGTATATCTACCACCTACAAAAGAGATAAAGATGGGCTGGAATGATATCGGATTAAGCAGCTATGTCGAAACAAAGATGGAGCATGCATTAATCTCAATTGATTCAATCTATACAATTGTATATGATTGGGTTGAGGCACTTCAGAAATACATGGGTGTAGCAAATACAGGAGAGACCGGCGGCGGAAACAGCGGTGTGACCACAGGAACACAGAAAATGTTTGCAGGAGAAGCATATCTTCTTTATGCAGCAGAAGACGGTGAACTATTGGGAACCCAATAAACTTAAAAATTTTTTTTTATTTTTTTTTAAATAATCTTAAAACGTGATCAAAAATGAACAAAATAACCCCAAATAAAAATATAATTTTAATTATCATACTCATAATATCATCAACATTTGTTTTTTCTCAGGAAATTCCAATACCTCCGGCATTTTACTCAGGAAATGCTTATGTCAAGGGAGTAGATGCCCCGGTGAATTCATTGATAATTGCAAGAATTAACACAGAGAAAAAAGGAGAAACAAAAATAAACACACCAGGCAAATATGGACATGGATATGCTGACAAGGATTTCGGAGTTGTAGGAGAACCTGGAGATACAGTAGAATTCTATATCAAAATTCCCGGATATAAAGAGATAAAGGCTGAGGAAGAGGACACCTGGCAATCCGGAACAATAAATAGTCTTGATTTAAATTTTAACGGAAATAAAATTCCTGTTGCTGATAATTCTGGAGATGAATCCGGAGATACCAATTCAGGAGGATCTTCCGGAGGCGGAGGAGGCGGAGGATCAGGTTCATCAGGAAGTTCCAGTATAAAAGAAACTTTTTATTATCCTGAGATTGAATCAGGAAAGCAGATTAGTTTTTCATTCAAGAATAAAGATATTCCATTTACAAGAATCCAGTTGATCCTTAAGGCAGATATTGAGAATGCAGATTTTATTTTTGAGATTCCTGACAAAAGCGATGTTGAAGAGATAGCTGATGCATACAAATATGTATCGGTTGATGCAGAAAAGGCAACTGATCATATTGATACAGCAGTAATCAGGTTCAGAGTGCAAAATGACTGGATTGAATCAAAACAGGTCCAACCTGAAAACATTGTATTAATGAGATATTCAGGCGGAGCATGGAAAAAGCTTGAGACTGAATATGAAGGCTCTGATGCACAGGATGCGTATTTTAGCTCTTACACACCGGGATTTAGTTATTTTGCAATTGTTACAGGAACAGAAAACAAAAAAGACAGTGAAGATATAGTAGTTGAGAAACAGGAATCAATAGAAACAAAAGAAACAGAAACATCAACCAAAAAGACTCATTCAGTTGATATTGATATGGAAAAGGATGAAGAAAAAAATTCAAATGATATTACAGGTCAGGCAATAAATACTGAATTTATCAGTCCTGATAATGGATTTTTTATTGGAATTATTGTTATGCTTACTCTGGTAATTGCAGGCCTTTTTTCATATATATACATTTCGAAAAATAAATAAACAACTTATAATTTACTATATGTCAAAGGGGGTAATTAATAAAATGATAAAAAAAATAATATTGATATTAATAGTGTTAGTAACATTAACAGGAAGTGTTCTTGGTGCTTATTGCAGGGGCGGAGTTCCGCACTCTTTTTCAGGCTCATTAACTGTTGATGGAAAAGATGCTCAAGAAGGAACACAAATTAGAGGGATAATTGAAGGAGAAGTTAAAGGTCAGGATACAACCCAAAACCCAGGAGAGTATTTTTTGGGGGTTCAGGGAGAACTTGATGGATATGATGAAGCACCGGAAATAGTGTTTGAAGTATATTTAAGTTCGAGATGGGTTGACACAGGAGAAAGAGCAACTTATGAGTGTGGAGAGGTATCTGAACTGGATATTGATGCAGAAACACCTGAAATAGAATGTTATGATGATTCTGATTGCGATGACGGTTTGTACTGCAATGGTCAGGAAACCTGTGTCAATGATTTCTGTGTTGACGGGACTGCAGTTGAGTGTTCAAGCAATAGTATTGATGTTGACACATGCGAATACATACCGGATAACAATAGTTTGACATATGATTCATACGGATTTACATCAATTTGTGATGAAGAATCTGATTCATGCACACAGCCGCCTGTTGATTGGGAATCAATAATTGCACATGAATGCAGTTATGCATGCGGAGC
>WJMJ01000052.1 GCA_014728035.1 Promethearchaeota archaeon | reverse complement strand
TTCCTCAACCCCCATTTCCTTCTCGAAGCGTTCCTCTTCTTCTTTTGTCTTTTTCTTCTTGAATTGTTCTGCTTCTTCTTGTGTCCCAAAGTACCACGTGTTCTGTTTGATTCCCAAAGGGCCCGCACCAAACCATATAGTTTCTTCTACTGCCCAATTTGATGAGTTACGAACACGTCTTACTACGTATTGTACTCTCATTCATTTCCCTCCTGAATGTGGACACAGATAGACGGGTCTGACCAGTCTGATCTAACAGCTTTGGCGTATCTTTCAGCCTCGCTGTACGAATCAAAAAAGTCAGACCTGTTTAACTCAATACCGTGTTCCTCTATAATCACAACATAGTGCTTTGCCTCTCTATGAAACATATACCCGTCAACATCGTTCCACGTAAACCCAGATGTAATATATTTCTCCTTACATAACGTATGCAACATTACCAAGTTGTCTTCAACTATACTACGATTCACTTTTTAGCCTCCACTCGTTTTACATATCCGAGAGCCACCAATATAAGCAGTACAAATTCTACAGTGAAATTATCATCTTCTGGCATTGCACTCAAATGTATTGTATCCCCTCTAATTACTCTACTATCGATAAGATTATTCCAACACGTATTGAAGATCCTACTCCAAGTGTGTTTCATTTCAAAGGACTCTGCAATCCAATTCTTTACCTTCTGTTTGTCTGCACCAATCAGTATCATTCCGTATACAGTTAGGCCCGATACGATCTTTTCATCAGTGTCATCTTCAGAAATCATCTTATCCTGTTTGAGGTCTTCTAGTGCCTTAGTCGCTGTAACTGTTTCCTTCTTCTCTTTTGTCATTATGTATCACCATTTATTTCGTTGGCAGTATGAGCCATCTCAGCTATCTTAAGACATAGTGTGGCAGTAGATATTGCCTCCCAGTATATAGCAGATATTGGTTTGTTCTTGTACTTGTGATCTGTTACTGCGCGTGCAACCTCACCAAGTTCCTCAACAGTGAATGTTACCCATTCCTCAAGAGTCTTGGTCTGTATCCCATGTTTCTCTATCTGGAGCAGGTTTTCACTCTTGATATCATCCATCAATATAGGAAGATATACAAGTTGTAGGTCTGTGTAGGTCTTGTGTTGGTGTTCTAATGTTCGTATTCTCTCTCTAAGGGACTCTATTGTATCTGTCATAGTTCTCTCCTCTTTGTATCTTCTACATCTTCCCTAATTCTTTCCCCTCGTGCAATCTTCACAGTTGCACTATGGATATCTCCCATAGATAGGTCTGGTCTCATCTCTCTTGTTAGGGCAAAAATACCGTCTGTCTTATCCTGTATCCCCTTCACCTGTGTTGAGAGTCTATCAACCAACTTTTCAAGCTTGGAGATATCTACCATCATATATGGGATCTCTCCGACCTCTGACATTGACCCGTGCATGTTTTCAAATTCTGCATGTTTTGAACCAGTAGTATTCAAGTGGGAATCATACAATATCGTAAGACCCCCCTCTATGATACTAAGACGGTTCTCTAGGGTCTGTTCTCCTGTATGCGAGTCTGTCTTTCCAAGTTCCCTCATCTTTGATTCAAAATACTGTATAGCATTACGTTCTCCTGGCCATGCTGTATCATTTAGTATTTCTTTGAATATCTCATTTTTCCATCCTGGGAAATGACAACTATCAATAAAGTGCAATATCTGCGATCTACTAAGGTCTAATGCCCAATCATTAAAATAATCCTCATCTCCAGTATCCATGATATATTGGGGTACAATGAAGAGATCAACAACCTTTTCTGATTGTTTGATGAATTGTGATAACTCGGCAAAGTCTTCGCACATTGCCATAATATCCGCCTCTTGAGCCCCAAGGTCAATCAACATCTTTTCCAGTGTTCCAATAGCTCTATCGAAGAGCTGTTTTCGTGATTCTTCTTTCTGTTTCATGTTGGATTTCACATCCTCACGGTATCACTACCGAACTCTGCCACGCATCTAAATGATACAGTGTTGCAGTCGGTCAATTTCTATCAATGATCTTGTTTGGTCTATCGAAGGTGTAAAACTTTTCTCGAACGGTCTCAATATGTGTGGGTATCTGTCCTGATTCTACCAACTCTTTCATCTTTGCATAATATTCAAGACACTGTGATATACAGACGGACCCACCAAACTTTTGCATACAACTATGACAAGCGTACTCTTTTGAAAACGCAAGGGTCTTCTTTTGTACTCGTTTATATCTGACATAGGTAGGTTGGTATCTTCCAGTTTCCTTGTTTAACATCATAGGGCCTAATTCTATCATACTTCCCACCACCATTTATTTAGATCAAGAAACATTCTCACATAGGTGGTATTTCCGTTTCGTCTGCTTGTCCAACAACGCCAATTCTTCAGAGATGATAGAATACGGCCAGCTATGGAAGTTGATACCTTTAGTTTCTTGGATAAGAATGTACAACTACACCACGTTCTATTTTCTAGTATACTCTTAGCTGCATCTATATGTTCTGCGTATGTCGATCTAATCAGCCTCCATTTGATATCAACTCAATAGTTGTTTCTCTATCTTCTTTGCTGCCCGTAGTGTTTCCTTGATTGATTTCAGAGACGGAGGTTTTCTTCGCCCCTTTCGTAGTTCCTTTTGAATAAGGAATATTATCTGTTCATAGGTAAGTCCTACTTTCTTCATTTTTTTCTCCAAGCTGTATATGCCTAGTACAACGCTAGGTCTTATTTCATCATCTGTCATGTTAGATCACCTTCTTTTGAAAGGTCACGGGGAATCGAAAAAGGAGATAATCGCACTTTGAGTTGATTCCCCGCTCCAACTTTCAAAAGCTGTTGGGTACGCTGGGACTCAGCGCACCTCTCAACAGTATTAGTATTGTATTTCCATCTTCTCAGGTTGCCCCTTACTATTCTGTCTGCCATTTCTTGTATCATATGAAATCCTCCATTTCACTATATTTTCTATCGTATGTATTACCAGATACTAACACCTGAAAGAACTCCGATAACTCCTCAAAGCTCATGTTGTCAATTATCTTGCTATCATTATCTGTTATCCTGAATCTTGTTAGGTCTGATAGCGCTTCTAATACATAGAACGGAACATCTAACGCCTCTGATATCTTTCGGTATATTATCATTTGATTCTCTTTGATACTTCCCCCGTTCTTTATCTCGATGATGGCCCTGATAATCAGTTCTCCATCTTCGAACCCATATAATATAAAGTCTAGATCTGTACAATATGCGCCTGGAATCACTCGTTGTAATAGATGGAGCTCAAGTTCTTTCAGTGACCCGTTTATCATATTCCTTACATCTCGTGGGCACTCTTGGTACTCCATATTCGTCTTTGAGACCATGTCCCTAAGAATCATAATCCCCTCAAGTATATCATCAAATTTCATGGCACCCATCTATTCACTATCCTTTTGAAATATGTAGATCACTCTGTCACGACCAACCAACTTTTTCTCTGTTCGTGCATAGTTCACGCCAAACCCTGTTGTAACTATATGTTCAGGATACGGGCTTGATACTCGCATGATACACGCGAACCCTACCTCTCTGAAAATTCTGTAACACTCTGCGGTAAGACATTGATACTCTTCTATTGTCTTGTCCATCATCATAAAGGCGACCTTTCCACCTAGCTTTACGGTATCGTAACTTACTTCTGCAATACGTTTGATAAACTCATAGAAATCTTCTACCTCTCCGTTATAGGCATCCTTCACCCTGATGTTGAAATAGGGAGGATCGAGATAGATAAGGTCACAGCCCTTTGCCTCCTCTGGTAATCCCTCTGTCATATCGTTATACGTGATATCCTCGGACCGAGGTTCTATATCGTACATGAGACAGTTACGATGATATTGATTGCATATCCCCTTACTGAATCCCATACCTGCCATAGGGTCAACGATACAATCCCCTGGTTCCGTGAAATAGTATAGGATATGTTCTAATACCTCTGGAAACGCATTACCAAAACTATGTTTATCATCAAAATCATATTCTGTTTTTATGAACTCCCAGACGTTGGTATACTGCAAGGGTTCAGGTCTGTACTTGGTCGAGGGTTCAGAGTCAAGGATCTCTCTCTGTCGTTGTAGGCGTTGTTCTGTTACCTGTGCCTCAATCTCTCGATAGCTCGGCACTTCGCCTCTGTCTAATCTACTCACGGTATCCTCCATGATGGAATCTGGTTCTGGAGATGACTCTATGAGAGCTAATTTACTTGGTTCGATTTCCAATACCTGCCCAGCGCTGGGCATCTTTTCCTCCAGTCGTCTAAGACCTAAGAAGGCCTGTTCGTATCTCTGCGCTGTCTGTCGTGGGATCTCTAACCGTCTAGCTAGTTCCGATTTTCCCCCCTCAAGACCTCTTCCTCCTTGGTGTTCCTCAACATGAAGGAATAGTGCTCCTAACACAAACTCTGCCCGATGTGAGACCTCCACGACCTCACGCCCGAACTTCTCAGCGATATCCATATCAAAGATATTGTCCCGCATCCATTTCTCAATAGTGATCTGTGAGTGCCTTCGGTCTATCAGGGCGCGTATTTCTGTAGTATCAAATTTACTCAAGTATCTCCACCCTACCCGTCTCAAGAAACTTTTTCGTCTCTACTGAGAGAATATACTTTACAAGAGCCGATCTGTTCTTGATGGTGTTCTTCAGAAGGATATTATCACATTTATCGGATTGGATGAAATCCACCATCTTATCGATGGTCTCTGCCACCTCGATAGGGTAGGATACAGTTGTGTAGTCTCTAGATGTCATAATATATCAATCTTGTATGGGGATACAATGTATTTAAATTAATCGCAATTTACAAAGACTTATTAGAGTTAAATTTATATAAATTAACTACAATACACAGAAACAAGGGAAGTGATCAATTGTAAAGGGGAGATAAACTCCCCGATATTTTTATAAATTAATTTTCATTACAATTCGTGGCGATACTGAAGTTATCGCAGGAAGAATAGTATGGAACTACTAGAATTAGTACAGAACTTCTTAGATAAAGAAGTTGATAAGCGTACATCAAGAGATTATAACATATTTTTGCAAAAACTCAAGAAATCATTACTCAGTGCAACTATTGAAGATATGATCAAGGCTCACGCCATGTTTCAACCGCATGATATTATAGACGCTGAGTTTATTATTCTTGAAACTCTAAAAGAAGTTTTTCTATTAGAAATACGGGAACGTGTTGATGAGATAGAGAACAGCGTCATGGTCCTGTTGAAAGAACATGAACATACACAGTCTATCATAACTGTAGGACAACTCAACCGCCTTCGTGGCGGACTTAGATAAATAGTATAACTCCCCATAACGGGGAGTATTAATTTTTTCACCAGATCAGACCTGTGAACCTTACGATCTCAGGCCATAACTCTTTCGCGATTTGTGATAGGAGCTGCCTAAGGCGCTCAGGGCGCTCAGGGTCTTCTAACTCGTATTCCACCACTTCACCGAGCGGTTTTTTATGTGATACCACTCTGATGATGTGTTTGGTCCTGTAGTCTATATGAAACAGATGACTTGTTACATCCGCGTCATTTTTTGTTTTGGAATAGTTCTGCCATATTGCAACTACAAATCTACTATCGTTTTCTGTAGTTAATACGGTAGTTCCTCGTACAGGGTCCTCATCTTGTGGATGAATCCCTGTTCTGACTCCTAGTTTCTCAAAGTCAATATCGTGTACGGTCTTAATTATTGTCACCTCCTATGGTATCGTACCACTTCAAGGCCTCTTCGATGGTCTTGAATCCGTGTAGTACCTTCGTGTCTCTGACAATCATAATATGATCATCTACTAGGTGAAGTTCATACTCTGATCCGTCTATCTCATAGATCTTGAGTTCATGCACATCGTCCCAGCTATGAAGGTCAACGCATTGCTTCAATCTGATAACATGACCTCCAACGCTAAGTTGTTTCATTCTCTCTCCTCCTTCACCTCCTGAAGATAGAGAATCACATCCTCAAGTCCAACGTATGGGTTTGAGCGCGTGTTTTGGAGAATTGTGTTAAGCAATCTCCCTACGTACTTTGCCTCAAGGTATTTTCCGTGCATCCGGTCACACATGGCATAATACCCATGCTCTTCCGGAAAAACTGGATGCATTCTCTCTTCGCATGGAGCACCCTTCCACGTATCATACAC
>WJMJ01000051.1 GCA_014728035.1 Promethearchaeota archaeon | reverse complement strand
CAATAGGCCGTATTAGTCGCGTTTATTTTCCCTTTCCAAGCGCGGTCCGGGAAATCTGTTGGCTTAACATACTGCGGCCCCGATATGTGGCGCCGGGGTATGGGCTACGCGCCTTCGAAGGTTCGAATCCTTCCTCCTGCAATCCAAGCTGGCCTCTAATCCCTCGGTTTAGGAACTGAGGCCAGCATTCTAATCCCTCCTACTGCATTATTTTTGCACTAATTTTCTAACTTTTAACGACGATGAGTAATTGAAAGAAATTCGAAATGCAGGTTTAGGGATTCGAAATCTGATTCTAATCCTTAGTCTGGTGCTCAGAGGCCAGGCCTCAGGACGGGTTGGAGCTTCAGAGATCAAATTAGATAACAGTGTGGGTTGTCCCATAGAACAAATCATAATAGACCAATATATTGCTCTACTTCATCTTTTTTCAAGCATGAAATAACTATACGGCTTCTCAAAGAGCAGGTAGACAAATAAAAACAGGAAGATTGATCCCTCACTTGCTAATCTAATTTTAAAAGGTACGACTAGTCAAATGTGGATTCTGTCCATAGTGGAGGGCCACGCCTTTTTTTATGATCACTATTCAATTGGATTGCTAGCTTCCTTCTTCTCCTGAAAAGTTCCCATGCTTTTTTTCTGGCTCCATCATAGGCAGGAGTATAAGCTCCCCAAAGTTCAGGGTATTCGTTAACAGGAAATCTGACTAATGCCATTCTCTCTTCATCGGTAAAGTTTCTGGTTCCAGGTATGAAAATTTCACTGAAGACAGAAAAATATGAGGTAGTTCTACCGCCACTAGCTTCTTGGACAATCCTTCTTATATCTGCACACCTCTCCAGGGTTCTTTTCAAATCTTGCTCACCATCATCATGGAAATTGATCAGGCCGAATGCAATTTGGGGGATGCCGATTTTTGCAACTGCTTTGAGTATGTGAATCAGTTGCTCCCACCCACATAGCTTTGTCATCTTTTGATCAAGCTTTGAATGCTCGGCAAAGGTTTCAAGAGGCCAGTGCAGTCTTGCAGTTCCGACCAACTGCCCACTCTCAAAATTATGCTGGAGGACTTCAGAGACTAGTTCTTCATCCACCCGGAAATTGCCCTTATCATCTGTTGTTCCAAACAAACTCATCTGCAGTCCATTCTCAAAACAGATAGCGAATCCCATCTCCCGGATTTTTCGCATTATCTGTATAACCTCGCTTCGCCCCTGTTCGTAGCCAACTCTGGGATCCATCCTTTGCAGGAAATTATCCTCACTTGAGAGCAGGACTTTAATACTATGTTCCTTATAATGCTCCAGAAGTTTTTCTGTCTGAGCTAGAGTCAAAAAATCATAGCGCTCCTTGGAAGTGAGACAGAAGCGGCAGCCGTAAAAACAACCACGGGAAAATGATATGTACATCGAAGGGCCTTCCACACCGGCTGCAAATCCTCCAGCATGACTTCCGGTATAACCGGACAAATCGTCAATAAGGTCAAATGCAGGAACAGGAAGCTTTCCATAGTCACCCCTTTTTGATGGGGGTGAAACCACCTCAATCGAATTTGTATTGATACCTTGAATGCCTTCTAAAGGCTTGCCTTCCATAAGCCTCTTGATTGCCTCTGCACCTGCCTTGTTTCCATAACCGCGAACAATCACGTCAGCACCAGCGGCAAGATAATAGCCTGGACGTGCTGTTGCATCTTTTCCACCAACAAGTATCCTGACGTCTGGCTTGACTTTTTTGCAGTGCTCAATGAAATCCTTCAGGATTCTAGCTTCGGTTGTAAAGATAGCGGTCAAACATATCACATCTGCAGTTGAAATCTTTACATTTAGGTCATCGAAATCTATTCCGCCCACCCTATGACAACGGATTACATAATCCCCATAATCAATGCTTCGGTACTCGTTTACACGAATCCCTTCTTGGCCTTTTTCAGACCGCATATCAACTATGCTGATATCTGCCTCTATACCCATAGGTGGAAGCTCTTCCTGAAGCATAGCCGCAACTATTGCCTGGCTTATTGGTGGAACAGTTGTAGTGGTGGGGTGCGGATATGTCGGCTTCAGATTCTTCTTCTTCGGCTCTGAAATCAAACCAAGGGCAGGCGGGCGGACTATCATTATCCGGCATGGCATCTCGCTTACGCTGGCAACATCGGTTCTGATTTTGCCGGGCTTTCTGTTTGCCAACCGTTGTAAGCGATAAGATGTCATAAAATCAACTACATTATTATATAATTATCATCACAAATGTTTTAAATTATTATGAAACTGAATTAGTGAATAAGTTTTACTAGAAAATAGGGCACAATGAGTTAGGGCATCGTCTGATCTAGGTCTGGCAGAGCAATAAATATGTCTTAGTGCAAAAGAAATTTAGTACTTGCCTCAGCAAGGTTTTCTGCTCGGTTTGAACTTTGTTCAAATCCGCCCAAAAGCTGTTGCTTTTGAGCGTGACCTGAGATTCGGAATGGAATGCACAATGGGGGATTAGAGCTTCAGGTTCTAATCCCAAAGCGGTAGGCTCAGAGACCGGCTCTCTGGACCTTCCTCCTGCATTCAGATCTGCTCTGAGGTCTTAAGTCCGCAGGACCTTAGATCAGCTCTCAGTGCCCTAGGGGGCGCTTCGTAATCAGGTCTGAGTTCAGACCTAGCCATCCGACCGAGTGAAGGTCTGAACTAAGTTCTATTTAAGCTCTGGCCTGAATGGCTCTCGACAATCATCTAGCACAATACCTCTTCCAGCCCTCAAAAGCATTGTGTTCTGCCGCTTTTGCCTTTATAAAGAAACACAATACAAACACAATGAATCGGGCGTTCTGAGACCTCAGAACACAATGAAACAAGCGTTTCATTTACCCTGAGTTGTGAGAGAGTTCTATTGTCCCTAAGCAAGAGATAATTTACGTAAAAAGGTAAGGATTTCGGCATTTCTCCCGCTCATAAAGGTAAACTATGTATTCTTGAATTGTATTACTGATAGTACAATATTTAAACCTTTTTGTACTATTAACAATACATGAAAGAGATACTCAAAAAACTGATAGTAGAATATTGGGAGAGAGAACCAGAATATGTCCAGAGGAATAAAGCTCCTGAAGACTTAATTGCTGGAAAGCATTCACTTGTTATAGTTGGTCCAAGAAGAGCTGGAAAAAGCTACACCCTGCACGAGGCCAGGGATCATCTGATTGGCAAAGGCATAGAAAAGAACAGTTTTATCTATCTGAATTTTGAAGATGAAAGACTGGCCGAATTTACAAAAGAAGATTTTGATCAGATCCTTGAGGCATATCACAGCTTGGCAGAAGGGAAGCCGATTTTCTTCCTCGACGAAATCCAGAATGTGGGTGGCTGGGCAAAATTCATACGGAGGCTTGCTGATAGCGGTTATAAAGTCCTAGCAACGGGCTCAAATTCAAACATGCTCAGCAAGGAAATTGCAGAGAGACTGGGCGGCCGTTTCCCTGAGATTGATATCTATCCATTGAACTTCATGGAATTTTTGAAATTCAAAGGATTTGAATTCAAGAAAGAGCACCTTTATTCAAAGGACAGATTTGCAATAGTAAAATACTTTGATGAGTACCTCACCTTCGGTGGATTTCCGGAGGTTGCGCTTCTCTCAGATGAAGCAAGCAAAATGAAAGTATTGAGGTCCTATTTTAACCTAGTGTTTTATCGAGACCTCATGACTGACAAAGACCTCAAGAATGAAGAGGCACTCAGATTTATGATAAAAAAACTGAGAGAGGGTATTGGAAATGTCATGACCCCAAGGGCAATTTATTCTTCTTTAAAGAAGGCGGATATTCAAGTTGGCCCGAACACTGTTGAGAAGTACATTGATTATCTAGAAGAAGCGTTTCTTGTTATGCCGTGTCCTCCCTTTGCGAAATCAGTTGTGAAACAAGAGAAGAAAAAGAGATATTTCATCGACAATGGTTACATAAAATTGTTCGAAGTGAAGGAGGATAAGAATCTTCTTCTTGAGAATCTTGTGTTCACTGAGCTCATAAAAAGAGGAAAGAAAGTACATTTCCACCAGGGAAAGAAAGAATGTGATTTCATTGTTGATAAGTCCTTGGCAATACAAGTAACGCAAGAAGTTGCTGAAAAGAATGAAGAAAGAGAATATAACGGACTAATGGAAGCAATGGAAGTTTATGAGATAAAGGAAGGTATTATTCTAACCTACGACCAGGAGAAAGAGGTTGTAATAAATAATAAAAAAATCCAGTTGATGCCTGTCTGGAAGTGGCTATTATCCCAAATGCCATATTAATGTTTTTCCAGGTTTGCTTAGTCTCTATGGGCAATCCAGTGAAAAGTATTCAGCTACTGAATAATTCAGTAAGTGAATATGTTGGATTTCATTGCACACAGCTCTGATAGGTGCTAAAAGCAGTGTGTTAGGGCTATTTTGCATTTTTAAAGAAACACACTGTTTTCACACTGCTTTTGGCGTTTCAAGGTTTGTAGCACATTGAAACGAGGGGTTTGCCCACACTGAGTGGTGAGAGAGCAAAGCAGTGTGCAAATGATCTCAATGCATGGCATAGGATTCGAACTTTCTAAACTTCTAGGCTGTAAGAATGAGAAGAATAAAATATGATTTTCATTGTATTATTTGTTTTTGGATTAAGAAATCTCTTATTACCTCAAACATTTTTTCATATCCTTGTGAAGTTGGATGCAAACCATCTCCTAAGATTTTTGTGCAATCCAATCCCTGAATCGTATTGAATAAATCCAAAAATAATACTTCTTGGTCACTGCAGCAGTAGTTCCGAACTTCTTCTAACACATTAATATTGGATCAACCCATATTAGATATATCCCCGGTAACGAAGAAGAAGTACACCCAATATGGTGATCCAAATGGATATCCTCCCCAAAACATTAAATCCATTTAGCTCACAGGAAAAAACAACAAAAAAGCTAAAGAGACTCAGTCGTGAGCTGCTGAATCATCCTCTCTTTCAGATTAGAGGTAATGCTGTCTATTCTCCCTCTCAAATCATGAAACTGTTTGTAACTGCTGCCATGAAAAACAGATCAGCAGAAGCAATATCAAAAGGCAAACCTTCTGCTGATAATGCATTTATTCATATAAAAGATAAGACAACTATTGATAACATTGAAGAAATGCTAAAACATTTTGTAGACAAAAAATTCATAAGAACACTGAGAAGAAAATTTCCAACCTTGAAACTTAACATTGCAATAGATTTTACCCCTGAAGCATTCTATGGAGATAAGACCTGTGAGTATGTCACAGGTTATGAGCCTAAGAACGGCACATACTACTGCTTCAAGTTTCTGACAGTTGCATTGGTTGTGAGAGGAGCAAGATATCTACTCTATGCATATCCTGTTTATAGAGGAGATGACAGGATATGGCTTCTAAATAGAACTTTTGAATTTCTAGAAGAGATAGAAATGAAGCCTGATCTACTTTTGCTTGATAGAGAGTTCTATGATGCTTCTGTATTTGCACTTTTTAGAGAGAAAAGCATAGCTTATGAAATGCCTGCAAAACAAGATTCTCATTTCAAAAGAGTATTGAAAGACTGTGATAAATTGCCAGCAGTTGTTCATGGATATGAGATAACAAATACACAAGGTGAATCAGAATGTGTGGATCTTGTTATTTTAGAAGATAATGAACATGAGAAAAAGAGAATATTTGGATATGTAACTAACATTCATGTCTCTGAATACAAAGATGATGTTTACATCTTAGTTGATAACTACAAACTAAGATGGGGAATAGAGACATCTCACAGAGTTCATGATAACTTCAGAATAAAGACATGCTGTAAGGAAGGTAATGTGAGGTATTTCTTCTTTGTAATTGCATTTCTTCTCTACAATTTCTGGATTTATGTGAATCTCATCATGAGTGATTACCAGATTGGAGAGAATTATCAGATTCATATTACTGTTGATGGGCTAAAAGATCTGCTAATTGATTTCTTTAGAAATATTTCTGCTGTTGTCCATATTAATATTGCAATGTAACTAGCCAGTAAAATTTTACCTCAGTAAAAATGCCGGAATTTTGATATTTTATTGCTGTTGCACAACAACAGCAATCTGAAAACTGAAGACTGGAAACAGAAAACCACAGGAAAAAAGCATCAGGATTTAAGTACTTTCGGAAGTACTACTGCAGCAATCTTGTATTACTGCATTAAATTCCTTTATCCTGCTATTGAGGAAGAAAGTATCTTCATATGGGTTTGTCAATTTTTCATCGACAGGAGTCAGACCAATAAACACTATTTCATTACTGTATATTTTTGCAGTTTCAATAATCTTTAGGATATTCTTCCTGAAGACACCCTTCTCTGTTTGCGGTTTATCCAAAGAACCAACAAAGCGAGAATCATTAATTCCAATACCAATTAGGATAACAAATCTATCTCCTTCATGATACTGTTTCAATCTTGCCTTACATTCGGTATCTAAACGGTCAAGAAGCTCTGTTGTTGAATTGCCTGGAATACCAAGATTATAGAGTGCGTTATATTGATCCTTTATTTCAAAATATTTCCGTAACCTGCCGACCCATCCCCTATCTAGATTATCCCCACGACCAAAAACGATACTATCGCCAAACGCACATATTGCAAACATGATATCAAATCGTAAACACACAATTAAAACCATACAGCAGCAAGGAATCGAAATTAAACTGTGAATCCTGCACAGGGATTCGTAGTTTTGAATTTGTTGTTCGAAGCTCTTTATGCTCAAAACAGCGCAGTGAATTTTAAAAAAAACTGAATGCCGCCATGGGTAGAATTAACATTCAATATTACATTGTTCATGTGCCCAAGAGCAGTAGGCAGCGTATTCTGCAGGATATTCCCCAAAGAAAGAGGATACCTCATCCCAGGTACTCGGATAAAACTTCTGGCATTCTTCGTAGGTTTTCGAATAATTCAAACAGATTGAGGAACGCACCTCTGAAAATGTTGTGAAGTACTTTTTCAGGCATCCGTTTCTTATTTGCACTTGGCATTGTGCTTGTGAGTATTGGTCATTAAGTATATCTGAACAAATGGCATAATCCATTTTTTGATATGCGACCTCATGAACGCAGATATTTTTCACATCCTGATTAGAGATGCGATCACAAGCCCATAACTTATAATCTGATGCTTCAGCAAGGCACCAAGCATATTCCTCTCCCCTTTCTTCATCCCCCTGGATACACAGGTCTGGGTTATGCGTATTTATGGCTATGGTCTGCAGGCACTGTGCTTTATAGGAAGAATCAATCTCATAACAGAGCTGAGATATGTTATGCTCCTCTGCTACTTTGAGTAGACAGATGTCTTTTTTTCTGCATTCCCAGCAGCTGCCACCATGGTCACCAGCACAACAGGTGCCGATGTCTGGCAGTTTCCTGCACTCTTCGATTTGTTGCGCTGCTTCTGGCGAATAGCATCCCATAAGGAAGATCATGCAAAATGTGAGTATGATCCAATGGAACCATTTCATATTGTTATTTAGGGCCGATAAGGATTAAGAATCAAATCTAAGTGGCACCTTTAGCATAGTGGTATCAATTTTTGCATTAGTCAATAAGTATATCATTAATCAGAATCCCAATATGGATGATTCAGACAGGAAACAATTGGAAAAGTACATTCCAGCTTGGGCAGTAAAACTTGAGAAACTACTGAAAGAAGAAAAGTCAAACGTTAAGCCCAAGGTCTGAAATCTTCTTCATCATGAAATCCTTAAACTCATCATCGTCCATCAGCCGATTCATGACATTGTTGCTTCGGTCCTTCACTTCCTCAATCTTCGCTATCATGCCCTCGTCCAGAGGCAGCCCGCACTTGCAGCAGAACTTCGAAACCGGAGCATTGTGGTCCTTGCATCTCGGACAGACCCGGACATTCAGCTTCTCGGATTTCTTTTCCTCGACCTCTACAAGCCCCTGCAACTCAAGGAGAGCATTATCAACGTCTCTACCAGATAAATGAACATATGTTGCTGCCATCTCAGATCCTTGTACCCACCCGAAGTGCTCCTTCATCTGACTCTCAGTGAGCCGGTTCGCCAAAGCCGTGGCCCTTGAATGCCTGAATAAATGAGGATAAATCCGCTTCTTGATTCCTGCCTTCTTGGCAAATTCCCTTAAGAGAGTGTAAATAGTCCCATGACTAATATTCTTCGGGCCTTTCTTCTTGCTATTTCTCCATGTAGAGTGCCATAGCATGGCCTCCGGATCCTTGCTCGCAGGATGAAGCTCCATCCAGGACGACAAAGCAGGAGCAGAGCTAATAACTCTAACTCGCCTGTCTCCGGTCTTTCCATTAACCCTTAGAATCGCCCCATACTGGTCGAATGAGATGTTCTTGTTCTTCAGAGTAAGCAGTTCCCCTATCCTACAGCCTGATTCATAGAGGATCAGAATGAACGCCTTGTCCCTGATGTTCCCGGCAGCTTCGGCCATTCTCAGAACCTCATCCTCAGTGATAAGCTCCTGGGGCAGCTTGTGCTTGTGATTCTTTATCTTGGGCCTCAGCCAGGCAATCTTGGATGGCATGTTCTCGTCATTGCCTTCCAGCCACTTGTAGAACATCTTCAGGACAATCTTGAGGTCATACCTGGTATGCTCTGCCAGCTTGGTATCCTCCAGCTCGCCAACTGCAATTACCAGATCATCCTTGCCTGCCTTCCTGAAAGGCTTCTTTATCCACCTTGCCCAGTACTCCATGCAATAAACAACCTTGGCAACCCTCCCATGAGTAGAGCCTTTTGCAAGCCTTATCTTTGAAAACGATTCGATGTCCTTTTTGTTCTCAGGACATATTTTCGGGTCATTTCTCAGCTTTTCCAGGTTGGTTTTCAGCCGTTTCGGGTAGTTATACAGGTCTATTTCAGCCATACCATCACTCCGGCCGATGGTCTATATTTTACTTGATGCCAAAATTGGCATCACAGCGCACCCAAAAGGTCAGACCTCAGAGCTGCTCTGAGGCCATTCCTCCTGCATTGAAACTTTCAGACAGCACCATTTGGTTTGATCAAACTTCTTCGGGCCCATTGAAGCCGAGATGAGCAGAGCATTTAAAACAAAGGACAGAGTAAGAAAACTGAAATGGGAATCAGAAACAAGCTCCTTGTAATGAGCGGAAAGGGCGGAGTGGGCAAAACAACTATTGCCGTCAATATAGCTTATGCCTTGGCCAAAAAAGGATTAAAAGTGGGTTTACTGGATGTGGACCTCCACGGCCCCAATGTGCCAAAGATGCTGGACCTTGAAAACAAAAAACCGGAGACGGGGAATGAAAAGCTGATTCCCATTAAGTACAATGAAAACCTGAAGATTATCTCAATGGCTTTCCTGGTTGACAAGTCCGATGCGGTCATCTGGAGGGGGCCCCTCAAGCACAATGTCATT
>WJMJ01000050.1 GCA_014728035.1 Promethearchaeota archaeon | reverse complement strand
CTCTCAGTATCCCAGGAGTACCAGTACCCCTGCCCAGGTGAGTTCTCTGTAGAACCTGAGTAATCCGTGACAAAGCTCTTCATCAGGGGAATCTCGAAGGGATATCCGTGTTCTAGCCAGTCTCGGACCAGACCTGAGGCCTTACTCATCACCGGCTGGTTATGTTTGAGATAGTGACGGATTCGACAGGCGGCACTACTCCTCAAGAGAGCTGCTCCGCAGTATGAACACGACTGGATTGGGTTCTTGGACCGTATCATCGACCTCTGTACCACGTGTATCAAAGCTCACGGAGGAACAGCTGAACCCGGTAGCGTATTGGACCGAATCCGCACCGTATTGAGGCAAGACAAAGAGTCGAAAGACTTCTGGCGATTGATACGTTCTATCCGACAGAATGCACTTCATTCAGATTCATTGCTACCTGAAGTATCGACCTTGGTCGCGAAGCTTGAGCAAGAAGATCATGAGATTGGACTCCTGTATGGAAACTACCTCTATCTCCTCCTTCTGGCGCTCCAACGAGACTGTGAAACGCTCTTGGTACAGGATAGTCTGCGAGTCCTCTGGCTGGCCTTCTCGGACTGGATCTTGGTCCATATTGGATTCGGCCAAGAACCTATCGCGGAAGAAGTCGTGTCAAAATATGATCTCTGGTTCATCTGGACAAATCTACAATGGCGAGTGGCCCAGCTCCCTGAGTCCCCTGCTATGGAAGAGACAGATATGCTCCAAGCACTGATGATCGATGTAGGGAGCGACCATCACTGGTTAGTCTTTCAGTCACCTCATACTAGAACAGAGATTATTGCAGGTCTGATCCATCGCTCCGAGGACTCGCTCTTTCAACGAGGCTGGTATCCCTGTGAGACCAGTCCCTTTGAGTTGAAGGAATGGAGTACGATATCATGGAATCAGAGTATTCCCCTCGTTATCCAACCAGTGGGAGAACATCTGGTACTGTGGCGTCCACAGCAAGATGGTGATACCATTGAGAGTTGGTGGCCCGTGGGAATCTTCGAGTATGGTAGACCTACACATGGTGAAACTGCTCCCATCAGATGGGTTCGATACAAACGTATTCCGTCTGCACTGGTCTCGAACTTAAGTCCCCCAGAGATCAACCTGCACGAGAACGCATTTCAGCATATTGTGCGAAAAACTCTCTCCTCTCTAAGTTCATTGACCGAGGGTGTTATCCATGTAAGATGCAGAGTCACGCTCGACGATGTGACCTCCAGCTATATGGTACAATTCTTTCGTGTGACTGGAGGAGATAGTGACAAGACTCCCCTCCAGACCCTTCACTATCTGAATACCCTTGATGTTATTCAGACTCTCCGAAGCCCGCAGACGACAGGCCATCCCTTTGAGAACCGCTATTGGTGGGTCCTTGATACAGACGTGAGCTATGAAGAGGTCACTACTACTCACGGTCCGGTCTCTCTGACCTTTCTCAGCCCCTTTACCTACCGAAATCGTCAAGCATCCCCATATCTTAGTAGATACACTCTCCCCCTTACAGCAGAAGATCTACTGAGAATGAGTCATGGCCCATCCATCACCCTCGTTGCTGACCCCGACCTGTCAAGGTGGAAACATCCCCATTCCCGCTGTTGGAACATTCTCTTTCTCACTCCTGATCTCTCACCAAAAATGAGAACGTTACAAGAGATAGACCTTACCATCATCGAGGTTGCTGAAATCTTTGAGAGCATGCAGTTCATTGACACATCGTCACATCGAATGTATTCCACACAAGTGGTCATCAATAATGCTGATCTGGTGATATTTCCAAAGAATATCCTTTCGTTCTCTCGGACATGCCAGTATCTTCAGAGGAAGAAGTTCACGATCAGTCATTGATTCGTTCGACGGGAACGAAGTAGAGCTCCACGAAGACCATAGACCCGGCCGGAGAAAGAGGCTATGATGGCCATGAGGTCCGAGACGATCTCCTCCTGAGGGGTCTTGTCCTCGGTCTCATAAAGACGATGTACCGTGACGCCAAAGATGGTGAGGATGTACTCTACCAGCTCTGTGCCAAAACGAGCCAGTCTATCGCGATGGGTGATGTAGACCGAGGTGATGGTTCCCTTCTTGGCCTCGGTGAGTAACCTCCATAGTCCTCTTCGTTGCATATTGAGACCCGAGCCCACATCCTTGAAGACTCTGGGTGATGTTGGACAGTGGTGACAGAGTTCCTCCACCTGCCGAGCCAGATCTCCAGCCGCCTTCTGTCGGTGACTGGACACTCTTGCATAGACTGCTGGATGCGCTGGAAGGACCTTCTCGTGGGTGGTTCCATGTTTGATCCGAGCTATCTCTCTGAGGGGGATGCGACGATGGTTGCCAGGAGTTCGATAACATTCTATCAGCCCCTGTTTATCCCATCTTCGAATGGTCTTGGTGCATACGCCAAGACGAGCTGCGGCGATCGATACCGAAAACATACTTCCACTACAGACTTCCACCTATTCAATGTCTAACTTTGTCCAGATATTTCGTATCAGTTCGTCACCCCATAAACGTCATTTTATCAAAAACGCCTGAAAATAGAACAGGTTTCAATCAGACTAGAAATGGCATTACAGACCTTCTTAGTTGTGCTACGAGCTCGTAACACCATCGATAACAGAACGAAGTACTGTATCACTTTGATAGGTCTTGACAATAATACTCCCAAAGCTATATCATTGTTCAGGACTCTACTAGAGTGGAGAGATTTCTTATGGAAATTACTTGTGAACAATGTGATGGTGATAAGCTGAAGCTGGTGCTCCATGAACTACATGTTATGGGGCAATCGATTGTCTATAGTGCCATCAAATGCGAAGGATGCGGAATGGTCTATCCACTAGCAGAACTTGGCAAGAATCAACCAAAAAGCAGCTTTCTTGCAGTACTAAAGAAGTAGACCTTATTGGGACAGGAAACTTCAGTGTTTCTCTGTTCTCTTATTTTTTCTTCTAATAAAGAGCGGAAACAATTTTCCACTTGAACCAATTTTGAGATATAAAAATGGAATCTTCAGGTTAGGGGAGAATCTTACATTTCAATTATTTGTTCTTGATGGTCACAATTAGAAAACGTGACCACATTCACTACAAAGTGATGACATTGGTGTTACTCTCGTACCACATCGAGGACAGCGTTCATGTGACCTTTGTGTCTGTGATTGGAACTGTCGACCATCTCGTCTAAGATTCTCCAGACCACCTCGATCTGCATAGAATTCTGTGTATCCACAGTTCTCACAAGTCAGTGAAAGTACTGTTGCCGTACGAATTCCTGGGAGGTCGATTCTAAGGCGACCTTCCCCTGTCAAAGTGCCGTGTGGTCCTGCAATCTCGCCACTACCACATTTTGGGCATTGTCCTGATCTCATCGTTGTTGTCTATTTTGTGTGAAAGTTATTATCATTATCTCAAATATTTGCTGACTTGTTTGTTGCAGGATAGTTGCCACAGCAACATCAGATTTGCTGGTTAACGAAACATATTTCTATCAAATGAAAAACCAGATTGAGATTGATTTCATTGAATCAAGAATCAGAAATATCCACGATGCCATTGATGAACAAGAAAAGATTCGTGAAAAATGATTTCGAAGGTTTAACTCAAACTAGTTTTTGTGCACTGAGATATCTGTCAATTCAACTAGTTAATTCTTCTGATGGAATATGTATGCATCTCCTGAAGAACTGTTTCTGAGAAAAATCTGTCAGGTCCTAATTGTTTTGTTCGGCTATCAAAAAGAGATAATTTCCCTGAGGAGTCAGGACAGATATCAGTATCAGTAGGCGACTAAGAAATGTCTTGGTTCATAGGTATTGGACTATTGATGTAGGACTTCCAATAGACATACAGGTACTCAATAAGGCACCAGCACCATTCAGAAACAATGTAGCTGAAACAGGAATACTTCTCACCAGCAGAGATTCTGTCTTCTATGAAGGTGTAGCAAGGTCGTCAATGTGACCACTAGAGAATATTTGGACTTCAAGTTTTTTTTGCTCTCTATATTCATAGTCGAAAAGTCTTGGATGGCAGTTAAAATAAAGAAACAGAGACCCCGAAGGATCTCAGATTTCAAATTTTCATGAAATATGGGTTTTCAAGATAGTCCTTGAGAGCAGACAGAAATTGTCCTGCTGGAGCTCCATCGAGTACTCGGTGGTCTACAGCACAGCTAGCCATCATCATGGACCTGATTGCAATCATATCGTCTACAACCACTGGCTGTTTCTTGATCTGTCCAAGTGCTAGAATTGCGGTTTCGGGTGGATTGATGACTGGAATAAACAGATCAACTTGGAACGGCCCTAGATTGGAGATTGTGAATGTTCCTCCGGTCAGATCTTCCGGCCCCAGTTCACCATTCCTTGCTTTTTTACCAAGAGCTTTGGTTTCCTGAGCAATCTCAGTAATAGACTTCTTGTTTGCACTCTTGACTACTGGGACAAGTAGTCCATCATCAGCAGCTACCGCTATACCGATGTGAACGTCATCGTACATGATGAGCTGATTTTCGATGAGGGCAGCGTTGAACTTGGGGAATCTCTCTAGAGTATCTGCTACTGCTTTCACAATGATATCATTGAAAGAAACTCTGATTCCCAGAGTCTTCTCTGTCCGAGAGTTGATCTCTTTTCTAAGTTCAACAACTTCAGTCATGTCAATCTCAGTGATCATTGTGATATGTGGGTGTTCCCAGCTTCCACTCATTCTTCGAGCGATAGTTCTCCGAAGATGTGAGATAGTCTCGCTCTTTCGGACCTTTCGGTCATCAGTCGTATCTACGACACGAGGAGCTGATTTTTCAAAGGCAAAGACATCTTTTTCTATGATTCTTCCGTCTGGACCTGTTCCTGAAATCAGACTGATATCAACACCAAGCTCTTTTGCTCGCTTCTTTGCACGTGGGGATGCCTTGATTCTACCACCTTTCATCCGTGACGAACCAGATGGTTTTGGAGCTGGTGCAGATTTCGTGGGTGTGGGGGTTGAAGATGCTTCAGCAAGGGCCTCTGCGGGTTTGTTGAGCTTCTTAGGCCGAACATCGGGAATATCTTCACCTTTTTCACCAATGAACGCAATAGGCTCTGAGATTGGAATCTCATCATTGACCTCACAAAGAATCTTGAGCAGTACACCATCTTCAGGAGCCTCGAGTTCGAACTCGTTTTTCTCCCCGAAGATTTCTACAACCGGGTCTCCTTTCTTGATCTTGTCACCCTCTTTCTTTATCCATTTGAGAATGACTCCGTACTCCATCGCAACGGACATTCGCTGCATGATCATAGTTGTGACCATTTTGTGGCCTCCTATACAATGTTTCGAACTGCCTGAGCAATTCTCTTCTCATCAGGAATGAAGTATTGTTCCAACGAAGGTGCAAAGGGTACTGGGGTGTCGGGAGCATTGACTCGTGTGATTGGAGCATCAAGCCAGTCAAAGGCTTCTTCCTGAACAATCGCAGCAATCTCTGCGGTTGTGGCACCAGTCTTGGTTTCTTCGGTAACGAGTACCAGTCTGCCAGTCTTCTTCACAGAGTCGATCAATGTCTTCTTGTCTAGTGGAACAAGAGTACGTGGGTCAATGACCTCGACACTGATTCCTTCCTTGGCCAAGTCTTCTGCAACCGCAAGTGCCTTGTGAACCATAAGGAACGTACCCCAAATCGTTACATCAGCTCCTTCTCGTTTTACTGAAGCCTCTCCGAATGGGATGGTGTAGTCATCGTCAGGAACCTCTTCTTTCTTATCGTAGACAAGTTTGTGCTCAAAGAACATAACTGGATCAGGGTCTCGGATAGCAGTCTTGATGAGTCCTTTCACATCATATGCAAAAGCTGGGACTGCAATTTTGAGACCAGGGGTGTGCATGAACCATGCTTCAAGGCTCTGTGAGTGATGAGAAGCAATGTTCTTTCCTCCACCGAATACAGTTCTTATAACGAGCGGGACTGAAGTCTGACCACCGAACATGTATCGCATCTTGGCAGCCTGATTACAGACTTGGTCCATCGCAAGTGTGATGAGGTCTCCAAACATGATTTCTGCAACTGGTCTGAGTCCGGTTATTGCAGCACCTACTGCTGTTCCTGCAATAGTATTCTCAGAAATAGGTGTGTCGCGTACTCGGTCTTCGCCAAATTCTTCAGCAAGACCCTTAGTGACTTTGAATGCACCTCCCCAGTTCAAACCAATGTCCTCGCCCATGAGGAACACGGTCTTGTCCCGTTTCATCTCTTCCTGTAATCCAGCCTTGAGGGCCTCTCGATATGTGATCTCTGCCATTTAGAACTCCTCCGCATAGACATCTTCCAGTGCTTTTTCTGGTTCTGGATAGTCGGAATCAACTGCGAATTTTCCAGCATCTTCCATCTCTTTCTCTAGTTCTTTTCGAATCTTCTCGGCTTTCGTTTCTGTTAGTGCGCCTTCATCTATCGCAATTTTCTTGATGATATCGACAGGGTCTCGGCTAAGCCAGTGTTCAGCCTCCTCTTTAGGTCTGTACTTTGCAGGGTCAAACCGGGAGTGTCCACGTTTTCGGTAGGTCTTGCACTCTATGAGTGTTGGTCCCTCTCCAGCTCTGGCACGTTTAACTGCTTCAACTGCAGCTTCGTAAACCTCTAGTGCATTGTTCCCATCAACTACAACATTTGGAGTACAATACCCATCAGCACGAGCAGCAATGTTTTCACTGGGGCAAGTGAGTTTGATTGGAGTACCCATAGCGTAGAAGTTGTTCTCTACCACCCAAATCACAGGTAGTTTCCATATTGCTGCCATGTTCAATGACTCACCGAATGTACCATTGTTTGAGGCACCATCTCCGAAGAAACATGCAACGACATCATCGGTTCCTTTCATTTGAGATGAGAGCGCTGCGCCGACTGCTATTGGTAGTCCGGATGCAACTACTCCCGTAGCTCCTAACACACCAGCATCAAATTCGGTGATGTGCATAGAGCCACCTTTTCCTTTGCAGGAACCTGTTTTCTTTCCAAGTAGTTCAGCAAGGGCTTTCTTTGGATCTGCACCTTTAGCAACTACATGTCCATGACCTCTATGAGTACTCTGTACCCAGTCAGAGTCTTTCATCGCCGCGGTGATTCCAGCAGCGACGGCTTCCTGTCCAAGATACAAGTGCAAAGTTCCTGGTACTAGGTTCTGACCGAAAAGGTCCCAGACTTTTTCCTCGAATAATCTAACCTTGAGCGTCCTTGTGTATAATTCAACAAGGGTCTTTTTGCTTACCATAATTATATCCGCCTTAATTGGCTTCGAGCTTTGTGCGAATCCGAGAGGCGAGTCTGATAAATTCTTCGAAGCAACCTTTAGTCTATCTTTGATGCTAATTATTCGAACAAGAGGATCCAAAAATCAAAAGCTTGGAATGTTTCTATAAAAAGAGAAAAGGGATGGCCAAGAAGGCCATCGTTTGTGTCCTACTGTCTTCTTTTGCAAGCAACAGCTGCAAAGACAATGGCGATTACGCCGATTGCGGTACCTACTACTATTATAACCATAGGTGGTGGGGTTGTCGCTGGAGCGACGGTAACAATAACACTGCTCTCAGCTATGTTTCCACTTGTGTCTCGTACAACAAGTCTGTAATTGTATACACCTGGATTAAGACCATCAATGGACACATTCAGGTAGCCACTGTTCCAGCTTCCTGAAGCAATTGGAGTACCATTTCGGTATAGGATGTAGCTATCTGGTAGTACATCATCCACCTGCCAACGAATCCAGTTGTCTGTTGATCCCTCTATGTATTCGACTGATTCGTGTTCGACAATGATAGGGCTTTCACTATCTTCTACAATGATAAAGGCGGTTCCACGAGCAGAATTTCCACTCGTATCGTTCACGAAGAGGGTGAATTTCCATATTCCCAAGTCGTATCCATCGGCTGAGAAATTCAAGTCTTGTCCATTCCAATTTCCAGCAACCTGCAGCTCATCATTGATATAGAACTCATAGGAGTCGGGTGCCAAATCATATAGTGACCAATTCAACCAATGTCCTGTGCTTCCGTATTGATATGTGTATGAATCGGGTGCTTCAATCAATGGGTTCGCTGACTCGTAAACTGTGACATAGGCCGACTCGCTAGCAGTGTTTCCACTAGTATCATTCACGAGCAATGTGAAGTTCCAAAGACCAATGGCATAACCGTCAATATCGAAATCAAGGTCTTCTCCCGTCCAATCGCCAGATTCAACTAGTACGTTGTTTGCATAGAATTCATACGCATCTGGGTGATCATCAAAACAGGTGAAGTTTAGCTGATGTCCTGTGGTCGCAAATTGGTAGGCTGATGTGCCGATTGCATCTAGGATTGGATCTTTGTTATCCAAAACAGTGATGAACACGGAATCTGTTGATGTTCTTCCTCCGTAGTCTGTGAATTCTATTGTGAAATTATGAACTCCCAGTGTCAGAGTTTCAGCAATATTGTATTGGATATATGAGCCATCCCATGTTCCAGATTCCACGATGGAGCTATTCTTGAACACACGATAGAAATATGGATAGGCATCTGTAGCATCCCAAAATATACTGACAGCAGGTGTGCCCCATTCTATTGTAAAATCAGATGTATCTTCAACGATAGGTGCATCCGAGTCATCGCGTTGTGCGAGATGCTTCCAATGAGTTGGTGTTCGCTGCAAAGTACAGTTGAAACCATGGTGGTAATCAACGACCTTGAAAGGTCCGGATGTTACCATATTTTCTGGGTCCGCATCAGGGTCCCAATCCATGTACTGGTTGGGAGAATATACGTTCATTATGTGTTCGGGAAGAATTCGACTCAATCCCGTGTGGTACAAATTCCAGAATGATTCAGTTTCAAACTCGACCTGCAAAATATAATTTGATAGAGCTTGAGCATCAACCATTCCCTGCAGATTGAATCCGCTAGGATTAGAAACATCATCCCTGTAGAAGAGCAATGAGAAAGCTACATCATCTGCTGTAAGCGGATGTCCGTCAGAGAAAGTAGCATTTTGAACCAAGTAGAATGTATAAACAACATGGCCATCATCTATGGTTGGATCTGTTTCATTCGTTCTGATATCCCAACTCTCTGCAATCCATGGCATTAATTCCCTCTCAGGTGTTTCTTGAAGTAGGGTGTCCCAAAGCATCTTGTTGATTTCTTTCGAACCCGAATCTTGTGCAGCCATGAAATTGAAAGATGTGTGATTTGATGGAAAACTTCGTCGAAGCGTGCCACCTAAGGGTCCAGCTTCGGTGGTTATTTGCCTTGTTTTCATATCAGTCCAGTATGAAGCTATTCCATCATAGGCATCATTTACGAATCCCTCATAGGTGTCATTTCTATGAGCGTATCGAAATATGTTACTATATACAGTGATAACTGGACATGCCTCCCACAGAATCTCCTGCATTGCCTCAGCTGCTTCGTAGACTGCCTCAAATGTTGTTCCGTTAATCAGTTGGGGAATCCATGAATCAAAGGTAGAATTCGCAAAACCTGATGGATTCTGACTTTGATCTCCAGCGGTTTCAGACCCGTACTCGTTAGCTAACCAACTTGGATCTGAACTTTGAAATAGGTGACCTAGGAATGTCATATCGAAATCACCCGTGTTGGTCACGTCATCAATTATTGTAAAGAAGTCTTTATTCACTGTAGTGGCATTAATTTGAAGTCTGGTGAATGCATCCACTGATTCATTTGCTATTAGTTCAGAAATGCCTCCATAATATTCGAACACAATTTGGAATGCTGTTCCATTTGGTGCATCAAGATCTCCATCTAAGTCTGAATCATAGAAGCCTGCATCTGCAAGAAGATCGGCTCCACTAGCAACATCAACATCGTAGTACGTATCAGGAAACTCGTTTTCAATACTAAATGGATTGATGAGTGGGAGTACTGAATCAATTGGTGTAATTTCGTTGTTTTCTAGCTCACAAATCAATGATTTATTGAATGAATATGCAAAAGCTTGTCGTAAAGCACTATAATTTAATGGCCATCTTTCGGTGTTGAAAGTGATTCTGCCGTAGCCATTTCTATAAGTGACTTTCGTTTCAATATTCTCGTTTTCAACCGCGTCCCATTCTGAAGGATCAATTATCCGACCAATGAGATCAATTTCATCATTCAACAGAGCATCTATATCATTAAACTCATCGATTACGTGATATTCAATATAATCGAGATATGGTCCGTTTGCATTGTTATCTTCTCCAATGGCGACAGCTTGTCCTGTTGTTGGAAGTAAGAGTAACACAAAACATATTGCAATTAATCCGTGATATACTTTCAATGTATTCGCCAAAACGCTGCTAGTTTGAAAGAATATAAAATATGGGGCGAAAAATCATAGATGCTCTTTTTCTACCAGACATTTCCACCACAACTGCTATTTCGGAAGATATTCTCTGTTGAGACTAGTAGTGATTGAAATGTCTACAACAGGAGTGAAAGTCACCCTTACCACAGGTAGAACTCTAAAACAAGGAGTTGGAATGGAGATTGGAAAACTCTCTGCTGAGTATGCCAAAGCTGTTGCAATATGCGAGTTGGATAAGACTGTATTCTCTGTTCTGGACATTGAAGAAGGGACTCCGGTTCGAGTTGAAACTATAGAAGGGTCTGTTGTAGTTCGAAGCAAACTCAGTCGGCGTGGTGAATCCAGCATCGCGTTTATTCCAAGTGGGCCCTATGCTAATGTGTTGATGAATGCCGACACAGAGATGACTGGTATGCCTCGATTCAAAGATATTGAAGCTCTAGTCTTTGCAGCTGAAGAAGAAGAAATTCCTTCAGTGGAAGACCTGATAAGAGGATGATGATTTTGCCTGGCTCTAGAATAGTTTCAGATGTCGTTTGCCCTTTTTGTGGATGTCTCTGTGATGACCTTGTTATCCATATGAAAGATGGTGTAATTGCACAGAATGAACAAGGGTGTGCAATCAGCAAATCTAAGTTTCTCAATCATCTCAAAGATAGAATTGAGTCACCTCAGATAAGGACTGGAGAATCACTTACAGATGTTGATTTGGAAACAGCAATCTCTCATAGCGTCGACCTTCTAAGCAAGGCAAAACGGCCTCTTGTGTATGGGCTATCCTCAGTTGAGAATGACGCCCACAGAGAAGCATACAAGATCTCAGAGATTCTCGGAGCTGTAGTGGACAATACTTCTTCTGTATGTCATGGACCTACTATTCTTGGAACTCAAGTATCTGGTGAAGCTGCTGGGTCTTTATCCGAGGTGAAGAACAGAGCTGATTTGGTGATATATTGGGGCTCTAACCCTCAGTTTGCACACCCTCGACATACAAGCAGATTCATACGAACTCCTGGAGAGTTTATCAAAGACTATAGGAAAGACCGTAGGATCTGGGTCTTTGACATTCGAAAAAGCATTACTGCAAATATTGCTGACAAATTCATAAAGATTGAACCGGGTCGCGACCTCGAAGTTTTATCCTCTCTACGAGCAGTGGTTAGAGGGCATGAGATTGATGTGTCTGATGTTGCAGGAATTCCAATTCAAAAAATCAAAGAGCTCGCTGATACTATGAAGAAAGCAAAGTATGGTATTTTGTTCTTCGGTCTTGGTCTCACACAATCACATGGACGACATCACAATGTCGACGCAGCTATTCGTCTCGTGCAAGATTTGAATAGTTATACCAAGTGGAATATGATGTCCATGAGGGGACATTATAACGTAGCTGGAGCAAATAAGACCCTGACTTGGACCACTGGGTACCCTTTTGCAGTGGATTTCTCACGAGGTTACCCACGATATCAGCCCGGTGAATATACTGCAGTTGACCTGCTTGCACGGGGTGAGGTAGATGTTCTCCTCAACATAGGAGCTGACCCAGCTGCTCATTTTCCAAAAGATGCTGTAGAGTATATGCGTAAGATTCCTGTTATCAATATCGATCCTAAAAGAAATCTGACCTCTTTGCTTGCAGAAGTGAATATTCCTAGTGCAATTGCTGGAATTGAGTGTGATGGCGCTGCGGTACGAATGGATGGGCTTCCACTGTATCTGAAAAAGATGATAGCCCCTCCTGAGGGTGTACTTCCTGACCGAGATATTCTGAAAATGATATTCAATGGTCTGCTGGAGGTACTACCATGAAAGACGATATGATTCTGAAAAATGCGTGTGTATATGATCCGCTCAATGGTGTTGATGGAGAAGTCATAGATATCTGCATATCCGAGGGAAAGATTGTTGAGAAAGTTTCTGAATCTGCTCAAGTCATAGATGTGAAGAAACGAGCAGTTCTCCCGGGCGGAGTTGACATGCATGCCCATATAATCGGGAGTAAATTAGGTATGGGACGGATGATGTGTCCAGAAGACCATAGGAACAATCCCTTTTTCTTATCAAAGCATACGCGAAGTGGAGTAGGGTTTACTATGCCTAGCTCATATATCACAGGCTACCTCTATTCTATTATGGGATACACTACTGTTGTTGAACCTGCACTTCCAGCCTTGAAAGCTCTGGGTGCTTGGGAAGAACTTGTAGATATCCCCAATTTAGACCTTGCAATGCTACCGATGTTCTGCAACAGTGTGATCACCTTTCATTATATCAAAGAGAATGATTTGGATGGCCTGAAAGGGTATATTGCTTGGCTCTTGAGAAGCACTGGCGGTTGGGGTGTGAAGATCGTCAATCCTGGTGGAACTTACGCTTGGGCACATGGTAGAAATATCCGAAGAATAGACACTCCTGTTCCTGACTGGGATATCACCCCAAGAGATATCATTCGAGGATTGTGTCAGACTGTTGAAGAATTAGGTCTCCCCCATACAATTCACCTTCATCCTAACAACCTTGGAAGAGTAGGGAATGTCCATACCACTATCGAGACCTTAGATGCTATAAGCGACATCAAGGGATTTAATGGACGGGAGTCTGTTGCTCATCTAGCTCATATGTCCTTTGACTGTCTTGGTATGTTGGAGGATGGTGTACCTGAATGGAAGTACGTTAGTTCAGGTGGGTTAACTTTTGCAGAGTACTTCAAAAAGAATCGACACTTCACTGTTGATCTGGGCCAGATTACTTTTGGACCTGCCACAACCATGACCGGAGATGGCCCCTTCCAATTTGCGTTACATAAGATGACAGGAGAAAAGTGGGCAAACGTATCCGTTGATGCTGAGTTGCCGGGTGGTGCTGGTGTTGTACCCTATACTTACAATCCTACATCACCAGCAAATGCAATACAATGGGCAACCCCACTGGAATTTGCACTTAGTATTGATGATGTCTGGCGAGTTGTAATGACCACTGATCATCCTAATGGTGGACCATTCACAAAGTACCCTTTGGTTCTCTCTTGGTTGATGAGTAAGAAGCAACGGGACTTGTGGTTAGACAAAGTGCACCCAATTGTATCTGAGCGCTCATTATTGGGTGAATTGGATCGCGAATGGAGTCTCTATGAGGTGACTATATCAACTCGGGCTGCACCAAGTAAAATTTTAGGTCTTGAACAACACAAGGGTCATCTTGGTCTAGGTGCTGCTGCAGATGTGTGCGTACTAGACTACTACCCATCAAAAGTCAACTTGGCAGAGAATCCGGACTTGATACTCCGTGTCTTTGGAGAGACATTTCTTACAGTCAAAGATGGTTCTATTCTCTCCAAAAAAGGAAAAATCAAACAGACCCATCATGGAAGAGTCTGGTCAATCCGTCCCGAAATTGATTCAACACTATATGAACGAGTGACTGAAGAGCTTCGAGATCTATTCAAACGGTGGTATACACATTCATTCACTAACTATCCCGTGCCAGATCGTTATCGTAGAGAATATGAGAATGTTATTTCAACATAGAGCTCAGCTTGGTTTTACCAAGAATTGATATACTCCTCGAGCAAACTAGACTCGAAAAGGCTATGAGTAAGGAGAATTTTTTCGACGATATTGGCCCTGGATACGAGGGTGTAGCAGAGTTCTATGAACTTTTTTCAGATAATACAGATCTCCCTTTCTACTTAGAGTATGCACAGAGATGTGGTTCTCCAATTCTTGATATTGCAGCAGGAACTGGTCGTGTTACAAGATATCTCGCTCAGCAGGGATTCCACGTTACTGCTTTGGAGTCTTCTCCATCGATGCTTCAACATTCAAAATATTTAGTCAGCAGATTGACTCCAGAAGTGCGGAGTCGAATAGAATTAGTATCTGGCAATATGATGAACTTTTCTTTGGATAGAAAATACTCTCTGATAATTATCCCCAATTCTTTTGGGCATGCAATGACTACAGGAGAGCAACTCTCAACTCTTCAATCTATACACAAACACCTCTCAGATGACGGTCTATTCATTCTTGACCTGTTTCCGGGTGCAGTAATGAACGAGCATGCCAAGTTTCAGGATAACCCTACTCGAATGCAGGATGGACGTACTGTAATTAGAGAGGGCGAATTTCATGTTGATTTTGTAAAACAAATACTTCGTCTGGACCTTAGATACGTAGTATTTGATAAGCAGGGAATAGAAGAGAATGAAGTTATGGTCACCTCTGGAGCATCAGTGATTTTCAACAGAGAAGCTGACCTTTTGATACACTTTTCAGGATTTGAGGTCGAACAAGAACTTGGTGGATTTGATTCAAGTCCTTACACAATAGAAAGTGGAAGAAGGATTTTCATTCTTAGGAAAAGAAAGATGTTAGAAGCAGATGAAGGGGTCTAGGCCCCTTCAAGGTTCAGACCTCACAGTGTGAACAAGAGATGGCGGTAAACTCCCGAAGTGAGGCCATCACCTTTCACACTGATTATTCTAGTACTTGTTCTGGTGGTGGTAGTTGGTCGACCTTTTTTGGTTCGACTCGAAACTTTACATCATGCTCAGCATCAAGAGTTTCTGTATAGAGAACTTCACCCTCTACAATTGCATCTCGCTCAATGTAAATGGTTCGTCCATAGATTGCTCCAACGCGAGCACGTTCTTCAATTCTTATATCGTCGCCATACAATGATTTGGTTCGAGCACGTTCTCTGATAAGAATCTCACCAGATTCCACATTTCCTGTGACTTCTGCTCTCTTTCCAATTCGAAATCCATCGCTGGCTTTGATATATTTGGCCTCGATACGCCCTCCAACAACAATCCTGAATGTGTTGATTCGTCCGCCAACGCTAACAGTTCCGCCAACTTTAATCTTCCTTGTACAGTGAAGGTCTTCGTCAACTTCCACTTTTCCACCGACTTCGATGTTTTCGAGATGTAGGGTTCCACCGATTACGACAGTTCCACCAACATCAATTGTCTTACCTTTTGCTGTTCCAGATATCTTTACAGTTCCACCGACGTCGATGTCGCCAAATTCGAGGTCTCCATCTGTCTTGAAGGACCCACCAACATCTACAGCTTCTACCTTGGATCCACCAGCTAGCTTTACTGACCCACCAACATCAATATCTTCAACTACAACAGGACCGGTCGATTTGAAACTACCTCCGACCTCGACCTTTCCGATTTCACCTTGGTTTACTTTTCCAGAGCCGCCTGCACTGAGTTCATCTGTTGTAACTAGTCTGCCCACTTTAACTGAGCCTCCACCTTGAAGTCTAGCTACCTTGGCATCCCCTTGTATCTTTACAGAGCCTCCGCCCATGATTCGTTGAGCAGTTGCATTACCTTCAACCTTAACAGATCCACCACCTCGGGCTGCTTCACATTCTAGGTTTTCTCTAACGCTGAAACTGCCTCCAACGTCAAACAGACGTCCTGTTGCAGAGCCATTGACAACGAGACTACCTTTCTTGACTAGTGCATCACCTTGTAGAACGAGGTCTCCATGGATTGTTAAACGGTCTCTACTTCTGACTTCTATGCTATGTGCTTTGAGAGTTCCTTCGAACTCGGTTTCACCTTTTATTCTGATTTTTCCGTTGACAACAATCTCTTCTCCCTCTTTGGGATAGATTCTTTCAACGTTATCTAACTCGAGGTCTCCTTCTATTGGACCTAGCTCGAGTCTTGATTCGTTTTTGTATTTTTCCGCCATTGTGTTCACCTTTTGAACATGTGATTCACTATTATCTGATGAAACTGGGTATATAAAGCGGACACACAAATTATGGTCACAATTTGTTACTATGATATCTTAGCTCAGTTATGATTTTATTTCACTTATTCTATCTCAATTTTATTACCCTTGCGTTTACAGAAATCAATAGTATATGATATCATTTATATTGTGAGCAATTATATCTCAATAGATAAATGTGGGATTGGAGTAAATTGTCAACAAGAAACTATGATGAAACTTTTCCAATTAATTTCCTAACTAGTGTTACTTTTGAAGTTAGGTTTGATCCTTTGCTTGCAATTCAGCAAAAAGTTCCTACTTTTCAGGAAAAAATACGTGGCAAGTACCCAGGTTTGGGAAAAGGGGTATCTTTTTCAATTGGGTTGCCTTTTCAGGAATCTCCCGAATCAATACAATGGGAATTTTCAACAAAAGATAAGACATCACACATTCGTCTCTCAATGGATAGACTAATTTTTGTTACAAAAGAGTACAAGAATTATTCAGAATTCAGAGAAAATTACACATTTGCATTCAATGAATTCACTAAAACAACAAAATTACAAAATTTCAATCGATTGGGATTACGGTATATCAATGAAATCCCCCTTCCTCATGAAAATAATGTCATAGAATATATATTGAAGCGATTCAATCCCATAATTTCCCGATCCAGAATTGAGGAGGATGCGCCTATTACATTTCAAACAGAATACAGAGTCCGACACGATGAGGGACTCGTCACACTGAGAAATAATTTATCATTCGAGGATGGAATCCCAAAATACATTATTGATATTGACGGATACTCAGTTGAAGTTATGACCTCAAATCAAATAGAAACAATTTCAGAGAAATTACATAATCTAATAGTAACGGAATTTCACAAAAATATCACCGACAAATTCCTTGAAAGCTTGAGAGGTGAATAATCACATGAATACTAGATTAGAATCAGAGTTAGATTTTGAACACAGTCCAACAGAATCATTACATAATTCAGAAATGAAACCATATGGTGATACTGCACAATTCAAAGAGAATGAAGTAGAGTTCCTTCGAAAACAAAATTGGCAACTCTTTAACAAGTTAATTGAATTAAATGAACGATATGAAAAACTGGTAGAACAAACAAATAAACGAATTGAGAATCTTGCTTCTCAATATGAACAGTTAAAAATAAAACTAGAGAAGATTAACAAATCAAGACGTTTAGAATCCAGAATTCCTGATTCTTGGCTTGATGATATGGAATAATATGGTATTTGGTGGTATTGGGTGGAGTTTCCTGACATATATTGCGAACCAGTACCAGGACAGTTGTGTCAAGGTGATCTTTTTCGCAGTTTTGATGATGATATTTTTCCAGAGGTGAATTCTGATTACAAAATATTCATAATCTTGACTTATACCTGTGACTTGGCTAATCCTAAAGGACTACAACGGATTTTGATATCTCCAGTTTTTCAATTGAATATTATTATTGATCAACTCCAAGAAAAGCATGGGAACAAGGAACCTCATAAGATACAAAGAGAAATTATCAAAAGGATAAAGGAATTGTCAGAATATAGAAGACCATTTTTCTTTTTTTTATCGCCGCGATTAGAATTTTCCCATAAACCCGCATTTATCGATTTGACACAAATAAGCACTATCTCTAGCGAATATCAACCAAAAATCATTACTACGCGTTTTGCAGCTATAAAAAGCCCTTGGCGTGAAAAATTGGGTTATATGATGGGATATATGTTCAACCGAGTAGCCTTAGAATACGAAGCATCTACAGATGATTTGAGAACATATTTTTTCCCTCCATCTGATTCTTGATTTATTCCGATTCTTTCTTCAATTTTCTATGTAGATGAATTACATTCCAATAATGGGTTCTGGAATGGGGATACCGACGAGACCTGCCATTCTCTTATAGAGTTCGAGATATTGATGACCTCTGACAGTGACTTTATAGACAATCTGTCCATCATCGTCCTCCTCTTCCAAAAGTCCTCTCTCAAGGAGTTCGCCAATAGTAGTCTTTGCTCTGTCAACGGGCATATTTGTGGACCTAGCTGCTCGTGTTAGAGGACAATATCCATAGACGTAGATGACTCTGATTAGTTCTGCGTATATATCATACCGAGTACGCTTTAGACGCTTTTTGCGTTTCTTTCTTCTTTCGGTCATTATCCTCACTATTCATACGCGCCTATCTGTAAATAAAAAGGCGATGTTACATGTATCTTAGCACTCCTCGAATATCTCTTTTGTGTATCAACAAACAATGCTTATGAAACGAAAATAGAGATTGCAAAGTGGTAAGTGTGCTTAGATGATTTCTGAAATCTACGTATTACGAGATGGAACCGAGAGAATATATGCCAGACGAATTGAGGACGGCTCCCCAGTTGAAGATATCATGGTTCCAGGCAATGTAACAGCATGTTCAACTCTTTTTCGTTCGAGACCCAGCACCATGCTTGAAAGACCGTATCACCTAGGTCAAAATGGAATGGTCTACTTCTTTGTCTTTTACGAATCGTTTTCGTTGGTTTTAGGAGCGAAAAAAGATTGTGACATGGGTACTGTTAGAAAGAAAGCAATCTCCTTAGGCACTTCTATTGCGAAAGGGTTTGGCGAACTTCTTCGTGTATGGAATGGTGATATAGGAGAGATTGCGGAGATTGATGTATTAGTGAGTCGTTACCTGCGGTTTGATTTGACCCTTCCGGACCCAGCAACCCAGGATGTCATCATTTCGTTAGTTAATGAAACTTTAGAGAATCATCAAGTAGCTTATGTTGGGATCTTCGACGCCAAGGCCAGAATGATTAGTGGCAATGTTCCAGCAAACCATATGAAAAGAATAGCTCGTGAGATTACTACAGGGACAGTTAAACCGAGTGCTGACATTGTTCCAACTACCATCAAAGTTCGAGGATACCTCGTTCAACTGCTGAAAGTACGTTCGATGACTGTTGCGGTGGCCGGGTACAAAGAGTCAGGTCGACTTGGAGCGGTACAAGCGATAGGTGAGCTTGCTCATGCTCTGAATGATACTTTATCAAAATAAACACAAATTCTAAATTACCCAAATATTCTGTACGCATGATTCAGCATGTTAATAGTAGGCATCTGTGGTTCACCAAAACGTAAGAACTCTAGCACACGCTTTCTTCTTCAGAAAGCATTAGAAGCAGCTTCCGATGTATTATCGGACGGAGAAACTAAGAGTGCAACAACACTTCTTCTGGATATCAGTGATTTTGAGATACACCAGTGCACTGGCTGTGATGCTTGTGTTCGCAAGAAACCCTGTCCCGAGAGTGCAGAAGATGACATGCCAAAAATTGAAGAGAAGCTGAAGCAAGCTGACGCAATAATCATCGCCGCTCCATCTTATTTCACGTCAGTTCCTGGTGTACTCAAGGACTTCATGGACCGATCGCGCACAATGAAGATGTTAGACCACGAATTGCAGGACAAGGTCTTTGGAGCAATAACCTATGCAGGGCTTAGATACGGTGGACAAGAACCAGTTATCGAATTACTTCATCGTTTTGCTCTTGCTCATGGTATGATTGTTGCTGGCGGTGTGGGCAGTCCAGTAAAGGATGGTCCCTTTGGCTCAGGAGCAATGCAGAAAGATGAGGGTGGATGGCGTTCTGCGAAAGACGATACTCTTGCAATATCCGCCAGTCAAGGACTTGGAAAGCGTATTGCTGAGCTTGTAAAAAGACTCAACTGATGGAGCTATAAAGATGGTTTCACCAGCAAAACCAGGACAAGTGCAGGTCTATACTGGAAATGGAAAGGGAAAGACAACATGCGCACTTGGTGCAGGACTACGAGCTGCAGGACATGGACTAAAGGTTTTGGTCATTTCGTTCATGAAAGCTAAAGTAGCTTGGCGTGGTGATGGAGATGACATCAATTATGGTGAGTTTAAGAGTGTAGAAGCAATTCCAAACTACACTATTATTCCGATGGGTCGTCAATCATGGGTGGATAAAGAAAACCCTGACCCAATCGATATCAAGATGGCCCAAGATGGATTAAAGATGGCACAAGACGCTCTTCGTGAGCACAAATGTGATGTTCTAATTCTCGATGAAATCAATGTAGCTGTTGAGTGGAATCTTATTGATCTAAAAGACCAGCTAGCTCTAATCAAAGAGAAACCTGATGATGTTGAGCTGATTATGACTGGTCGATATGCTCGTGATGAAGTGATAGCAGCTGCTGACCTTGTCACTGAGATGAGAGAAGTAAAGCATTATTTCGAAACCGAAAAGTTGGAAGCTCGCAAGGGATTTGAGTATTAATGAACGTCCGCAACCCAATCTAATAGGGACTCGGAATTGACCATATGGATTCGGGTGAAGTTGTTTCGGTTCGCAGTTCAGATATTCTTTCTCTCATGTCCTGCGTTCCGTGATAGAGTCCATTTTCCTCATCAATTAACTCAATTTGTTCTAGTTTCCGCAAATATCCAGCAATTGCTGGTTCGCTTATTGGTGATTGATATTCTGTTCTGTATTCTTTAACAAGTGTTTTGTAGTCTCTCGGTATTGCTTCCTCTGTATGAATTTCAGGATAATAGATTATATTCTCTACACTGATTAATTTGGATAGGTTTTGTGTTTGAATAATATCACGAAGATAAGAATACCTTTTTCTTAGGATTTCTGAGAATATTGATGAAATGAACTTGTCAAAATCAGAAGGAAATCTTTCTTTGAGTGCAACAAATAGATTTCCAGGCTGAAAATGCGCCTCGTGTGGACGTACTATTTCTAAATCTTGCAATAGCGAAAGGTATCTACTCATTTTGTTTTTCTTCTTTGACATTCTCTCAAATATCTGACTTCTAGATATTGACCCGTTGATGTCGATGAAATTAATGATTTCAAAAATTGGATTTAGTGATAAACGCACTTCACCCAAACTTGCTATCCTTTCTGCTGAAGCTTTGACTACGATATCCTCCGCGTAAGACCTCCACATATCTAAATATTTTCGCACGCGATCTTCAATTTCTTCTTCTTCGGTTGTTTTACTTTCTATCAGATGTAATTGTTTATCAAAAACAACGTGTCCTAAAGAGTGTATTTTCAGGAACTTCAGCGTTTTTGTCATTCTTTTATCGTCTCTTATCAATATTGGATAGTCAGAACGGAGATTTGTAATCCAAAGCGCTCTCTCTTTGTCAAATTTTGGAGGATCATGAAGCACCAAGTGTCCGTATGATTTGAATATGTATTCCTCAATTTGTCTACGAGCTTCCATCTCTAATCTCTCCATTTAGTCAATAAACTCCGTTATCTTTGGCTGTAAGACTTCCGTAACGTCATAGTACACATGATACTGAAGAAAGAGCTTCCATTTTTCTTGGAACTCGCCAGTGGATATTATTGTTTGCTGTTCTTCTAGGGGGTCACATATTGATAATTCTGTCTTGTCTTTAGAATATCCATTTATCAGTATTGCATGTTTGATTTGATTTCCGAGAAATCTCTTTACAATATATGCTATTATTGGTTGTTCCTTATCTATTTGTTCCCATATATGTCCAATTGAACCTGGACTACAATGAAACTTTGGTCGCCAACGATGATTTTCAAGCTTTTTATGCTCATTTAGTAATTCAACATCACAAATTCTTGTACCAATAACGGATATATCTAAAATCTTCAGCAGTTCTTTTCTGGAAAATATTGCAATCTCTTTATACTGGGTCTTTAGGTATCTGAATATCATTTCAAGACATGCGATTACACAGTCATTGTTCATTTGTTGTTCAATGAAAGGCACTTGCAGTATCTTCATGAATTTCCCTCGTTGAATAAAATACTACTCTCCAAAACAAGTTCAACCTAATAACTAATACGATGCTTCAATGATACGGTTTCTTCTACAAATCGGATAGCTTAATAACACCGGCTTGAAGCGGTCTAAGTAGTCATTGAGTGGAGCTAGTTCATATGGCGGATAAGAAGAAATCCAAGAATTGCGAAGATCTGGAAGAGATTCGCAAAGCCAAGATGCAGTGGGAAGAAGAAGTACTACAACCTCACGAGAAGAAATACCCTGAGCGCGAAGAGGAGTTCATTTCGACCTCTAGTGTACCAGTAAGAAGGCTGTATACTCCTGCTGACATTCCTGATTTTGACTATCTTCGAGATCTTGGTTTTCCCAGCCAATTTCCCTATACTCGTGGAGTTCAACCCACAATGTACCGTGGAAGGATTTGGACCATGCGCCAATTTGCTGGAATGGGTACTGCAGAGGAATCTAATCAGAGATTCAAGTTTCTTTTAGCTAATGGGCAAACAGGTTTAAGTGTTGCATTTCATCTCCCCACCCTCTTCGGACGTGATTCCGATCATCCTTACGCTCTTGGAGAGGTTGGAAAACTCGGAGTTGCCATTGATACGTTAAAGGACATGGAAATCCTCTTTGATGGAATTCCCCTTGACAAGGTAACGACATCAATGACCATCAATGCACCTGCTTCTATTCTTCTTGCGATGTATATGGTCACAGCTGAGAAACAGGGAGTTCCTGCTGACAAGATCGGTGGGACTATACAGAATGATCTCTTGAAGGAATACCAGGCACAAAAATCTTGGATATTGGCACCTGAACCTTCTCTCAGAATCATCACAGACATTATTGAATATGCTACTGAAAACATTCCTCGGTGGAACACCATCTCGATTTCTGGTTATCACATTCGGGAAGCTGGTTCCACAGCTGTTCAAGAGTTAGCTTTCACACTCATGAATGGTCTTGAATATGTTAAATGGGGTGTTGAGAGAGGTCTTGATGTTGATAAATTCGCCCCTCGACTATCTTTCTTCTTTAATGCTCATAACGACATCTTTGAAGAAGTTGCCAAATATCGAGCAGCCAGACGAATTTGGGCAAGAGAGATGAAAGAACGCTTTGGGGCAAAGAAGAAACGCTCATTGTGGATGCGTTTCCACACTCAGACTGCTGGATGTTCTTTGACAGCACAGCAACCAACGGTAAATGTTGTTCGAACCGCCTATCAAGCTCTCGCAGCAGTTATGGGTGGAACACAATCTCTCCACACGAACAGTATGGATGAAGCACTTTGTCTTCCTACTGAAGATGCGGTACGTGTTGCTCTACGAACTCAACAGGTCATTGCACATGAGAGTGGGGTTCCCAACACAATTGATCCGTTAGCTGGCTCTTATTATGTTGAAGCGTTGACCAATCAGATGGAAGAAGAGACCTACAAGTATTTTGACAAGGTTGAAGCGCTGGGTGGGGTTATTCCTGCCATCGAAAAGGGATTCTTCCAACGAGAGATTGCTGAAGCCTCGTACAAATACCAACGTGAGATTGAAACAAACCGACGAATCATTGTTGGTGTTAATGAATACGTGTTAGAGGGTGAAGACACCAGTATTCCTGTTCTCAAGATTGATCCTGATGTTGAGCGAAAACAGGTAGAACGACTACAGCAAGTTCGAGAAGAGCGTGATAGTTCTGAGGTCGAAGAGGCTCTTGCAGGACTGAAGAAAGCATCTGAGGGCGATGAAAATGTCATGCCTTGGGTTGTAAAAGCAGTTCGTGCATATGCTTCTGTTGGTGAAATCATGGATGTCTGGCGTGAAGTATTTGGTGAGTGGGAAGAACCAAAGATATTCTGATTACAGAATATGGTCTACAAGCATTCTTGTGGACCTCTTCCTTCTTCTCTAAGCCTTACTTCTCTTCTTCATTTTCTCTTATCCTGTCTTCTTTTTCTATTTTCCAACAATCAATACATACTTGTTTGCCTGATGCAACTCGTTTTCCGTATCGTACTATTGTTCTGCACGTCTCACAAGACATTACGAGTTCAATCCATTCTTTGTTTACTGTGTAATGTAGATTGGTTATCCAATATTATTAGTGATTGCATTGGTTTATGGATTAATAACGAAAAGCGATATTTGCTCTATATTTTCAATCGAGTGGTGTCTGGAAGTGTTTAGAGTCTCCAAATGGTCATGGATTATGAAACCGTTTTCAGCAATTATCGTCTTGCTAATATTACTAGTTTTTCCAAGAATGAACTAGAAGGTAATCGGATTGGAGTCTTTTCAAACAATTCAAAAACAGAAACTAGAGAACAAGCTATTTAGTACACTACCATTTGAAGGAAACTGGAATCTGAGAGTTCTAAAGTCCGATGGATAATTGTAATATTCAACCATCAATTAAAATAAAAAATTAGAGGGAGATGGTCCAGTACAGTTTAGCACTGGTCATCATCGTTGTCCCCTTATTCTATAGGAGTCCTTCAATCTGTTCTGAAGCCTTCTCAAGTTCAAAGTCGATAAGACCGACTTTTGCATCCTTGGGAGCTAGGCTGATCAAGACCATTTTACCAATGTGTCGGAGGATTACAATGCTCTCCGTTCCATTGATCATGATGGCCTTTGGGTTGCCAGCTGATAGAACAGTACCGACTCTGTTACCGATTGAGAGAATAGCTGCACCCATTGCTGAGACTGATTTCTCATCAACGCCTTCGTGAAGACTGTGGGCTACCATTTGTCCTTTCTCGGTAACTATTGCAGAGTTCGTGATTTCACAATTCTTCTCCAGTTCTTCTAGAACTGAAGTAAGTTTCTTTACCCTTGCACTCATTCTCGTTTTACCCCGTTTTGTATATTAGTTCCCCTTATTTGCTTTCAAGTATTTCACGTACCGATTCAGCTGCTTCCGAGAGCGATTCTTCAATCTTCTCCGGTGTCAGACCTCTACGCCACCATCGAGTTTTTTTCTCTTTGACAACTAGGCCGATTCTGAATGGTTTCTTTCTTACGGGAAATTCCTTCACTGCTAGTTGTGCAGTCGAAGACCTTACAATAGCTGATTCGGGATTTCCCAATTCAAGGTTTGAATTAACCCTGACAGAAGCGTCCGACAGAAGTGCGGTCATAGCAGCCAAGCTTTCATCAGGATGATCTCCTCGAATCATCTTGGTTACTATAAGTCCTCGCTCATTTGTGACAACAGCACTTTGAAATCTGCCATTGCCTCTCTTGAATAACTCTTCAAGAACTCTTGTTAATCTGTCCGATCTTCCTTCACTCATCTATCTTTCCTCAAGTCATAGTTTCTTCGTGTAGCTTGACTTCCCACTCATTGACTGTTTCGACTATCGAGTCTGACAGTGTTTCGAGCTCGAATACTACAAGTCCGAGTTGAACTGAGCTTGGGAAGATACATGTCAATAAAACATTGTCTGCAACTTGCTTCAGCAGAATGGTGAAAGCAATTCCACCTGCATCGTCCATTGCATCAAATGTAATCTGTCTGAAGACTTTCTCAGGGTCGATAAACCCTATGAAATTCTCCGCGATTGTAATAAGGCTGGCTGAAAGGCTGCTAACTGCCATTTCAATATCTGGAGGCATTTTGTTATAGAATAATCTATGAGCTATAATGTATCCGTCGACTGTAAAGACAGTGATCCCCCAAACTGGCACGCGTTCTTCAAATCCAGCTAATAGGTTTTCGATTTTTGCAACTGGTGGTATTGTTATATCAGACATTCAATAGCCTCCTATACACCTTTTGATTCTTCTACTTTCTTTAGAAGCATTATTAGTGCATCCTTACAAGACTCACGGTCGAATGTTGACATTCCTGTTGCATTTTCAACACCAAGCCAACTTGCTACTTGGTCTGGAGGAGATGCATCATCTCTGTCTTGTTTGTTCGCGATGACCTCTATCGGGATATCTGTAAAAGCAGCTTGAGTTTCTGCTAAGATTGTTAAAGCTTCACCAACCATTCCTGGGTCTGAAGAGTCCACAATCATTAACACTCCATCAGAACTGCTTCTCATAGTATCTCGCACGAATTTGAAGTGTAATTGTCCTGGAACCCCACGAAGCTCAATCTCTTTGGTTCCCCACCCTTCATATTCTGCTTTTTCTCGTTCGTATTCTTTCTTTGGAATGATCAATCCGTCTGCTGTAGGGCTATTTCTCGCCCATACAACTCTACCAAGGTCGAATCCTGTTGTTGTGGTTCCGACTTCGCCTCTGTAAGCTTCCTTCATTGCACGTTCAATCGATATTGCATCTGGATCTAACGCGTGAATTAACGATGTCTTTCCTGACTGGAAAGGTCCAGTAACGTAGGCTTTGTAGTCAAACGGTTTTAAGCGTTTCATGAATTTTGGTCCCCTTTCATTGGTCATCGGTCGTAGGTCCAGCCTATATCAGTGTGATATGTCCCCTATCTTGTATCAGCATTCACGACCGTACATGTTCATTCTCGAATCTTCGCATAAAAACAAACTTGTGATGTTTTGTTTTGAAATATTTATTATAGAATCTAAGCAATTTTGCTTCTACTCATTATTATCGTCGTCGTTTTTTGTCCCCTATGAATGTATTTCCCAAATATAGTCTGTTTTCTGGCGCGACTTTCCAAAATTTGAACATAATAGGAATTTGATTATCATTTAATTCCTATAGCAGTTTTTTCTTTCATAGGATATTTGCTTCAAGCTTGCATAGAATATCTTGTCAAAAGTGAAAAAGAGACTTCGGTATTGGGACATTATATGTGAAAATACACTGTTAACCGCAATGCGTTGTTCTCTTGACTTAATTCTGATTTTTCTTCGTGTTGTAGCGCGAGTGATTATCAGAATGAGAATATCTAACACATTCATTACAGCCATCTTAGCATGTTTGATTGTCATGTCCTTCCCAATGACAGATAGCTCAATGATTGACACACCAGCCGAACAATATGATGCTATTCAGGATGTGAATCAGGCAAATACTGATTTGAGTGGGATTAGAGTTGCTTTATATGAGAGTTATTACTCCTCTCTAGATTCAAGAGTTGAAGAGAGCAGAACTGCATTATACAATATGCTAAGTTGGATGAACGCTACTGTTGAAATCATAAATCGTACCGATATTGAACTAGGTGCACTATGGGCCTTTGAGGTATTTGTTATTCCAGAGGGACTTGGCCCAAATATAGAGAGTAATCTTGGCACAGATGGTCTTGAAGCTATTCGGGCATGGGTCAAAGCTGGCGGTTCGTATATTGGTGTCAGAGGAAGTTCATCCATCGCAGTTACTGATGGAAATTTTGAGGGCCGACACGAATCATTTCGTTTGGGACTGATCAATGGGACTAGTGTTGGAATGCCTGATTTGGGATATATCGTTGTTACACCATTAGAGATCAATCAAGAATGTACAGGTCCAGACCTATCAACTATGCCTTCTCAGCTCAATGTCCTATTTAGAACTGGAAGATATTTTGAACCAGACCCGGGTCAAGAAGTAATATGCATTGCAAACTACTCCTATAACAATAAACCTGCGATGATTGCATCTAACTATGGGGAAGGTAATGTCTTCATTTCCAGCCCTCAATTCGAATATGAAGAAAACAACGATTTAGATGGTACTACTTACATGGATAGATATTCTGATGAGGATTCGGAATGGCCCTTAATTATGAATATAATTCAGTGGCAAGTAGATTCTTCTCCTACAGTTATGAATACCACAACATGGGGATTAACTACAACAACTAATGCAACAGTTATTGAACCATTGACTTTTCCAACCGAATTAGTGTTAACTGGAACGGCGATTGGGATATGTCTTATTGCATTAGTTATCTTCTTCAAAAGAAGGTAGAATAATGAACCAATCGAGTAGGTTTCTGTACTAATTCAATCTACTCGGTTGCGATATTCTACTTAGTATATTCCTTTGTTTTCTTCTATGGTTTTGAATATCCTCCACTGACATAAGCCACCTCCAAATATTATAGATCTGAAGATTGCCATTATGAGTCCAGTAATTCTAATCAAGAACGAGTCATACCTAATCAAGTAGTGAGAAAATTACACCATTCGCAACCATCTTAGAAAAATTCAATTCTGACTCGATGAATTCCTTGAAGGTTTACAAGGTGTAATTTTCTTGTGCGATGACATCGCCAGTTCAATTCATTACTCATCTGAGACCATATAATGAGTAGTTCAGTTTCTTGTGCATACTTTTCTTATTTAAATCGGGCAAAAAGCGCATTGCGGACTTTGGCAACTATAGATGTCTAAAGATACAAAAATGAAGTTTGTTTTTCAATAATGGAATTGAAGTCTTTTGATGCGATTGTTTTGGAGGTGCTGGTATTCTATTCTAATCTGAGAAAAATAGAGTGGGACTGACAGAATACTGCCGTCCCATTATTGATCAGAATCTACGAAATGATGTTCTTTCTCTTGAGAATGTATAGTATTGCGACTGGCACAATCATTATTGTACCTACAAGTACAATCATCAACGTAATCGAATCCGCAACAAAAGGATTGGTTCCACTCCGATACTCGTCAATATTTACTAGTAGGTCTCCATCTGGATCCAATCTTGCATCATCAACACATGGATCTGTTCCATAATATACTTCCCATGAATCCGGCATTCCATCCGAGTCAGAATCTGTACTATTTGCTTTTGTTCCTAGTAAGAATTCTTCTAGATTAGTTAGCCCATCCCCATCCAAGTCTTCTTCAGCATCATCACGTTTTGGTTGTAATCCATTCAAGACCTCATAAGAATCGCTCATCAGGTCTCTATCTGTATCGTTGCTACTGGGCGATGTCTTGTAGATATAGATCTCTTCATAATCCGATAGACCATCGTTATCTTCGTCGGCATTGAATCTCTGAGTACCCATTATTTCTTCCCACGAATCACTAATTAGGTCGTTATCAGAATCAGCATCGAATCCATTGACCCATGACTCTGTTGAGTCTGATACACCATTTCCTTCATAGTCAAAGTCATGAGTTATATCAACTTCAACAGTTGCAGTGGATGCACCTTTGTTGATGATTATCAACTCGTATTGTCCTAGTTCTGTGACATCTGTTGATACAATTGTTTCTTGGATAGTACTACCCAATGTCTTCGTTGAATCATATACTAATCCACCATCGGGATTCCGAAGTTGTATTTGATATTCTTGATTGACACTCATATTTGCAACCGCTTCGAATGGGGTTTCTTTTGTGATACAGACGAGCAAGCTCTTGTTTTCACTAGCATCCAAAGTCATAGAGTATTTCTCATGTATTAGTTGATTCTGAGGACGTTGTGCTCCAAAGGCAATTGAAGCCCCTAGGCTTGCTACTGTTTCTATGGCTGGCATGTAATCATATTCGGGATTATCCCAAGTATCTTCCTCTGTGTGGAGGAAAGTATCTGCTGCAAGACCTGATTCAGTGGTGAATATCACTGACTTGTACCCTTCAGTATAGAATGGATAATGGTCTGACTGACGCCAATATGGACATAATGTCTGGGGTTCAGACTGTATTATTCTTGTACCGAAGTTTTGATTCATTGCTTCAGCTTGCTCAGCCCACAGTTGAGCATCTTGATAGATAGAAGTTCCTGCATTAGTGTAAAACATGTAGACAAGCTCATCGGAAGGAAGAGCTGGGTTTGCATAAAGAAGCATGTCTATGTTATAATATGCTAAAATGTCAATCTCATTTTCTATAAAACTAGGTGCAGTTTCTGCACTTCCATACAATCCAAATTCTTCCGCATTCCACGCGCATAGATAGATATCAAGTGGAAATGTATGTGGCGAAAGAATTCTTGCCAGTTCTAATAGTGCAACAGTGCCACTACCATCATCATTTGCTCCATCACAATTCACGGTATCATAATGTGCTCCGACAACTAGAGATGGAGCCGAATCACCAAGTGTTCCTGGTAGTCGTGCAATTATGTTGTCATAATGCCCTTCCACAGTAACTACAGCTTTTCCTCCAGTGAGTTCGTCGAATTTCTCAATCAGCCAGTTTCGTGCATGTTCATTCTGGGCTGACCCATACCCTCTAGATCCATTTGCAGTTAGTTCTTGCAGATATCCTCTGTACAAGTTTATGTCTGCTGCATGATATACTTCTGAGGCAATATCTGTTGAATAGATGATATCCTGTGCAACCGTATGATTTGAGCTCTCATATGTGATTGGGTGGACAGGGAGCGGCAAACACAACAATGCAGTTGTGAAAAGTATTATTCCAATAGAGAATCTCATGGTTACGAATTGTAAAAAAGGTATGATTTAATCCTTTCATTTTCAGCATAATTTGGTTTGAAGGTGAAGGTTGTGAATAGACTGGTATATACTTGATTAATCATCTTTGCCTCGATACGCAACCGAGAGAAAAATGACCACTATTATACAGAGTATTCCTGTCCAAAGCAATAATGGGGGATATCCAATTGAGGCGGCTATACCCGTAAAAAGGAGAGGTCCTAGAGTTCTACCTAGAAATGTGAAGCTGTTTCTGATACTGAGAGCTTCTCCACGGTGTTTTTCCTCTATTATTGCAGATATTCTTGCATCTACAGCTGGTAATGAGAAACCTACCGCTGCTCCGATTTGAGAAGCTGCGAGGATTGTTAGTATCAATGTTGGTGCTGCCCATAGACCAACAAGCCCAATAGCATTGAACACAAAGGCCAGAGCTATCATCTGTCGATTAGTAATGTATTCTGCAACCTTTCCACTAGCGACTGAAGCTAATGCTGATGCTATACTTCCAATAGAAACCACAAAACCAATTGTCAAAGAATCTAAGGCATACTGAGTTGATAAGAAGAACGGTAGTGTTGTGAAGACCGCACCAAAGAGTATTATTTCGCTGAAGACCGCCGTGCTATACGGTACTACCATCTTTTTGGTTCTTAGCGAGTTGAGAGCTGATCTAATACTTAAACCACCTCGTGTGGCATCACATTTCGGGCATTCAATCTTCTTCATTGCAAGGTAACCAATTGGAATTGCAAGCAAATAAGCAGCAAATGGTGCATTCCAAGAAATTGCAACAATCGCCCCTCCTACAACAGGAAGGATTGCTGCGCTCAACGATAGTATTGCGTTGTTCATTCCGAGTACTCGGTTCTGTTGCACACCTTCGAAGTTAGCTGTAATCAGTGTAACAGTCGCGATAAACAAACCAGCTGCTGCTGTACCTTGTATCAATCTGAGTACAATGAATAACCAAAAGTCGAATACAAATACCGTTACTCCTCCAGCAATACCAAAGAGTACTAACGAGACCGCAAGAACTCGTCGTTCGTCAACACGATCAATTATTGAACCTATGAATGGTGAGAATGCAATTCCAACAATAAAATATGCGCTGATTGCCAGACTCGCTAGTTGTTCTGTGACTGAAAAGATTTGTTGAATCAACGGCAGTGACGGACTGATAAAAGGCACACCTAATGGAGCTAGGAATGTGCTGGCCAGAACAATTTGTACCACTGGTAATTTCCACGGACTGGTTTTTCTTTTTGTTGTACTCTCTGGCACTGTTGCTTCATGATGCTCTTCCATCGTCTATCCCATATATAAATTAATTATAGTTAATTTAAGACTTGGGATTCTCAGAATTTTACCATTTCAAACTGAGTCTTCTTTCAGGCCATTGGTGCTATAGATGTTGTATTATCTGTTCAGATAAAATGCGAATGGTTTCGAGACCGTTATCTCTAGGATTTCCAATGATTGGAAGACAAATATTCACTACATCCACATAATCTCTGTATGCGGCCAATCTTTCGATGACATCGCCAGGAGACCGTTCATTTTTAGTTGGACAAACTTAGACACCCGAGCTTTGTCCGTCCAGAAACGGTACTGGAACTGGCTCGGTCCTGGTCAGGGATCCTGTGTCTGTAGACCAAATCTCTATTCCAGATCACTCCATATAAACTCCT
>WJMJ01000009.1 GCA_014728035.1 Promethearchaeota archaeon | reverse complement strand
GTTTGTTCTATCGTGAAATGGGGAATAAATACGAAATCTCTATTTTCAAGAATGTTTATGTAATTGGGTGTTTATCGTATACTAGTTTGAAATTCGAGGGAGATAGATGAAGAAGGTACTGAAGTTGGGTCTATCGGTTATCGGTCCGATTGCAATGATTATCATATTGACCATGCCTATAGGACCCCTTGCTGGGGGTCTCGGGATACTACAGCCCGTTGGTGGTATCTTTGATACAGGACGCGGAATAGAAATGTCTGGGAACCAGACCATACGAATACATGAACTCGATTCGATGGTTCATGTTGTCATGGATGAATGGGCAATACCACATATCTATGCAGAAACAAAAGAGGATGCTTTCATCACCCTCGGTTATCTTCATGCTAAGGACAGACTCTTTCAGATGACGATGCAAAAACATCTTGCTGCAGGAAGAATCAGTGAGATTATGGGTGGCGAATCATGGGCCATCTCCTCAGATAAATACTATCGGGCAATTGGTCTAGCTAGATCAGCACAGATGACATATGAAGGTCTGTTAGCAGAAGAAGACACAAATCCTGAGGCTGAATACGTCTTAGAAGTCGTAAGGGCATATGTGATAGGTGTGAACACCTATTTGGAGAGAATGAGTGATCATGAAATTCCTTTCGAGCTCAAGGTTGTAGGATTTACCCCTGAACCTTGGAAAGAGGTGGATATCTTTACATGGTCGAAGATGATGAGTTGGGGACTTTCAAGTGGGTTAACAAGAGAGTTATCATACCAGGAGATCAATGACGCCTTCAATAATAATACTCTGTTTGATGACATATTTCCAGATGTATGGCCTTATTCTGTACCGATAATCCCTGAGCAATACAATCTGAGTCTTTCAGAATATCCCAATGCACCCGGAGGTTGGCAGGCAGGTGTTCCTGTGACAAATCAACACATTGCGGGAACTTCGGAAATAGATGATAATGAGAGACATGCCATATTATCCGTGCTATCTGAAGTTATTCAACCCTTTGGAGACCTCGACTATGTTGGTAGTAACAATTGGGTTGTGAATGGTTCCAAGAGCTCTACTGGAGAACCGATTCTTGCAAATGATCCTCACTTACGTCTTCAGCTTCCATCGCTCTGGTATGAGGCGCATATAGTAGTACCGGGTCTATTGAATGTTCAAGGAGGTACCCTTGCAGGAACTCCAGCAGTCCTGATAGGACATAATGAACACATTGCCTGGGGTCTCACAAATGTCGGTTTGGATGTACTAGATCTGTTTGTGGAAAAGGTCAACCCTGAAAATGATGATCAGTATTGGTACAATAATGAATGGCAAGATTTCGAGATTGTTAATGAAAACATCATGCTCAGAAATGGCGAAATAGTCGAATTTGAAGTCAAATGGAGTGTGCATGGCCCTTGCATAGATTCAATCGCAGAGAGCTATGGAGTATCAGATGATAGCATTGTAAATCTAGCAATGAATTGGACTGGTTCAGGATATACTCACGAGATTCTCGCGATATCCAAATTAAACAGGGCTAGCAACATCACAGATTATTTTGATTCGTTATATTGGTGGGATGCAGCTCCACAAAACTTCGTCTATGCTGATGATGAGGGAAATATTGCAATAACAGTAGCAGGTCGTTTTCCAATCCGCTCAGGATATTCAGGCAAGTATCCAGTCGTAGGTCTCAATGACTCAGTAGGTTGGGTAGGCAGTATCCCTTATGCACATCTACCAAGAAGTGTGAACCCAACACAAGGTTATCTCCAGTCGGCCAACCAACTCTCAATAGATCCTGCATCTTACGGGTATCCACTTGTTGGCCTTCAAGCACCAGGATATCGAGGACGAAGAATAGATGCCCTACTTGCTAGTGATTCTTCTGTAAGTGTTGAGGATATGATGCGACACCAAGCGGACGATTTAGATCTATCAGCTCAGAGTATTCTCCCCTTGGTTCTCGATGCATGGGATAGGAGTGGTTGTAGTAACACATCAATCCAGTCAATGGTTAATGAGATGAAGTATTGGAACTATCGAATGGATCCCGAGAGTATTGTACCTACCATCTGGATGTATCTTGATGATTCACTGAAAAACGAAATATTCGACGAGGTGACATCTAAGGGAATAAGTAAAGGATACATCTACACCCCAATATTGGAGAGGGTGATTCGCGAAAATGAAACATACTATATTGATGATAAGTCCACACCAAATCTAGATTCCCTTGAAGACGTAGTAGTACAAGCGTTTCAGAGATGTTACAATCTAATGGTCTCGGAGTTAGGAGAGGAATCAGAGAACTGGAGATACGGTCTCCATCATATTATCTACGTGGACCATCTTGCTAGTTTTACTTACTTGGGAGGAGAGCCTCATCACGGCAGTGGATACACACTTAATGCAGCTCATGGATGGATTGTAACTGGAGGTCCGTCGAGAAGGATGGTGGTTAGTTTTGAAGACACACTTAAGGTTTACACAGTTTATCCCGGGGGACAGAGTGGGAATATGATCAGTGAACATTTCTCAGATCTCTTCGCTTTATGGTATGCCTATGATGAGGATACTGAACATTATGGTTACACGCATGAGAGATTCTACTCTACAGTAACCGAATTTCCAACAAGTGAAGTTGAACAATATCTAAGTTTTCTTCCCTGAGGTGATCAAATGAATAAGATTGATACATTATTGCCAGAAATTGAATTGATACCCACTATTATCATTGTTACAGTTATTGGAATTGTTTTTCAATTAGCAGGATCATGGGTCTTGATGATAGTTGCTGGATTTATTGGAGCTTTGTTAGTGAGAAGTTCGAAGAAAGCATTCATTGCGGGATTCGTGGGCATTGCACTTGCATGGACTGTCCTCTTTTCATATCTCATTCTCGCTGCACAGGCCTTAGCTATTGCAGACCTATTTATTGGATTACTGGGATTAGACGGGCTTGGTTGGCTTGTCATAGTAATTAGTGTCTGTTTCGGATCTCTGTTAGGAGGATTTGGTGCACTATTTGGTCGAGCTCTTATTGAAACATTAGACGATCTCATGGATGATGGACCAGAAAGTGAAAAGGAGTCTTCCGCTTCACCTCCTGAAGATGATACGGAGTAACTTGTCACATGTGAAGACTAAAAATCGAGTAGGTCATATATCCACCCAGATGAATCTACATGGATGAAATTGATGTCAAAATCTGTATGATGCTTCTTCAAAATTCTAGAAGACCCTATAGAGAATTAGCTGATAGCCTTGAGATATCTGTTAACGCGGTTCACAAGAGAGTACAAAAGCTAATCGCTACAAAGGTGATACGAGGATTTACTACAAATCTAAGCATCTCATCACTCAATACTATCAACGCGATTATCTTTGGAAAATCAAAGAATCGTGACATTGAGATGTTGCAGGAGCTACTTAGCAAAGATGAGAATACATATTGGCTAGCTATAGCAGGAGGAAATGAATTATACATTGGGGGTTATTTGCGGGAGCTTAACGAAATGGATTCTTATGTCGAAAAAATTCAAGATATTGCACAATTGATTGAACCTACTGTTGGAATTGTATCTCATGATAGTGGTCAAACTGGAGCTACTTCAATCAAAAAGGAACTTGACAAAATTGATTGGAGAATCCTTCAAGAACTCCACAATGACTCTCGTAAATCATTTGCGGACATAGCAGAAGAATTGAACGTGTCTGCAAAAACTATACGGAGAAGATTAGAGGTGTTAGAGGAGAATGATCAGATACAGTATTCGATTAATTGGTATCCGGAGGCATCCAATGATATAATCTCTGTATTTCAAATATTTCTGCAAGCTTCAGTCGATAAACAAAAAGTAGGTCTCGATATCATAAAGAAATATTTTCCTAATACTCTATTCTTCTGGTCATTTGGAAATATTCCCAATTCAATCATAGTTTTAGCATGGAATGAAACTATGCGAGATCTTACCCACTTGCGTCTAGGATTAGAAGAATTCAATGAGATTAGCAGCATTACCACTAATATTATCTATTCAGGTCATGTATTTGATACCTGGAGAGAAGGGCTTCTAGAATAATATGTAGATGTCAGGATATTCAACCAAATGGTTCAAGAACGGACCATAAATCAGCCAATATATTTCAGAATTATCTACCACAACTTGAACACACCATTATATTCCACCTAAGAGGAGGGATTAATAGGTGAAAATTGTTGACACAACAAATTATTACAGTCGAGAAAGAAAAAGATACAGAACGGAAATCTCGCTATCAAGAGATACTGGATTTCAGCTTCCGTACTCTGATTCTTGGTCTAGTGTTAGCTGGAATTGGGTTCCTAGATTTCATTGGTTTGGGTTTGAATACTAACGCGCTTTCATCTCCAATTCATCATGTATTGATATCGGTAGGTCAAGCAACAGCATTATCCCTCCTAATCTCTCGGTCGAAACTGACAGGAATTTATTTGATAGGTTCGATCTTTGCATTCTATTATGTACTCGTACCATTTCTAACAGCAGTTGAAACAGTGATCTTTGTACCTAATCTGTCATCAACTGTGATTGGTAGATTGTATCTTAATGGGATAATCCAAGCATTGATAATCAGTTTTGTAGGAGTGATCATTTTCGAAAAATTGCAGCCAAAAAGTTCATTCTCAATTTATGCGAAACTAATAGAGACCCCTCTTAGTGAATGGGTATGGAAAATTTTAGCTATTGGAGGAATCTATGTACTAATCTATATTCTCAGCGGCGCCTTGATTTTTCTACCATTTGCTGGGGATGCTATAAATTTAGTATATGCCGATTTAGAGATGCCTGAATGGATTCTCCAATTTCAATACCTCAGAGGTATACTATGGGCTGTCGTAACAATTCCCCTACTTCGTTCTCTTCGCGGAGATAAGAGGGAAATTCAATTACTAATGGGGATATCATATATTCTCTTAGTTGCCACCCTCGTACTCATGCCTGGAGGAATCTCCATTATACAGGTACAGATTGCTCATTTTATTGAATTGGCAATAGGTCATTGTTTCGTATTTGGGATAGTGGTTTCTAAGTTATTCAGAGAATAGAGGAATACGGTGAGAGCATGATAGACTTTAAGGAGATGAATAATCAAGCTTTGAATGCTTCAGATAAAGAGGCATTTCGAGTTTTGGATTCCGGACCGTGTCATAGAATTGGGGTGGGTGTTAGAATAAAGCCAGCTTCAGAAACCTATTATTTCCTTGAAGTCATTCTATCTCTCGGTAAATCAAGAATTGTAAAAAATTTTGAGGAATTGCAGAAACTCATCAATTTGGTATCTGTTTTGAGTAAACGAGGGTTCATCACCAAGATACAAGATGACAGCAGCTTCCTATGCGAAAGAGAGATGAATCAATCTGACGTAATGGAGGAGTATGAATCTATCTTGAATTTAGAAGACTTCCCTCCTAAATATGAAAAATAAGAGATCATGGGCGGGGTAAATTATTCCCACCATTCCCCCATGATGAAAATTGACCGGTATTTAACCTGTCCTCTTCTTGTGATAGTTCATCCCCAAATAGACGATTATGACCAAACCTACAACAGAAACCACGCCAATCATAAGAT
>WJMJ01000049.1 GCA_014728035.1 Promethearchaeota archaeon | reverse complement strand
TACGTTTGAGGTCTCTGTATACATCTTCTGCCAAAGCAATGTTCTTCGCCATAATAATCACCATACATATGAGTACATATACATATAAATTCAACAGCATTAAGGCGAAACCGCCGCACCCCTGTCACTAGGGGAATACAAAAACTAGTTACCACTCAACCGAGTAGAATATACAAAATGAAAAGGGTGCTCAACAGTGGACGTGAGGGGCAAGTAACTGTTTGTCCTTCCCCCGCTCGTCTGCTTATCGCAGATTCATCGAATCTGCAAAATAAATGCATAGGAGGTGATCCATCCGCAGCTTCCGCTAAGGATACCTTGTTAGGGAAAAAAGTAGAGAGTAGATATCCGAAGGACATTGAAACCAGATGGCTCAAGCCTGAAGTCCATGGAAAAAGAAATCAAGATAATGATATCTTGATTCCATGAAAGAGTTCAGATTCCTAGAGATAGCTCCACGAAATAGAGTCAACTGTCAAAGACACAGGATCATCGGAATCAGAGTAGCTAGTGGCATATACTGCACCACCATTTACTACAGTAATCTGCAATTCTATACAGAAATAGTATGTTTCGCCCTGTTCCAAATCAATACCCCATCCAGCACTGGTGGAACCAGAGTGAGCACCACTGGTTGATTCCCAAAAAATACCACTTGACGCCAGTTCTACATCATATTCAGAAAAGGACGGCCAAAGTCTGTTGAAATTCTCATCACGCACACAATGCACTATATCGATTCGAATACAACTCCACCAATTTGCTTTTAGTTCGTATTCCAAATCCCAACTAGCCATAAGTTTCCAGTTGTTAGTGATATCCTCGGTAGGAACAAATTCTACACCAACGTAGGCATATCCTACATAGTCATCGGGATAGGAACCGGGCCAGCCCCATTCTTCAACAAGAATTTCACAGACGCCATTAGCTGAATTTGCACGCACAATTTCATAGTATCCCCCACTTCCAGAAGCTACATCATAACTTGGAGTGTCACTTCCACCAAATGTAGCTGCAACAAGAGTCGGATTAGCAGATATCATAAAAAGAACTACAAATAACATAGCACCCAAACGAGTAGGTGTTCTTCCTAATTTCATAAGATTATATCCTATGGCAGGAATAGTATCTCACATCTACGAAACACATCAATTCCCAACCACATAAAAACTGATTATAAATTACATAATAGATATTATCATCATTCATATATTACTGGGTTCTATCGAATCGTATTGCATATCTTCAGAGAGGATTGAAGTATATCTCGATAAACACTACTATAGTATAGGTGGCATTTTCATCCGAATCATCTGTGAATCGTAGAGCCCATAGATAAATGCCAGCATCATCTATCGAATGTTGTATACCAGATCCTGTTTCGGATCTATCGGGCGTAAGGCCCCACGATCCGGAAGGAATAGCATCCTCTCGCTCAGTCTCGTTCATCGCTTCAAATTGTGATACTGAGAGCGAAACCAAATCTTTCTTGACCCGGAGACCTTCTCCCCCACTGTATCCACCCCATCCCAGAATAGTGACTCTCAGGGTGAAGCCATCAGTCTGTGAGAGAAGAGAGTCCGAGATGTATACCGAATCATACCTCCAAGAGCCTAGAGTGATGGGTTCCCCAGTTGCTGGACTCTGATAGAGATAGAACTCCTCCGGAATCTGCCTACCTGTAGGAATCAGGACAGTATTGAAGATGGTTGTTGCTGAAAAGAGTATCACGATCAACATTGCCATAATCTTGATCCGTTTCTGAGAATGAACCACCATGCCTGAAGTTTGGGACTCCTTTGGACTGAGGGAGGGATTCTCCCACGTAGATGACTCCTTCATCCAGTGCAGCATATTTCCTTTCAGCAGATGCAGAGATCCGAGTATAGAGAGAACAGAAACAATACCCCATAACAGAAGGGGACCTAATAAAACAGAGAAATCAGCGTAAAATCCCATATAGTGCTCCATTGCCTGCTCATGGGGGAATTGGTAGCCAGACAGGAGGACAGCAAGATATCTGAAAAGATGGTACGGAGTACAGAGAGAGAATATGTCATCTGTAGACCGGAGGGACCAGCCAAATTCGAAGGAGAGATACAGGAACAACAGGGTGGATATTGCAAAAGTGTACATTGGCGAATCCAAGTATAGTGCAAGGACAAAGACCAGGATATTGAGCATCAGGGCAACCAGAAGAGATGATACAAGAACTGTGGGAAAATAGGTGAAGTTCCCACCATAGATCAGAAATCCGATAAGGGTCGCGATGAAGAGAACAAAGAGAGACAAACCTGTTGATAGAGTCAACCTAGAGAGGTAGGTGCTTCGTAGGTAGGAGGGGGTTGGTTCAGGGTGCATTATGGATCGGTGAGCCTTTGGTGTAGTCCACATCACCACAGCTCCAATCGAAAAGGGGATTCCAAAGGTGAAGACAGAGGCTACAACACTGATACTTGAAAGGGTTGTAGAGAAATCGAATGGATCCTCGATGATTGATTGTTCGGAGGTACTAACAATCAGTACAAGGGTTAGACCTATCAAAACAAGAACGTAATTTGGTTCTATCCAGTCCACTCTCTTGCGTAGTTGAGCAAAGTGTAATTCTATTCGCAATTAAATCCCACCAGAATGTAAAACAATATTGATGAGAATTATTAAAAAAGTTTAGGAGGCTTGGAATTAATGAAATTCAGGCCACTATTCAACCGGACAATATCAAAAATGAAAGGGTGCTCAACAGTGGACGCGAGGGGCAAGTAACTGTTTGTCCTTCCCCCGCTCGTCTATACGTCGCAGACTCCATCAGAGTTTGCAAAATAAATGAATGAGGGGGATTAAAGGAATACTCGAAAATTAGCTTGTTCAGCTAAGAGAAACCAATATTTCGTGCATTCATTCTATGCCATCAGCAAATAATTTCAATCTATTTCTTTCAATCAAAGCAATGATAATATATGCACCTAAAATGAAAAAAGAAGGCCATAAGATATATTTTTGTGGAAGTACGCGTGTTAGATCCACACGAAATGAAACACTGGAATCACCATAGTGCATCGCTAGAAACGAATAAAATCCAGCCGAAGGAATTTCGATCACTCCACTATAAGTAGTAATATTCTCTTTTGCAAAAACGGGAGTTACATCAACCAAAGACTGAGATTCCAATATCTCCAGAGAATTCTGCCAATCAAACACATAGAACGATAGGGAGCCATTAGTCACTGTAATATCTACGATGATATCTCCGGTGACGAAATATAGAGACCCACGAAGCTCATCAGGATACATTCTTCCAGCATCACCCATTCCAGAAGTAGGAAGAATCACACTGAGAAATAAACCAGTAATACTTGTGAACAAAATAATCCACTTGATTCGTTTCAAATAGTTAGAATTCATAATTCTGACCTCTTGAAAACTGCTAGGCCAATGATGAATATCAAAATTAATATTGAGCAAACCATACCAAGACCGACATGACATGACAATACTGAAACATCAGGGCATAATCCCAAGATATAATTCATAATAGCTTTTGAAGGATTCAGGAAAATTAGAGGGAAAAAAGGCAAATCAGGTAGAAATGAGAGAACAGCCATTCCAAGCCCAAGTAAGATTCCAATGGTAGCAGCTGCTGATGAGGATTTGAGCAATACCACTAGTAGAAAGGAGATAACTACCAACAAAGCAATTGATAATAATGTTGAAAATGCTATAAAAAACAGATACGGGGGGAAAATACTTGGAGGAAAAGTCAGACAAATCATCAATAGTGGAATACACACGAGTGGAAGATACCATAGTATCATACTCATGCCAACTTTGACAAGAACAAATCTATTCCTGCTTATTGGATATGAAAACAAATTTCTAAGGGATCCATCCTCAAAGGATTTTCCAAACGTAACAGCAAAAAATAGAGGGACAAAGATAGATAGTAAAAACAGACAATTTGATTGAGCAGAATAAAAGGCAAACATCGCACGAGAAGATAATAAATCCAGATAATTCTGTACCGCTTCGGCACCATTATAGAAGGGAGATGGATTCAATGGTAAATTCATTCCAATATCTTGGAACAAAATTGCAGAGAAACTTAGTCCAGATACAGCAATCACGAGGGCAATCAATCCCTCCAAGAGAGGGACACGGTAAGATAGAATCAATTCTATACGAATAGAATTTAGAATTTGAGAGAGTTTGCTTTGATATTTGCTCATTTTTTCACAACACCTCTGAATACATCTTCCAGGTTGGTAGATCGCGATATTTCATAGACCTCAACTCCAACAGATTGAGCAATTGCTCCAATATCTCTTACAACATCTTTCAGCTCCATATCTGCTGTGATCATAATAATATTGGAACCGGCGACTAGAAGGTCCTTGAATTCTGCTTGTAGGTATAAAATATCATACAGTTTCTTTGAGTCCGAGGCTAAAATTCTGAAACGATTAGTGGAATGTCGTTTGATGATATCCAAAAGAGTACCACTCTCAACAACATGTCCATTATCGATGAATACTAAATAGTGGCAGACCCTTTCTAGCTCCGAGAGGATATGAGAGGATATCAAAAAGCTTGTCCCAGTTTCTCTATGGATATCCTGAATCAGTTGAAGAATCTGATCACGCCCAGAAACATCAAGATTAGTAGTTGGTTCATCAAGAAGAACCAGTTCAGGATCACTCATAAGGCTTTGAGCTATTCCTAATCGTTGATGCATTCCAGCAGAAAGTGTTTTGATTCTTCGATTAGCAGCACCAGACAGGCCAACTTGTTTCAAAAGATCACGGGGATTTTTTGGTTTTGGATATAGCCGTGACATTGTATCAAGATATTCCAAAGGGGTAAGAAATGGAGTGTACATAATTCGGTCATGCAAAACGCCAATTCGTTCTCGTATGGCAAGAGATTCATACTTTGTATCGAAACCTAGCACCTTTGCAAAACCAGAATCAGGCCGTATTAAACCCAACAAAACACGAAGAATAGTGGTCTTCCCTGCACCATTTGGACCTATAAGTCCGGTTATCCCAGAGGGGATTTTGAAAGTCATATCGTCTAAGGCAATAATTGAATTGAATTTCTTGGAGATTCCATCGAGTGAAATAATGAACTCATTCATGAAGACTTCCCCTTTTCTTTTTTTTGTAATTGTTTTCCTTATATAATGACTAGGAGATAAATCAAAAAAGAAAGGTAGAAGTTTCATCAATATGAAATACCTACCTTTCTCCTACCTTTAAGGTTTCAATATGTCACAGATATCTCATCCACATAGAGTATACCTTGACTGCTACTACTGGATGAATATTGAAATAATCCGCCATAAGAACCCCAGAAAACAAATTTCACAATAAAATAGTATGTACCAGCTGAGGTAGATTTTGGAAAGTCTGATAGCTGTAATGATGACAAGTCTTGATTCACCCATGTTTCAGTTCCACCATTTGATTCATGCCATTCCCAAACACGTACAGACCACACCAGCGAGAGATCGCTCTTTCGGACACATTCCAAGTAGACCTTCAGTTGGCCATCACCAAACAAACCAGTACCGATATAACCAGTTAGAGTTAGATCTGCATCCATGTAAACAGACTTTGTAGATGAGAAAGTCAACTCCGAGCCAATCCATGCCCAGGCTTCAGAGGGAAAAGTAACAGCATTCATATATAATCTACATTCACCATCATCAGGATAATCATCAGCATCACCTCCCATTCCATTACCACTTCTTCCATTGTCATAACCAGGTTCGAATGTGGTAGTGGCAGCATTAGCAAAAAGAGGTACTGTCAAGATTAAGCAAATTCCAATTAGTATTGTAATTGTTTTCTTTTGCATTGTTTATAATCCCACCAGCGATTTATAATAATCGCAATTTAGTGAGTATTAATAATCTTATAAGGTTATTGTATTAAAAGGGGATCATGTTTTTGGAACTAAGGGAACTGAAGTCTGCATTGAAGCCTCCACCATCAATCTGCATGGCATTGATGTACGTGGCGACCTCTTCGAACTCGTACTCGAACCAGTTTTCTTTTGTAGCATTAAGAGAGTCCAATATTTCAAGGGCAGTCACCGTACTCTCCAGAGTTGACGGAATCCCGATGGCATCAGCAAAACCGATCCCGTCAAAACGAGCACCAATAGCATCAATGATATGATCCGTATCACATTGATCAACAGTTACACTCTGAACCGAGTTCGCTGTTACCAGTGGAACAGTTGATAACATGATGAAGATGGTCAGTATTACAAAGACATTCCTAACTATTCTTGGGCCATTGACCCTTGCTCCTACGCTAGACATGTACTTTCTCTCCAGATGTCTAACACTCACACCCGAGAGAAGAAGTTCCCCATCTAGAGAGTCCACTCACTCAGTGAGAGTGTTCTTGGAACCCTCGTTG
>WJMJ01000008.1 GCA_014728035.1 Promethearchaeota archaeon | reverse complement strand
TCGTCTTATAATCGAGACCAAGCAACTCTGTAAGTTGATTTGCATTGTAAGGACGTTCGTTTAAGGTCATGATGATTCTCGCACGATTCACTCCGCCACGAGTGCCAGCTATAAGCCACCATAGAAGTCTCTTCACAATCAACCTTCCCGTTGGAATCAGTAATTGAATCAATAATGAAATGACCTCTATAAGAGCTTTCTATGGTTTGAATTATGAACAAGCTGCGCAAATTAGGTTGAGTTCTTTTGAACTATTCATTTCCTGCATAGGATCTAAGTGTGTACTTCCCGCAGTCGTTACAGATTAGTTCATAGTCCCAATAACAGTCACCAGAAAAAGGATGAACAGACCACTGAGTAAAAATAACAAGAACGTTATCACTATCACAACTCTCGCAGCCACACATTTCAATTCGATTTTTGCATGGATGCTTTTCTATTCGTATTCCAGTACCTTGGAATATTTTCTTGATACCGGAATTATCTTCGTTCGGTACAACTGGCTGTGTGAATATAGTAGCATAGTCTCCAGATGCTAGTTGGGGAGTATCGTGAACTGAAACAAAGATCATCGCAATTCTCCTAACTAATACACAGTACTTCCTTATCCATCTTCTGGAAAACGAATCCACCGAAAAATTCACTTAAAAACCAGAATCATAATATCCTAGACTAGTAACAGTGATATGTGAGTAAGAAACGAAGTGCGTGGGTAAAATGGTCTTTCTGATATTTGGTGATGTTAACACCGTTGATGTGATTATGGCTCTCATTACGGGTCTTGTAGCATCTATTACTATCTCGATAGCTTACAAAATATCAGAATCAGGTTATTCAAATTGGATTCCCAGAAAAATTGTACATATCCTAATGGGCTCAATAATCGCTTTCACAGTTGTGACATATTCAAATTTGAGTGGTCCAACTTTGGCTGCTGGTATTTTCTTCACGGTCTTGATGTTTGCGTGGGCGCATAAGAACGACCTAATCATGGAGCTACTTGGTGCAGGAAGTAGAGAGAATGAAAGCAGACTGAATACCTTTGCTTCAGGGATGATGGGTCTTACGGGATTTGGAACCGCTTTTCTAGTATTTCAAGCCAGACCAGAGATATTCGTGGCAGCTATTCTTGCTGTAGCATGGGGTGATGCTGCTGGAGAGGTTTTCGGAAGAACCTATGGAACAAAACTAGTTAACCGGAAAATTGGAAGTAAATCATTCGAGGGAAGTATCAGTGTGTTCTTGTTTTCTCTACTTTCTCTCAGCACCGCAATCATATTCTATTCCGATCTATGTGTTATCTGTGTGTTTCCTCACTTAATGATTATTGCAGCAGTCATTGCTTTTGTAGAACTACTCAGTATCGGTTGGACAGATAATTTCCTAATACCAATAATCACCGCAATTCTCATGTGGCAGATGCTTTTCCCAACAATGCCATTACTTCCACTCCCTGTCGGATAATCAACCAATGTCCTAACGTGATGTGGATTTGATTACTGCTTATCCAATATCGTATTCTCGGATAAAGTCAGGATCTTCTTCAACGGCCCAATCGATTTCACGTTCGATACCAGAGGCACCAAGTTCACACACTAGTTTTAACTCGCTGAGAATACTAGCCCAGCCAATATCATATCCTATGACTGCTTCTGGATCTCTGAATCCATGATGGTGAAGTGTTACCAATGTGCTATCGTCAAGTTCTTCAAAACGGATATTGACTTTAGTTTCTGGCTCGTTCAGATGCACCCAAGTGAATTCAATCTCTCTGTCTTGCTGCATTTTCGTAAATACAACAGGACCCTTACCTTCAGCCCACCAAGTGTATATCCCACCGTACTGTTGGTCAACCCGGGGGCGATAGGCTCGAATGAAATGCTTGAGCTTCTCCGGATTAGTCCAGACGTCAAAAGGTAGCTGAGCAGGAGCTTCAATATGAACACTGTGTCTAACTTCAACTGGATCATATCTAGTCAAAGTAAGAGGATGATACTCACTGTATTCGAACCTATATGCAGGTGCTCCTAGTTCTAGTACAGATTTGAAGTTTGCAAAGAGCAAGTTCCAGTGTTCTGATAAATGAAAGTCTTTTGCTGATGAGGGTATAGCACCATGTTTTAATTCGATATAGGAGAAAGTGCCTACCTGCCTGAATCTCAGAAGAACAAGGCTACTAGCTCCCAATATTCTCCAAGAGAACAGGATTGCACTTCCCTTCTTGATTTGTTCTATCTCCCAAGTATTTCCAATCTCAGCAGTAGTAGGTGCATTATCACCGTCAAAACGGATAGTTCCACCTTCATGAATTTCAGCTTGAATCTCGTTTCCTAGCCATTGAAGCATGAGAATTGGATCAAAGAAACTCTCCCAAAGATCATCTACTGGTCTAGCGAACCTGATTCTCATTCTAATGACGGGTAGTACTTCCATTACACTCGCACCTGATTCCTCTCTTCAGTATCTATTCCAAATATTCCCTTATCTTATTAGTGGTAGCTGATTAAAGTCAATGGCGTCAATCAAAAGAATTACTACAACTTGTACTAGAATTTTGTAAGAGGCTTATAGTATGATTTTTGAGATAGGTGAGGAAGATATCCCAAAATTAGAAGCAGTAGCACAAGACTACGTTCAAAATCATCATGACGAGTCCCTTACGTTAGATAGAATCATCAATTATTTGAAACAGGTAATTTCATCTGGAGGAGTATATGTGATGGGGCACAAGACCAATGAGATGGTTGATGGATTTATTCTTATGCAGAAACATGGTGAGATTTCAGCATATCACGTAAAAGCAGATAATGAAGAAACAAGAGCAGATATTGAACGCCTTCTGTTTAGTAGCGCTATTGACAAGCTGAAGGATAGTGTAGAAGCTATAACCTACAGCGACTCAAAAGGTATTTCCAGTTTGAGGTCTATCTTTGAAGAAGCAGAATTCGAATCATATGATAGAGCAAGTATGTATGTATCCAAAGAGGACATCAAATTTCCAGAAGAAAGAAACCTACCGGAAGAGTACGAACTAACTGATTTTTCATTAAATATGAATGTGGATCTCGCAGAGGTAGTTTATGATGCAAATAAAGGTCAGGTTGATTCCAAGATCTACCACAAATACTTCGGTTCAGAAAAAAATGCTGAAATGTTTGTAGAGAAATTTGCAGGTGGTGCATTTGGAAAGTACAAAGAGGGATTAGCAAAAGTGATTCTTTACAAGTCACAACCAGTAGCCGCTTGTTTCATGGTCTTGGCGACCCAAAAGACTGCGGCAGTTTCAGAATTAGCAGTTGGATCCAAACACAAGAGAAAAGGATTAGGAACAAAGGTTCTCGTTGAGTCTATCAAGACTTCATTTGAATTACCTGATGTAGAAGAGATAGGTCTCCACGTAACACTCTCAAATCCTGCAAAGCAAATGTATGACAAATTTGGATTCATAGAAAGATACCAATACACAATCTATGTGAAGAATTTCACATGATAGAATCAGATAGATGTTTCTCAGTAAATATCTAATAACTGACTTTGCAATTCTTTTATATGAAAGAAAAAAGGAAGAGAGGGGTCAGGAGACCCCTAATTTTCTACATCTCTTTGTAAATAGGCCATTTACGCCACAGATATGCAAACACCAGTTGAACCCATAGGAACATGAGTAGGAATGGTGTAAGATTATCGTAGAATGGATTACCAGTATATATTGGTCCCAGAATTGGAGCAATGAGATAAGATGCAAAGAACAGAATTGTTCCTATAATGACAATAGTCAGGAAACGGATCAAGAAGTTCTTCTTCTGACTGTATCCTTTTGGCCAGTTATCAAAGAATAGACTGACAAAGATTATTGCAATAATTAACCAATCTGCATAAGCAACGTTCCAAAGACCAATTGCTACGGTAGCCTGAGCTAACCCAGGATCAGGGAAACCTAATAGTAGCATTAATGGGTATGTGACAACTGCTCCGACAATACCAGCTACCACTAAGAAGACTAATCCTAGGACAGCACAGGTTATGAATGCAGCAAGTCCGATTTTCGGTTGCTTCCCTGCTTTGTTCCATGGCCAATACTCGAAGGCCATCAAGGTCAGAAGTGCAAAGAAGATAACCCATTGGGTCCATCCCATATTCAATCCATATTGTGGTAATACCCATGATAATGGATCTGCTAATGTTGCTGCTGGATTTCCATAGGGGAAGAATAGAAGCAACCAGACCACTAGAGTGATTATCCAACCAACAATGAATACCAAGATTCCTCTCTTGGGTTGTTTCTTGTCAAACCATGGCCAATACATCGTACCAGCAACCCAAAGAACTGCAAATGAGAAACATGATGCTGAGAGTGCACCAAATATTGCAGAACCAACTGCTTGCTGAACTAATGGGTCAGATATACCCAACATACCGCCATATCCAACTGAGAATATTGTAGTGATTATTACGAAGACGAATGCTACGATGATATTTAGAATAGTTGCTGCGAGTCCAACTTTCCATGGCTTCTTCAACTTGTAGAATGGCCAGTTCTCAAACCATATTGCAAAAAGAACCGCCATTAGACCAAATCCACCAAGAAGTGAAATCAGAGCACCCAAACCAGCCAAGGCTAAAGCATACCAAACTGCGATAGCTAGGACAAATGTAAGAAGTATTCCTACAATACCAGCAATCGGTTGCTTCCATCTTGGTACAACTATCACCGGAGCTTCCTCAGCCTCCGGGATTCCAACTTTATCGCCTGTCAATGACATTTGTTAACACATCCTCAAAAATGTGTATTTATTTTCAAATACACGGTACCAAATATAATCATCGAACAGTTAGAGATGTGTCTATGTAATTCTGGTTTATCTGATATTGATTTGAAACACTCAAAGAAATACAATCTCAATTTGAAAAAAACAGAGATTCATGTGAGAGAGAACAAGATTTTCTTAGAGTTACTAGGATTCGTAAATTGATTCGCTTTGAAATTGCTGAATAAAATTCGCTCTTACAAGTCTAGAGATGAAAAACTAAGATACATTACCTCAGCAAGTGTGCTTGTATACCAATTTATTAGCAATTGAAGGAGGAGTAAGTCGTTCTAAATACTACTTACATATTATCTGTCTAGGAGAACTAAAGATTGACTCTTGATAAAATCACAGACTCAACGTTTGCTGTTGTTGATGGCACTACCAGGGGAAACATGGGATTCATCATATTTGGTAACAGGGCACTAGTTGTTGACACTGGAATGAACCATCTTGTCACAAGTAAGATTCGTGATGAATTTCTGAAGACCGGTACAGAACCAGATATGATTCTGTTTACTCATTATCACTCAGACCATACATTTGGAGCTCAATGTTTTGGAGAGATACCAATCATCTCATCAGTCCAGACAAATCAGGTCATAGAGGATATGCTAACCAAAAATTGGACTCGCGATTCTATTATTAATGGATATGAAAAAGTAAAAGACGAGAGGCCAAAATTATGGGAAGCAGTTCAAACCCTTGAAATCAGAAAACCCATTTCAACTTTTGATGCTAACGTAGAACTAGGGGAAAACAAAGAGGTTTCAGTTATCCATCTTGGAGGACACACCACCGGGTCATCAATTGCTTTCTTGAAATCAGAACGAGTAGTATTCATTGGTGATCTAATCTTTAACAAGTCATTTCCGTATGCAGGCGATCCCACATGTGAGCCTGATGCTTGGATTGCTGCTCTTGATAGAGTAATTCAAATAAAGCCTGAAATCGTTATACCTGGACATGGAC
>WJMJ01000048.1 GCA_014728035.1 Promethearchaeota archaeon | reverse complement strand
GTTTAAGACTTATCGTTTTTTTCTGATAGCCAGCAACCGTACTTTCTGTAGGGACTAATCTTTAATAATTACTTATCATACAGTAATCAGATATGGCCCATAAGCGTAAAGTATATATGTGTAGGGACTAATTACTATGACATGGGTTTCCTGAGAAAGAAGAAGGTCAAGAAGTACTCATACTACTACTACGTCCAAAAAGAGAGAATTAATGGAAAGCCAGTTGACGCAGTTCACATTTACCTCGGAACCGCAGATGAAATACTGAACAAGATCAACAAACGTGATGAAAATAAATCAAACATCACATTGAAAACATTCGAATATGGACGGATTGCAGCCCTTCTCTCAGTCGATGAAGAACTGGGATTCAGAAATATCGTTGATGATGTAGTGACTAAAAGAAATCAACCAGGCTTGTCCGTTGGAGACTATACATTGGTGTCAATCTTCGGCAGATGGTGCGGACCATTGAGCAAAACCGCATCAGCCAAACACTTCTCTGAATCGTTCATTGGATTCGGAAACAAGTTCCCAAGCAAAGTGAATGCCCAGAACATCATCTCACAAATGAAATATTTCGATGAACAAACCATTTCCGAAATCGAACTGGAACTTTCAAAAAAACTGAAAGAAAAAGGAATTATCCCGGACATGATCGTATGGGACACAACAAATAATTACACATTCATTGACTGTGGAGAAAAAATCCCCCAGAAAGGAAAGAGCAAACAAGGAAGACATAACAAGAACCTGATTGGGATGGGACTAGCAGTCTCCGGAGAGAACATTCCAATATTTCACAAAAGCATACCAGGAGACACCCACGATGCACCATTGTTCAATGAGATAGTTGATGACATCATAGACAGGATCAAACAGATCGATGTTGATCCAGAAGGACTGGTCCTGGTATTCGACAAGGGAAACAACAGTGAGAAGAACATCGAGAAATTATCTGGAAGGATCAATGTGTTGGGTTCACTGAAAAAGAACCAGATCAAAGACCTGTTCAAGATCCCATTCTCTGAATACAAACCACTCTACACAACTGATAAAGGTGTTGAAATATCCGGATTTTCCACGAAATGGAACATATATTCAAAGGAATACACGATAGTGATGTCATTCAATCCCAACACCAGAAAGAGACAGGCCCTAACCTATGAGAAAGCAAAGAAAAAGATCATCAAGGACCTGGATGGCATCAGAAGATCACTAGTTAGAACTGGCAGAGGCCGACCAATGACCTCCAATGGAGCTATCAAGAAGGCCGTTGAATCAATCCCAACACAGTATGAGGCAATCTTCAAGTATGATGTTGTCGAGAGTGACAACCATAAAGAATTCAAATATTGGATTGATGAGAAGAAGGAAAAGACATTCCTTGAAAACACCGGCAAACTTGCCATATTCACTGACAAGTATGATTGGTCAGATGATAAGATAGTAATTACATACAACAGGAAGGTGTTCATCGAAGACGATTTTCATTGGTTGAAGGACAAACTTCTCATTCCTTTGACACCTATCTGGCACAGAAAGGATGAGCACATCAGAGCACATGTTTTCATGTGTGTAATGGGACTGTTTTTCATAAGATACATCTCACATAAGCTTGGTGATCTGGGTATTACTGATGAACAGATATTCAATGAACTTTCCAAGATCCGTGTTGGTTTGGTGGCTCACGATGATCTGAAAGAACCTCAAATCGTTGTGGAAGATATGACTCCGATTCAGGCCCGCATCTTCTCGAAGTTGGACCTTGGCAGATATTTGGAACATAATAATTTTTAGTTGTCCCTACGTTTTCACCAATGGCCAGTCATCTTCTCTAAACAACATCTCTTAAAGTCAGGATAGAGTCTTTCATTCGGTATGTTTCAAGTGCTTCTTTTAATGTCAAATTATCACTCGAAGTAAGGCAGAAAAATCCTTCTCGACCGTTGATAGCGGCCTTCTTCGCGAGTTCTAGTGCCTCATCATCAGTTAGTTCTGTTAACTTTGTCTGGAAAACAATCTTTGCATCAACAAGCGGATTATTAATTTGATATCTCTTTGGGATCTTTTTGTTGTTGTCTATTATATCCTGCATGTCCTTGGCTTGAAGAAACAGTTTTTCAGCTTTCCTGATCTTTGATTCTAACTGTTCATGTTCCAATTTCTCTGAGAAGTAAAAATAATCTGTTCTGCTGGGCCATTCCAGTTTAATGCCGTAGACACTATCCTTCTCATTTACAAGTTCTGTTCTGGCTAAATCAAACTTCTTGATGAGTTTGTCATGGCTCTTATTCAGTTTCTTTGCGGTAAGGAAGCGCATAGAATGAAATCTAATATAATCGAGGTTTTCTTTACTGTATGCTCCCTTATCCATGACAATACGGGAACCAGGTTTGAGCCAGTTCTTGACCTGATCAAAGGTATGAAGAAAATGGTCTGAATCATGTATATTTCCCGGCTGGACTGTTAAACCGATCGGGATATTGATCGGGTGGGACAACTCTGTAACTCCAAATGTAAGCTGTTTCTTGTCCGGTCTGTGATCCCTGCTATATCCACGTTTTCCTATCTTCGTTCTCTTTCCCCAGAGTATCAAACTTGACCAATCAATGTTCACATCTGTGTGTTCAAAATCGAATCTGTTGAACAGACAACTTTGGACATCAAACATTATCTCTTCCCGGTTCTCACCGATAATATCAAGGGCTCGATATAGGGTTTTATCCTCAAAGGATACGAGTTCGAACAACTCCAGGATAGGGGATCTATTGATCCATTTTGAGGCCTTTGATATGCTGAGATTTTCTGTAAGTTTGTAACTAACAAGCGCTTTGGTCAGTGATGATAGATCCCTTCCTTTCTGTTTGTGCTTTCGAAATATGTTCTCAAGTTCAAGTGTATGAAAGAACTCCTTTAGTGCGATCACTGTTCCAATAGGAAAACATATATTCTCATTTGGCTTAATTCTGATTGCTCTTGGTGAGGTCTTTTTTGTTTGCATGAAAAATACTAAACCGAGAGCACTTTTAAACCTTAACTGTCAAGGTTCCTGAGTTCTGTAGTTTATATATGTATGAACCAGTGAATTGAATTTTTTTCAGTAAGGGCCAGAATGATTTTTTCAATACATGTTGTGCCGACAGGCTGAAAAACTACTGGACATGACTCAAAACGCCGATAAATATATATGTTGTGCCGACGTTGTACCCATATGTACCTTCGTTCCAAGAAACGGCGTGGACATGAGTATTTCTCGATCGTTGAAGGCTCTCGTTGTGCCGACAAGATCAAACAAAGAACAGTAATGAGCATCGGCAGACTGGACCAACTCACACCTGAACAGATTCAGGAGGTCGAGAATAAGATATCCGAACTGAACGATCCAGCATTGATCGACAAATACTGGAAGATCATTTTCCAGATGGGATACTCCATCCATGATCTGGTCAACATCAGAAAAGCATTGCACTACGGAGATGTGGCTGCTTTCTACAAAGTCGCAGAAATGCTGGATATGCCAAACATTATCTCAGATATTATTCCCAAAGGAGGCGGGCCAGATATTGGCAAGACCATTACCATTATGGCCATCTGTCAATCGCTTGCCCCCACAAGCAAAAGGGATTTGAGGAACTGGTATGAAGAAACGGCACTGGAATACATTGCTGAGATCAAACCTGAAAACACGGAAGAATGGAACCTATACTCAGCAATGAAATACCT
>WJMJ01000047.1 GCA_014728035.1 Promethearchaeota archaeon | reverse complement strand
GATCAATCCGCTCCAGTAATGACCGATTTCAGTTCCAGTTCCGCTAGTCCCTTAGATACAGATGCGTCTTTTGGCTGGATAAATATTAGTTGTGTGGTCACTGATGATGAATTAAATCTTGTGAAACTCAATTACACTGATCGAAATGGTGTGTCAACAAATGTGAGCATGAGTTCAGGAAGTGGAAACACGTTTTATCATAACACGAGTTTTACTGAATATGGTAATTACACGTATGTGATTTGGAGTAATGATACCAGTAACAATGGAAATACTTCTAGTACGTTTACGTATTCGTTACCACCAAACTGGGATATCAACAATGATGGGAATGTCACCGTGTTTGATTTCACGTTGATTTCAAATCATTTCGAAGAAACAGGAAGTCCTGGTTGGATCAGAGAAGACGTGGATAACAATGGAGACATTGAAGTCTTAGATATCGTACAATGTAGCAATTACTATAATGTGGGTTGGTGGTGATAAAGAATAGATACTATTAAATAAGAATGGAAAAATAACAAGTTTGAGAATATAATAATAGAATTTCATTTCAAATTTGTATTTAATGGGATGAAATCTATTATAAAAAAGAGAGATGGAGAGTAGAGAATTATATATTTATCCTGATAATTCATTCGTTTGTTCTGCTATTATTTCAGAGGAAGATGGATTGAAACATTCTCTTATTTCTCTTTGTGGAAGTGAAGGTAATATCGATGGGAAATATCATTAGAAACATAGTTGAATTGCTTCTCATTTCAATTATGATAGTGATGGGTATTTCCACTGGTCTTCTTTTAATGAATGACGGAGTAGATAATGTTGAGTTTGTCGTTGATAATCAAACGTTTACGACTGATACTGCTATGGATTTTTCGAGTGTGACCATTGATTCAACATTTATCAAATTCAACGACACAGGATTTTATATTGTTTCTTCTAATGATATCACCATTACCTTATCGTATTTACGACCTGATATGACCTCTGCATCTGATGGTGATACTGTTGTTTCTTTTTCCGCTGATACAACTGATGGTACCGTCTGGTTTAACATATCTGGATTTCCCGCTGGTACATCGTACATCGTAAAACGAGATACGGTCAATTTTGATACGGTAACAGCGAATAGTTCTGGTTATATTTCATTTTCAAATGATGCATGGAGCAGTCATACCTTTGATATTACTCAAGATGGAGATTCAAATACTCCACCGAATGCTCCGACGAATCCAAATCCAGCTGATAGTGCAACTGATGTAAGTACATCTCCATCGTTAAGCGTTGACGTAAGTGATTTTGATGGCGATGCAATGGATGTTACTTTTTATGACGCAGGAGATGATAGTGTTATTGGTACTGATTCAGGTGTAAGCAATGGTGGTACTGCTTCTGTTTCTTGGTCGGGGTTAAGTTATAGTACTTCATATTCTTGGTATGCGATTGCTTCTGATGGTGTGGTGAGTGGTGATGCTTCTTCAACATGGAGTTTTACAACAGAAAACGCTCCAAATTCACCTCCAAATAACCCGAGTAATCCATCTCCAGGTAATGGAGTAACGGATGTATCGATTGAACCCTTGTTAAGTTGGGATGGTGGTGATCCTGATGGCGATGATGTTACCTACGATGTGTACTTTGATACAGGTTCTCCGCCTACTTCAAAACAAGCAAGTAATCAAAGTGCTACCTCGTTTGATCCAGGATCTCTTTCAAATGATGTAACCTATTATTGGCGAGTTGTTGCTTGGGATGAACTGGGAGAAAAACAAACGGGGTCTATCTGGTCATTTACTACGATTGAATCAGATGATGAACCACCAGTTATTTCAGATGAATTGGTGAGTATGTCTAGTCCTATTGATTCAAGTATTGGATGGGAAAACGTTACTTGTGTAGTGAGTGATAATAGTGCAGTTGATTCAGTGTATGTTAATTTTACGAAACCTGATGGAACAAGGACAAATGTGTCTATGAGTGAAGCAACTGATGGATCTTTTTATTATAACACGACGTTTTCACAATTTGGACGCTATGACTTTTTTGTTTTCGCAATAGATACAAATAGTAATACAAACAGTAGTGAAACAGATACATTTACGGTGTTTGCGAATTGGGATGTGAACAATGATGGAACCTGTAATAATCTTGATTTAGTGGCAATCTCAAATCAGTATGGATCTAGTGGTGAAAATGGTTGGATTCGAGAGGATATCGATAATAATGGTTTCATTCAGGTGCTTGATTTAAGTATTGCTTCGTCTCATTTTGGTGATAGCTATGAAGTGTAAGGAGGTTGTTTTGTGAGAAAACTGAGACACTGTGTTCTCTTTTTGTTTATTCTTAGTGTGCTGTTTCTGTTTTCTATTAGTATTTGTTCAGCTGATGAAAGTATTGTTTCTATTACTCCATCTCAGCAAATCGTTTCTCCGGGTGACTCCTTTTCTTTTAATGTAACGTGTAATCCAGGTGACCCTGTGAAATCCTATGAGTTTAAACTACAATTTGATCCTTCACTGATGAGTATCTCTTCTGTTTCAGAAGGATTGTTTTTTAATGGTTTTACCACCTTTTTTAATGATGGAGATATCGATAACACGAATGGTAAACTTACTAATGTGTATAATTTAATTCTTGGATCTGGGAATGTTACTAGTGAACACTCATTGATTACGGTTTCTTGTGTTGCAAAAGGATCTATTGGTCAGTTACCAATTCAGTTATATGATGTCGGGGTGACTGATGAAGAAGGATATCTTCAAGTGACTACGATGAATGGTATTGTGTCTGTTCAAGATGAAATATTATTGTATAATGCGAATCCGGCAAATAATTCGGAAAATGTTGATACTGGATTGAACAGTATTTCTATTGACATCGAACACCTTACAGGTGATGCATTCAATTATAGCATTAGCACAACACCTGATGTTGGAAGTAGTTCTGGTAGTTTTCAATCAAATGGAACAAAAAGTTGTAGTATTTCGTCATTAGCGTATGATTCAACGTATGAGTTTACTGTGTGTGTTCAGGAAATTAGTTCTGGGCAATGGACGAATCAATCGTATGTATTTTATACAAGGGAAATGACTGCTGATGATGTCATAACCATTTCTAATCCTGATCCTTCAAATGGTGCAAGTACTATTGCTGTTGACCTGTCTGATGTTTCTATTACCTTGACTCATGATCAAGGCGACGTGTTTAATTATTCGATTGTTACAACTCCCGATGTAGGAAGTACATCCGGGGTTTTAGAAAATAATGGGACGAAAACGTGTTCTTTGTCTGATTTGTCTTTT
>WJMJ01000007.1 GCA_014728035.1 Promethearchaeota archaeon | reverse complement strand
TATATACGGATTCACTATTTTCCCATACAGTCTTTCCTTTGTCGTATTTTATCTTAGGTCTCACAGCTGAAGCATAGAAGCAAAATGCATCACCAGGATCAGGTTGCAGTCTATCTCGGAAATCTACTGAAACAACTATCTGTTCGTGGTATTCTTTTTCCTTTTGCACTTGTTGCTGGCTTGCAATCAATGCGGTCAGTAAGAAACTCCCTACAGTTATGTCATGGTCTTTAGCTCGTTTGATTATCTGTGAGGTTTCGTCGTCAGTTAGCTGCTTTGAGTGGATCTCAAATGAATTAGATTTCCAGAAGAGTTCGGGAATTTCATCAAAATCACTATTTTCTATCTTGTGACCTGCTGAATGCCACTTCTTGTTGAATCGACCCATAAGCCATCTTACGAGAAAATTACCTTTGATTCCAACAGGCACACTTTCTTCTGAAACCAGGACAGGATCAATAACCTGCTGTTCCTCTGCATCTCCTGATAATATTTGAAGTAGGTCTCTGAAAAGGTAGACTATGGATAATGCATCACATATGGAATGATGGCAATTGATTACTACATGAATATCATCACCTTTTTCAATCAGCCTGAAGCGAATAAGGGGGCCTTCAAATACCGGATGTTGATATTCTAATTCATCCTTTGCAACACTTTTCCAATCTCCGGTCACGAACTCGACTGAGATTGATTTTTCTACTTCTTGAGAAAACCACGCTTTGTTATCGTCGTCTAAATGAATTTTTACTCTCAGTAGTGGATGAATCTTTTCTAGAGAAATCAAGGTATCTTCAATTTCTGAAATAGAAAATGCTCCTCTTATTCTTCCAACCATTACAACATTTGCATTGGGAGAACGGAGGAACATTCTTTGTCTAGCGGTTAGTGGTCTCATATCATTTTCACCGTTGCACACTTGCACAATATTGCAAAAGAGAAATCTTCTTATAATCTTTCTGTTTTTTACCTATGAGTGAACGGAGTGAAAAACCGATGGTTACCTCGTTTGAAAAACAGTATATTGAAACATTTGGAGAATTCTATGAATCGCGAGGTATGACAAAAATACTTGGTCAGGTTTATGCAATCCTAGCTTACAAGGCAAGAGATGCTGATAATGGACTAACACAACAAGAGATAGCTGATATAATTGATAGATCTGTAAGTACAGCTTCACGAGTGCTAGACCAGCTTTCTGAGATGGGTTTTTGTGGATATATAGAGGAAATCAATCCACGTGGTAGAAGAGAAAGAAAATATTACATGTCTTCTAGTATCAAACAGATTGCGGTGGGTAGATTCTTCAAGCTTATCAAAGATAATATAAAACTTGAAAATGAACTCTCTCAAATAGAAGAATCGATTCCAAAATCAGAGAAGAAAGAGAATAGACCGTTGATAAAACACTTGAATGAGATGAAAGAATCTATCCAGATGCTAAACTCACTGTATAAAAGAATGATAGAGATTGGTAAGGATGTTCTTACCCAGGAAAAAAACAATTGACTAGAGGATTGACTGCCCATGGTACATTTACATGATTCATTAAAGATGCTAGTAGATCAATTAGGAGCTTTTAAGATAGAAATTACACGAGTAACTCAGGGTATGAATGTCGGGGTTTGGTTAACAGACATTGATGAGAAAGCAACTCTTGTAATATCCGAAGATATAGAAATTCAGGAAGATCTTAAAGAAACTTCATTTGATGTCATGATGACAAAAGAAATTTTTGAAAAGATACTTAGTGGAGAGGCAGATGCTTTTGCATTAGCTGGTAGAGCAAAATTAAGCGAATCACGACCAGTTGATTTTGAAATTCACAATAAAGACAATGTTTCTGAAATAATGGAAGTTCTCAAAGCACTAATGACCTTTCTATTTAATCCAGGTATTTTGAAATCGAAAGCACTAGATGTGAAACTTGCTGGTTCTGCTCATGGAGCAAAACCAATCCCTCTAGTTTACTGGAAGGGGCTCAGATATGCATGGTATCATGTATCAAAAGGAACAACTCTCAATGAGGAATGTGAACATGACCCATGGCCACAGGTTTTTGTTGTACTAGCTGGTGAAGGGATTCTAATAATAGGTGACAATGAAGAAGTATTAGAAACAAACAAGACCTACTATATTCCAAGAAATTCCTTGCATCAAATTAAAGCTGAAACGGACGTACAATTATTATGGTTAGCTTGGGACGCTCCCTAGTTTTCCACCTCGAAAATCCATACTTACCCGAAACAACTTAAGGCATAATGTCAGGTCATTGCTCAAAATAATCTATGGAATGATCTCTATGAATGAAAAAGAGCTCTTTCAGTTCATTGAGGATTGGCTATCTCACTGGACAGGTAATAGACCTAACGAATTGCTTGAATTCTACACAGAAGATGCAATATACATCGATCCTGCGAACAAAGAAGGACTGAAAGGGAAAAAAGAAATTCGACCTTATTTCACAAAACTCCTGGGTTTCTATCAAGATTGGGTATGGAAACCAATTGATGTCTTTCCAACGAAAAAAGGTGCTGTTGTGAAATGGATTTGTACCATTCCTGTTAATGGCGAAACTTTTGAAGAGATTGGCGTTGATATCGTGGAAATTACTGATGGAAAGATTGGTGTGAATGAAGTATATTTTGATAGATCACATATGCTTGAAGCTGTAGAAAAGAAACGTAAATTTCAGAAATTACGACTTTAGATGTTTTAAAAGAGTTTATGGGGTCACTAACAGTATAGAGTTAGGACCCCTCACGCTATATCTAATTAGTCCTTGAAGTCTAATTCTTCTAATTCAGACATTGTTGTCCATTTCTTTCTTCCACGAATAAAAGCGATACCTGCAAAGAGTATCATCGAAATAAAGACTATGGCAAAGTTCTGGTAGGTATTGAAATCTCCTGCAAAGAACCAAAACCAACCAACTAGTAATAGCAGCCAGGTCAAGAAGAGTCCTACTTCTGCTATCCCTTGAAAATCTTCATCAAGACGTTTACTAATCCTTGCGGCTGAACCAAAAATCAAGGCTATTGCAATAACAGAAGACAATATTCCAATTGCAACATTCTGTTCAAATTGATATATCGGAGCATACCACCATAACCAGATGACCAGAAAGATTTGCCAAAGCAGAAACACTGAGAATGTTGCGATTATCATATTTCTTTCATCCCCAATTGGTCCTGGAACAGCTCTTAACCACATTCCACCAACTAACCCTATGAAAATTACAAAAGAAGCTATCAATAATGCAGTATTCTGATACCCTGTGAAAGGATCTGCAAAAAATGGAAACCATAAGATTAGTAATGCTAGCCACGTCACAGAAATGAATATTGTAGCTCTTGTACGACCTGCTGATTTACTTGGAATGACTCTATCAGGGGTCCAAATAACTCCGTTCATACCACCAAACCAGATTAAAGATGCAATTACCATAGATGCATTTTCAATTATGGTAAAATCAATTGCAAAAAAGAACAGCCAAATAGAAACAAATGCAGACCATGCTATGAATGTTGCTAAAGTCTTGTAACTCTTGTTCCTTATCCGTCTACTTCTTTTTGTAGTTCGAGGTGTTTCAGATACAGATTCATCTTCTTGTGGGTCTGTATCATTGTTCTCTATTTTATCGTTCATAATGAATTCCTCTGAGTGTTATCTGATACCACTTCCGGTTCCGTGAATATAAAGCAAAGTCACGTTTAAAGGTCACATTTTGTTACTAGTCTTTCAATATCGACTCCTGTTGATCAATGATATTCGAACTCGAAAATTGTCTTTGTTGCGTCGAAAATGACTCTTTTTATTCAATTCGTTTCCAACTGATTGAGTAATGTCCGATTTCAATGGATTTCAAGAATGATGTACGAGGTTTCTAAATGAAAGAATATGCTGAATCAATGACTTATGATGAGCTATGGCCCTACCTGGAAAAAGTGAATTATGTTCATCTTGCAACTGTTGAGGAAGGAGCACCAAAAGTCAGAATGATGGCTGTTACGAGATATGATAAACAGATGTGGGTAGCCACTTGGTCGAAGTGGAACAAAGTGAGACAAATTAAGAAAGATGGTAGAATGGAGTTTTCAGCCCCGTTTTCTTACAATGACGGATTGGGATGTGCAAGAGGTACTGGATATGCGACGGTAATTTCAGATGACAAACTTAGGAAGAAAGTAGCTGAAACTATATCCTGGTTCAAAGATTACTGGGGAACTTCTGATAATGAGGAATACATATTGATTCGTCTAGATCCTGAAGTAATTCTACTAGACCATCCAACGGATAAGAAAAAATATACGATTCATGTTGAAAAAGATTAGAGAGCGTAAGAGTGCTCTTACGCTATTATATTCACTCTTCTTTATTGAATACCATTACAACTTCCAGGACATTGATATCTGGAAATACAAACGGATAGTGGGACAATGCGAAATGAGGGCTCAAGAAGAAAAAGGAGAAATGCAAAGGAATATCTTCCCAACCCGCTTCTCGTTGGATTTTTGCCAATTCGAAGATCATTCTTTTTGCAGCGTGTTGATTCCTTTCTTTAACAACTGTGAATCTTGGAATTACGATGTCATATTCTGAAGAAGATGCAGGATGGTCAGGTTTCAAGACAATAACTGCACTAGCAGCAACTATCTCATCATTATCAGTGATGATGACGGAATGGTCATCGGGAATTATTCTATCCTTTAGATAACTGGAAATAGCTTCTTTGTTGGGAAAAGCTCGTGATATGTATGGGTCATTCATGATTAATTCTGCGATAGTATCAATATCCTTCTCTGCAATCTTCCTTGCATCCAATTTTATTGATTTTTCTGGTAAATCCCATTTCTCAATTTCATCTATACTCATTTCATATGTATGGTACCCATATATCTCGAATTCTTCAAAGTTCTGCGTTCCGAAGAACTTGAATTGTTCCTCATTATTTGTTTCTTCCAGAACAATAGAGGTGGCAATCTCCAATGATGAATATTCTTTCTTTAGATAATCCATAAGCTCATTGAAAATCTTCAACTGGGCGTCTTCTGGACAGGTTGGTCGAGCCCAAGGATAACCAATATAGACTCTTCTCGGATTAGACCGAGATCTTCTGGCTGTAACATATGCTAATGCTTCATTGTCTTCTGTAAGAACATAACGTGTCATTTCTGGAGCTTTCTGTGTATTTCGAGTACGTATCTGATCTGCTGTTGCAGTTCTACCTGATAGTTCTGTATAGAGTTCAGCTTGTTTTTCTTCTAGCCCTTTTTCGGGTTCGTAATTTTTGTAGATGAGTTTCATTCTCTAACCTCCTAAAGGAAGGATAATAGTTATTGGTTTGCTTGATATATAATATACATCATCTACGCTTTTTTTACAAACTTTATGCACAATAAGGTTTGCTTTACAAAATATGTACTATTGAAAATGCCTAGGATTTCTTCAATTGATACGTCAAAAGGAATTGAGAGTTAGATTCGAATTAAGTGTGATGCAATCCAATCTTTTATTTTATTGTGATAATAATTCCTGACAAATTCATCTTGACATCGCCAAGTTCCTCTTATTAGCTCTGAAAAATAACCCTGAAGATATTGTTGATCGCGTTTAAGCAATGCTTTTGCTAGTACATATACTGGATGAAAACCTGCATAATAAGCTAATCTTCCTGAACGATATTTCCCTTTGTCAGTCTGAAGATGTGAAGGAGGCGCATCGATCTCAATATCTCTTAAAATCTCAATTTTATAACCATATTGAAGAGCTTTGATATTGATGAGCGAGTCTGCAGAAATATCCCAATAGTGTTTGATTTTTTTCATAATAATCGACCTAATAACTTTGCCACAGAACATTGGGAAAGTCTGCCTTGGAGCACCTTTGATTTCAGGAGCTATAACACCAAGCTGATCGTCATCATTCATATAATCAATAACAGTTTCAAAGTAGTCTTTTGGAAAAAGATTATCAGAATCAGATAGAGCGAAGTAATCTGTTTCTTCAGATAATCTTACAATTGTATCTCTAGCTTTATTCCATATTCTTCCAATTTTATCCAAATTACCTTTTTTCTTTGGAGGCATAGATACTATTTCAAAATCAATTCCATATTCATTCGCTGCTTGTTTTACAATAGATTCGCTATCATCATTCGACCCATCATTTAGAAAGAGAAATTTGGTTGGTGGAAGTGTCTGAAGAGAAATATTATCAATCACTTTTCGAAGATTTTTTTCCTCATTATAGAATTTTAAAATCACTATGTATCTCGTTTGTTTCTCTTTCCTACTCATGATCAACCACGATTTCTCATTGATGGACCACGTAAAAACTTCACTATTAAAAAAATCTCTTTACGTTATGCCTAGCATATTCACCAATCATTTCATAGGATTGAAATCGACATTTTGACATACAAAATTTGCTATTCAACGAAAATAGAACTAAATGCATAAATACGTTATTTGTCGAATTATATCTGAAAGAAAATGTGTCCTGAACTCGTTACCATCGTATTATCGGTCTTTATGATGTCCGGTGGAATGTTTATTCTAGTGATCTTTGAAAGGTTACTAAAACGAATCACGAAATAGACCTCTAATCAATTATTTTGACTTTTTAGAAAGAACAAAGATTAGTATCAGTTCCGAATGTGAAAATTTTTTACTTCATATTTTTAGCAACCTTTTAATGATGAATATATTTCTAAAGGTGTACAATAGCTTTGACTGGAAACCAATTAGAAATTGTCCAGGTCGATATATTTTCAGTACCGGTATTTCAGAGTTACCACCTCATGTGATATCTCCGAATTGCTCTATTTTTAGATTTGAAGCAAGAGTGTCAAAAGATGATGTCATTGTTGTTCCTTTTTCAGATTCCAGTGGTGGTTTGATATCATATCAGAAGTCGGAAAATGCATATCTTCACACTCTTGGAGACCAAATTGGATTTATTCGCAAGCTAAAAGATTTGGATATAGAAATACTAGATAATTGATTGCAACATCAATATTCTTTTCAATATGCAGACATACGTAGAATGAAGGTTGAAAGAATGTCAATCAAAAAGAATATCGTAATAACTGGAGGTTCCAGTGGTATTGGGAGAGCAATTGCCCTAGAAATGGCAAAGAATGGACATGCTATTTACATTGTAAGTCGAAGTGAAAACAAATTGGAGAAAGTAGCAAAAGAGATCGAATCAGCTGGTGGAGTTGCATATTTCGGATGTGGTGATGTTGCAAATCCAGATGTAGTCGATGCTCTATACAATGATATCTTAGAGAAAATGGCTTCAGTCGATGTTCTTGTTGCGAATGCAGGTGTAGGATATTTTGGAAATCTTGAAGATATGGAGATTTGGCAGTTTGATGAACAAATGAATACCAATGTAAGGGGTGTTTTTCTATGGATTCGAAAAGTATTACCAGAAATGAAACAGAAAAACTCTGGTCAGATCATCGTTACATCTTCAAACCTCGGTCTCAAGACTTCTGCTCGTACAAGTATCTACTCTGCAACAAAACATGCGGTGCAAGCAATGGTCTGGTGTCTCAGAGAAGAATTACGTGAAACTCAAGTAAAAGCTGCGACAATCAACCCAGGTTCTGTATCCACACCGTGGTTTGATGGAAAAGACGTCGATAGAGAAAGAATGCTTTCAGCAACAGATATCGCTAAAGCTGCACGTTTGATTATTGACCAAGACAAAACAAGTGATATTGACCATATCCTCTTATTGCCTGCGAAAAACTGAGAGGATTTCAAAAGTTATTTCACATTGTTTCATAAATTTCTACTGTATTTCTTGTAAAAAAAATAAGTTAAATATGAGGAATGTATTTTCAATCTAAGTTTAATAGTAAATCATGCAAGTTCGAGGTGGGTAAGATTCAAATCAGTAGAAGATCAATTTTCTATGTGTTTGGGGCCTTTATTTTGGGTTCACTACTCCCATGGACCTTCCAGATAAGTTCCAGTCTTTATTACTATACTGCATTTCTTGGAATTCTTATACTGAATGACAGTTCAGTGACTGTGGTTTATTACGACATGTCCACTTACTTGGGTAATTTTGTTATCTTAGGATTTCTTTCTATTTTTTGTTTATTTGTATTAAATCGAGAACCCACAAAAAAGATTCGACTTCCTACTATTTTTGTGTTCATTTTTTACTATGTATTGAATATTGTTCTATCCTATTCTATGACCTTCATCGACAGTCCGTGGGCTTGGAATTCAAGTGATTTTTGGTATCTACTCTTATTTCTCATAGCACCACTATTAATTCGTGAATTCATAATCTCCCAAAAACAACAATCGAGTCATCAATCTATATCAAGTACAAAATCAACACACATACAGTTGATAAATCAGGTTTCGATCAAGTCATTCCTGCTGAGTCTGATCTTCTGTATTATAACTCTTTTAAGTCCCGTATTACTATTTTGGATGTTCTCTTTTCAGATGGGCGGTGTTATAGGACCAGCAGCATATACTGTCTTACGATTCAGGGAAGAAATTTTCTATATCAATGTTAGATTTTCATTAGATGTTCGTTCACTATCAAATCTGATTGTAGCCTGGCCCCAACTTTCTTTAGCATATGGATACATTCGGTACCTTCAGCAGAAGTTATCTAGGAACAAGATGTCATTTCTAGGAGTCCTAACAATTATTTATCCTATGTCTCTGTTTCTAGTTACATCCAGCTTTAACCCAACTTACATATTACCAATAGTAACACCAATCGCTTTCGTTTTCATTTACATATTCCTGGTGACTGGATTCCATCCATCATCTCAAATTAGAAAAGATGTTACTGTTAGTGGTCAGGTAGTCGATGAAATTCCAATTCCGTGGTATTACAGAATTTTATCTAAATTTAGAAAATATGAGAAACAGGATGTTCCTTCGGTACAAGAGGAAGATTGAATCTAGAGATTATGGGAAAGTGATGCCCTTCTATTAGTCTTCATCAATTTAGAACCGAGGGCTTTTCTATACCAATGATGTCCTCAAAATTAGAAAAGAATCGTTTTGCACCATAAACAACCGCATTCAGCTCGGTGAGAAATGTTTCGACGTTTGAATGTCCAGGAATATCATTCTCAGAATAGATGTTTCCATCCTTATCCATACTGTATGTAACATCATCTAGTTCCCAATTATCTTTCATCAGATGTTCCAAAATCTCTAGTTTTCTCTCAGCAGGAATATCTTTTGATTCGATTAATAATGCAGTGATCTGAATCCAGCCATCAACTCGAACGTTGATGATAACTTTGAAGGATTTCCCATCAAGACTCCATTCTGTGAAGAACCTTGTCTTATCCTCATTTGTTTCAAATGGAATTTGCATGACATTAAGCCAGGTTTGTACTTGCGAGGCCACCATCTGTTCGTTCCCCAAGTGGTTTTTTGCTTCTGCCTTAAAAAGGGTTAGTTGCATATATCTATCCATGGAATACAATATATTTGATTGAATATTTATATTAATCATCCTGAAGTTGAGTGGATCCATTCGATGATTGTGTCATTGAATTGCTCCCATTGTTCCAACATAACACTATGACCAGCTTCTTCAATTATTTTCATTGTAGTATTTGGAATCTTATCAGCCAAGAATTGAGAATATTTTACTGGAGTCATCACATCGGAATCACCAACAATTATCAAAGTTGGCAATTTAATAGAGCACACATCATCCATAATGTCGAATGCGTCACACATACCGAAATCACGAGAGATTACATCAGGAGAACACTTTCTTACTTCTCGTTTAGATGCTTCGATTAGTTCTAGTGGAGTGTTTTCATGAAACATGAACTCTCCTACTGCTTCAATATATCCATCAAAATTATTACGAAGTAAATCAAAAATCATTGGGTTACATCTAAGTTTTGCGCCAGTTCCAACGAGGATTATTCCGGATAATTTGGTAGCAAATCGTTGTGCATAGAACTGTGTGAGAGCTCCACCCATCGAATGTCCAGCTAGTATCGGCCTCTCAAAATTGTCGACTACTGTATCAATGTCTTTTAGGTAAGATTCTACAGTATCCTCTTCTGCTCTATCTACTGTTCTCCCATGACCGTTTAGGTCAATGGCTACAACATGAAATGAATCTTGTAATCCTTTCAATTGATAATACCATGTAGCAGAAGAACCACCTGCTCCATGAACAAAAATAATGACCTGAGAATTTTCCATTCCTCGTTCTTCGTAGTGAACCTTCATGAAACAAACTAATATCATAGCAGGTTTGAGTGTTTCGGGTAAATGCAACATATGCACCGTTATTTGTCGAATCATACTTCTACAAAATGAAAACAACGGATTTTTAGGGTGGTATATATGATATGGTACAAGTCGAAATTGTCAATGTAATCCGTTTACAAGATGGCATTCGACTACTACCATGGAGTAGAGAGAAAAATGGACAAAAAACCAATTATCGCGATAGCCTTGATAGCTGTCATTGGTGTTTCAGCAGTTGGACTTTACATATTATTCCAACCTGTTGACAATCCTTACGATGTAGCAATTGTTTTTGCTACAGGCGGTCTAGGAGATAAAAGCTTCAATGACGGATGCTACAAGGGTGTGCAAGATGCTGTAGATGACTTTGGCATCACATTCACATATGTGGAACCTCAGGAAGTATCGCAGTACGGGAATTTCATACGGCAGTTCGCCTTACATCCGGGATATATCCAGCCATTTGACCTAATCATATGTATTGGATATGACCAGCTTGCACCACTTATGGAGGTTGCTGAAGAATTCCCAGACCAGAAGTTTGCCATTATTGATGAAGCACTTGACAATGCAACAACTACCGAAACAGTAGAGTATCCAAATTGTCTTGGACTAAAATTCAAGGAACATGAAGGATCAGCTCTCGTAGGTGCAATGGCCGGAATGATGACCACTCAGGATAAGCTCGGATTCATCGGTGGATTTCCAATTCCACTTATCCACAAGTTTGCTGGTGGTTTTATGTGGGGAGCTAATTACACTAATCCAGGTGTAAGTTTGAATATTTCTTACACTTTCGACTTTGGTGACCCAGAAACTGGCAAGACAGCAGCTGACGATCTTTATGATTTTGGTTGTGACATTATTTTTGGTGCAGCTGGAGCATCTGGTTTAGGTGTCTTCACTAGCGTCAAAGAGAAGAATGACACAATATCCTATCCAATCTGGAACATAGGTGTAGATAGTCCTCAGATGTACCTTGGCTGTGAGGATCCTGAAGATCCTGAAGGACCCTCTCATACCATTACTTCGATGCTAAAGAAAGTAGATGTTGCTGTATATGAGGCAATTGAAGCAATTGTTGACGAAACCTTCGAGGGTGGAGTGATGGAATTCGATATAGCTAATGGTGGAATTGACTATGAAGTTAACTCCACACTACTAGATATTCCACAAAATATTCTTGATACCGTTGATGATTTGAAAGAAGCAATTAAGAATGGCACCATCAACATGGATCCATTCAGCGATCTGTATTGGATTGAAGAGTAATATCGTATATTGAAGAGAGTCTAAAAACTCTCTTTCTTTTCTTTTTTTGAAATTAATCAGCTTTAAATATCACTATTCTTTTCCCATGAAAACAACCAGTGGTCATACTTTTCAGCAAAAAGACCCCTTCTTGGTGTTAACTATGTACGTAGTGGAATTAGAAGGCATTTCTAAAACATTTCCTGGCGATGTTGAAGCAAACAAAGACATCACCTTGCGCATCAAAAGAGGTGAAGTTCATGGTTTATTGGGAGAAAATGGTGCTGGAAAAAGCACTCTTATGAATATCTTGTACGGGCTTCTTCAACCATCAGAAGGAAGAATCAAGGCTAATGGTGAATACCTAGAATTCGATTCTCCTCAAGACGCAATAAACAAAGGAATTGGTATGGTACACCAACACTTCAAACTCATTCCACCTTTGACGGTTGCAGAAAACATTGTTCTTGGTTCTGAACCTCAGTCATCCAAACTGACACCGAGTGGTATTTTCACAGGAGGTATTCTCACTTCATTTATCCTAATGTTATTAGTTTGGTTTTCACCAAATCCTCTGTTATTCAGTAGTATCTTCATCGGGTTTGTGGTTTTAATATTTTTAATTTTGAATCGTCTTGATTACAACTTAGAAGATGCATCTCAAAGAAGTAAGTACGTGAAATTTCTTCTAAGTTTTCTGAATCTATTTAAAATAATCAGACCAGTTGGGTATGAAGATGCAATAAAGAAGATTGCAAGAATTGCGGAAGAAAACAGACTTGAGATAGATCCTAGGGCTAAAGTTCAAGACATCTCTGTTGGACTACAACAACGAGTAGAAATAATCAAGACTCTTTATCGTGACGCAGACATTCTTATTCTTGATGAACCGACTTCTGTTTTAACTCCCCAGGAAGTTGACGAACTATTTCTTACTCTGGAGCGATTTAGAGATGCTGGAAAGACAATTATTCTAATAACTCACAAACTACGAGAGCCCATGGCTTTATGCGATAGAATATCCGTCCTCAGAGATGGTGAACTGATTGGCACTGTGAATAAGGATGAAACTTCACGTGAAGAACTAGCCAAAATGATGGTAGGAAGACCGGTTGTATTCAGAGTTCAGAAAGAAGAAAGAATTCCAGGGAATATTGTATTATCAATCGAAGACTTACATGTTACGGACCGGAGGGATATCCCTGCAGTCAAAGGCATATCGTTAGATGTTCGTGAGAGAGAAATTTTTGGAATTGCTGGTGTTGAGGGAAATGGACAAAGTGAACTTGTTGAAGCCATTGTTGGTTTAAGAAAACCAACTAGTGGGAAAATCATGTTAGCAGGGAAAAACATCTCAGATTTTTCGCCACGTAAGTGTCGAGAAGCTGGGATAAGTCATATTCCTGAAGACAGACATGAACGCGGTCTTGTGCTTGATTTCACGATTGAAGAAAATCTAGCTCTCGGAAAACACTATTATCAACCGTTAGCTAATGGACCAAGAATGTCTCTGTTGAATCTTCCAATTATTGCTTCGCATTCACAAGAGCTCATTTCTGAATATTCCATCAAAGTACAGGATTCTAAATCATTGGCAAATACTCTAAGTGGCGGAAATCAGCAAAAAGTAGTGGTTGCACGCGAATTAGGCGAGTTTCCAAAATTAGTTATTGCTGCTCAGCCAACTAGGGGATTAGATGTTGGAGCTACCGAATTCATCCACAAACAGCTGATCAAGATGCGAGATGAGGGGGCTGCTGTTTTACTGGTATCAGCTGAACTTGATGAAATTCAAGCATTATCCGATAGAATAGCAGTGATTTTTAATGGGAAATTGGTTGCTACTAAGAAATCAGATGAAACTACCCAAGAAGAATTGGGACTACTAATGGCTGGACACTTAGAGGAGGTTTCCTAATGTCAGAAATGACTCCTACTAATGGACGGGAAAAAGAAGAGAGGAGTGAAAATCCTCTTATGGAATATGTAACTGGAGCACCTGAAGCGATAGTTCGGAAGTTTAGTGATCCTAAATTTCACAAACAAGTTCTTTGGACGACAATGTCAATTGTTCTCGCACTTCTGGTGTCTGCTGTTATTCTTGCTCTGGCAGGATATGACCCCACAGTCGCATTTATCTCATTACTCATTGGTGCACTTCGTCAACCAGATAGAATCTTTATGATTGCAACTCCATTGATGTTGGGGGGTCTTTCTGTAGCAATCGCTTTCAGATGCGGACTTTTCAATATTGGTGCTGAGGGACAAATGTATGTAGGTGCTCTTGCTGCTGCTGTTATTGGTTTCTCTTTCTCCCTACCCATTGTGATTCACCCACTCTTTTGCCTGATTATTGCAGCTATCTGTGGAGGTCTCTACGGATTGCTTCCAGGGTTGCTTAAGGCGTATAGGGGCGCACATGAAGTAGTTACCACGATGATGCTTAGCTACATTGCGATTGCAGTAACATCATGGACAGTTGGCGATTATGGGCCTTGGGTAGACAGAACCAGTTCAGAACTGGTTTCTCAAAGTCCACCACTCTTACCATCAGCACTTCTTCCAATTATCGGTGGATATTATATGCACCTTGGAATCCTTATTGCACTAATTGGGGTAGTTGCATCTGATTTTCTGATAAATCGAACAGTCTTAGGATATGAGATGCGAGCTGTAGGCCAGAATGAAAAAGCAGCTGAATATGCTGGGATAAATCCCAAAAAGAATATCACAATTGCTTTAGTTATAAGTGGAGTGCTCGCAGGGCTTGCAGGAGCATCTGACATCATGGGAAATACTGGCAGATTTATTCCCAGTTGGTCTCCAGGTTATGGTTGGGATGGCATAACTGTAGCAGTATTAGGAGGGAATAATCCATGGGGTGTTTTTGCTGGAGCTATATTTTTTGCTGCTCTTGATGTTGGAGGCGATGCAATGAACTTAGCTGGAATCCCGCCTGAAATAATCAATGTCATACAAGGACTCATTGTATTATTTGTAGCAGCACCAAGGGTGATGGAATGGTTAGAGACTCGAACTATTGACTTCACAAGCTGGATGAGGTCGGAGGAGAACTTTCCAATAGCACAATTTTTGGGTTTCCTACTTAGTCTTGTAGGTATTTTCATCTCCATAGGTCTGATTACCCTTCTCTCCGGTGGATTCATAGTTCTAATTTCATTAGCTATAGTGGCTATTGCTTCATTAATGGCGTTTAGCAGTTTCCTCTCTTTCAAAGAGAATACCGGACAAATTCTAGTAGTTCTACTTATTGGCTGGTTAATAACAGCAGTAGCTGATCTTGCTTTGGGTGGAGTTTTGATTGGTGGAATTAGTGCAATCATGACCTTACTTGTGCTAATTGAATTGATTCTTTCTCGACGAGACGAACGGATGACACAAACAGAGGAGATGGTATAATGCAGACAGGAGTCTTTGAGATTTTTCTAATCACTGTATTATTGAGAACTACTTTGCAAGCAGCTACACCACTTGTGTTAACTGCGTTGGGTGGAATGTTCTCCGAGAAATCAGGAGTCGTGAATATAGGTCTTGAAGGAATGATGTTGATGGGTGCAATGACATCTGTGTGGATAACATATTTCACTGATAATCCGTGGCTTGGTGTTTTAGCTGGAGTAATTGGTGGAGGATTACTTGCTGCTGTTCATGCTGTCATCTGCGTCAAATACAAAGGGGATCATATAGTTAGTGGAACAGGGATTATTCTTTTTGGACTCGGATTTACAACGTTCATGATTAAAGCTATCTGGGGAGTAAGTGGACAATCTCCATTTGTCATAGGACTTCCAAAAGTACGCATACCTATTCTCTCAGATGTTCCAATACTAAGTGCATTTTCGGAACTCTCACCAATTATTTACATGATGATTATCATTTCCATTGTTTCCTGGTATGTGATGTATAAGACTCCTTTTGGGCTTCGACTACGAGCTGCTGGGGAAGATCCGTCAACACTCGATACTGCAGGTGTCAATGTTGAACATGTACGATATATTGGAGTTATTATTAGTGGGTGTCTAGCAGGTCTAGGTGGTGCGTATCTAAGTGTTGGATTCACAACACTCTTTCGTGAAGGTATGACTAGTGGAAGAGGATTCATAGCACTGGCAGCAATGATTTTTGGAAACTGGACACCAATCGGTTGTTTTCTGGCTGGCTTATTCTTTGGATTCTTAGATGGGTTAACAGCAACTTTTCAATTCCTAGCTCAAAGTTATCCTGCGTTTGCATGGATTCAAGGATATGTCGAATTAATTGCGATTATTCCATATGTGCTTGTAATTGTAGCAATTGCTGGGATTCGAAAATCTGTACCACCAAAAGGAATTGCTCAGCCTTACGAAAAGGAGCGGAAAGGTTAGTATGATTGGATTAGTTGTTTTGACCGATAAACCAGTAACTAAGCGAGGTATGTTTAATACTAGAAAAAAGTAGGTGCAAGATACCTTGACAATTCACAATAGAACCCCATTCATATTATGTTGTGTTGGTGGAATTATGCTAATCGCTTCTGGAACGAGTGGTGCAATTGGTGTAATGGGTCCATTTCTCCAAAATCTGATAGACCTTTTTGGAATTGAGGCAGCATATTCCATTCAGCAGATTATTGGAATACTTGGAGCTTTGACTATTATTGGGGGTGTCGTGGTGATATTTGGAGGATTTCTACTCACTACAAGAAGGGTTGAATTCGGAAGGAAGGTTATTTTTGCAGCTGTGATATTAGGTGTTTTAAGTCTCATTGCAAGTATGATACAGCTTATAGTATCAGGAAATCTCATAATGGATTTAATCCAACAATTCGCACAGTCGATTGGATGGTTAGGGGCAATTCTCTGTATCGAAGCTAGAATAATTGCTGAACAAAGACCTATGATGCAATCATGAATTCGGAAATGCGGTAGTAATTTCATTTTCGAATCTTGTTGACCTCAAGTAGAATGTGTCTAGAAATGCTTCTATTCGTTAGGTAATGTGTCTAGTATCCAAGACAGGCAATATCGAAACAGTCATTTCTGTTGCTGCCAAAATATCATGGAGACCTATTAATGAAAGCTCTATTAGTTCCAGAATTTGGCAATGCTGAGGTTTTAAGATTTGGAGAGATTGCAGACCCAGTGATAAATTCTCATGACATCCTTGTGAAAGTAAAAGCTACAGCACTCAATCATCTTGACATATTCGTCCGAGAAGGTATTTCCGGACTTAAACTTGAAATGCCTCACATTTTGGGTAGCGATATATCTGGAGAGATTATTGAAATTGGTTCAAAAGTTGAAAGCGATTTCAAAGAACGCCAAAGAGTCGTTATCGACCCTGGATTATCTTGTGGCAGATGTGAATTCTGTATCATGGGAGAGAGGTCACTCTGCAAGAAATTTGGGATAATAGGAGAACATGTTAGAGGTGGAAACGCAGAATTATTCAGTGTATCAGAACACAATGTGATTTCTATCCCTGATGAAGCGGATGTGGATTTCGTCCAAGCAGCTGCTGTACCTCTTACTTTTATGACTGCTTGGAGAATGGTTAGAACTCAGGCTGGTGTGAAACCATCAGATACTGTGCTGATTATTGGAATCGGTGGAGGTGTTGCATTAGCAGCTTTGCAGATTGCAAAACTATCCGGGGCAAAAGTGATCGTTACAAGTTCATCTGATCAGAAATTGAAACAAGCGTATAATTTGGGAGCTGATGTTGCAGTTAATTCTGAAACTCATCCCGACTATCATAGGGAGGTATATCATCTTACGCATAAACGTGGGGTAGATGTTGTTATCGATTCTGTTGGTAGGGCAACTTGGGATAGAAGTCTTATGTCTCTCAGAAAAGGGGGACAATTGGTAACATGCGGTGCGACAAGTGGTCCTTTAGCTGAAACCAATATTAATAGGATCTTTTGGAATCAACTGCAAATAAAAGGGTCTACCATGGCTTCCCGTTCTGAGGTTAGAAACGTGTTGAAGCTAGTATGGGAAGGAAAGTTAAGGCCAGTCGTGGATGAAGTATTTTCTCTTTCCGAGGGTATACAAGCACATAAGCGATTAGAAGCTGGGAAACAATTCGGTAAGATTGTGATGAAGGTTTAAGAAATTTCTATGTTCTATAGAAACGGTTTTTTATCCAATCACAAAGAAGCAAATTGAGAAAAATGGATGTCGCCAAACTTAACCGTATTTTGAGACCCCTTATGTTGATAATCTGGATTCTTGCGTGGATTATTCATTGGTTAGCAAACGATATTTTTATCTCGTTACTAATGTTAGGTTCGGCTCTCATCATTAGTATCATAATTCTGGCTTTACAAAATTATCTTTGGAAAAGATATCCCTATGACATTCTAGATGTTCCTTCTTGATGATACTCAATGTGATTCCAAGTCCCATTCTGCAATCCCGTTCTTTTCAGCGTATTTTTTGGCTTCTTCAATGGAAGGGAAAATCTTGATGACATCATACTCAAAATAACCTTGTTTCCCATGAATCACGTATTCCATTACTGGTCGCGTCACATTACCAGCGTGGGTATACAATCGTAAGTGGCAGATTTTTTTATCATTCAAAGCTTTTTTGCATAACTCGCATCGTTTTGGTCCTCTAGCACAGTGTGGGACATAAATCAGCTTGATTATATCGATACTAGACTTAGTAGGATTCCGAAAACTCATGGGTTACATTTTATCTTTGTTGAAATATAGTATTCGATTAATGATAGAAAAGAAATTTATCTTCATCCAAATTGAGATTTGGATTTTCTTTTTCATTCATCTACCTTGTTAAGGAAAATGCGAATTTTTTCATTCTTTGACTTATTGAGATACTTTAGTACAAATGAAAAAAGGACTTATCTCACCAGATATGGCAATTAGAAAATAATAGAGCTATCCTTGGTGGATAGCCTATTTCATTTAGATCCAAAAGAAAAGATATCCGAATGGTCCTATCACCACAAGTACATAATACATGCATAAGGCAAGTCCAATCAGAGCTAACAGAACTATGAGGGTCTTACCAACTGTCTTTCCAGCACCTGTACTCGGGGGTGTAACAGCAGTTCTTACTGCATCAGTAATTTCTACATTATTTATGTTAGTAGAGGCTACACGAATTACTTCTGATAATTTCACCCGAACGGAATTTACAAGACTTTCATGATATCCGTTCAGATAAATTGCTGATATAATCACGATTGTTCCTGAGCTAAGTAGTAGGAAGTAGAATACGAAATAGACTGCAGCAACAAGTATGTTGGTTGTTTCAAGCAAAGTTGCATCATATGCTAAGTCAAATGCCACATTAACTCCAACAATCAAACCTCCAATGCCAATGAACTTGTCAAGGATACCGTTATTCATCTCTTCACCCATGTCGTATATGGTGTTATTTTCGCCAACGGTTCTGATCAGAGTATCTTTTAGTGCCCAATTTACCGGAACAATCCAAGATATCAGAAGCGGTACAAGTTGCATAACCATGATTGACAGGAATAATGCATCTTTGCCTGTCAGGTCTGAAGGAAGGAAGTAATTGATAAGGAATGCAATGTAAAATGTAAATCCAATATTACTAGAAATTGCTGAAAGCATTCTGTTTCGAAATAGATTTGTGATATCGTTCAAATCGCGTTCTTCAACTTTTCCTTCAAGATAGTAATTATGCTCTGATCCAAATGTCTTCATTCCAAAGACGCGTCCCAGTAAGGACATCGGTCTCGTAGCAATACTCTTTTTCTTTGCAGATTCAAAACTTCTTACTACTTGATTCTGCATAATAATTGAAGCGGTTTTTTGCCATACTAACGGGGTGATCAGAATGATTATTAAATTGGGGATAATAAGCCCCAACAGCTGTTCCTCTATCAAGAATGAGAACGCACTTTCTTCAGGTAATATAAGTTGGTCAAAACTGTCAATTATGATGAATAAATATCCAATACTCATGACTACAGTGATTAGCAGGTAAATGATCCATGAACTTTGGGTAATATGCTTTACAGAATATCTAAAACTACTTTCTGGATTATCTTCATCTCGCAACTCTTCTGTATTACGTTCATCTTCACCCATTCTCAGTTCACCAAACTAATAACTATCTCCAAGGTGTTTCTTGGAATTAGTGTGGCTATTCTTTTCATGTAATTTATTTCTTTGCAGCATTGTGTTCCCGATGGATTAGAGTTGCTACTTATCATGCCTGCCAATGACCACCTGAACCATCAGGGATATCGTATACTGATATGGATCTTTCGAGATTTTTTGCAGATGTAACGCATTCCATCAGAATACCCATTTTGTCTTTATCCATAGGTGCCATTGCAGCAACAAACCAGATGCCTTTTCCAGTACCCACCATTAGAGCTACAGCTCCATCTGGATTTATTGCTACTAAGCCATTTTCAGTCGTCATAGCAGTTATGAATGAGATATTCTTTATCTTGTAGCTATTTATTTTGCCATTCCAGGCACTCAGAATTGTTACTATATCCGAAGCTAAATTTAGGTTGTCAGTTGCATAACCAATTCTTCCATCATAGGTAAAAGCACAAGCACCTACTATTTCTTCATAGTTACTCATTGCTATAGTGACAGTGCGTTTTACTCGCATTACCATTTCTTATTCCCTGTTATTTTGATACATTTCTATTAATAGGGATATTTTGGTTAAATTCAACACACTAGAAATTTAGTCCTCGTTTTGTTCTATCATTTTTTAAAATAATAGAGAGGTGGTTTTTTCCATTCGATTGGTTATATAATATTTCACCATGATATCTGTCAACGAGATTTTTAATGATGAACAAACCCAAGTTGATCGATCCTTCTGTAGCAGTTATTCGGTTCATTAGAAAATCAACAGCAGAGTCTGGAAGAGTACGTGAGCTATCTGTCACTTGAATTACCACATCTTCTCTGTCAAGACTGATTTTGATGAAAATTTCAGGTGTACTCGGAGAACGATCAATTATTACTCTGAATAAATGAATGAAGATTTGACCAAACAGTGAATCAGCCTGAACCTTCACGGGTGTTGTGGGAATTGAAATATTCGCCTTGAACTTCAATTTCATTTCTTCTTGCATATACGAAACTGTTTCTGAAATTGTTTCTATGACATCAATCGAATGAAGAACAACTTGTTCCTGTTTTATCAGAGCAAGTTCCGAGACCTCACGTACAATCCTGGTAGCTCTCTGTGCTAGTTCTAATGCTATGGATTCCATTTCTGCTGAAGATTTTTCATCTTTCTTCATGCGGATGAGTTCTAAATAAGAAATTACACCTTGGAGGGTATTACCAAGTTCATGACCCCAAATATTTAGGTAAAAATCACTCTCTGACCGTGAACGTTCTAGTTCTGTCGTTTTTTCTCTTATAATTGAAGATAAACCTCTGTGAGGATCTGTTATCGTTGTTGCTGTAAGGCCCATGGCAATTAAAGCATACCCAAGAAACACTTCGGCCATTACAACAATCTCAGAGATATGCCCCCATCCATATGGCAATGCTAGAATTAACAGACACATCAGGAAACAAACAAGAAATAGAATGATACCTGTAGGAATGGAATTGCTTCGGAGTTTCCAATTTTTTGCAAATCTGTAAAGCGCAGTTAAAATTAAACCAAGTAGCAGAAATTCGATTCCCCACGCAAAAGCATGCAGAATCGAGGATGAAAGAATTTGGTCCATTACCGAATTCGGGATAAGACTTATTGCTATAGCAAGTATGGGCAGGCAGAAATCCATTATGACTAAGAAGACTTTCTCACGCAATTTTGGTTTTGAGTAGTAATTTAAAATTGAACAGAAGAACAATCCAGAACCGATAATCAATCCCAAAATGATTAGCATTAATTGGACTTTGAAAGCATGTGGCTCAATAAAGTTTGGAATTGGAAATCCTGGATATCCTACAAGAAAGATGAATGATGTTGGAACCAAGGCAATACTGGTAACTCCTAAAATATAATTTCTGATATTACTCTCTTGGTAATAGAAAACGAAAGAATAAGCTGCTACAACACATGACGTACTCATGAAAGCTGTGATTATTAGTGATTGATATGCATAGAATACTTCTTGACTCGGATATCCCCATGAAGTATAATTAACCAAAGCAAGAATCAATGCTAATTGAGAAACCCCAAAAACTATGTACATGACATATTCTGTAATGTTTTGAAGTTTTTTCAAGGGCATATCTACGTCTCCAATTCACCAGTACTCAATTGGAGTGTTCAATCATTAATAAGACAACAGTGGATTAATTGAAATTTGGTTCTGATAATGAGAAGTACAAGACAAACTCATTTCTAATATGATTTGTGTCTAAACATTCTCTCTCTTTACTCAACACTCAAGATCGTGTCCTTGACTCACCTTGTGGAAGAAGAATCAACGGATAAGACTTAAAATCGGATTATTACTAATTCTCATAGTCGGATGCTCAACACTGAATTATTCATTTCTGTGGTAAGTGTTTATTCATGTTTGTCACATTGAGCATCTGACTGCTTTGGTTCAATTCCATTATGGCAATCCAGATATGGACAACTTGTTCTTCGGTCTTCAACTGTAACTAGGATACCGATCAACCAGAATGGGCGGTCATAATCTCATCTTTACGAGAAATGAATATTGAAATGAGAACTCGGAGTATATTCTCTAAACAGCACTCATTGCTTTTACCATCAGCATGACTCGATGATGTAATTCATCGCTTGAAATCCATGTGGTGAATCTGTTATTCCTAATTGTCATTCCATGACGGAGCGCAACATCCTCTAAAGTAGCTGGATTCAATGGTGATGATCTGAGGTGATAGACAAACCACTCTCCAGAGGACTGTTCTTGAACTCTACATTTGACATCCACATATTTATCTGAATCTAGGTTTATCCTGAATCGTTTTCCAATCTTTTGTTTGATTTCTGTTGATTGTCCAAAAATACCTTTTAGCGTCTTAACAGTATATGCTACTGCAGGTGCTGGTAGAAATGCCCATGACCAGAAACCATAGACAAATACCATGAGTGCGAAAGCAAGGAAGAATCCAACAGAATTGAATGAGTACACAACTTCAATACCTTGAGTCCATCCATCTGGGAACCAACTTGGTGGTTCTTGAGCAAAAGAATAGATTCCAGGACTGTACAAGAGATATATAGTAGCGAAGAAGACTACTACTAGTGCAGCAACCGCTATTTTCTGGCGGTCCCGATATAGGGCTTTTGCATGGCATAGTAGACGATTCATTTTCAGTCCTCAAGTGCTTCTTCATATATTTTCAGTGCATCTTCACCGTATGTTCTACAGAGGTCAACAAGAACCTTCAGCAAGGGATGTTCGTTGTTTACCCTTATAGCATATAGCTTAGGAGTAAGCTCATCTATTCGGATTAACTTGTCCTCTGTCAGATGTGATAAGACTCCGCGGTACAGGCTTCGTGACTTTCCACTATATCCAATCAGCTTGGATAGCTGAACTCCACTGACGCTCCGTGGATAGATATGAGACAGCGCAAGTAAGATTGCTCTTCTTGTGTCGTTCAAGGACGACATAAGCTGTATCAATTCATATATCGTGCGTAGCTTATCCTCATTACTCATATTCGAACAACCGACTATGTACTTACTTGTGTTTCGGATGACACATATATTGACACCCTCAAAACTTGTATGTTATTTGATTAACTAATCACTCTGTTATTGGGCTATTTTAGTACATTGGTTATCAGCTATATCAGCATTTTGAATCTAGTTGTTTACCAGATTCAAATAAAAAAGAGAGTAGATGCAACTGCAATGGTTGCATCTCTAATATGTTAATCAAAAAACGAATGAATCGTACATTCATTAATGTATTGAGGATTCTGGTAGTTACTACCCTGTGCAACCTGCAACTGATCGCAGGCTATATTGAAAGCTTCTAGTGCATTCATCCCGTCGTTATCTATTGGAGGGTAAAAGAAGTACGTAAAAGTGCCAATATTATCACTTGTTCCACTAGCAAAATGTAATTGATCGGCGGATGAAATCATTAGACATCCACTACCAATCATATTCGTTACCCAACATCCGCTGAAACAAGAATCGACAAGAACCCCTACTCTATTGCTATCTAACCTATCTACATTTGATCGAAATACATCCGATGCTAAAACCAAAGGGAACAGGTCCGCATTAATTTCTACATAAGAATTAACTAGGTTTGTAAATCCATGTCCCGTAATGTAAATGAAAATTATATCATTGGCATCTTCATATGATTCTACTTGATTGAAATCTGAAGTGAAATCATGAGTATCTTTGAAATTGTAGAAGATAGTATACCCCTCATCTTCCATGATATCTGAAATATATTGGATTAAGTAATCATTTCCGACTATACTTGACCACCAAAATACTGCAATTTTTTCTACTTCGTCCACGAGGAACTCTCTAGGCATCATAGGACCATTCATATGAGTAGTCCAGTCTGCATCGAATTCTATCATTGCGGCGTCATAAGCATCCTGCCAATCAGTTATGCCTTGTGAAATTAAGGCTTGATGTAGGAAATACCAAGTCCAACAACCATTTTCCGTGAAAGGATAAATCCCTTCTCTCTCAATCGATTGCTTAGCTAATGGGTTTGCGTTCCAAATCTCTCCAACTGCTGTTACAACGTATATTTCTGGATCTGAACTCGTTGATTCTAAGTCATCCAACATTCCTCCGGAATAACCAAAATCAAAGAAGATATTGATTCTTGTTCCATCAAAGTTATCTAATAACGGATTGAATTCATGGTCATTTAGTAGCCCTAGTTCACCACCATTTCCATCATAATCATACGCTGCAAAACCTACATCTGCAGTGGAATGTGCAACTCCAAAACCTGAAAAGATCAAAGCTAATTCATCGTTGTAATCTGCAATAGATATCATATTACTGATATATTGCTTGATATTTGCTTCTGTGGCGATTCCATCAATATGTATGTAAGATGAAGTTGCATCACCCAGTACATAAACCAAGTCGTAAGAACCTTGTTGAGTAAGATATGTATACCAATCATTAGCATCATCATCACAATAATTCAAGTCTGTAATGGATGATTCCTGATAATCAGATATTCCTATAACAAGAGCAAGCTTTCTTGCTATGTTATTGAAAGGTACAATCCCAAAATCACACTCTGATGCTGTTACAGATTGATATTTGATTTTCGTTGAATAACCATCCTTAGAAAGGTCAATTCTGAAATAATCATAATCATTGTTTGAATAGAATGAATATGAAAAGCTTCCATCGGAGCTAGTAGATTTTGTTGTGACATAGGAGAAAGTACTGCTGCTAACTAAACTCCCATATATTTTAACTTGAACTCCTCCTACTCCACTATTAGTACCATCATCCTTGATGATTCCATGAACATGATATGAATTCATTCTGGTCATATATGTTGAACCAAAATAGTATCTTGAGGATGATAAATATGCATTCTTTTGGACTGGATTATATCCCGATTTAGTCACACGTATTTGGACATAACTATAGCTCATTGAGAGCGACTTGTAATAGTTGAAGTATCCATTACTATCTGTAAGCTCTTGACCAAGATAGTTATACCCCGAACCATAGAATTTGACTAAAGCGCCCGATATTGGGGCACCCGTCCCACTCTGCTTAATATATCCATACATTCGATAAGTAGTTCCACCTCCTGGAGGGGGTGGTGGTGCTATTGCTGATACTAATGAAAATTGCTGTGAATTTAGAATTGCCAGACATAAAACCGATAGAATAAGTAACTTAATGCGTGCTTTCAATTATAGTTCCTCCAATTGAGGTTATCCGCTCAATTTGCCTATATATGCTGAAAAATAATACTCATTTAAATAATTTGCAAAAAACTATGTACTGCTTTTATGGCAATAATATGTGATTGTATTTTTTTGATATATAGAATCATTTTTTGAATAAGATCCATGTTTATCATTATTACTTTTCAAAAATTTCTCACAAGCTTAATGTCAGGCTATAGATGAAGACAGCAAATAAACCATGTTCAGGTTATAATATTATCACTATCGATATTTCGAATCATCTAAATCACCAAAGGTTAATAATAGCTGATAACAACCTATAATCAAGTGAAATCCTATTAGAGGAGGTACTAAACATTAGCGCTTTTGGAAGTAAATACTTTGGTTGGTTAGCAGCTACAGGTGTCGTTCTAGCGGCAGCATGGTTCTTACTACCTGAAGGATTTAACATGATTATCCAATGGTTAGCCCCCGAATTAGGAAACTACATTCGCCCAACACTAGTAATGGTAAATGCCGTTCTGGTCAATCCGCTCAGCAACTTCATAATGCTTGCTGTTTGGATTGGAGCAGGACTACTTGGCGGAATTATTGCTGGTACAAAGAAGGGTGCTTTTGTAGTTGGCTTAATGACTTGGCTAACTTGCTTAGGAATACTTGCATTTTGTGTTGTACAACTAATAACAACTGGAATCAATCTTAATTCCATTCCACCAATACCTGAAGGTGGGTCTATTCTAGATTTATTATCAGTACCTTTAGTGCAAGACATTTTCGATGAACTTCTGGTAGCTTTGAGTTCAGGTGGCGGAGGCCCTGATATAGGGTCTATAATATTTTCTGTTGCTATCTGGGCACTAACACCGGTTATCGTTGTTATTGTAGCTGGTATCATCGGAGCAACTATACGACCTAAGGAGGACTTTTAATAAATGAAATACAAGCACGCAACAGTTATTCTTCTGATTAGTTTCCTGGCTTTTGCACCTGCTGTAGTAGCAGCAGGACATGGAGATAGTTTTGCTATCGCTCAGGATCTTAACCCGGAGGAAATTCTACCCGAACTGCTCGAAAATGGAGCAGAAGTAGTGCTGACCCACGTAGATAGCGGCGGAGTCGGCTCTGTAGTTTACGGACAATTAGGAATACCATCGGCTAGTTTGAACACCGAAGATGCCATGTATGATGATATGATGGCTTTAGTAATGTTATCTACACAAGGTGAGATGCTCGATTATGTTTTCGAGCTTCTTGGTTCAACTGGTGGTATGGGCGATCCAACTGCATATGCAACTGGATACTCAGCATTGCAATTTGATGGAGGATTTGGCACTGAAGATATTGTCGATATTCTAGGACGAGAATTCAGTCTCATGGTTGGAGTGTATCTCAATCTAGACCTAGCAACATCTCAACAGAGAATGGGAGCTGTTTTGAGTCATTATTCTACCACATTCCAATTTGCTTTTCAAGAAGTTTACTCATTGCGAATTGATGAGAGTCTTTTCCCACCAGATGCAAATGTAACTTTACCTTTTGATTCAATAGATGTATTCATCTACAAAGAAACTAGTGGCTTCTCTCATTATACTCAAGCAATGTTTAGTGTCATGAACGATGCTGGATTCCTAGGTGATATCGATCAAACCAAATTTTCCGAGGCAGAAGCTTCTGCTTCTGGAATGGTGTTGATTCCGGATATAGAAGCTGTCTATAACGCTTTTTCCGGTATCTTAGGAGGTGAATCAATACCAGTCTTCTCAGATGAGTCACCATTCACGATGGCTCAACTTCCTGAAGGACTGACTGGATCCGTTGCTATTACAGCAGCTGGTTATACCGGTGAACAAGTTGTTTCGTCAACATCAACTTCTTTGAGTATTGGAGACTTGTTAGGGATGGATAGCTTCACTCCGATATCTGATGGCTGGTCCATAGTATTGGGTATTCTCCCGTCTTCTGTCAATGTAACTAGTTATACTCCCTATGATGAACAGTTAACTATGTATGATAACACAACAGGAATGGTATTTTGGAATGCCAGTGCTCTTGGAGTACAGAGTGACTATATCCTTAATTTCGATGAAGATGAGTTTCCGCCAGATATCTCTCTTGTGAGAACTTTTGAACCTGCAATCATTGGTACTGGTGGATCTACACAAGTAACGCTGACTATCACCAATAACGGAGACACTGCTATTTCCAATGTCATGGTTAATGATACAGGTTTTGCAGGTCTATACACTACTCCCGTAATTGATGGTTCGACTTCAGATACCTGGTCAACCATAGCCGCAGGGGATAGTGTCACACTTACATACACGGTTACTTGTCCCAATGAAGGAAGTTATACGTTCCCCAAAGCAGCTCTATCTTACGAATATGAAACTAATACTTTCGTCAAGGAAGATGGTAGAAAAACTCTACTAGTTCAAGCAGATGCTGGCTCTATTATTCTTCAAGGGATAATGGATGGAATGCCATACACAGCGGGAATCATTGGTCTTGTTGCATTAGTAGGTGTTATCCAAATTGCCCGTCTTGCCAAAGGAAGCGGAGGCGGCGGTGGACTTTACGAAGTTTAGAAAATGAAATAGGCTCCTATTGGAGCCTCTTCTTCTTATTTTTTTCATTTCATTATATTTATCAATTAACAAAAATCAGATATTCTTGTGTTCTAATGTTTTTGAAGGATGAGCTCAATGGATTTCTTAAACTAGAGAAAAGCTTCTTCGGTATAAGACCTCCTGAAACTGGATATGCTGATGTGGGTATTTTGGGTGTTCCATATGACTTGACTTCAAGTTACATGCCGGGTTGTAGATTTGCTCCTGATAAGATACGTGCAGCTACCGATAGTGAACGGTCTCATAGTTACCCTCTACTATCAGGTGGTGATTGTTACAACGAACAAGCACTCTCACAGAGACTGAGTCTTGAAGATATCGGCGATCTGGAGGTTACTGGGAGATTACCAGAATCAGCAATGTATGATATAGTGGAGGCATCAAAGAAACTTTCTGAAATAGGAAGTAGACTACTTTTCCTAGGTGGAGATCATTTCATAACTTATCCTCTTGTAAAAGGAATTAAAAAAGGGACTGGAAAAAAAATTGGACTTGTCTATTTGGATGCGCATGCTGATTATTACGAAGATATGGGCGGATACAATCTCTCTCATGCAACGACTCTAAGAAAAATAGTAGATGATAGTATTGTTGAATTGGATTGTGTTGTACCTTATGATTTGAGATCTGCTCTTCCAGAACAGAGAGAGCAATTATATCCAACTGGCCCCATTCAATCAATTGATGAATTACTTTCTAAAATATCGGATATATCTATCAAAGTTGATGTTCTTTATATCTCAGTTGACTTAGATGTTCTAAGACCCGAGATTCTTACTGGCATAGGGCATCCTGAATCAGGTGGACTCGTCATTGAAGACTTGGTTAGAATTCTTGTTCACTGTGGGTCTACTGGAAAAGCAAATTATGCTGACTTGGTAGAGCTAAATCCTTTGATAGACAAGACTGGACAAGCTTCAATAGCAGCTCGTGATATTGTAAAATCCATTCTTACCGCATTTGCACTTTCAAAAGAATTCAAACCGTAGCTTGTTAGAAATAATTATAAGTAGTAATTACACATAAAATTATGCGTGCAATTGATGGATTCAAAAAATCTTAATGATGCTATTTCTGGAGCTACCTCTATTCTAAGAGAGTTAGGATTCGGTGCCCATGAAGCATCAGTGATTATAGCACTGAATAGAGTTGTAACAGCAACCGTAGCGGAGCTATCTACAGAAACTGGCATCCATCACGCAAATTTGTACACGGTTCTCGATGGTCTTGCTTCAAGAGATTTCGTAATTGTTCGAGAAGGCAGACCAAAGATTTACCAATTTGCCCCACTATCACATATGAAAGATTCAATGCAGGGGAAAATTATTCAACTCGTTGATTATCTTGAGCGCGTTCAAGAAGAACGAGAAGATCAAACAGTCATGCCTACTCTTGTTTTTACTATCCGTGATAGGGCTGAAGTGGAAGCGAAAATGAGAGGTATGATAGAGAGAGCTAAAGCAAGAATCACCTTGATGACTCCAAGCATTTCCATTTTGGGAGATGAGATTGTCAATGAATTGAAATCAGCGTCAACACGGGGAATCAGTATCAAAGCGATTCTTGGTAAGAAGTATAATGATGAAGATTTACGAATGGACCAACGTCTTAAAGAAAATACGTTAGCAATTGATTTAGTAGTTGACTCAGAGGAAGCTCTTATATCCATGCCTGATTTATCCATTTGTGGTTGGGCAGACAACGCACTAATCTCAATGCAGTTAGAGGGTTTTCTTGAGCAAACATGGCAATTAGCAAGAGGAGAAGATAATGACTGATTATGAAGTAATAATAGCTGGAGCAGGAACTGGTGGAGCTACCACCGCTATTACTCTAGCACAAAAAGGACACTCAGTCCTATTAATTGACAGAAAAGAACGAGACAAAATTGGAGACAAGACTTGTGGTGATGCAATTGGTGGTCATCATATCAAAGAACTAAAAGATATGATCGGACTTCCTGATTTACCGAAGGATGTAATTGAGTATGAAGTCGCAGGTCTCGATCTATATGCTCCAGATAGAGAGCATAAGATAAGCATGGTTGGACCTACTACTAGAGGTGTATCATTTAACCGTCTTGCAATGGGCCAATGGTTCGTGGAATTAGCAGAAAAAGCTGGAGCTGAAGTATTGGCTTCTACTAGAGTGAAGAAATTACAATTTGAAGATGGTAAAGTCTCCGGAGTAACAATTCAGACTGATACTAGTGATGAAAAACATCTGACATCTAAAATTGTAATCGATGCTACTGGTGCAACGGGGATGCTTCGTAGACAGCTACCTGAAAGTTCCCCAGTAGAAAAGGTCGTAGCTAAGGAAGACCAGATGGTAGCTTGGAGAGATGTATATGAAACCCCTGAGTATGAATTTGATACCCCTGATATGCTCGAGATATATTGGAATCAAGAGGCAACTCTTGGTGGTTATACATGGGTATTTCCACAAGGGCCACACAGAGTGAATGTCGGTCTCGGAGTTATGACCATTCCAGGTTACACCCATCCTAAGAAGATATTCGAGAATTTTGTAGTACCAAATTGGGACTTTATGAAGACAGACCTGAAGGTGATCGACAGCAGCGGCGGTATCGCTCCAATTAGACGACCAATCGATACAATGGTCGATGATAATTTCATGCTTGTTGGAGACGCAGCTTGTCAGGTGAATCCGATTCATGGGGGTGGCATTGGTTCCTCTATGCTTGGAGGCGTGCATGCTGGAGAAGTAGCTCATGAAGCTCTTGAAACAGGAGACACCTCGATAGATGGGCTTTGGGCTTATAATCCTCGTTATATGGAAAGCTATGGAATCAAACAGGCTTCCCTTGATGTATTCAGATGGTTCTTACTTAATGTCACAAATGAAGAGATTGACTTTGCATTTGAGAAAGGAATCGTGAAGGGAATCGACCTTCTGAGCGTAAGCATGACAGGTAAGATGAATATCGGTAAGGGTGAGAAGTTCAAAAGATTACTCTCTGGCATCGGTAAGATTCCACTCTTGTTAAGGGTGCAGAAGATTGCAAACCTGATGGAGGAAATCAAGGAAGTTTACTCAGAATATCCTGATTCTCCAAAAGGGCTTGATAAGTGGAAAGCAAGACTTGAGCCAATCTACAAAGAAGCTAAAAACATCTAAGTTCTATAGGAGTGTAGAAATGCTATACTCCTCTTCTTTTATTGCTATTCCACGCTCTGTGTCTAAGATTATCCAACTAAAATTGAACGGTTATTCTTAATAGATACAAGAATATTGAGAAATCATGAGTGTAAAATATCAAAGTTCAGGTAATGGATTTGAGATGCCATCTAGAAAACCAACACCTGGTATTTGCTGTGGTATGTGCTGCTCGATTTCAATATTATTATTTGCCATAGTCTTTCTACTGATCTTCATATTCACGTTTGAATTGATTCCTGGATTGCTCACGGTAGTGTTTCTGATTTCTGGATTATGGATAATGAAGTGGTACGTCCAAAAGAGTCTTTGAGGCGATTTTGGTGAGACTTGTAGGATGTTCCCACGGTATTGATTTGTTTGCGCCCGAAGACTCGTATTTTTCTTACTTCAATAGTCCGTATATCGGGCATCGGAGATTCAGTGCTATTGATATTTATTCAGCACATAATAGATGGGAGGAATCATTTGTTTCACCAGTTTCAGGAAAGGTTACTAAGATTAGAAAGTTAACCATGGGAAGAAAACGTGAATTCCCTACTTCCGATCATGATTACGCGATTGGAATTCAACCAGACGGCCACGAAGATATTGTCAGAATTCTACATTGTAAACCTAATATTGATATTGGAGAATATGTTGAACAAGGTGAACATCTAGGATTTGCTATTCGTTCTCGATATTTTAATTTCTGGACAGGACCACATATCCATGTTGAAGTTCAGAAGCGTTTAGATTTCATCAGGTCTTCACAATCTTATCCTCTTGAGATTCCTTCAGTACAACTTGATAGAATACGTGGAGAATTGCGCTGGCCTATTACTTGTGAGGTTGTAGAGGTCTCGAAAGATAATATCAAGTTAGTTAGTTATCAGGGCGATATTTGTACAGGTAGTGGATTGATTGGACACTGTGTAGAGTCTGAGAATGCTTTTGGAATTATAGATATTGGCTTTCCTCACTATAAGCAAGGAGCAATGATATTCCCATCATCAGAAGGAATTTGCAATTCATTTAGACTCTGGAGTATTCTAATTAGCTCTGGGTCACATAGTATGAAATTTGCTAATGTATTCTCTACAAAACAAAACATCAGATTCAGATTAGATGAAGACCTGATACGAGGTCTTTCGTTCTATGTATTTTCAAAACATCAAGAAATTAACGGTAGACCCCCAATTATTGTCATTCCTGAAGATTATGGCGCTATGGTCGATTCATACAAAAAGGGTGATATCGTTTCATTATCATTCTCTTAATATTGATCCATTACGAACATTCAAATTATTGGATTTTCGAAATGAAATCCTGTAATTCTTCTTCAAAGGTTCCTTCTTTGAATGTCTTCTCTTGTATTCCATACGTAGCAATATGAATTGCTTCTGGTGTCATCTCTTTCAGTTGTGGTAGTATTTCATTGTATCCTTCTGTCTTACAGCAGATGAAGAAAGCTACTCGTTTTCCAGAAAGATCTACTGATTCAAGATAAGTACGGAGAGGTGGAATGATATTTCCTGCCCATATGGGTGAACCAATGACTATGGTGTCATATTCTTGTGGATTCTTGCTATATTCAATTTCTGTTTCATTCTGGCTCTTTGAATCCTTTCCAGCTCTAAGCCAACCTAATACACCACTACGGTCCTTTTTATCAATAATCTCATCGAGGTCAGCTGATATTGATTTTGCAATGATTTCAGCAATAGACTTGTTATTGCCAGTTCTTGAGTAATACACAACAAGAGTGTTCATAATATCATCATTATGATAAACATTGAACTTCTTAAAAAATTATATACTGATTATTTCCTATGTTTGCAGTCCCTTTCTAATCTCTGCAATCGTTGGGATTTCCATTCTATGTTGAAAATCCTCCCATTCTTTTCTAACGTAATAGAAATACATACCTATCTCCAGAGGGTTACCAAAAAGCACTCGATGGTCTTCTAAAATAGAACCTTTAATAACAATAGGGAGCATCTCAAAAATCTGAATATCATATTTCTTTTTGACTTTTCCAGAGTATTCTAATTTCATCTCAAACATTTGTTTTCTATTTCTTAACCTTGTAATTACTGCAACATCAATATCAGATTGAGAATTGTATGTACCATCAACATAAGAACCAAATAATACAACTTCATGTTCTTCAAGTATCTGTAAATCTTTTTTTATCTCCTCAATTTTCATCAAAGGATGCCTCAACGATTTTGACGAATTTTAATAGGTTCTTTTTGACTTTGAAAAATGAATCGAGTACAAGTTTTTTGTTGATTCCATTATACTGATGTACAATAAAATTTCGCATTCCGTTACATTTTGCAAGCGACTCGGCTAATTCTTCATTAATGAATTTTTTTTCTCTCAATGCAGATATGTTTTCATAATCACCTCTAGGCATGATTCCAAAATCTTTGCATAACATCGCTATTATATCCATTGTTGACTCGATAGCAGTACTCAAATCAAAGTATACTCCCTTTAGAACTATACCTGAAGGATTTGGCATGGATTCTTCTGCTTCTTCAAGGCTTTCAATAATATATGCAATTTTTTCCTTGTATCTCATCCTTATTTTTGAGTCCATAATCACACCATGACATAGTCATAGTACCTGAACTTATCTTTTTCTACTAGAATTTCAAAAAATAAGAAAAGTGCAGATTGGAATTCAACCTGCACCAATTTTTGGTTATTTGTTTCGACGACGCGCAACCAGTTTTGCTATCACAAATATCAAGACAACAGTTCCAGCACCGATGAAGAAACCATATTCAGACAACACATTACTTAGCGCATCCGTTATTCCATCGAGCCCTTGAGGGTTGTTGACAGTATACTCGAATTCCGAGTAGGCCATATTCCCCGCATGATCAGTCACAACAAAACGGATGGTGTATTCGCCATTCTCAAGTTCCAATGTATTCCAGTTGAATACATAATTTTCTCCAGCATGGAAAGCGACTGATGAACCATCAACAAATATCTCAATATCATTGACACCACAACCTTGGTCTGTTGCAATGATGGTGAAATTGACTATTCCTGAAACAGGGCTAGATATCAGTGGTCCGCTCACGGATATTGATGGAATATAGGGGTCTCCAGAGATATAACTATCTTGAGGGGTAATTGTACTCTGACCCAATTCATCAAAAGCCTCAATGTAATAAGCTACTTCAGCACCACAAGCCTGTTCCGGAATGGTTGCAGTATATTGTGAAGTGTCAGCAATATAATCCATATCCAAGCGGTTCCAACCGATTGTGTCGACATTGTAGTACAATGAGATATTTTCAAGACCACTGGATTCGATTATTACAGCTGTGACTGTAGTAGTTCGATCATATACAGGATTGTCAGGCGTTAGAACTACTGAGGCAATTTCAGGTCCTGACAAATCATTATTGGTTGTCACGGTTATCTCAGTAGATATTGAGTTGCCTGCATTGTCTTCAGCAACAAGTGTTACGTCATGCTCTCCGTTGCTTTCTGCTCTTGTATCCCATAGATATTGATATGGTTCTGAAGAGAAGTTTTTCACTGATACGTCATCGATTAGAAGTTCAAGACTAGCAATGTCACTTCCGGGGTCTTCTGCTGATACGTTAACTACAACATCTCCAGATGCAGGACCATACCAGAGTGGGTCATCAAATCCAATCTCGGGATCGACATTATCAATTACTGTGTAGGAATAATATGACCCTCCATTATCATCGATTGCTGAATTTCCTTCTCTATCAATTGCTTCTACAAAATAATCAACAGTAGTAGAATAGGATTGTGCAGGTATCTGACCAGAATACTCACTTCCTCCATCAATCATTGAAACGGTTACCCATCCAGAACCAGCATTGTAGTGGAGAAGCAATTCGTCAATTCCAGCCCACGAGTCATCTGCTGTTGCAGTAACTGTTGGAGACGTCAGGTAGTTAACTCCGGATGGAGTACTTTGAATATCCACAGTAGGATTGGTCTGGTCTACAACAAAATGAACATCATCCCAGAGTACTGAAACCTCACAACTTCCGTATGCTGTAGAATAAAGATACACATTCTCAATATATTCTGGCATTATAACGAATTCCTGAGCATCTTCATAGATATTTTCAACTATGTTTGTCCAGGTAGAACTGGCATTGTTATATCCATCTACTTTGTAGTAGAGGTTAGTTGTGGAATTCCAACTTTCAGTAACATCAGTAGTTGAAGCTATCATATATGTAAGAGAAAATCCATTGTCGAAATTGATAAGGAGATATGCTCTTGCATAGTTACTCCCTCCATAATAGAGGTTATCCAACCGATAATGAATATCGGTCGTCAGTGTTGGAGTTACTGGAATGTATGTATTTCTGAATAGGTTATGACTTTGTCCAGAACTTGCTGTTACATTTGCTGCATATAATCCAGAATACGAATCAGTTGTTATATTGAGACTTGGATTATTACTGACGCTTGGATCCCAGAAATTAATTTGATTATTATCACTGATTCTTATATCGAAGCTTGGGTTTGCAGTTGGATATATGTTCATGTCAAAAGAATCAACAAGCATCGATATTCGAGCGTTCTCTTGAGAACCTGAATAAACTTGAAATTCCATCCTTCTAAGAGATACGTTTCCCCATCCTAATTCTTCACACACATTGTAGAGATCAATGGTTGAGTGATGCCAAGTTTCTGTTTGATTGAAACCACTCAATTTCATATACTTGGTGGTTGTGCTATTCATTGATTGTAGATTTCCTGAACCAGTTGCCATTGTATAATAGAGATAGTATTGAGTACTTGTACTATAATTATACAATCGTAATTCAAATCTAGCATATTGGTTTACGTCATTTGATAAACTCTGCATATCAAGATACCAGTCAAATTCTATCACTGGGGATACATCTTTGGTTACTGGAAAAACTTCGTCAATGTTACTCTCGGTCCAATACATTTCTATATTAGAAGTTGTACTATTATTCGTACATAGTGCTGTGAGATTTGCAGAATAGTCACCTTCTGTTCTTGTACTACTTAACGTGATATATCCGAAATCATGATTATTATTACTAACATACCAGTATGATTGAGGATTGACCTCAAAACCTCCTTCTGGAATATGTTCTGTACCGTTGTTAATTGATATGTCATCAATGAATACGTGGTTTAATCCCTTCGATGAAATATATGATTCCATATAGAAATAGAATTGAGATAATTCGACCGAATCATCAAGACTTGGGTGCTGAGATATAAGGTCCTCATGGAGATTTCTATGTAACTCGCACCATTGTGATTCTATCATAAGATAAGATACATCATAATAGGTGTATGAGGACGAAGCATACGTCAGATTATTTGGACTCCAACTTTCAGCTGAATACAAATAGTATAGGTCGAACACATAGCCTGTAGAATTTTGAAAACGAAAACGAATATATTGATTGACATCATAGTTTATTGAATCATAATAGGTCCAAAATGTTAAATTCATTGCTGAATCCACAAATACATCGTTAGGTATTGAATTCAAATTTAGACTAAATCCATCATACGCATACCCTGCTTCGTACTTCATACTTACTGCATATGATCCGGTATGAGTATATTCTGTATCCGTCAAATTCCCTCGAGTATATCCATATCCGGATATATCCCAACCATCAGGTCGTTCATTATTATCAGCATGTTCAAAATTCCAATTATAGATTCCATTTGATAACATCGGGCCTTCTCCATTCACATCAGAAAGCATGTGATCTTTTGGCTGAATGTCCACTGAAATGAAATCAACGTGATTTGTTGGTGTACTTAATAGTAAACTCCAACAAATCAGAATAGTTAAAATTACCATTGGATGGCGCGTCATATCTTTCCTCTCCGTCTAATTAGTTTACTAGACTTGAAGAACTGTAATCGATATAATTTAACTATTTTGAAAATTTATTGGCTTTGATTACTTCCAGTCATATGTATAGCTTTGTCAATATCGTATGCTTTTGCTTTCGTATCACTTTTTTATATTCTAATTTTCCGCCGCTGTCCTGATGATATATGACAGAGCTATATTTCTATGTGACCGGATCTAGTGGGTAGCAATCAGCTACTGAAAACTTGGACATTGTTGGACAAGATCTGATAGGAGTTTATATGGAGTGATCTGGAATAGAGATTTGGTCTACAGACACAGGATCCCTGACCAGGACCGAGCCAGTTCCAGTACCGTTTC
>WJMJ01000046.1 GCA_014728035.1 Promethearchaeota archaeon | reverse complement strand
TGCTCCCACCAGGAGGTCCGCCACTGGGTTTACCTCCACCAGGAGGCCCACCACCAGGAGGCCCACCACTGGGACTGCTCCCACCAGGAGGTCCACTAGAACTTGCCGCAGATGATGTTGTTTTAGTTGCAGGAACTTTGCCAGGCATTCCAACACTGGCCGGACCGGATTCACTTGTTTCCGATTCAACTGTTGTGCCGGACATCGCAGCTAATTTTCTGAGATAATCTGATCGAGCACGGTCAACAGCCGACGCACTATCAACAATATCCTTCAATTCCTCATCTTTTGCAATAGCTGATTGAACCATTGAAAGTCTGCCTTGATATAATGCCATAAGTTTGTCCTTTAGAAGATCTTCAATATCTCCTTGCTGGGCATAATATTCGACAGCAGTCAAAGCTTGTTGAATTGCATTTTCTTCAATTTTCAGAAAGACAAGTGCTTGACCTGGAGACTTTATGAATTTCACTTTCTTTGTTCCAGAAATGCCGGCTGAAACATCACCTGTTGATGCAATGATTCTTTTCACGCCTTCAGGAACTGGAGAGCCGCCTCCAGATTTGCGACGTACGACTACGATTGCAGCTATAAATAGAATAATAGTGAAAATAAGGAAATAATCACCCGGCCCTAATGGTATCAGCGGGTATAAATTCTCATATAGCGTGTAATAAAAGAACCCAAATATGTAATCAAAGAATAGGTCATAATTATATGGTTGCAACTGGCATCACCCATAGTACGTCGTACATGTAATACTATCACGTGTAATGTATTTTAGCTTTCTTATGGGATGTATATTTTGAAAGCTAAAGCTGAGTTATTGTTAACACGGAACCTCATAAAGATGTCCATGATAGACGTATTAAAAGTTACAGTTATTCAATTTTATTTCTAATTTATTGAAACAAGTAGATTTTTGTATCAATTCTGGAAGATAACTAAAGATTCCAACTATCTAGTCAAGCACAGAGCAAATTACCTTAAATTGGTATTCCGCAATGACATAAAAGGTGAATATTGTGAGTTTGTTAGATCCAACAATTTCGTTTTATGTGATGCATGAAAAATCATGGAAGTTTGGTGGTGGTGAAATTTACGACCAGCATGGTAACAAAGTAGGTTCTATGAAACGTAAGTTATTATCTATGCGTGCTGAAATCCAATTGTATGATCCAGATGACACACTACTTTGTACGATAAACAAGAAACTTCTTAGTGCACGACCAATATACGATGTAAAACTACCTGATGATACACTAATTGGAAGAGCCAAAAAGCCATTGATATCGTTTCGCGGTTCAATAGATATGTATGATGCAGATGACCAGCAAATATACAAAGCACAAGGAGGAGTGACGAAATGGAACTTTCGAATCACTGATCCCGAGGATAAGAAGAAGGTATATGCTGAAATTAAGAAAGCTGATAAATGGCGTGATGTTTTTGCTAAGGGCTTCAGTCTAAAAGACAGATATGTGATTCACATCGAGGATATGGATGCAGATAGATTAATGCTACTTGCCTATGCAGTTATTATAGACAACGTCTATCATGATAAATAGAACTTAGAATAATGAAGAGGAAATTTGGAGCCCCAGGCGAGATTTGAACTCGCGACCTGCTGATTACAAGTCAGCCGCAATGGCCGGTCTATGCTACTGGGGCAATTTTCAATTCATGTTTGCTACGGATTGTCTATAAAAGCCTACTCTTTGGGAAATAGAGAAACACAGCATTGTAATAAGTGTAATACACTACATCGGAAGATAGAAGTTCAAAATCAACCAATAGAAAATCAACGATAGGAATAAACTCACAAGTGCTATCAATTGAAATCCTCTTTTCTTGGTCTTGTGCCGAAATCTAAATATTCCGAATAAAAGTCCAATAGCTCCGCCTAGAAAGCCAGATAGGAGAAGAGTTGCTTCTGCAACACGCCACTCATGATTTTGAGCTTTTCTTTTGTCCCACCAGACTAATATTACCGCAATGAATTGAATTAATATGATATAAATGAGGGGCAGCAAATTGAATAGATGATATTCTGTTTGCAAAACTATTCCATCCTCTTTGCAGCAACTTCCAGAGCTTCCACAAGAGGTAGTTTTTCACCAGTCATGAAACCCATTGTTGCACCTCCACCAGTACTGATGTGAGTAATTGTGTCTACCAGACTCATCTGTTCAGCCATTGCACTTACATGACCACCACCAACTACGGTAATACAATCACAATCAGATATTGCTTTTAGAACTTCGACTGTACCATGTTTGAATTCATCTTTTTCAAAAAAGCCCATTGGACCATTCGCGAAAGCTACTTTTGCATTCCGAATAATCTTTGCAAATTTTTCAGCGGTTTTTGGACCGATATCGTAGAAGGGACGCCCCCCTATATTTTCCAAAGAGCACTCGATGCGTGCTCCATCTTGATCTACTGCGGCATCAATGGGCAACATTATGACATCAGAATATTGAGAGAGTAATTCTTTTGCTAAAGGCAAAATATCTTCGAATTCTTTTATTGGCGCACCATATTGAGAGGAGATTTTCTCTGCAGCGATAAGGAATAGATTTCCAATTAATCCTCCAAGAAGTACGTTGTCTGCACGACCAATCTCCAGTAGTCTTTTAATGATTTTTACTTTGTCAGGGACTTTGCTACCCCCAAGGACAAGAATCCAAGGGTGATATTCAGTGGAGAGTATCTCTGTCAATGTTCGAACTTCTTTTTCCATTACACGCCCTGCTACAGATGGCAAATATTTGGTGAATCCAACAATTGAAGCTTGAGATCGATGAGCTGCTCCAAATGCATCATTTACAAATAAATCAAATAACGAATAAAGTTCTTGCACAATTGGTTCCTGTGCAACTTCATCTACAGACGCTTTTTTCATTTCACCCTCAAACATACGAACATTTTGTAAAACTAAAATTTCACCAATCTTTAACTTGGATATTGCATCTTTTGCTGCTTTACCAAATATATCATCCACAAAAGAAGCATTGAATCCTAAATCACGAAGAATCCTTGTATGTTGTTCTAGTGAAATGAAATCATCACTTCCCGGACGACCCTGATGAGCCATAAGAACTACCTTACTCTTTTTTAGTTCTTCGAGTGTTGGAGTCATAGCTCTAATCCGAGAGTCATTGATAATTTTTTTTGTTTCAGGATCTAAAGAACAGTTAATATCAACTCGAATTAGAACACGTTTTCCTTCATATTCCACATCATCAAGAGTCTTGAATGGGAGTTTCATGAAATACCACCGATTAGCAAATCTACAAACACTTTGCAGAATCTAAAATGCTAAGAGATTTCTGCTCAGTATTATGCGGCTGTAAAACTCTCCTACTCAAAAACCTACCGACTCGGAAACCAAAAATTTGATTGGTGCCGCAGGAGGGATTCGAGCCCTCGACGTTTCTCGATAAGAGGAAATCTCATAACGATTCGAGATTGCCCATTGGGGGACGCACACTCAATGACCCCATTCTTCATCCCGGAATAGTCCGGGAAGATTATGAGTCTCGCGCCCTAACCAGGCTAGGCCACTGCGGCACAGGTATCTGTTTGCAGATTGGAATCTTCTAATAAGGTTATTCTTCGCTCATTGGTTATTCAGCGAGAATTCGTCTTATCTCAGATTGCAGCATATCTCTGACCTTTTTACCATCAGCTTTTCCACGAAGTCTTTTCATAGCAACACCCATGAGACCACCTATTGATTGTTCACCCTTCTCTTTTACAAAATCAATACGAGTGGTTACAATATCTTGTATAATATCTTCAAGATTCTCTTCATCTACCTTTGAAAGTCCAGTTTCATCTAAAGCTTCTGAAACATCAGAGTTAGGATGCTCTGCCAAGTAGGATATGAGTTGTGGGATGGCTTCTGAAGATATCTGTTCTTCTTGAATCAATTTGAAAATTTCAAGTATATCGTTTTCTTTTACTGATTCTACAGGAATGCCATCACGAATCAAGCTAACCATAGTATTTTCAAGTGTTACGACCACTAAAGTCGGATCGATATCATAAGTGGAAACAATATCTTCAAAGAGTGACAAGTTCAATGATCTTGTTATCTGTTCAGCCAATTCAAGACTCAAGTTATACTCCTCTACAAATCGATTTTTCTTTTCTTCAAGAGTTTCAGGAAGATTCTTCTCAATCTGTTTCAAAAGCTTGGGAGTTACAATAACAGGACGTACATCAGTTTCAGGATACATACGTTCTGCACCTGGACGAGGACGAGCGTATTTTGATGCTCCAGATGGAAGAGGAATCCGTGTTTCAGCAGGAACACCTTTAACCGCAGCCTTGGCTCGTTTCACAACAGCATCAAGAGCATCAATGCAATTCTTCTCAGATGATGCAACAATAACAACAGCATCAGAAGGATGAGCATCTACCTGCTTTCTAAGTTCTTCTACTTCAGAACTAGAAATCCCATATTTAGGGAGCTCATCGGTATGGAAAATCCCACCAACACCACCCCAGAATTTAGCATAGTCAGATAGTTCTGTGCCAAAACGACGTTCAGGTTGTAATTCAATACCTAAAAGACTATCAAAGCCAGGTAAACATACAGCATAGACAGTGCCACCAGATTTGATCGTATTTGAAATTAGCTTTGATTCACTCTTTGAAAAGACTTCAGACACATTAATTGGTGTGAAATCAACCATTTTCTCGGTGATACCCCTAGCTTCAAGTTCATCCTTGATTTTAAGAAGTTGCTCCTGTCTTTGAGCCTCCAATTCAACGACAAGAGATAACATATTCAGCTGTTGAAGGCCCTTTATCTCGATAATTCCACCACCACGAATAGAAACATTGACATCTTGTCGAATAGTGCCAAGTCCACGTTTGACCTTTCCAGTAGAACGTAGGAGAAGTCCGAGTGCTAATGCAACTTCTTGTGCCTCATCGGGAGAACGAATATCCGGTGCGGTTGCAATTTCGATTAAAGGAATTCCAAGTCGATCAAGTCGATAAATCCTTCGATTGTTTCTTTCATCATCCCTGATTTTTCTAGCAGCATCCTCTTCTAAACAAAGTGTTTGGATTCTAATTTCCTTCTCATCAACGACAATAGATCCATTCATAGCAATAATTGCAGTTCGTTGGAAACCAGTAGTGTTGCTACCATCAATCACAATCTTTCGCATAGGGTGTATCTCTTCAACCGGTTTTGATTTTAGAAATGTTGCCATTGTTAGACAGATATCAATTGCTTCCTGACATAGATTGTGAGGAGGTTCTTCATCTGCTTCAACAAGACATGTTGAGTCATTATAATACTCATAGCAAAATACCTTTTTTCTTTGAAACTCAAATAGCGCTGCAGGATCTATTGCACCCATTTCGCTTTGAGTGGGGCGAAGGCGTCGTTCGAAAACACCATGAGGTGAGTCTTCTCGGATTGAAGTAGGACAATGACAATAGAGTTTTCTGAAGGTATCAAGTTGCTGATGTAATTCGAGACCAACCATAAGCCCAAGTTCTTCATATTGCGTATCCATTAATCAGCATCTCCTTCAACATCATAATGATATTCTTCGTATTCTGAACGCATACCTATTTCTCCAACAAGGTTGGTAACCATCTGTTTTCGAGCCTTTTTGATACTCTGCGTATTGCCAAGTATCCACATCATCTTTACAAGTGCAGTTTCAGCAATCATATCTTCACAAGGAATCACACCACATTCTAACAATTCAACACCAGAACGATAGACATTCATGTTAATACGTCCATTAATACATTGACTAGTCATTGCAACAAGTATATCGGATTCAATTGCGGATGAGATAGCTTCTTGCAGGTTCTTTGATGAATGCCCTAACCCTGTACCTTCTAGAACAATACCACGAAAACCGGATGAGGTCAGAAAATCAATTAAGTTGGGAGATGTACCAGGATGAATCTTGATAAGAGCCACTTTTTTCTCAAATTTTGGTTTCACGGATATCTTTCTACTGGAGTCACGTCTGCAGATAGGAGTAACAAGCTCTGTAATACCTGAGTTATCAATTCGAAATAGAGGTGTTGAGTTAATTGATTGAAATGCATCTCGTCTACTAGTATGACATTTTCGCGTTCTGACAGCACGATGTGCATATGTAAAACTATCACTAGTTTCACCATGCATCACAATAGAGACTTCAGCAATATTTCCACGGGAAACAAAATCAGTTGCATGAATTAGATTCAGTGAAGCATCCGAAGATGGCCTATCCGAAGAACGTTGAGAACCGACTAATGCGATTGGAACGGGCAGATTTTGTAATGCGAAAGAAAGAGCAGCACCAGTATAACTCAAAGTATCAGTACCATGAGCAATTACTAGACCATCAATCCCATCACGAATATGACTGGCAGCTTTCTTTGCTATTATTGTCCAATCAGATGGAGAAATATTCTCTGACAGCTTGCTCATTACAATTTCAGCACGAATGTTGACATGTTTTTGAAGTTCGGGAATTGTGTCATACAAATCTTGAGCGGTTAAGGCAGGATTGACCGCACCCGTTTGATAGTCAACTTTGCTGGCAATAGTGCCACCAGTGCTGAGAATCGAAACGGTTGGAAGATGAGATTTAAAATCCAGTTTTGAGCTGGATTTAGCTTTTTTTACAATCCTAGATTTCGTTTTTTTGACTTTGGCCTTTGCACTCAAGCGAACTCCAATGTTGTATCCATTTTCAAGTTTTAGAACAATATGGTCGGAGTTTGCTCCTACCGATGCTCTGGGCATAAGAATGCCAGTATATTCCTGATCAGAACCGATTATAGTTAAAGTGTCACCAACTTTGAGATCCGCACTGACAAGTTTCTCGAGAACCAATCCAATATATCCGGAATCTTCTAGGACCAACGTTTCTACACCTTCAGTCAAGCGAAACTCTTACTCACAGGTCATAAATTTGTCGCAACATCACATCATTCTAAAGAGAACGAGTGTGCCAATAATAATGAAAACAATTCCTGTGAAAGCCCGAATGGCATTCATTGGAAGGTTTTCCCCAATCTTATCACCCGAGAATGCACCAATCGAATTCAACAATAGGAAGCCAGTGACTGCACCAATAAAGACGAAAGCTGGAAATAGAGACTGAGCTGCAATAGCTAATATTGCAAGCTGGCTCTTATCACCAAGTTCTGAAACAAGTACCAAAGAAAACATACTCAAAAATGTGATTTGAGTGTTTTCAGTGGTTTCTTCAGATTCCTCTTTTTTAAAAAGAGTATATAGACCTAATACGATGAAAATCACTCCTGAAAGGTAGATGATTAAATCTAATGGTAATGCTGAAGATAATACAACGCCAATGATTATAGCAATAAAAGTAGATGTAGCCAATGCAGCTAAAGAAGCAATTAACACAAGTGAAGGTTGTCTGTGTTCTGCACTAAGCAATATTGTTGCAATCATCGTTTTATCACCAAGCTCTGTTAAAAAGACAATAATAAGCGATGCAAGAAATACTTGTGCAGGCATGACATGATCACACCTTTACAAGCAAATGAAGTTAATTCTAAATGCAAAACTTAAGCAAGATACGTTTCTTGCGTTTCTTTTACAAGTCCATTATCTTTGATAATTTTTCGCAACATGAATGCACTTTCACGTGGTTTACGTTTCAACGTATCAAAGTCACACTCAATTATACCAAAATGGCTACTGAATCCTTGAGCCCATTCAAAATTATCAGTAAGACTCCAAACAAGATACCCATCAACTTTGGCACCATCTTGAATTGCTTTATGGACCTGCTGTAGATGGGAGATAATGTATCTCTGACGAATACGGTCATCGCTTGTGCCAATACCATTCTCTGTAAGAAATATTGGTTTTTGATATTTCTTCCAATAGTCCATAATCTGATGATAATATCCTTCTGGATAAAATTCCCATTCAAGACCCTCACATCGAACACGGTATGGATCTTTTGGAGCTATTTCGCCAGCCATGAAATCTCTTTTGGAGGATACAACCATTCGACTATAGTAGTTAACTCCAATGAAATCAACTGAATTCTCAAGAGGGGCATAACGTTGTCCATCACCCATTGGATTCAGAATCCGCCCAGTTATAGCTGATTCAATCCATAGGTGATTGTACAGGTTGTCAATGTATTCAGCTAATTCCAAGTCTTCTGGGTCTTCTGGGTTCTCAGGCATTATGTAAGATGTGCTTAGTACAGGAGCAATCTTTGGTTGGTCTAACCCTTTTTCTGAATAGACCTCTCTAATCTGAGTTGATGCTTGTCCATGTGCCATCAAAAGATGTTTTGCCGCTTGGATAGCTTTTCCAAAATCATTGTGACCAGGAGGGAAATCACCCCAAAGATAACCAATAGTAACAACAACCATCGGTTCATTTATTGTATTCCAAATTACATCGTAATTTGAAAGCTCCTGGACAATTTTTCTACAATATCGGCCAAATAACTCAGGACTCTCAGGATTCAACCAATCCCCATTTTCAGCAAACCAAACTGGATTTGTGAAATGATGGAGTGTGACCATTGGCTGAATGCCACGTTTCACAAGTGATTCGATTACTTTTTTGTAGTGAACAATTTGTGTATAATCCCATTTTCCAAAAGATGGTTCAATACGACTCCATTCAATTGAGAACCGATGGACTTGATGACCTAATTCTTTAGCAAGGTCAAAATCCTCCTCATAACGATTATAATGATCACATGCAACATCAGCATTCGTACCATCCTTTATTTTTCCAGGGATTTTCTCCCATTCGCTCCAATTGTTATGATTCCCACCTTCAGTTTGATGAGCAGCAGCAGCACTACCCCACAGAAATCCTTCAGGAAAGAAAAGATCAATATATTCCATATTATCCACAAATTTTGATTGTGTATACTACCGATAAGGATATCTCTGAATGATATGAAAAAGTGCGGGAGAGGGGCTTCGATCCCCTGGACTCCTATGAGAGCGGATCTCTCATCAGATGACCCCTTAATTCATAAGATCTTAAGTCCGCCGCCTTTGGCCTGTCTTGGCTACTCCCGCTTTTTTGAGGACCAAAATAACTGGTGTAGTTACATTCTATTGAAGTCATAAATCATTTTTGACTCTTTACTTGCAATAGAGAGTGGTGGGCCGAGCCGGATTTGAACCAGCGACCTTCTCGGTGTAAACGAGACATCATAGCCGAGCTAGACTATCGGCCCTAATTTTTTGTTGTATAATCTCAATAAAAGAGTTGCTCAGTGACGAATTGCTTCCACATGAAATTCTTGCTGATTTGTATTGATATTGTGTAAGATTGTTTCAATATAACCAAAGGATTCAATGGTTTCAATTATGTATTTCTCAACAATCTCAGCATCTTTTGATTTGAAAGTAGCAATTAGGCGAGCACCGGACTTCAATAAAATTGAATAGCGCTGAATAAGCAACAATGTTCCTTCAGGGTCAGTAGTCACATCTACAGTTAGCAAATCCAATTTTTCTGGTTCGCATACAATTCGCGGGTCAAGTGAAAAAGCATCAGCAAACAAAAAACTTGAAGATTCATATTGGTTAGCAATTTTTAATAAACTAGATTCAAATTCTTTGGAATACTCGATTCCTATGAGGGTAGCACCGTGCTCAAGAAGATAAAGAGCAAATCCACCGGCCGAACTACCAATATCGAGAACAAGGTCACCTTCTGAAACAAGTGAAGATGAGATTATCGAATCTAATTTCTTTAATTTGGAATACCCCATAGGGTTGGCGAATGTTCTGTCAATAACAGTAATTACATCATAAGGAGAAACGGATTTGGAGGGCTTTGAAAGATATCCGTTAACAAGTACATGACCTGATTTGATTGCTCTTTTTGCAGCTTCCCGTGAGGGAAAGCTATCAGTTTCAACTAGATGGACATCAAGTCGAGGCACTGAATTTCTCCTCAACTTCAGAAGGGATGAATAGATGCATAGGAACTCCACGTAACAGTGGACCAATAGCACTAAGGATGCCACTGGCCCGAGTGCTTCTTTTACATACAAGAGAATACTCAAAATGGCCAAGTTTTTCTATTACCACTATATCCTCAGAATGATTTGATTTGGACAACGCAATTTCTATCATCTTTTTTGTTGAACCAAGAACAAGAAGCCGTTCACGTTCATCTGTTCTCCAATTATGGATACGAGTAATAAACGAAGATGCAAACCGAGCTTCAATTTTCTTCTCGTCGCGTTTTACACTTTCAATAGATACATCTACTGGTAAATTATCAACCAACACAAAAGTATCGGCAATTCTCCTAAGAGACTCATCTTCCATTTCGAATTGCTTTCTAATAATATGAAGAGGGATTAAAGCATCCAAATTACGTTCAACAATTCCAAGATCTACATATAACCCGTAGCCAACTTTTCCAGAGTCAACAATTGATCCGGAATAGTCTGTTTCAGGAAGCAAAATTTGCACCTCGGGAACTAGACCGTACTCTTGGCCCAAGAGATTAGTCAGGAACTCTTCATCTTCTCCTACAAGAGAGAGAACAATGTGATCTTTTCTATTCGTGCCAATTTTCAATAGTTCTACATCGAGCTCACTCGCTAATGAATTTACACTAGACCTAACCGTTTCAAGAATACGACCACGATAGGCACCATAAGCCCGCGCAAGCAGAACAATCTGTGTCAACAATGAATTCCTCGATATCGCAGAGAGATTACTGGCTAAGTACCTTTTGAAGTATACATTATATTCTAAGTGGTCGAGGTTGCTTCCAAATCAGCTCGAAGTTCTTCAACACGTTTTCTTAGAAATGATATTGCTCGTTTATTATCAACATATTCCAGTTGCCCATTGCAAACAGGACATCTAAAAGATAGATTCATAGCTTCTTCGAACGGGACTGGTGAAGAGTCACGATTTACACATGCATATAGGTCATTGTTTGACTCGTGTTCTAACCTTTGTTCTAGAAGATTTAATACCATTCGTTTCTTGCGATTAACTAAAGCTTGAGCCTTTTTTGGGTCAATCTTCCAATAGTAGAGGAACCATCCAGTATTGGGATCACGAATTCTTCTATATGATGCAAGATGGTTGTCATGTAATTTATACAGAATTCGTCTAACTACATTTAGCTTTAAATCTGTCTTGGTTGCAATTTCTTCATCGGTTGTTTCATCCGAATTGACAAGGACCGTTGCAACATCAACACCTTCCTTCCCTGCAATCTCTTCTACAACAAGTCTAAACAAATCATGATTGAAGCTGGAATGTGCCATTGAAATTATCACCTAGAATGTGCAGTAATTGGCTAGTCATCTGAACTTAGTTGTCGCTGAAGCTCGGAAGATTTGAAATCTACACTCACTATAATATAGTCCTAAATGCTATTTAAGAGCTGTTCTTCCTGACTTGATTAAGACGACTTATCGGTCCTTTTGGGACTTCTTTCTCTTAATTTTGACAACATCACCTAATGTAGGCCCTTTATCGGACTTGCCGGTAGAAGTTTTCAATGGAACGGTATCTATTGGTTCAAGCAAAGAAATTTCAAGCTCACGTTCTAAACCACGAATAGTTTTACGTGTTGGTTTTAATCTTCCTGCTTCTATAGCCTGAAGTGTTGAAATTCTTTCACCAACTCTTTGCGCAAGAAGGTCTTGAGTAATTTTCTTCTTCTGGCGTGCTACACGAATAATTTTTGCATAATCATCTACTAAAACCATATCTTCCAAGGTAGCTGGTGCCGAAGTGTGCTTTCGAGTTTTTCGCACTGGTTTTGGTCTCTTAGGTCTTCGGGATGATGTTGAGCTGCTCGGTTTTGGCTTAACCCAAGAAGGTTGATGTCTATGGTGTCTTGAACCGCTCTTCGAATCCGAAGAAGTATCATCTCCGGAATCAAATTTCGAAGCACAACGAGGGCATAAAATCATCATAGCACCCTCTATTTTAACATCACGTCCACGTCCTTTCATTTTACTGCCGCATAATTCACAGCTTACCAAAGGATCTTCCTCAATTGAGAAGTGTAAATGAAGATTCATAAACATTATTGACTGTAGGTGATATTCTTACTCAAGCCAGCAAAGCAATCCTTAAATCATTAGTAGAGGATGGAGTTCTGAGGTGTCAAAGCTTGCCAGGAACTACCGATGCAAAGAAGGATGGAGAAGTTGATGATGCATCTTACACACAGAGTTATACACGCCATTTGGAAAGAAGATTACGTGCATTGGAAACTGAAAAACAGATCCTTCACGCCGAACGTAGCAGATTAGAAAAAGAAACACAAACTCTGCGAACTGAACTTGAAAAGCTTAGACATTCACCATTGATTACAGGAACAATTATTGAATTACTAGAAGATGGTCGAGCAATTGTTAAGAGTTCAACAGGACCAAATTTTGTTGTGCATGTAGCATCATCGATACCAAAAGAAAAACTTCAACCAGGAATGAGAGTGGCACTTAATCAAAGATCTTTCGCAATTACACAGGATTTACCCACCTCCAAAGACCCTATGATAAGAGCTATGCAAATTGAAGAAGCACCAGATGTATCATATACCGAAATTGGTGGTCTTAGAGACCAACTAAGAGAGATTAGAGAAACAGTTGAACTTCCACTACTGAAACCAGATTTATTTGAGAAGGTGGGTATTGAACCACCAAGGGGAGTTTTACTGACAGGTCCACCTGGAACAGGTAAGACACTATGTGCAAGAGCTGTAGCACATGAAACAAATGCCACATTTATCAGAGTAATAGGATCTGAGTTGGTACAGAAATTTATTGGGGAAGGAGCGAGACTAGTACGCGAGATTTTCATGTTGGCAAAAGAAAAAGCTCCAGCAATAATATTTGTAGATGAACTGGATGCTGTTGGTTCTCAACGACTAGACATAGCAACTTCTGGAGACCGCGAAGTACAGAGAACCCTAATGCAATTGTTAAGTGAACTAGATGGTTTTGAAAAGAGAGGACAAGTTGCAGTTATAGGAGCAACTAATAGGCCTGATATCCTTGACCCCGCACTGCTTCGACCAGGAAGATTTGACAGACTCATTGAATTCCCACTACCTGATGAGGACAGTAGAAGAGAAATATTCAAGATTCATACTCGTGGGATGAATATATCAGAGAGCATTAATCTTGATAGAGTAGTAATTACAACAAAAGGAAGGACTGGGGCAGACATCAAAGCAATCTGTACTGAAGCAGGAATGTTCGCAATCAGAGAAGGAAGAACATGTGTGATTCAGGACGATTTCGATAAAGCTATTGAGAAAGTCAAAGGACAAAAAATGGAAAGTATTGCTCCAACAGACATTTACTGTTAGAGAGATAATATCGAATGCGTCTTAGAACATATCTTGAAAGAAGACTGCAAGGGATAATTCCAAACACAGCAATTCTACCATCAGGTTATCATGTGGTAGGACATGTCATCCTGCTACATCTTAATGATTCTGTGGCCCCTTATGCTAAAATTATTGCTGAAGAAATTCTTGCATTTGAAAAAAAAGCGAAGACTATTGCGATGAAGGTTGGACCAACAAATGGTCAAATGAGAAAACCGCAATACAAAGTGATTGCAGGAAGTTGTAATACAATTACTACACATACTGAAGCAGGAGTAAAGTTCCAAATTGATCCTTTGAGATTAACATTTTCGGGAGGTAATATGACTGAAAGAATACGAATGGGAACAATCACACAATCTGAAGAAACTGTTTTGGATATGTTTGCATGTGTAGGACAATTTGCATTACATATTGCCAAAAGAGCAGGGGCAAATGTAACTGCAATCGAGCTAAATCAAGATGCGTTTCATTTTCTAAAAATCAATACAGAACTAAACAAACTGGAAGATGATATGACTATAATAAATGGGGATTGTAGAATTGCTTCACCATTGAAGTCTTTTAATCGGGTAGTAATGGGATATCTACATAATACAATTTCATATCTTCCAGTCGCAGTCGATTCACTGGTGCCACAAGGTGGAATAATTCATATGCACCAATCAAACCCGATTCATGAAATAGATTCCATTTGTAATACGATTAATACAATATCTCTTGAGAAAGCACATAATGCAGATATAGAAGTGAGAGAGATTAAACAATATGCACCAAACATCGGACATTTTGTATATGATATCTTTCTTTGTCCGATTGATACATAGTAATTATTTTATCCAGTCTGTTCTCAGTCAATACAGGAACATTAGAATGAGGTTAGACCATGGGATTTAGAGGAATGTCACCAAAGCAACTCGCTCGAATGATGAAGAAAATGGGAATAGAACAGAAAGACATCAGTGGTGTTACTGAAGTCATTATAAGATTCGAAGACAAAGAATGGTTAATTTCTAAACCACAAGTAGCTCTGGTGAAACAAGCTGGCAGCGAATCATTTCAAATATCAGGCGAAAAAACAGAAAGAGGATTAACTACAGACGGAGTATCGGATGATGCAGCACCGATCAAAAAAGAAGTAGAAATACCCAAAGAAGATGCTGCTCTTGTGGCTAGTCAGACTAATGTTTCAATAGAGGAAGCAACAGAGGCGTTGAAAGAAACAGAAGGAGACCTCGCTGCAGCTATTCTGAAACTCAGACACAAATAGCTTAAGCAATACATGTATTACAGTTCATCAGTCTGTAATTCGGTCTCTTATGAGACGTATTCTGAAGAAATCTTCACGTTCTCTTTCTTCAAGAGCAAGCTTAACGAAACGGACGGTGTTATCGAGTCTAGGAATGACGACATTTTCAAGAGCAGAAACTCTTCGTTTGGTTCGCTCAATTTCAAGAGCAAGTCGTTTAACAGTAGATTCCACTTCAGCTAATCGTATGATAGCTTTCAGTGCTTCGCAAAACTTAGTACTCATAGTATCAAGTTTTACAGACGAATCAGGAAGTGAATATGGTAGTTCTGGTTCTTCATGATCCAATGAGAGAACTGGTACCCGTACACCCATCATTGACCTAGTACTAATACTCAGATCAGCTTTTGTTTTGCTAGCTTGTGCAAACTCAACCACACGAGAAGGGCCCATTATCATCTTCGCTTGAGTCAACGCAGAAAATGCAATTTCAAGAGCTTCTTCTACTTGCTCTCTAGCTTCTTTGATTTCAGCAATAGCATTGAAAAATTCCATGATAAGAGAGTCACGTTTTTCTTTCAAAAGGTTGTGACCACGTTCGGCCAGTCGTTTCCGATTTTTCAATCGCAAAAGTTCCATCCGAGTGGTTTTTGTACCTGGAAGAATCTGACTCATTTCAATCACTTCAAAGGCAGGAAGATGATAGATAGAGCATTGTATGAACTGCTAAAACTATTGTGATAGAGAACACTGGCTTATGCAAAAGCAAGTACCAATGCGCAGAAAACAATCCCAAAGGAAACCATTAGTAACCAGTCACGTAGGAACCTTCCAGTCTGGGATGGATGATCTGATATCTGTGCTGTGACGACAAGAGTCATCATGGAAATATACAGAAAGGCAAATGGCAAAGCAACGGTAGCGCCAACCAGAGGGGCATCTGTAATAAGAAGTATAGCGGAAAGCCCTCCGAAGATAAGAAAGCTGATTATCATAAGCGAGTTCAGTACGTTTTTCAGATGTTCGTTTTGCATTTTTATAACCTCTGGATGAGATAAACCAGTATGTTGATTGCATTCTTTTGCATAACTGTTGCTTGAAAAAGATTGCGACTGCTAACAAAAAAAACACATAATACAAAGACATCTATGCATTTTTCAGTAAGAGAATACTGGGTCAATGTTTTTATACGACTAATATATGTAATACAATATGACAATTGCAATTCATGAATCAGCTCTGATCAGGCATTTCAATACAAGAAAAGAAACATTACAGGCCTGGGAAGAACACATTGGAGCTAGATTTTCACCATTTCGTGGATTCAAAATGCCAGAATCCAGACTCTATGTGGAGCATCCTGCATTTTTAGATTCGATTGTTGATTTAGTACTCACCAATGAAAGACATATTTTTTTGAGAGGTCCTGTTGGTTCTGGTAAAAGCACCCTCATGCTCTTAGCCCTTAGAGACCTTCCAACATTGGCAGACAGAAGAGGAAATAAATTCGTAACTGGATATGTTGGAATGACAGGACTATATGAGAAACAGATGTCTGCAGCTATTGCAGATTCTCTAAAAATAAAGTATCGACGATCTTGGGAATCAAGTCAAATTATCGAAGCTGTGGCAGATGAATGTGTTCGACGATATGTAGAAGAGCAATGTAGAACTGCATTATTCATTGAAGATGTTGCAGATAATCAAGAGGCATCATTTCATAAATTGAGATATTTGGCTGACCTCCCAAGCGAAGAAATGAAAGATGAGTTTGGAGGAGCTCTTGATGAACCGGTAGTGACTTTGATAATGTCAGGGACAAGAGAATATTGGAATGCTATGATGGCGTATCTTCCACAGATAGCTGATCGAACAGAGCCACTTGATGTCCCGCCTCTTAATTTCGATCAAGCTCTCGAATTCATCGGTAGAAGAATAGCATACGCTCAAGGGAAAATTGATACATTCAATTCAGATGAATTTTCAATATATCCCTTTACTGAGGATGCAATTAAAATTCTGAATGATGCTGCGGGAGGAAATCCAAGAGACCTTCGAATGCTCGCTAGAGGTTGTCAACAAGTTGCTGCTGAAGGATTTAAACAATCAAAAAATGCAAAAGTTGACTCAAAAATTGCAGAGTTAGTATCAAATGCGTATGAATCAATTCTAAAGGAGGTTAGATAATTGAGTCTTCTTGGAAAATATCGAAAAGAAACTGACAAAGAAGAAGAGGTGGAAAAGGAAGTTTCTGAGGAAACGACTATCCGAAAAACTCCGAAAAAACCAAAAAAAGAGCCAAAGACAGAAAAAGCTACTGAAGCAGTACCAAACAGTGAAAGAAGAAGCCCAATTATATCATTTAGTGTTGCTACAGATCTACGAGAATGTCTTCAAGCAGTTAGAGAAGAGTATGCAATTAATCTATCTATGTGGGTTGAAAGAAGACTTCGGGAAGCTATTGTTGAACACTATCCTAAAATTGCTGAAAAATACTTCGATTAACTGTATTTGATGTATTACAACTAATATAGTGATTCGATTACATAGAGTCATTCCATACAATTGAACACAAAAGAAGCTGCTGATAGTAGACACACTAGATCAATATTGAATTAAAACTAAATAGAAATAAAGATTTCAAAATGAGTTTTACAACCAGCTATGACTCGCTTCAATTATAAAGAGATTTGTTGAATACGCTTCCGTAATAAATGTATTACAATAAATAGAAAGAATCCCATCTATAAATGATTTGACCTGAAATCAACATAATCCAGGACTCGTGCCATGCAGATGGCAGCAGTAAAAGGATCATCATAGCAGGGAATGCGATTCATCTCAAGAAGATCTTTTCCTGGTTTTCCAACATCACCAGCTAGCCAAACACCCAGAACGGGTTTATCGGTTTCGGATATTCTTACACCTTCTAAAGTACCTGCAGCATGTTCAGTTTGAGTCATACCTGCAAAAGTTGGAACAGCACAAATCACAAGAAGCATATCGATGTTTGGGTCTCTTAACATCAATTCGGTTGTAATTCGGTATTCACGTCGACCACCACTAGCAACAACATCAATAGGATTTTCAATGGATGCCATAGGAGACAAAACTTGCCTTAGCTCTTTTCGAGTTGTTTCCGACAAAGAAGGAATTCGCAATCCAAAATTTGCTGATGCATCGGTAGCAAGAACTCCTGCACCACCTGTATTACTAATAATACCAATATTACGACCAGAAGGAAGTGGTTGATAATCAAAAAGTTTTGCAATTTCAAGCAGAGTGTCAAGAGTTGGAGCTGTTACACAGCCACTTTGACGAATCATGCCATCAAAAACTTGAGTTGAACCAGCAAGCGAACCGGTATGTGAAAGAGTAGCTCTACTGCCTACTTCACTTCGCCCACCCTTTAATACAACAACTGGTTTCTTCCTTGCAGCTTGGCTTAATGATTCATAGAATGCTCGACCATTTTCAACACCTTCTACATAAACAGCAATTACATTGCTACGATCATCTTCTTTGAAGTAATCTAAAATTTCAACAAAGCTAACATCTGCCGCATTACCAATACTAGCAAATTTACTTATTCCAATTCGTTTTTGACGGGTAGTATATATCAACATCCCACCTAACGCACCGCTTTGAGAAATGAATGCGATATTTCCTCGTTCTGGCATCATTGTAAAAGTACCATTAAATAGACGACTATTTGACACACCTACACAGTTTGGACCAATAAATCGTACACCTTCACTTGCTGCTGATTCCACAAGAGCCTTTTCTAATGCTTCGCCATTTTCTCCAGTTTCGCTAAAACCACCTGAAATAATTACAGCATTCTTTGATCCCGCTCTACGCACATCGGGCATAAGACCTGGACAATACTTAGCGCTGATAGCAATAATTACTAAATCAACTGGCTCAGGTAAATCATCTAAGCTAGAATATGCTTTTACACCTAATACACGATCTCTATTACGTGTAATAGGATATACGTTGATTTCAGAAGCTAGCAAATTCATAAGAATTGAATTCCCTAATTTCCTATAATCAGAAGAAGCACCAATTAAAGCAACATTTCGTGGATTGAAAAACGAGTCAATAACACTGGACGAGTTAGGCGATACTGATGTCATAATCTAGGAGTCGGACAAGATTCAAATTTATATGTGTCGTGATTATGTATTACAAATATTATTAATAATACAAATATTACCTTTTCAATAATACCCTCAGTTTTGAAGAATTAATACAATCCGACTGTTTCATCCTATGTAGGAGAATGTGGTCCGTTTCAGTTGTTCGATTACGTACGGTCTCCAATGCTCTAATAGCCTGTGAAACTAAAGTAGAGTTTCGGCTTTCGCAAATAAAATCAGCTAAAACTGACACCGAAGAAGGATGGTAAATATTTCCTAAAGCACTAATAGCAGGAGCTGCTATCCTTTGTATTTTGGAGTGTATTAATTCTTCAAGGAGAGATATTGAAAAGAGAGATCGTACTCTAACATGTGCTTTAATGAGCTCTAAGAAACGACTATACGTAAAAGAAGTTGGTAAACGTTTGTAAGCAGAACTTGATAATCTTGTATGGTAAACAAGAGTGTTCGTACAGTGTTCACTTCCTAATTCTTGAAGCTGAAATATATCGTGTGAGATTAGTGCATCTAACAAGTTTGAATATAGAGGATATAAACGAGGAGGTGTTTTAGGGATTGTTTTTTCAGATTCTTCAATTGTGATTTTTACCTCCTTTTGCAGTATTGTTTGTAATACAAGTATTATATTTTCAAATTCATCTTTGTCAACAACAAAACCACGTATACAAGAGTCAACTAACGCTTGTCGACCATATTCTGTATACCATAAACTGCGTATATCATAGATTTCATCATTAACAGGGATTACGATTTCATTGAGTTTCTCCGTTCTTATTTTCTCTACTTCCGTCAGTTCAGGAATCAAAGATAGATCATATTGAAAAAAAAGTGAGTTGCCTGATTTAATCTGATTTAAAGAAGTCCTTAAAACAAAATCATAGAAGGCATTCTTTGCTTCAATATAACTTTCACATTTCATGCAAAAAGAAAGTAGAGTATCTATTTCTACACCGACGGGCTCCAAACCGCGACTTCCAAACAGAGAAAAAATTACTTCACGAGCTTTCAAAGTTTCTAGATTTATTTTTTCTTTTCCAAAACCAGGAGGAACCATATATTCACAAGATAATGATGACTCTAATAGCCTAACTGACTGTTTCCAACCAGATGATTCTTCTATTGCAAGCAGACTATCAAGTAGGTCTTTCTCACGTCTGTCTCCGATACACTGAGAGAGATACTGAGCCTGCTTCTTTTCGAGGAGGCTATTTGAATGATTCCTTGCATATTTCAGTAAGCGTTCCAAATCATCTTTTGACAAAAACAAATAACACCAGGATATAGAAGTATAGATTTTTCTTAAATCTTATTTGTGTGATAGCACTATTAATTGTAATACAGTAACTTACTGTCAATTCCTGTAAAAAATCATGAAAAAAACCCCGTTCTAAGATTAGAACTATGTATAACTATGTTCACATACTAGAATGAGTATGTCATGATTATGACATTGGTTCGGCATATGGATTTTCAAGTCCATTGTTCGGCCTGTCGTTTTCATCTCTATCTCCTCACGCAATACCTCCAAAGATGACTACGATGAATCGAATAAACCGATTCAATGGAATGTCATGACATGCTCGTGCCGTTTATTCTTTTTCTATTTAATGGAATAACAGATCAATAAAGTAAGTATACTGTCAAAAGCACATCCAAATAAATTTTGAATTCTAATAGTTGTATTTATTGTATTACATTAATCTGATTTTCGTTTAGAGAGCTCGCTCTTTAAAGAAAGTGGTGAAATTAATTCTTGAATAGCATCTTGAATCATCTTTTCAGAGGTTCGAAAGCTCTCAACCTCTTCTTTGCTCAAATCCTGTTTACCCGATAAAACAGAACGAATATTCCTATAATTGGCAATTTTTCCTGCGACCTCCTCAAAAGGACGAAATATAGAGATTTCAAATAAACCAAGATAAGCAAGTAACAACATTGTATAGATGCTCTTGGTCACATTCTTTCTTGCTTGGCGCAATGTACGATTAAAAGAACCTCTCGAAACGCCTTTACGTTTCTTTCTATCTACGGATCTTAAAGATGCTTTTTCGTCATATGGGATATGACTTCCAAGATTATCTTCTACAAGCAAATCAATCAATAATGTTTCTAACTGAGTTTCAGTCAAAGTTGATTCTTTGAGTAGAACCTGTAAAATTGGTTCACTTAAAACCTGACGTGCATTTTTTGCAAGATTCAAAATTTCTTTCTTGTCAAAGGTGTCTTTATTGCTTTTCATTTTGTTCAGCTCATTGAAGAAAACAGCTCATCTAAATAAGGCCTATTAGTGCCCATATTTCACTTTAAAGAGATATTAGGCGTTTTAAATAATACGGCGTTCAGGGTTTCTATACGGATACACTTTCGTATACATGATTCCTGATAAACATATTTGAAAATGAGAAGAGCATAGTATTAGTAATATTACTTGTATTACAGCACTATTTTGGTTTCATTGTCCATTCTTGGTCTTTACTGATGGGAACAAATCCAAGAATTAAATTTCCCCGAACCTCATCGAATTTGAAAACTCCTAGTAGATAAGAATCTGATTTATCAGTCCATTCAATACGACCTCGGGCTAAATGATACTGGAATATCTTACGGCATCGTTTTCGAATCTTAGAAAATAGATTGCGATATCGTCTTCTTTGAGACGGTCTTATATCCCAGCGATCCAGAATGAACCGATTGGCTAAACTATTACTTGAAACCAGAATAGATTTTCTTGAAACCTTAGATTTCTCAACTGAATCCATAAGAATCATCCGCAAACAATCTGGAATCGATGCAAGAATAGAAGGAGTTGTCTTAGGTTCATAATATATCGAGTCTTGTTGATCACTATTGGACCGCACTTTTATCATCAATATGTACAGACTAGTGCTTAAGAAGACATATAGAAAAATGTATTACTAGTATTATTTGCAATACATTATTTGTTACTTCATCGAGTTAATATTTTTTCATTCTATACGATAAACAGGTGACTGAAAATTGATTGAAGCTGAGATTCATATAACAGGGGTTGTCCAAGGAGTTGGATTCAGACCTTTTGTGTATAGATTTGCAAAGAAACTGGGATTGAAGGGTTACGTTCTCAATCTTGGGGATGCAGGAGTAAGAATTTCAGTTCAGGGAAATAGGTCCAAAATACAAAAGCTAGCACAGGAAATTAAAAATAATCCACCATCGATATCACGAATAGAATCATTTCAATTGGAGTGGGTTAAAAGCAAAGAAAGATACACAGATTTTGAAATAATAAAATCATCCGAGAAAAAGACGCCCAGTGCAATTCCAGAAATACCTCCAGATATTGCAATTTGTCCTCAATGTGTTTCGGACTTGACTGATCCAAATTCAAGGTGGAGAAGTTATCCATTCACCTCTTGTGCAGCATGTGGTCCTCGTTATTCAACAATTGAAGACCTACCATACGATAGACCTAATACAACAATGAGAGAATTCCCTCTTTGTAATACGTGTAATAAAGGTTATACAAACCCAATGGATAGAAGATATCATGCACAAACAACTGCCTGTGAAAAATGTGGACCAAGATATACACTAACTTCACTCATTGATGGAAAGACTAGTAAAACAAATCTTATTGAGAGAACAATGAAAATACTTGATAAAGGATTGATTGTTGCAATACAAGGGATTTCAGGAACACATCTCGTAACAAAAACATCAACACCTAAACCAATAGAAAAGCTGCGAGAGAGAAAGAAAAGATATCAAAGACCTTTTGCAATAATGATTCGCGATTTAGAAACACTGCAAAGAATTTGTGATGTTAGCATACATGAAGCCCAACTTCTTAGATCATGGAAAAGACCAATAGTCCTAATTAGATTGAAAGAAGACTATGATGTATTACGAACAATAAATGTAATACCAATAGAGTCATTAAATCTGATTGCACCAGAACTCAATACAATAGGAGTAATGTTGCCATATTCACCAATGCATTATTTGATGTTCCAAAATTCAGATGAGCCAGCTTTTGTTATGACAAGCGCAAATCCTACATCGATTCCAATGTATATTGATCCTGAAAGAATTAAGTCAGAATTGAAAAATATTGCAGATTACGTACTGACACATAACAGACAAATTCATCAACGCGTTGATGACTCAGTTTTGAAGTTCGTAACCAAGGAACAACCAGTATTCATTCGCAGAGCTAGAGGATATGTACCTGAACCAATTTTATTGTCTAAGGAATGGGATGGATTCTCTCTTCTCTCGGTAGGTCCTGAAGAAAAAGCAACAGGTGCTGTTTTGAAAGCAGGTGCTATTTATTCAACACAGCATATTGGAGACACGGATAAAATAGAGAGTCTAAAATTTTTGGAAGCTTCATTGAATAATTTGATGAATATTTTGGGTGTTAGCAAAATAGAGGGAATAGCATGTGACCTACACCCACAATTCTTGAGTTCAGAATTTGCTTCAGATTTTAGCAAACATCATAGAGTTCCGCTGTATAAAGTTCAACATCATCATGCGCACTTAGCCTCAATTATAGTTGACCACAGATTAGATATTAATACAAATATTACTTGTATTACTGCTGACGGATATGGATACGGTTCTGATGGAAGTGCGTGGGGAGGAGAGGTACTGGTCGGTGGTTTGAAAGATTTCAAGAAATATGGAAATGTAGATCAGGTGATATATCCTGGAGGCGACCTCTCAGCGAGATATCCAATTAGACCATTCATTGGATTACTAGCAAATAATATGGATGCTGAAAAAATTCATGAGTTGACGCATAAGGTAAAAGTTGCACCAAATCAAGAATCTTCAGTTGATGTAATACAATTATTACAAAAAGTAATTTCTAAAAGAATCAATTCAATATCGAGTTCCAGTGTGGGAAGATATTTGGATGCAGTAGCATTAGCTTTGGGAATATGTTCTGAAAACACTTACGACGGAGAGTGTCCTATGAAACTAGAAGCAGCTGCTAAAGAGAGCGACTTGCGATTAGGTCCAGCATTCAAAAATGGAGGGAAAACACTCGATATAAGAACCATGTTTCAAGAAATAATTGAGAAGAAACAAGAAGGATCCGCAATTGAGAATCTTGCCTATTCTGCTCAAAAAACTATAGGAGAAGGACTTGCACAAATAGCAATAAATGCATCTGAAGAAAATGACACTGAATACATAGGTTTCTCAGGAGGTGTTGCTCTAAACAGAATCATCACTTCTACAATCATCCAAATAGTAGAAGAAAATGGATACAAACCTTTGATTCACAAACGAGTTCCACCGGGTGATGGAGGAATATCAATAGGGCAGATTGCCGTTGCAGCTGCTAGACATGTCTGCCCCTAATATGTGTATTACAACTAATAATTTCACTTAGTGAACTGCTTCGATATTTCCTCAAATCCCAATTCAACAGCTCTACTATTAATAGGTTCAAACCGTTTCGAAAATGCAGATGTTACCGATTCTATAGCTGCTTGTTTCGTCAAAGGAGTAAGTCCAGTTCCAATTATAGCTCCCAACATAACCATGTTGAGAGACCTACTACTTCCTGCCTTTTTTGCAAATTTCATAGCATCAATCTCAAAGATGTTTGGTGTAAACTTATTGAGCTCCGAAAGAATTTCCTTTTGAGAGGGATATTCTGATTTGCCCATTGAAACAGATACTGGATATTGGACATGGGTACTCAGTAGAACATATCCATCTTGTTTAATGGAAGAAATCTCCCTCAAAGTTTCAACAGGTTCGAATCCAACTAGGAGATCTGCAGTTCCCGGATCCACAATAGGACCATGTGCATTTGGACCAATGCGAACAGTACATACAACATGTCCCCCTCTTTGGGCCATTCCATGAATTTCTCCAACTCGTACATTGTGAGAACTGGCTAGTGCAGTCTTTGCTAAGATTTCAGCAAGAGTCAAAACTCCTTGACCGCCAACTCCAGAAATCACGATATTAATTGTATTACGTGTATCACCCGACATCTTATTCTTCCTCCTGTTTTATTGCTCCTTGGGGACAAACCGAAACACAAGTCCCACACAAATTACACAGCGTTTCATCTATTACAGCTTTATCAGTTTCGGGGTCCAAATACATGGCAGGACAAGATAGTCGATTAAGACATCTTTTGCAAGAGTTACAGACATCAGAATCTACAAAATATATTGGAGGATATTCACCTGTACGTCGACGTTCTGACGCGGTTAATAGTGCACAAGGTGCTTTTGAAACTAGCACCGCAGGTGCTCTGTTCTCCTTAGTCCAAGAAACCATTTCTCTAATTTCTTTTACAAGGTCAACAACTGACTCCAAGGGATCAATAACTTTCACATATTTAACTCCGAGACCTGTGCACACCTCAGATATATCAGAGGGAGGTACTTTTTCTTGCATTCCAGTAACACCGGTACCAGGATGAGGTTGATGGCCCGTCATTGCGGTAGTACGATTATCTAATACTACAATACTGATAGGATGATGATTGTACACAGCATTTACTACACCTGGAAGACCTGATGCAAAGAAGGTACTATCACCTATGGTACAGACTACATCTTGGTCTGTCACTTGAGATAAACCACAAGCAGTAGTAATAGATGAACCCATATCAAAGAGAATATCTGCGGTTTCCAAAGGTGGAGCAATACTAAGAGTATAGCATCCAATATCAGAAGGATAGATTGCTTTACCTCTAGTAGCGGTTCGTATAGCATAGTATGTAGCACGATGTGGACATCCCGCACAGAGTAAGGGTGGGCGTGGAGGTAAATCAGGAAGAGATTTCTCCTTTTCTTCAATATCGTCCCAATTAATACTTGTATTACGACTAATAATCTTTGCAAGAGCTTCAATGACAATTCGAGGACTATATTCAAAAGTTCGAGAGAAGTAACCTTGCTCTTTGCCTAGAATTTCAACCATAATGTTATCGCGTTGTGCGATGCGGCGACTATGAGTTTCAAGAAACGGTTCGAGTTCTTCTACAATTACAACACGTTTGTGTTTAGTTAGAAATGACTTGATCATATTTTCCGGAACAGGATGGGTAATTCCTAGCTTTAGTATCTCAGCTTCCAACTCAAGCGACTCCAATGCTTCGCGGACGTAATTGAAAGAAACACCTGAAGTAATAATTCCTAGTTCGCCAGACCCCTCTACGAAATTCAAGGATGATTCTTCAGCAATCTCTTTTGCTTTTGCGATTTGGTCAAGAAGCCAAGGATGTCTCTTTCTAGCTACAGCTGGAATTGGAACAAATCGATAAGGTTCTTTGTCAAATTCAACCTTATCAGACAGTTTTGGAATCTTTCCAAATTCAACCGGAGCTCTTGTATGATTTACCCTTGTAGTGGTTCTGAAAAGAACAGGGAGCTCCAATTCCTCTGATAGTTTGTAGGCTTCGAGAAGTAAGGACTTTGCTTCAGCTGGATCAGCAGGTTCTATCATAGGCATATTTCCCATCAACGCATAGTAACGACTATCATTCTCATTTTGAGAACTCCACATACTGGGATCATCAGCAACAACGATAACCATTCCACCACGAACACCAACATATGCCAATGAAAAAAATGGGTCAGCCGCAACATTAAGACCAGGCCCTTTACAGACCATCATAGAACGTACACCAGCCACTGCAGCCGCTCCAGCAACTTCTAGAGCAACCTTCTCATTTGTACTAAATTCAAAATAGAAATTTGGAATATGAGGAGCCATAAATGTTAGATTATTTCCAATCTCACTACTAGGAGTGCCGGGATATAATGCAACCAATCGTACTCCGGCTTCCACAACTCCTCTAGCGATTGCCTCGTTTGCTAACAGAAGTTTCTTTATTCCTTCTGAATCTTCAAGTAACTCCTTTGGTTTTGTCAATTTTGAGCCTCCGATCGAGATATTTCTTGAGATGTGTTCCTCCCGGTAATAAAGTGTATCAGTCTTCCGGTGAAACCTAATTAGAACACGTGTTCTAATATGTAATACGATTAATACGAATTTAGACCACATGTTCTAAAATACAATTCACCCCTTTATTTCCTGTAGAAAGAATAAAGATCGTGCTAAGATTAATTATCCAAAAGTATAAATATACTTTAGTACATTTTCAATTTATCTCCATTTTTATCAACAATTATAGATTTCTTTTTAGCTGACCTCCATTTTTACTTATTCTAGTGGAAATGAGGGGGTGTGGTCCTCCTACACTCTGATTATTTGGAACACGTGTTCTAAACTTCTTCCGTTACTCTGAATATCCGAAGATTCATGATATCATTATATTCCTGAAACAGTTTTTCAAAAATCCCATAGTAATCTTCGGGTACCAAAATTGCTGAATCTGAAACTGCTTCTACCCCTTCATATTGATCAAGCAATCCCTGCTTCCGTTTTTGTTTTAACCCTGACTTGGTCTTCCATGAATATGAATAACCGTAGATCTCCTTTGTGAATGCCACTCTTCTTGCGTTTGTTTGCCTGGCTCGTTTACAATCATACAAGAATAGATAGCTATACATTGTGATACTCATATTATTGGAACATGTGTACTATTTTCAGACTTTGTATTACTCCTAAACGGAAAGCTTAATGCGTATGTAATTTTCAACGCGCTTGTCGAAATAATGGCATATTGGAGGCCCAAATCTTGAATATTTTTGGTCTGAGAAAAGAAGAAAAACCCTTTGAGACCCGGGTACCTGTTGTACCAATTCATGTCGCAAAGTTGGTTTCAGAAAGGAAATTGGACTTTCTTGTCGAACCTAGTGATCAACGTGCTTTTAGTCACGAAGAATTTCTAGAAGCAAACGCACAAATTGAGGAACTTCATGGAAGTGAAGCTTCAATAATTCTTGGAGTCAAAGAGATGCCAAACGACTTTTTCGAGCGCGATAAAGTCTATCTCTTCTTCAGTCATACAATAAAAGGCCAGGACTATAATATGCCAATGCTGCAAAAGATTATCGATTCTGGCTCTACCCTTATTGACTACGAATGTGTTGTGGATGATTCTGGACGTCGACTCATTTACTTTGGAAACTGGGCTGGTTTTGCTGGTATGTCTGACACTCTTAGAGTGTTGGGGAAACGTTTAGAATATGAATGCCTTGAACCCAATCCCTTCAAAGGCATGAAAACAACTCTGGAATGTCGTACACTTGAACGCTTGAAAGATGAATTCGTATCTTTGGGTGAACGAATTTCTTCCTTAGGACTTCCTGATCTTCTTAGACCGCTAGTTGTCGGTTTTGCTGGATATGGTAATGTATCAAAGGGTGCACAGGAACTTTTTGATATACTTCCTCACGTTCGAATAGAACCTGATCAGTTGCTTGATTTGGAATCCGACAATGAAAACGTGTTATACAAGTGTGTCTTCAAAGAGGAACATATGGTTGAACCTATTGATGAAACAGCTGAATTTGATCTATCGCATTACTATCAATTTGGTTCAAAGAAATATCGTGGAGTCTTTGAAAGATATATCCCTCATCTTACAGTTCTTATGAACTGTATTTACTGGACTGATGAATACCCTCGTCTAGTGTCCACTGATTTTATTCAGCAACATTGGAATAACACTTCACGAAAACTTCGGGTAGTTGGCGATATATCATGTGATGTAGAAGGCGCAATAGAATTCACTGTGATAACAACCAAACCTGATAAACCAGCTTTCACATATCTCATAGATGAAACAAAATCAAAAATTGGTATTTCTGGAAATGGGCCTGTTGTAATGGCTGTGGACAATTTACCTTGTGAATTACCACGAGAATCCTCCACCTCCTTTAGTAATAGTCTGTTACGTTTCATCCCTACCTTGGCGGAAACAAATTTCTTGACAGAATCATTTGACCAACTCGTCTTGTGTCGTGAATTAAAAGATGCCATTATTGTTTATAGAGGTGAACTTACACCTCAATATGAATATCTCAAAGAATATCTTAGAACTGAGGAGAATTAATTATGAAGAACATATTGTGCCTGGGTGCGGGACTTGTTGCAAGACCTTATGTCCAGTATCTTTCTGAACACGGATTTCATGTTATTGTTGCAAGTCGTACTAAGGAAAAAGCAGACCAGTTAATCAAGGGTTTGGAAAATGCAGAATCTATTGCCTTTAACATTAAGACAGATGATGACCTTCTTGATAAGCTTACAGGTCAAGTGGATTTGGTTTGTTCCTTACTCCCTTATACCTTTCATGTAAAAGCTGCAAAGGTTGCTATCAAACATAAGAAGCACTTTTGCACCACTTCTTACATCTCTGATGAAATGCAAGCACTGGATGAAGCCGCTCGAAATGCTCGAATTCTTTTATTAAATGAATGTGGTGTCGATCCAGGAATTGACCACATGAGTGCAATGAAGATTATCGATGCTGTTCATAACAATGGAGGTGAAATAATTCGGTTTACCTCATTTACAGGAGGCCTTCCCGCACCTGATTGTAATAACAATCCTTTTGGATACAAATTATCATGGAGTCCGAGAGGAGTTCTACTTGCTGGCCGTAACGATGCTCAATTTTTACTGGATGGCAAAAAGGTTACAATTCCAGGATCTGAATTATTCGATAATTGCGAAGAAATGGAGGTCCCTGGAATGGGTGTTTTCGAAGGGTATCCTAATCGAGACAGCCTTTCGTATATTGACATCTATTCTATTCCTGAAACCAAGACAATGCTGCGGGGTACATTCCGTAACATTGGTTGGTGCAAGACACTGAAAAAAATTTCTGACCTCGGGCTACTCTCTCTAGAAGAACGTTCGTTTGAAGACATGACTTACTTAGATTTGATGAAAGAACTTGTTCATTCTGATGGAGATGTTACTGAAGCGACTGCAAATACTCTTGGATTAGATCAAGACGATGATGTTATCCATCGTTTCAAGTGGTTAGGTCTCTTTGATACACTCGAGATTCCTTCTTCTGTTGACACCAATTTAGATGCACTTTGTTATCTCTTTGAAGCGAAACTTCAATATGCAAAAGGTGAAAGGGATATGATTGTCATGCATCATGAATTTCATGCACGATATGACAATCGAAAAGAATTGATTACCTCTACTATGATTGATTATGGTATACCAAACGGTGATTCTTCAATGTCTCGAACAGTAGCACTACCTGTAGCTATTGCTAGTAGAATGATACTTGAAGGAAAAATTGACCTTGTTGGTGTTCATAGACCAATTCTTCCAGAAATCTACGAACCGATACTCTCGGAGCTAAAACGTCAGAATATAGAATTGATCGAGGTAACTTCTCCACTAAGTTAAGTGTATTATTTGTATTACCGTCGAGTAGATGTCGATTTACTTGCTCTAATTTGAATTGCTGCAAGTATCTCATCTGCTCGATCTACCTCTCTTTGAACTTCAGGCATTTCTGTTCTTAAGCGATATGTGTATCCTGTTCGATTACCGTGACGTTCAAGATGTCCCTTACCATCTTCCCACATTCTTTTGAGGTATGTTGATGCAGTACTTTTTGGAAGGTCCTCTTTGAAGGTGTCTTCATATATCTCTGTAACATCAAGAGATGAAAATTTTCCATGTTTAAAAGACGCATAGATTATCATTTGCATTTTATCAAAATTACTCATGGTATCTATATCATATTCTTCTACTTCTATATCCTGATACATCTCGTCTGTAGATACTACCGAAAATACATATCCCGTACTTGTTTCAAGAAATACCTTGAATTTCTGAAACATTTCTTCTACACTTCCTTTTACCTGAAAGCTTGATTCTTCCCTTGTAGACTCATCAAAGATTGATATTTTGAAGTCGAATGGTTTTTCGGTAAGTGCAAGTATTTTGCGAAATCTATTAAGAGCTTCATCTGGTTGCACATATTTACATTGAAATATCTCTCTGAGACCTGGACCTGAATTATAGGTAAATTCATACACATAATTTGTTTTTCCTTCATCAGTCACAGAGTTCACCTAGCACTATTCACAAATAATTCTTCATTCACAATGACTTACTATTTGTTTGCTAATAAGTGTGAATATGTCAATACGCTGTATGAGGGTATTGGCCTGATAATTCGTACATAGCTATGTTGTGGCTAGTTCTATCTTTTTATCAGTAAATATGCGATATTAATCATTAATATTTATAATGGGGCTCTTATATTGCTCTATTTTCAATAATAATGCTTTTCTCCATTCTGTTAGGTCTTCACAGTATTATGTATTTTGTGAATACATTATACACTGTATCATATCTCTTTAACCGTTTTTCCACTGGAAACAAAGGGGTGTCTTTGTTCACAATGGTAACCGGCTTTTAAATTACAGAAAATAAGTTTTTGAGGGTTATGGGGTCTTTTTATTTTTGATGGTTCACAAATAAGGCGCCATTCACAATATTGATTTGTGAATCTTTGTTAATGGTGCGAATTGATGTTTTCTGTTATTTTTCAATTGGTATCAAGTAATCTTCATTAGATTCTCCCAAAACTAATTGGTATGATGTTATGTTGTTATCCAAATTCAATACTCTTTCTAATCTTCCGTAAGCTTTGACATACTGACCCTTCCTTACCTGTTCACAAAATCTACTCCGATAACTGATTACCTTTGAAATTTCAGGTTCTGTTGGTACTATTTCGTATTCTGTTGGAGTGAATATTGCCTTCTGGTGGTCTTGAATTTGTAATGTTGTTTCTATCCTTCCCAGTGAGATGATCTCAAAATCATCAAATTGATATGGTATATCTTCAGGATTCATAACCAACCTGATAAAGAATTCTTTATCTTTGAAGAACCCTTGGAGTTTCTTTTGTTTTTCAATTTCTTGAAGCTTTGTTTGATATCTTTCTAGTTTAGGCCATCTGAATTTGACATGTTGTTCTAATGCTTTATCCTCATAAGCTTGAATATCCTCGTAAGTGAATATCTTATCAATTGAATTGTAGAATTGTAAACATGCTTCTTTACCAAATATCGTGAGGTCAATATCTGATTCATTATTTGAAAGATACACCAGATGAGACCCAGTTATGCCAATATCTTCATAATTTATCCCTGATACATGAACTAGTAAATCCGTTAGCTGAACTATTTTTTCATCTGTATTGTTTCTTGATGGTTTTAATCTAAGATGTTTCAGAAATGTTTTTGGATTATGAACAGCTTGTATGTATTCATATGGTACTGATTGGTATTGTCTTCTTGTTTTTTTGTGATACCATATATATTCTGGGTAGTGCTTTTTCAAAAATGCTGTTCTTTCTGGCAAGTGAACTATTTTTCTATATTTTGTTGTTGAAGCTTTGTTTTTGCCTATGTCTATTGGAACATATCTCAGATATGCGATTATTCGTTCTGAAGGATGCAAAACTCCTTTGACTTCAAAAATTAGTTTATCCTTTGTTGTTATTAAATAACTTTCAACTATATTCTTAAACAAGACAATCAGAAATATCAAATTATATATTTGTATTAAAAGAAATCGAATAACATACTTACGAGTGCAGTATTATGAGCGAGCTTGATATCCGATCCGATTTTTCGATATTACGTAACAATCCATCTTTGGCCTTCTTTGACTCAGCAAGTACTACCTTGGTTCCTGATATTGTTGCTGATTCTGTAAGTAACTTTCTAAAAAATACCGTAATTTCAACTAGACGTGGAGCCTATTCTTTAGCTGTACAGGGTGGGAACCAAGTTGAAAGTACTCGAATGAAACTTGCTGAATTATTGGATATTGATTCATCCCGAATTTCATTTAATAATTCCATTGCATCATCTATCACTTCGTTTTGCTTAGGATTTGATTGGATTGGAAATCGAAAGAAGAAAATCATTATTTCAGAAGGGGAAGAAAATTCGATTTCTGTTCCACTGATGCATCTGGCAAAAATACTGAAGCTCGAAGTTGATTTTGTTCGCGTAAATGAATTTGGAGAAATAGAATTAGATTCATTATATGAGAAAATTGATGATAGTACTGGAATAGTTGCTTTGTCTCATGTTATGTTGGGTACTGGGAATCCCAACCCTGTTGATATGGTATCACGAATGACTCGTGATTTCAATGCAGTACTGATTTCAGACCTGACCCAATCGATTGGTTTTACTAAAAAACCCTTGTCTTCGTTTGGTGCAGATATTTGTTTGTTTTCTGGGAATATTGGTTTCTTTGGTCCTCCTGGTGTTGTAATACAATGCATAGATTCAGAGCTAGGCCGAGAAATATATCCCGGTATTCTTGGTGGTTCTAGTGTTTCTGATGTTAGACTTGGTTCTTTTGATGTCGCACTTCAACCAGACAAATTCGAAACTGGAATCTTAAATGTTCCAGGGATTATTGGTCTTGGAGCTGGACTAGAATACTCTGATTTCCTCCGAAAGAATGGGTTCTTTGAACATATGTCTCATTTGAGAAATCACCTGACCAATCGAATAGATGAAACTGATATTGTGAACATGTACGGTTCCCATTATGACACACGAACAATATTTGGTCTTAGCATTGGTTCTGATAACTCGATTAATTGTCATGATGTGGCTCTATTTCTGGATGAATCCAACATCTATGTTCGTAGTGGTCTATTGTGTGCTCATCCACTTATTAGATCACTTAATCCTGAAGGGATTATTCAGATTTCCCTCCATTGTTATAATTCCATTACTGATATCGATAAGTTGATGGACACTCTAATTTTAATTGGAGAGCAATTAATTTGATCAGATTAGAAACTCTGGTGGATACAGAATGAAATATTCGACAACGAGTGCTAATAGAATTCCGCTAAATACCAGACCTTTCCCTTTCTTTTCATTGAAATTTGTGAACCACAATATCGCTCCTGATAATACCACCATTACTGCTGAAACACTTCCAATAAATATAAGAAAATCCCAAATTTCAATGAAATAGCCTGTGATTAGATTGACAAAATCTGTTAAAGGACTTAATAGTTGAATTAATTGCATTAGCTCCACTAACTACTTTTTCGAGCCTTAGAATATAAACTCGTCAAAGAACTGTGACTGATTTTGCAAGGTTTCTTGGTTTGTCTGGATCATATCCATTTCTTCTTGCCATATAGTAACTGAAGAGCTGTAATGGTACAACGTATGCCATAGGTGAGAACTCGTGTCTAATTCCTGATGGTATTTGGAAAGCATGATCTGAAAGTTCAAGCAAATCTGAATCACTCTCCTCTATTACCGAGATAATTTCAGCACCACGTGACTTCATTTCCATCACATTTCCAATAATCCGTCCATGTGTACTATCTTTGGGTGCAACAAATATAACTGGATATCCTTTCTCAACAAGTGCTATTGGACCATGTTTTGATTCTCCTGCCGAATAACCTTCCGCATGATTATAAGATATCTCCTTTAGCTTTAATGCTCCTTCAAATGCAGTTGAGATTGATATGCCCCGACCCAAGAATAGAAAGCTGGGTTTGTTATAGTATATCCTTGCCAGTCTTCTTGCTTTTTCTTCCTCGATAGCAATTATATTTGATATTTTATCTGGAACTTCCTCTAAGTTTTCTCTCATTCTCATAAGAAATTCATTTGTTCGAAACTCGGTTATTTGTCCAGTATGAATTGATAACTGTGCCAGTGCAGCCAACTGCACCATCAATGTTTTTGTTGCCGCTACTCCTATTTCTGGTCCCGCTTGTGTTATTATAGTATGATCTGCAATTCTCGTAATCGAACTACCAACTACATTTGTTATAGCAATAATTTTTGCCCCATGTTCTTTTGCATATTTTACTGAAGTTATCGTATCAGTTGTTTCACCTGATTGAGTAATGGCAATAATACAATCATCTTCTGAAATAGAGTCATACATGATATCTGTAAAATCACTTGCTAGTTCAAATGAAGGTACAATTCCTGAGGATGAGGCAAACATATACCTTCCGGCCATTGCGGAATGTCCCGAGGTTCCCATTGCAAGAAAATACACTCGATTTGCTTCTTGAATTGTATTTGCTGCTTTTACAAACATTTCAGGTCTAATTCGTAGTGTTTGTTTGATTGCGTCTGGTTGTTCATGGATTTCTTTCAGCATGAAGTGTGGAAATCCACCTTTCTGGGCTTGACTTGCTGTCCAGCTAATCTTGATAGTATCTCTTTCGATAACACTGCCATCAGATAGCTTCTCAATTCTTACATCGTCAGTTGTCAATGTAGCAATTTCACCATCTAACAGTAGAATCATACTGTTCGTCATTGGAAGAAATGCTGGAATATCAGATGACACATATGATGTACCTTCCTTTTTTCCTATTACTAATGGATTTCCATTTCTCGTACAGATAATTTTGTCTGGTTCGTGAATTGACATAGCAACTATTGCATATGTTCCCTCTATTCGCTCAGTTACATTTTTGATTGCTTCTTTTAAGGAACTCCCTGATTTCATCTCATCTTCTATCATATGGGGAATGACTTCGGTATCAGTTTCAGAGCCAAAGGTATGACCTTTCTTCAGAAGCTTCTTTCTAAGCTCCAAAAAGTTGTCTATCACTCCATTGTGAACCACAGCTATTTTTTCATAACAATCAAAATGTGGATGTGAATTATATAAAGAAGGAATTCCATGTGTTGCCCATCTTGTGTGTCCGATTCCTATACTACCTGGTAAATTATCTAAGTTAAGTTTCTTATGGACCTCATCGATTTTTCCTTTGTCTTTCTTTGTGAAGAGTTGATCTTCACTGATAGTTGTGATTCCTACAGAATCATATCCTCTATATTCTAGACGTTTCAATGCTTGATGAAGAAATGGGGCAACTTGTCCTTTCTTCTGTATTACTGCTATAATTCCACACACAGGATATGACTCCTCATGATATTACAGAAAGAAATAGGATTCTATGCACAAATGGTTTGTGCTTTTTCTTTTATCCTGTAAGTTCAATTTCAATGTAAACAGAGTCTGGTATTCTTACACGCATAATCTGACGTATTGCACGCTCGTCTGCATCGATATCAATGAGTCTTTTGTGAACTCGCATCTCCCATTTGTCCCAGGATTGTGATCCATCACCACATGGTGTTTTCCTTGTAGGAATGACCATTCTACGAGTAGGAAGTGGGATTGGTCCTGACATACGTACACCTGTTTTTCGTGTTATACGTTTGATTTGATTGCATACTCCATCTAGATGTTCTGTACTAGTACTTGAAAGACGAATTCTGGCTCTCTGTGTCATATTGCAATCCCTTCTGGCTGGGCTGTTCATTCAGGTGAATCTAAATATGGATAAAAAGGTTATCTTGTGACTGATATATTTCCATTCAGATTTAGATGTCTTCCATAAATAGGTTAATAGCCCTTTATCTGTTTTGCAATCTTGGTTTGCGATGAATTCCTATAGTATGGTAAAACTTGGTGGGTCTGTTATTACGTACAAGAATCAATCACCGCCCAAATCAAATCGTGAAATTATTAGACAGATTGCCACTGAAATAACTCATATTTCAAATCCTATGATTTTTGTTCTTGGTGGGGGTGCTCATGGGCATCAAGCAGCTCACAAATTTGGATATAATGATTCCAGTACTTCCAAGTCTACTTTACTTTCTGGAATTCCACTTATTCGTCATAATATGACTATTCTCTCCTTAGATGTTGAATCCATCTTTAATTCACTCGGCATTCCTTCAGTAGTTGTTTCTCCTTTCAATTTTGTAATGTTACAAGATGGAGTTCCTCTTTCCTTCCCAGTAGACATTATTTTGAAAATCCTTGAATCCGGGTGCAACGTTCTTATCCATGGAGATGTCTGTTACGACCTCTCGAAAGGAAGTGCTATTCTTAGTGGAGATACAATAATTGCTGAGATTACAAAGAAGTTGCCAATAGATTCAATTTTTGTTGGTACTGATGTTGATGGTATTTTTATTGAAGATCCTAAAGAAAACCCCTCCGCCACATTCATTCCCAAAATCGAAAGATTCAATCTCGAGCAAGTTCTATCAATGGTTGGACCTTCTAAATCTAAAGATGTCACTGGAGGTATGCTTAGAAAGATTCAGGAACTTGTTCATATTTCTAAGAATTCTAGAACCATAATATTCAATTTGCTTGTTCCTGGAAGATTAAAATCTCTATTATCCGGTAAGGATACAAAATGTACCATAATCGAGCTATAATCTTTATGTCAGTATAGTTATCCCTTCTTCAATAGTTCGAATCTGAATATTTTCTTTTTTCAACAACCTTTCATCAATATATTCAGAAGCTGCAACTATACATATTATTTTTGTAGCACCACAGACTTCACATTTCACCTCTTTTTCACAATTTGAAATTTCTGAAAGTTGTTTCTGTGAAGGTAAAATGATATATGAAGTCGTACCATCACAGATATCATATGATTCATGGGCCAATCCAATTTTATTTGACTTTTTCAAAAGATGTTTTTGGATGTCTTGAATTACATGTTCTTTGATTTTCATAATTTGATTTGCACCAAGCACCCACAAACCAGGCGAATAGCCGTTAATTGTTGTATATTCACCTATACGAATTGCAATAAGCTCTTCGTCTGCTAGTAACTCTTTCAAACATTTTGTTCCCATTTCGATATCTAATGGAATTGACCTTTTGTTATGCGATTGAATAGCCGTAGTTTCTATAAATTCTAGCAAGTTGTTCCATTCAATACTACCATCAGATATCTTAACAAATTTAAGAACCAAGTCTTTCCATATTTTTAACTGTGTTCTTTTGTTTTTTGTTTCTGCTCTTTCAGGAGCTATTATTTGTGAATCCTTTGAAGGAATATATTGACTTTTTGAGGCTTTCTTCGTAACGGTTGCAGGTCTTGACTCTTGAACATGGGTTTTTAGCATTTGATCAATTGATGAAGGGAATGCAGGAATTACAGACACATCTTCATGGCTTTCACTATTTTCTATTAACTCTCTCAATTCAGCGGCTGCCACACTACCTCTGACAATCACAATCAAGCTATGATATGAAGTATGGTTATTCAAAATTTCTGATATGTTCTCCATTATCTGATTTAATTCGGATGCCTTGATATGTTCTGGAAATATAGCTATACCTGTCTTATTAACTACTAGAGTAGGATTTCCGTTCATAGTTTGATAATCTATTTCTTCGTCTATTTCCGTAAGCTTTGATACAATGTAGTCTACTATAACTTGTTTAACTGAATCTTTCCCGCAGTTTGGCAAACAGAAAATGAAACCTCCTCCAACAAGTGATATGGATTCTCTCTGAATCGTCCCAAGAGATATCAGTTCCCAAATGATTTCTCTTACATCTTCTTTACTAATATTCATCTCTAATGATTCGATGTGACCTATTATCCCCTCCTCTGTTGCCATTTTATTAGATGCAAGAAATGCAACAATATGATTTGCGATGTTTCCAAACCTATCATATATCGATGTAGATTCTTCTTTATCCTGAACACTTGACTCATAATGATGTGTTTCAATTCGTATTTGATCCTTAGATTCTGTATCTTGATCAAATATTGAAATCATGTCCGATGGTTTTTCCGTTGCTATTTCGAAAGCTTCCGTTCCTGGGAATATTGCTATTGCTCTTCCTCTTTGCATGGTGCGAAGATATTTTTCTTGTAGCTCCTCCAATGCCAAAAACCTTCCACCAATAGAGCTATCATATGGCAATCTGAACGTTATCTTTGTTGCTGTATTTGCTAAAATGTTAGATGATATATTTGGCCTAGTTGATACAACTATGACTCCTTGACCAGTTGCTCTTTGAAGAAGCACCATGGACTCCCCAGTTGTTACATCAGCTGCAGAGCTTCGAGTATAACTTTCTGGAACAAGGTTACTAGCCTCTTCTAGAACAACAATATGATGTACTTTTGGAGTAATACCTCTTTTCATTGAAACGTCAAATATCTTTTTAGCAACAAGATTGTACAATAATCTAGCAGCATCCATTCCTCCCTTTCTGGAAACATATCGTAAATCAAAAACTACTCTTCTGTCAAGGAGATTCTCTATATCAATCGCACCTTTCCCACCACTTAGAATTGTACCCAAGGGATCTCTCAATAATATTTCAAGTCTATTCAGTAGTGCGTCTTTAGTTAGATCTCCTGTTCTATTATCAGTTGCATTCTTTTTTATTATCTCTACAAGATTCTCTACAGATTTGGCTAGGTTTTCTTTTTCTGCTAATTCAATTATAGATTCTCTTAACACCCTCTCCATGGCTGGAGAAAGTTCTGATGAGCTATTTCTTTCTCTTAGCAATTCTCTCAGTATCAAAAATGTTGTATGACTTTCCTGTTGAATATCTTTACTCCTTGGATTCAGAAGATGAAGGGTAAAAGTTTCATCAAGTCCTGGACGAATCACAACTCCATTTGGATCTTCTTTAGCTAAATCTGCATATTCGGAACCTTTCACATCAAATATCCACCAGGGAATATTTGTCTTAGTACTAATTTCGTGAATTAGTTTCCTCACTAAGGTGGTTTTCCCAGTTCCAGTTGCTCCAAGAACAGCAAGGTGTTCTCTAAGCCAGTTCTCTTTTAGACCAACAGATCCTATTGGTTTGTCTTCAAAAATCATTTTTCCGATAACAAGTTCATTATCCACACTTTCTTTCGATGGGACAGAAAAAGTGGGTTTTGGTATTGAAGAAATTACAGGAAGTGGCTGAATTGGCAGATTCACAAAAGCTGCTAATTCCGTAACATGTAATTTGTACTTCTTGATATGTCTTCTTGATTGCAGCTGAATTTTAGTCTTAGTCCCAATATTCTTTTCTGATAGTTCGATTTCATTCGTGCCTCCCCATATAGATAATACGATTCCCTTTACTGCTTGCTGGAGCGAATCTATTTTGTCTAAGCTTTCTCTGAATAGAATATATGTTGAAGTATCAAACCATCCAGAGTCATTTTGAACTTTTTCATACTGTTTCAAAATTCGTTGTTTTTCTGCATAATCCGTTAAAGAGTCTTCTTTCTCTTTTTCTTTTGTCCTTATCTTTTTATATTTAGATTCGAGTTTCTTTTTTTCTTTACCTGATTCAGCTCTTGAAAATACTGTTGTAAGACAAACAGAATATTGCTGTTTAAGAGCAGTAGAAAGGAATTTGTCAATTTGTGTTGATTGTAATGTTGGATTTATCTTGGGATTTCCTTTTATTGATATCATACTTGTCTTAATTAATTCAGGCTCATCAATAATGGCATTTTCAGTATTGGTAAACTGTGATAGTGCATCATCTAATTCAATATTTTCTAGCAGTCTGAGACTAGCTCCTTCTATGGAAGAAATTATTATTGCTTCAGATCGTATCGCTTCTCTTCTGAGAAATTGTTTTAGCTCATCTATATTCTTACCTACTACTGAGATTGCTAACCTGATAAAAGGAGTTCCTTGAAAAACACCTGTTTCATATGCCATACTTACATTCTGGTCCATACCTGCCCTTAGGGCAAGAAGCATTGATGTTTCGTATTTGGATGTTGGTTCTATAGTACTTTCTAAATTACTTGAAACCGTCTGAATTTCAAAGCATTGTGTCAAGACGAAACTATTTCCAACTTGAATAGTTTGATAGGGCCCATCAATTTTGTGGATGATATCCTCTTCAGATATGGTCAAGTACGCGTAAAGAGTTGATATTATGACGGGTATACTGTAGATACCATACTCAATCAGATTTTTCCCTGGCAGTATAAACATAAAATCCTCGACAACAAGTGGCAAGAGGTATCCAATGATGAAATACACACATGAAATAATAAAACAGAAAAACCATATCTTTTGTATCTGATTTCTACTAATTTTTTGAGCTATAGCATCTTTTGTGAAATCTTGCCATTTCAAAGGTTGCACCCACTATTCACCGTAATTTTTTCCATTTAGGAGCTCAATCTTATGTTCATTCAAACCCATATGAACACCACTTGAAATTGAATACTTCATTCAATCGTTGAATTCTGGTGCTAACTCATTAGCAATTTCTGATTTGGCTTCTATTCTAATTGAGATTGGACCTTAAATATGTCAAATCTGATATTATTCTTGAAATGATTCAAGTCGTTCTGAAATTACTATTACTAGATATTTGGAGTGTATATCGTTGAACAAAATATCACCACCTCTCTTATTTTTCTGTTTCATATGCTGTTTCTTATTTTTCACAATTTCTGATGTTTCGGCAGATAATACAGATATCTATGAACGTGGTGATACTTTGTCTTTTGGGGTGACTTTGCTTCAAAATGGTACCTATGGAGATCCTGTTCCTAATCAAAAAATCCAGTTTTATGATGAAACTGAGAATACTTTGTTAGGTTTTAGTATTACAGATGAAACAGGCTATGCTTGTATTGAGTGGACAATTCCATACACTCATTCATTAGGCCCCACTCTTTTGAATGCCACCTTCAGAGGAAATCAGTCTGAATATCTTTATCCTTCAGTTCAATTTTACTTCTTTGAATTATATTCATCCACCACTGCTAATATCGAAGCTAACGCTTCGATTTATGTTCCTGATGATTTTATGCAACTAGATGTATCTGTATTCGATGATTCTGGTTTCACATTAGGTGATGTGAATGTATCAGTATTTTTTGAAGATACAATTCTTGATACATCGACAACTAACCAAAATGGATCGACTTCTTTTCGTATTAAATGTGAATTAGATGTTTTTAGCTTGGGTGATAACCAACTTCTAATAACCGTGCATGATGATTCGAATCGTTTCTATTCCTCAAGTAGTTCCCTTTATACTTTTGAGATTCATAAATTGGAAACTCAATTTCATTCCAATTATTCTGAAATCATTCATGCATCTCTGAATGATTCATCATCATTCCATTTCCAACTTGCTTCATTTGATTCTCCCATTGCAGGAGTACCCATTACCATATTGATAGATTATGAAGTATATGAGATTCAACAAACAAATGAAAGTGGGTTCATTGATTTCTTTCTAGAATTTGATGAATCCTTTGAACTGTTCAATCATTCTCTTGCTATTGTTTTTGATGGTAACTCACGTTATAATACTGTAACTACAAAACACTCAATAATCCTCTCATCACCTCTTGCAGTTATCAGTACCAACTCTTCCTATATATTGAATGAACTTGTATCAATTAATGTGACAGTTTCAGATATTTTTAATCGTACTCTTTATGATCTGAATGTGGTTATTCATGACTTATCTTTAGATATTTTTCACTATCCAATTGATTCTCTTTCTAACATTTCTGCTGCTTTCAGATTTGAAATAGTAGGGAAAAAAGGGCTTAGAAAATTTGCTATATTGATTCAGAATCAGTTTGTCAATCAATCAGTTTCATATATCGCAACAATCTGGTCAAGGCCTACTATTACTTTAATAAATTCATCCATCGATGGATATGCCTTCCCTCGTCAGGTTATCCACTTTGAGTTCACTATTATTAATGAAACACATCCTCTTTCACATTGTGTATTATATGTATTACTGGAAAGTTCAGTTCTTATGTCCATTTACACCACCGTTAATGGTTTAGCTTCATTTGATATCACCTGTCCTTCTGAAACTGGAAAATATCAGTACGTAATACAATATGATGGGAATGAAACTAGATATGAAACTCCGGTGTGCTTCATATATTCGATAAATATATGCGAACAGGTTCCCTTAACAGTACTATTGATAGATAGATTCACAAGTTGTCCCTTGCAACAAATTCATCTAGATTTTTCACTAATTGGTTTGAATGGTGTTGCTGCAGAAAATATGGGGTTCACCTATGAATGGCTAAATATATCTCATTCCGTTGTATCTAATTCTGATGGATATTTACATATTGTTATTCCTATGCCCAACACCTCTGGTTGTTATATTTTGAAATACGAAATCGAAGAAAATAGTAGATTCTTAAATAAAACTGGCATTGTAGCAATTTGTATAAGTCATGATGAGATATTAGCATCACAAGGAATTGGCCTTCCGGGGATTTTTATAACAAGTTCAATATCCACACTAATAGTATGTATTCCGTTCTTCAGGCGAAAATATTTACTAAGCTAAAAACAAGATTGGTGCTCCGGCCGGGATTCGAACCCGGGTCGAAGGATCGAGAGTCCTTCATGCTGGGCCGGACTACACTCGGCTCCATAAATTGATTACGGATCTACCGGAGCAGATGCACCAGTCCGGAGCGGTTCAGAACCAGTCTATTTCCAAATAAGGGTTTCGGGCGGTTTTTAACAACGATATAGCTGTAGATTACTATAACGATTGCTCATTATCTTTATGGCACAAAAAGCTGATTCAGGTTATTCCAGCTATTTTCGAGCATATCCACTAATCCTGTAATAACTTCTTGTGCCCAACCAGTTGCCTGTAATATTACCGCTATTACGATAGAAATTGTTACAACTGCTAAACCTAGAAGAAGACTTTCCTCAACAAGTGGACCACCCATTTCATCTTTAATAATTTCTTTTGTCATGGTTTATCCCTCTGATACATGTGTGTTTTTCTCTGAACATTTAAACCCGTAAAAAAACTGAAGCGAGTTACTGCTGATGTCTGTCAATTTGTGATGAGAGAAATCTAAATAGGTATGAATTATCTTCATTTATCTGGCATATTTCTAAAATTTTGTGAATTTCCTCGATTGATTTTAATTTCATTATTTGTTCAAAATATGATTCCTCATTTGCCAGTTCAATAATTCCTCTTTCGTTATCATATATTGTATTTAGCCCTGCAAATACCAAAATTCCTTGGGAATTAATTTTCCTCTTCACTTCTACGATTTCCGAAACAAATCGAAAAGATTTTCCTGGATTCGGGCGATCCATAGTTACAATTAGGTCCATAAGTGCAAGATTCGACAAATTCACTCCATGATTGTTTTTCCATCTTGTAATTAGATTGGATGCTGATCTGCTATGTGTTGTTTGGATACTTCTAAGACCAGCTGCCATCGCGTGAAATAGAGCTTTGGTGTGTTCTGCAGTTTGTATTTCTCCTAGGATTAAGTAGTCTGGAGATCTATGCAGGGTTTTCACTATTTCTGACTCTTTATCCAAAATTCCACTTCTTTCATCAAATGGATCCACTCTAATTCTTATTTGATGGTGCCCCTCAATTGTCCTGCTTTCTATTGCATCTTCAATGTAGACTTTTCTCCAAATATCGGGTGTTGTCATATCCAGTGCATTCATAAGTGTAGTTTTTCCTGAACCAGGTGCGCCTGTTATTGTGATATTATATCTTAGATTCATTGCTATTATTAGAACGATCGCTGCTTCTTTTGTCAATGTTCCATTTAGAATAAGGTCTTTTACTGAAAATGGAATCTTCCTTGCTCGACGAATTTCCAGGTTTAGACCACGAGAACTAAGCGGCGGCAGCGCTACCGAGAAGCGCAAATTGGTTCCCAAGAAATGAATATCTGACTTGAGCGATGGATTTGTTCTATCCAAATGATAGTTACTAATAGCTCGTATCATTGTAACAATTCGTTTGGCATCACTTTTATTTACGGAAATGAATGATTCGCATCTCCCCCATTCCCCATGGTCGAAATAGATGTTTGAATCTGGTTGATCTAGGAATATTTCTTCAACTTTCTCATCTAAAATGATTGGTATCATTTTTTCTAAAACAGTTGATTTATGGGCGATCAGTAGAGCAATACGGTTTCTTACATCACTGGTCATTTCTGGAACATATTCTGATATCTCAGTTAATACTTTGTTTTTTATCTGCTTTATTTTATTATCTAATGTGGTTCTTTCTATTAATTTACAAGTTTGCATTTCGATCCGGCTGGATAACTCTTCGAATAAAGCTCGTTCTAATGTAGTTTGTAGAAATGGATATGCTTTGAAGTATTTTTTTTGTTCCTTCTGAGTAAATATTACCACATAGGGCTCAATTACATACAAGTCAATAATTTGATCATTAGACAAACTATTTGCATAATCTTTACCAATGAATACTGTTATCCAACCAGAAGATTTCCAAGGCAAATCATTTGGAATCTTCTTTTTCGAGTCAATGAAATGAATTATGCCTCTGGTTGCTTCGATTATTACGAGCTTTGATGATTTCTCAGCATATCTTTGCTTTGCACAAATTTGGTCTTCAGCATTTTCGCAACTATGGCAGCGCTCAGGATGACATATAATCTTTAGAAATTGATTGTTTCTTTTTGCCATTCATACTCTCCTCTTGGTGAAAAACAAGCTTCGCCATCCAATGACCAGTTGACCATTTAATGCGTTTGTATTTTTAGAGCTCTTTTCGCACCTTGTTATGTTTTTTTGCATATAATCTCCTATTTCATGAAATGGCACAATTTATGATAAATGAGCTTAACTCATTGTGTTGCCTTCATAAGTGGTTCAATTATTTTCTTCATCATGCCATAATGATCTCTTATGCTGTATTCTGCAACCTCTGTTGCTTTTGCAGTCAATTTCTGTGTTAGAACAGATCGTTTTCCATACTCTTCAGATATTATACGGTCGCCTGCATATGCTGAAGAAACTGCAAAAATAAACGGATTTCGACCGCCTCTTTTTGAAGCAGGAACCATCTCAATTATTTCGTTCATTTTATTCCTCAACACGTTTTCATACTGTATAATCTGCCATCCTCTTGATTCAATCTTCTTAATGACTTGTGAATTGTTTACTAACATCGAAATTACTCTTGGCACATAATCCTCGGGTTTTCTAATTTCTGGTGAGTATCCAGTAATTGTTCTTAATCTCAGAGCTTCTCTTACAATCGATCTAACACTAACTCGATGTCCACATCTTTCGAAAACTTCAGCTATTTCCTCAAGTGTTATAGGAGCACTATCCTTAAACTCTCTCACTGCCATTAACAGGCAGACAGCAATAAGCAGGATGTTATTCGAAATCTTATCTTTAGCATCGTCCAAGATTTTTTGATATATGTATGCGGTTCGGTCACGTACTTGTTCATGTATCATTAGTAATTTTGATACATGATTTAGTGTACGTAATGCTCTATATTTTGCTTCATCTTGGCCAATTCTTATTCGTGTACTATATACTGTTTTGAGTCGTTTGAACTGTTTCTGTCTCCTGCTTCTCAGAATTCGTCCTTGAGCATCTCGAAAATATCTTGTTTTATGAAAGTCGATGTAACTACCTAACCCATCAACAATATGTAGTCGTTTTCCAAGAGACCCATATACTGAAGCTGTTGGATCCCCTTCTTTTACTTTTTCACCCATCTGAAATGTAGGGTCCACATAGTCTCGTGACATAACAAGACCGCATTCTGAACACACCTTATGTCCATGGCTACTTACTATCTGTCCAGAACAATCTGGACATCTTACTGGTTGATTTCTTATTGATCTGCATGTTCCTTCAAACAAAGACCACACCCAGATAGAATCCGTAATTATATCCTATCTGACTTTCAGTGTATGTTTGTACGTTACAGAGGTCATATTATCCGATAGAGTGAATAATCGAGGCCTTTGAATGAACTCTGACGGCCCCGACGGAAAGGGATGACCGAAAGTATTCGCTTAGTTCATTTTATTGCAATGAAGAAGTTATGTTTTTCGAAGGCTTTGGTTTGCGATTTTTTTGGTTTAGTAATTTCAATGATAAGTCGTAGTCCCCCTAATGTTGCAACAACCTCAAATGGCTCTTCGTGTTTCATTTTGAAAATCGTGCCCTCTCCGTATAATCTTGCACTTTCTCCTTTTGGAATCTCTTCACTATCAATAACAACACTAACTTCCTCCTTTATCTGAAATGTATCTGATAATGCCTTTGGAAGTTCAAGTTCAATGGATGCGTCTACTTCTTTATCTCTTATTTTAATCAGTTTCAGTTTCTTAGTTTCGGTATCTTCTATTGTTTCAACTATTGAACTATTCAATCTTATTGCCATCTTCAAAGACGCTCCATTTTCAAAGTTTGCATACCGTAGAAAAACTTGTCGTTTCATTCACGTGCTGTTTTTTAGGGCCGATTTAGACTACCCTTAGGTGATTAGGTGAAACCTCATTACTTTGCTGCAATAATCTTGTCTATATCAATATGTTTCTGTTTAGTTTCTCCAGTACAGGCCCTGTCTTTTGAGTTCATTAGTTTTGAAACCGACAAGATGGCATATTCTGTAGGAGAATCCATCACTATGACTGCAGATTTGTTAGCAGATTTTAGTGAAACTGGATGGTGCTATGTATCTTTTATTGTGAAAGTACTCAATGGCACTGTTATTCATGATGATACCTATTTCATCGAGTCATCTCCTAACCAACGAACGTTTATCTCAAGATGCTCTTTATTACCAGATCTAGTTGAACCTGGTGTTGACGGTGAAACTTTGTTAATTATTTTCACTACTGAAGTTTATGATACCTATTCTAAGGGTGGCACTGATACAATTAGTGTCAATGTTTCTAAAGGTAAAGTGGAATCGGAGTTTTGTTCATCTGATTCAGTAAACTATGGAGAAAATAGTACCCTTGACTTTCGGATGTACTCCTTTGAAAATGATTCAATACCTCTATCAAATGAAAACCTAAGCTTACGAATTTATAATGCGGAATCTACAACCGTTTTTGAAAATCTCAGCAGAACAAATTCAAGTGGATTTGTAAGTAACACTTGGGGCAGTGACGCGTCATCCGGTCAATATATCCTCAATCTGTTATTCGAAGGCACTGCTTGTTTTGAACCTTATGAAAAGAATTACACTTTAGAGATATTACCCCCTAAATCCTCTCTCATAATCACTAATTGTACTACAGAAATAATGGGGGTTTCTCCAGATGGACTGTTTTACGACCTGGTTGATGTTGTGATTGAACATGTTGGTTATGGTGGCGTGAGTCTATCTGACAGTATCATAACTTGGCATACCTCATTCTCTATCGGTTATCTCACTTCAATTGGTAATGGATCTTATTTTGCAGCTATCCCATTCAATGTTACTTCTGGATCTTATGAATTGAATATATCTGCAGAGAATTCAGCATATCAAGCGGCCAGTGTCTTCACAAATGTCACTGTTCATCCCCGTCTTATTGACGGATTTTACAGTCCACTTAATGATGCAATATGTAATCGAACATACAAAATAGCTTATTTGATATCTGATTATATCGCAGGTTATGGAATCTCAGATATTCCAGCAAAAGCAAGTCTATTTCTAAACTCAGAACTCATTTGTGAAAGCATATCAAGCAGTAATTCATCTGGTTATTTTTCAATAGAATTTTCGCTTCCACCAAATAACTGGGGACTAGGAGAACTTCAGATACAGATAAATGAATCTCAATATTATCGTAGTTTGGATTTTATAACTCCAGTCAATATTAGTTATATGTTAGATATTGATGTCAATTCCACTCCTTTTGCAGTTATAGGTGAATTTATGGAACTTGAAGTAGCTATTTTTGACCCCAATGGTATAAAATTATCAAATCTTGATATATTGCTTCTGGATTCATCAGAAACATGTATTACTCAAAATATTTCTTTTAATGGGTATGTATCTCTTAGGTGGCGCATTCCAGAAATTTCGAGTACTGAAATATGTTACTTTCTCCTTGTTCGAGGTAATTCAATACTATTTCAAATGAATACAACTAAAGAATTACAATTTTTTTTGAGATGTCCAATTTACTTGAATGTATCAAGTTCTGTATATACTATTGAAAGGAGTAGTAACTGGACTCTTTTATTTTCTGTACATTCATCTTTCTGGAACTATAACAGTATCAATTTCTCATTGATTGATGAAGACTCGGCAATCAGTATGTTCACAACAATTCCCTTTAACACAACAACTCTACTCTATATACCCTCATCGCAGGACACGCCTATTGGGCTACATACTATTACTATATCTCCTGTAAATCAATCCTATGTGTTTTATAATGACTTTACTATCGAATACTATATATTTGGAAAATTGAATGCTTCTGTTGAGGTTTCTACAGCATTTTATAGTGAAATGCTAAATTTATCATGCCTTCTTTTTGATGATCTTGATGTTGAGATATCTTATACATCTGTTCTAATCTACATTGATGATTTCGAATCATCGATTTATGCAGCACACAATATTTCTATTTCATCTTTGGAAGGAATTGACCTTCCCTCTATTATATATCCTGGCATCCACACTATCACTTTTATCTTTAACAAGACTAACTACTATTCTGTAAATTATACATGTGATTTGACTATTTGGATGAAAACACAAATGATTCTGAAAGTAGAATCTTCTGATAATGATGCCAATTATACGTTGATTGATCAAGAAGATTCTAATGTTTTTAATATCTCTTCTGGCTCAATCATTAGTCCACCTCCAATTTTATTGAATTGCACAACATCTTTTGATTTAGACACAACACGAGATACTTCAAGCGATAATTGCCCAAGATTTAGCTCAGGAACTAAGATTCTTTCAACAGAGTCTGAGAATTCTCTAATTGTCACATCTGGGAATGGCCAAATGGTTCTCAATCTTAAAGATTTGATCGAGTTAGTGTCATCTTGTATCATAACTTCTTCAACAGATCGTGATGTACAACCGAAAGAAATAATCCCCCATTCTGCTTCTTCAGGGCCATTCGTTACAAAATCAGTGAGGTATTCTGATGATGCATCAACTTTTCTAACAATTCTTCTGACCAAAGAATCATGTGCATTTGGATCTGACGTTTTTCTGAAACCAAAATCATCATGAGTTGAACCAGTAATCAGTAGATTTTGGTCCTCTCCAAATTTTGGCATTAGAATATGTCCGTTTTCAACAGTGGAGTATGGATTGTCTCCTTTTCGAGTATATTTACGTTTTACCTTATACTTGTCTGATTTGCAAGTAATTACCTTCTCACGAGTATGAGCTACTATTTCATCTGATAACAAAATAACTGGATGCCGTAATCTTTCTGATATTTCAAAAGCACGGATTGTTAACTCAAAGGTTTCTTGTGCCGAATTTGGGGCAAGGACAATGCTACTATGGTCTCCATGAGTACCCCATCTTGTTTGCATTATATCTCCTTGAGCTGCTTTTGTTGCTTGTCCGGTACTTGGCCCAGCTCTTTGCACGTTTACAATGACACAAGGTGTTTCAGTCATAATTGCATAACCAATATTTTCTTGCATAAGACTAAAACCAGGTCCAGATGTTGCAGTCATTGACAATTTACCTCCCCATGAAGCTCCAATAACTGCAGAAATTGCTCCTATTTCATCTTCCATTTGGATGTAGGTCCCAACATCAGTTGGCAATTTCTCTGCCATAATTTCTGCGATTTCCGAAGCTGGTGTGATAGGATATCCTGCGAAAAATTCACATCCTGCTTTTAGTGCTGCTTCTGCACATGCTTGATTTCCTTGCCAGAAGTTGATATCGACTGAATTTTGAGCCATGATCTGCCACACAAATTTTGATTCTAAAATGTGAAGATAAGCATTAAGATGCAGTCATTTAATATCTCTATCCGATAATCTTATCTTGATAAAATTTTCAGAATTCGTTGAGCGAGCGTAGTCTAGTTGGTTAGGACGGAAGCTTCCCAAGCTTTTGACCCGGGACGATTTTGCACTTTGTGAAATCGCGGGAATTCGAATCCCGGCGCTCGCATCTTTTAGGTATACTTAAGGACAAAATCTTCTCTTATTACTTGGCGAGCGATGACTGATATGACCCCTTTGAATCTTTATGATGATGATAGAGATCTTGAGTAAGGAGCTCGCCAACAATACTTTCGGGCACCCCCTCTCCGAATATCTGTTTAAATGAACAACCACATAATCCTTTTAAGTTAAAAGTATGCCAATATTCACGAGAGTGATGACTCGGGACTTTGTTGAGGATGAATTAGGTAAGGACAGTGTATTTAAATCAGAGCATTTCCTGTCTATTGATTATGTTCCTGAAAGGCTACATCATCGGGATGAAGAATTGCGGATTTTAGCTCAATCTTTTAAGAGCCTTATTTCTTCACCTGGTAGAACAAGTCAAAAATTCATCATTGAAGGTTCAGTTGGAACTGGCAAAACTGCAGTCACAAAAAAATTCACAGAGCAATTGATTCAAGCAGCGGATAGAAGAAATATTCGACTTCATAAAATTCACATAAATTGTAGAGTTAACAAGAGTACGTATCTTGTTTTTCTTAGGATTTTGCGTGAGTTTAGACCAAAATTCCCAAGACGTGGTCATTCTCCAGAAGAGATACTTCAATTAATAGTTGAAGTTCTTGATATGGAAGATCGTTTTCTAATACTTGTGCTAGATGAGTTGGATTATTTCATCAGGAACAAAGGTGTGGATATAATATACGATTTAACTCGTCTAATGGATGATCGGTTAAATGCACCTCAAAGAGTTTCAATGATTGGAATTGGACGAAACATTCCTCTTAGTGATGAATTATTTGACTCTAGCACGTTAAGTACATTACAACGGAATATTTTACGTTTTGAGAAATACAATGCCGCTGAATTAATGGATATTTTATATGATAGAATTGAAATGGCGTTTGAAAAAAAAACTGTTTTGGATGATACAGTGCATGTTATTTCTGATATTGCTGCAGAACGTGGTGATGCAAGATATGCAATAGAGTTGTTATGGCGTGCAGGAAAACAAGCAGATCATGAACAAAACAACATTGTAATTCCTGATTATGTTCGTCGTGCAAAAGCTGATACCCATCCGGAACTAATCAACGAAGTTTTTACAACTCTTCCTTTCCATCATAAGCTATTGCTTCTTGCTACAGCTAGACGGCTGAAAGAAGCACGAGCAGCTTATGTAACAATGGGTGAGGTTGAGGATGAGTACCATCCTGTTTGTGAAGAATATAAAACAGAAGCACGTGCACATACTCAAGTTTGGGAATGGGTTCAAGATTTAACAGCTCACGATATATTGGATACAAAGAAATCCAGTACTGGTCAAAGAGGGCAAACAACATTGATTGGACTTTCTGAGATTCCCGCAGACAAACTGGAACAATTCATTCAAGACCTACTAACTGAAGGAGGCAATTCTCATTAAAGATGAATCCGAATTCGAATCACGTATTCCTATTGAAGAATTACTTTCATCAAAAGGGAGAATTAAAATTCTTAAAGAACTGGCACATAAAACAGAGTTGAATATATCCGAGATTTGTCGAAGAGTTGGATTGAATCATAGTACCACTAAATCACATTTAGAAGTCCTACTCGAATCTGGTTTAATCGAGGAAAAAATATTTGGAAGAATTAAAATTTACAGATATCGTAATGAAGACATGCGTGCTCGGTCTCTTAAGAACTTGCTTGAAATTTGGAAGTCTTGAGGCAATTTGGCAATGAGTTCCTATCTAATTCGACTATTTTATCTTGGAAATAGGTATCATGGGTCTCAAATTCAACCTGGTTTCCGAACAGTTGCAGGAAATCTTGTAGATGCATTGCAATCTTGGAGTGGTTTACCTTTCACCAATTCCTCTGTGCAATTTGCTGGAAGAACAGACCGTGGAGTTCATAGCATTGGTCAAGTTGTTCGAATTGATTCCGATTCGTCTTTGAACATAGACAAAATAAATAGATATCTCCCAGATGATATAGTAATTTGGGCTCGGTCAAAAATTCCTTCTACCTTTCATCCAAGATACGATGTCTTACATCGGCATTACAGATACTATATACGAAATCATTCGTTTTCTAATTTTGATTCCATTCAAAAGGAATTGCAGTCGTTAATTGGGACAAATGACTTTAGGTTGCTCTCTAAACCTGATGGTCCACGTACAACCACAATTACTATGCTGAATGCCTGTATATCCTCAAGAGATAACCCATTATCCTTTGATTTCGTCGGTAATAGTTTTTTGTGGAAAATGATTCGAAAAATTGTTACGGTATTGAAAGATATCGGGTCTGGTTATGTACGATGTGATGCAATTAGTCGAATGCTAGATGGGGATAAAATTTATCCTGGAGGTATCCAACCTTCTCCTCCGGAATCACTAGTTCTGGTGGAATCTGTAGTTCCCTTTATTTTCACACTCAGTAAATATGCAATTCGAAAAGCACTTCGTACGCTAAACGATTATTCTTCTCGGTTTACTAGAACTTTAGAAACTTTGGAATTCATAAAGCGCGAAATCACCGCTATCCAAAGACAGACCTTTTAACTTTGAGCCATGTAGCAAATTCGGATAACATTTTCGGATTCTTTTTAATTATTCGATCTATGGCTTCAGCATGAGTTTTCCATACTCTTTGATTTGAAACTCCTGATTTGTTTCCTATTTGTTTGTAGAGTTTCTTTTTCTTGTTACTTCTCCTTCCTCCTTTCCACATTGTAAGAGGCCATGATGGTCTTGAATATGATACTTTTCTGTACGGTGTTTTGTATCGACTTGATGTAATTCCGTTAGCTATTAAATCGTAGAAATAAGAAAGAAGCTTCCAACTTTGTTTCTGCATTATTCTTCCCAACGTTAAATCTGCAAGTGAGAGAGCTTCCAATCCCATTTCAAGCTCAACAGTATCTCTTAGGTGAAGATGTATATTCTCTTCTAACCATAATAACAAGTCTTCAAATCCAATATCGCCTTCGGAAATGATTCTCTTTGCAGTAGAAATCTCGGTTGTCATAAACATTCTTTGCAAAGTTTCTGTGATATTCCTCTGCGTATCTCTGCTGTAGCTTCTTGTAAGATTTTTACTTCCCTCGATGAAAGTTTGCAAATCGGCTATAGCCGCTCTCAGATCGCCTCCCGATTGTTGAATGATTTGCTCTAAATCGCTCTCAGCTACTTCTTTGGCGACTTCGGTTAGAATTCTTTGTAGCACTATTTTTACATCTTCTTTTTCTAAAAAACTAAACTCGATAACTAGTGATTTCTTAGTAATTTTCTTAAGGCGTGAACTGTCTGGATCATTTGCAGTCATGATTATTGGATGCACTGCTTGGTCAATTACCTTGGATATTGCTCCAGCTCCACCCCTATCACTTGTTCCTGAAAGCCCATCTACTTCATCTAACAATATTATTCTCATTCGGTCGTCGAGTGTATGTTGTGTTGCAGCTATCCATACTTGGTTTTCTATGTGTGCTTTGTTGCGTTTATCACTGGCATTGAATTCAACAAGCTCGACATCAAATTCGCTTGCAATTGCAATTACTGATGCTGTTTTTCCAACACCTGGTGGTCCTACTAAAAGCAAGCCCTTCTTTTTAGGTATTCCATTTTTCCATGTTTCAATCCATCCAAGAATTGTCTTCATCGCGTGTCTATTACCAACTACCTCTGAAATTGACTTCGGACGAAATCTTTCTGGCCAAGGCATTCCATCAATCATTTTCTACAACCCGTGCATTGAGATAAGTAGGGATGTGAGTTGAATTTCTCCATTTGCTCCTTCTGTTATCCGAAACTCCGTATCCGCCATTTTCTCTAATATGGTTGTTCTTTGTTTTGATGGTATTTCTTTTCTCATTATTTGGCGATGAATTTGCCTCACCAAGTCAATGGGTGCAATACCTACTTTGTAGAGAAGGTTTTTCATTTCGCTGATGGATTTTTCGTAATTGCCCGTTAGAGCAAGTTCAAGCATATCTTCAATTAACTGTGGATTTGCTTTACCCGAAATTGAAAATACAATCCCTTCAGAAATTTTACTTGAACTAGATGAGGATGCTTGTAAAAGATTAATTGCTGCACGCATATCCCCTTCGGACAAATAAAGAATTGCGTCAATCGCTTCTTTTTCAATATCAACATCTTCATTTTTGCTGATGTATTCCAATCTGTCTGAAATAGCTTCGTTGTCTAATCTATTGAATTTGAATATTGCACATCTTGATTGAATTGGTGGTATTATTCTACTTGAATAGTTGCATATCAAGATTATTCGACAAGATGAAGCATATGTTTCCATAGTTCTTCTGAGTGCATGTTGAGCATCTCCTGTAAGGTGATCTGCTTCATCTAGAACCAGTATTTTGAAGGGTGCATTTTCAGTTGGTTTTATTCTGGCAAATCGTTTTATTTGGTTTCGAACAACATCTATTCCCCTTTCATCACTGGCATTGAGTTCCATGAAGTTTCTCTCAAAAGAATCACCAAATAAATCTCTGGCCATTGCCATAGCTGCAGTGGTCTTACCTGTTCCTGGTGGTCCCGCAAAAAGGCAATGTGGAACTGTTTTGTTCTCAACAAATTTTGTTAGACTTTCAATTGCAGCTTTTTGCCCTAAGACATCTTTGAGCGTTCGAGCGCGATATTTTTCTGTCCAGAGATCTATATCCATTAGATAATTTCACATCCACACATTTATTTCATATAGTAGGTATCTAGTACTGGTCCTCATCAGAATCCTAATAGATTCTCCGGCTTAACTTTGAATGGTGATATTTAAACGAGTATACCTTGATATCAATTCGTTATCCTAATGGTGACTATAATGCAACTGGTTGATTTGCCTGAAGATGTAATGAATCGTTTTGGGTTGGAATTTTTACATGAAGTAAGAAGTTGTATCTTTCAAAAAGATATACCAAAAATGACTATCAGTGGTCGTATTATTGGCCCTTTCAAATCCGGTTCTAAGGTTGAACTTCCCAATTGGGTCATTGAAGTACTTCTAAAGGAACAGATTATTGAAATTGATTCACAAAATGAATATGAATCTTCAAGAAATCTTCAAAATATTCACCGTGCTGAAGAACGGCATCCTCATAAAATGCAGGCAATTCCTCCTTTACTGTATCAAGCATTATGCAGGAAAATAGCTAGGTTACAAAATGACAAAACTATTCTTGACAAAAGAAGATATGATGAAATTGAGAGAACACAGCAAATGCTCCCCTTTCTGGTTCAAACCCGCTTATCCAAAATATTGAGAATTGCAAAGTCTGGTGCATTACAAGATATGCGAAATGAAATGACCTTGGAAGAACGTTGGTTGGGTGAACAATTAACCTCTCTTCTCTCTGATTGGCGAAAAGAACTTCTTGAGTAATACACAGAACTTAATTGCCTTAATGATATTACTCGTTATCCTTGAGAGTGTTTTTAATATCTCTATGAGAGATACACTCTTTGAACTTCGATTGACTCGAAATGATAACAATGTAACTCTATAAGTGAGGCTTCTGAATAATGACGACCGAGTTAGACTCATTGGAAGAAAGATTCCAAAATTTTCTACGAAGCTATACGGATGAACAAGGTGCTTTGACATACTGGAATCGCGTCCAGAGAATGTCCTTAAATGATGAAACCTCATTATCTGTTGATTTTCAAGATTTAGCTAGTTTTGATAGCATCTTTATTACAGAAGCTGCTGAAACCCCCTCTGAATTTATTAGAAGTATAAGTAATGCACTAGTGTCGATTTTAAGAATCGAAGATCCTGATTATATTGAAAGTATTGATGAGGGTATTATCAAGGTACGAATAACCAACTACCTTGATACTGTACCCCTAAGAGCTATTCGTTCTAGACATATTGGTCATTTGATTCGTATTAGTGGAATAATGATGCGTGCAAGTGAAGTTAAACCCTTGCTAGTTAAAGCTGTGTTTGAATGTCGAATCTGTTCTAATCCTTTGTCACATGAGCTGGAAGGTGGTCGATACTCCGAACCTGTAATGTGTCCAACCTGTATGAAAAAGACTCCAATGAAACTATTGCCAGAAGAATCTCAATTCATCGATTGGCAAAGAGTACGTATTCAGGAGTCTCCTGAAGAATTACCTCCCGGCCAAATGCCTCGATCAGTTGATGTTACTCTTGAAGGTGATATTGTCGATATATCTAGACCAGGTGATTTGGTGAAGGTTTCAGGAATTCTTCAAACATCTCCTGATTTCTCTCGTCGCGGTGGCAAACTAGCTACTTTCAATGTATTCATTGAAGCTAATGGAGTTGAAATAACCGAAAAAGAATATGAACAGTTGGAAATATCAGATGAAGAAGAAAAACGGATTCACGAGCTATCTGAGGACCCCTACATTCACGAGCGTATTTTCGCTTCAATTGCTCCTTCAATACATGGTCATGAATTCATAAAAGAATCAATTGCTTTACTTCTATTTGGTGGGGTTGGAAAAACTCTTCCCGATGGAACTCGATTAAGGGGGCGTTCCAATATTCTGATGATTGGAGACCCTGGCACAGGTAAGAGCCAAATTCTAAAATTCGTGGCAAAGTTAGCATCACGAAGTTTGTATACTTCTGGAAAAGGCACCACAGCTGCAGGACTTACTGCTGCTGTTGTCCATGATACCGATACCGGCTCAATGACACTCGAAGCTGGAGCATTAGTTTTAGCTGACCAAGGTATTGCGTGCATTGATGAATTTGATAAAATGGACCCTAATGACAGAACTGCAATTCATGAGGCGATGGAACAACATAGTTTCCATCCCTCGACAGAGATTCTTCTTACTGATGGACGCAGGCTTCCCATTGGGTCCATTGTTGATAGATTGTTCGATGCGCATCCTAAAAGAGTTGTTCAAGGTGTAAATTGTGAGATAGTTGATACAATCTCTCTCAATTTGGAACTTTATACCACCAACTTCATTACTGTCAGAAAGGTGAAAGTGGATAGAGTCAGCCGTCATACCGCCCCTGATTATTTCATTGAAGTCGCATTTGGTAATGGTCGGAAGATTGTCGTAACTCCAGACCATCCCTTGTTTATATACAAGGATGGAGATGTTAGAACAATTCCTGCAGAGGATGCTATGGTTGGTGCTTTTGTTCCTGCTCCACGAAAAATGCCCTGTGGTCACAATCCTGGGGCAATTCTGACAGCAGTTCAAGCATCTCACAAGCCTGTAGAAGCAATAATTCAACCAGCACGTATGTCGAACAATTTGGCTCGAATTCTGGGTTATTTTGTTACAGAAGGATATCGCTATGATGAATCTACTAATGAAATTGAATTCTCCACAACTTCAGTCCAAATTAAGAATGATCTTCTTAATTTGATGCAAGATATTTTTGGAATTGAAAGTGTTGATTATGTTGAACGGAATCGTACGATTCGTTTTGTTTCGGTTCAACTGATGGATTTCTTTTCTGAGAATTTTCCCGAGATAATGAATCTTTCAACTCAGAAACGTATACCTTCTCAGCTTTTTAAGTCTGGAGAGAAGGCGATAATTAGTTTTCTAAAATCTGCTTTCATAGGAGCTGGAGCTGTTGAATCTGAAGAGGTGTCTTATCGAACTGCATCATCAGGATTAGCTTGCGATTATCAAGATCTTCTTCTAGGAATTGGATTACAAAGTAAAATATTGGCTGACTCCCATAATAATTCTTACAAGGTCGTCATTCGAAGTAATTCTCTTCCTCTTTTCAGGGATAAATTTGTTGAAGAGTGGGACTCACGTCTTGAGAGAATCGACCAGATTATTAAACAATCTAGTAGAAGAAACGACCATCATGATGTCTTTCTACAAAGCTTTGGTGAAAGACTGATGCAACTGAGTAGGCGGGTAGGCATTACCCATGATTGCGATTTCTATCGTTCGATACAAGATGGATTCGGAATTACAAGATATATGCTTAGAAAATGTCTCGATTCCATCATAAATGCAAGAAAGCAGGTTGGAGAAAATTTTGAAAATGCATCAGACTCTTTGAAATCGTTACGAAAAATTCTCAAATGGTCACAGGAAACAGCTGCTCAAAAGATTGGTATAAGTAAATCTTCCATATACCATCTTGAAAATGGTGACTATTCAATTGAATTACTAGAGAAGACTATTGAGAAACTGAAAAGATCTATCAGAGCTGAATTGGATGTACTTGACTCCGAAATCGAGAAAATAGAATCCCATCTTGAAGGAATTCTTAGCTTTCTAAGAATTGAAAGTATACGGCGTATTGATAATGCAGGCCCATATTCCACGGAATACGTGTATGATGTAACGGTTGAACCCGAACACAGCTTCATCAGTCAAGGTACCATTCTTCATAATACCGTTAGCATTGCTAAAGCTGGAATTGTCGCTACACTAAATGCACGTACCTCTATATTGGCTGCAGCAAATCCCACTCTTGGTCGATACGAACCCTCGTTGTCAATTCAAGATAACATTAAGCTTCCTTTTACTATATTGTCTCGATTCGACCTCATATGGATTCTAGTAGATACTGTTGAAGAAAGTAAAGACCGGGAATTAGCAAAATTCATTTTGGGTATGCACCGTATGCAGACAACAAAAGAGAAAGAAACAATTCCTCCTATTGAACCCGATTTTCTGAAAAAATACATTGGATACGCAAATATTCATGTGACGCCTCAACTTACAGCTGAAGCTGCTGAAGTAATAGAATCCTTTTATGTAGGTCTTAGGTCTCGAGCTGAAGGTGGTGCTGCTCCTGTTCCTATCACCGCTAGGCAGCTTGAAGCATTGGTTCGCTTATCGGAAGCACGTGCAAGAGTTTCACTAAATACTGAAGTGAGTCGAGAAGACGCACAGGCTGCGGTACATCTTATGGAAGAATCGTTACGAATGGTTGCTTTTGATCCCGTAACAAAGAGAATCGATATTGATCGTATTGCATCTCCTATTAGTGCATCTCAACGCAATGCATCAGAAATCATATTAGCTGCTATGAAGGCCTTTGAAGCAGAAGGAAAATCGTCTATTGAGAAAGAAACTTTATTGCAAAGAGTAAGCGAAATGGGTCTTTCAAAAGAACGTGCAGAAGAGGCATTAAGTAAGTTACTTACAGAAGGTATCCTCTTTAATCCTGGCGGAGAAAAAATAAAGCGGCCATAAAAATCCGAAAACCTGATGAAAATTAATCGGAGTATTTGATGTGCTTATCCATGACAGAATTGTCTCTCTTTCGACACACCATAGTATCACTGAATCCCCTCTGTCACAACAAGATGATTTCCTAGAAATATTTTCTATTTCGAAACAGTTGAGATTTGATGTTTCGTTGTTTAAGTTCAAGAAAGTCCAGAACTTCTATGCCACATAGAACATTCCACTCGAATCACACACGAAAATTTTGAAGATAATTAGAAGCATAATTCTGTTAGTTGTTTTTTTAATTCTTGGATTATTAATTGTATATTCTCTTCATGTTTGTTCTCTTTGTGATGTTGCTCTGGAATTTTTTCAATTGGAATTCCAGCTAATTGTTCTACAAGATGTTTACTAGCTTGTTTTATCACTCCAAGATTATATCCGCCCTCTAAGAAAAATGCAATTCTTCCACTTGCTATTTTTTCAGCGATATCTATTAGCCTTTGATTGATATTAATTATTCCTTGATATGTAAGTCCTAGTTGAGCTAATGGGTCTTGATAATGGCAATCAAATCCCGATGATACGAGAATGAAGTCTGGATTATACGATTCTGCAATAGGTTGAATCACTTCATCAAAGGCTATTCCATATGCCCAATCTCCTGCAGTAGGTATCATGGGAATATTAATGTTGTATCCTTTTCCGTCCCCTTCTCCAATTTCTCCTACAAATCCTGTCCCAGGGAAAAGAGTTCTACCATCTTGGTGTAATCCAATGTACATCACATCATTTGTTGAATAGAATGCATTCTGTGTTCCGTTCCCATGATGTGCATCATAATCTATAATCATTACTCTGTTGCAATCTGTTGTATCAATTAGATATTTTGCAGCAATTGCTATATTGTTAACGAAGCAGAATCCGAAAGCTCGTCCGAACTCTGCATGATGTCCTGGTGGACGACAAAGTACCAATGCATTCTTTACAGAATTACGAACTATTTCATTAACTGCTAATACTCCTCCTCCAGCTGCGAAAAGTGATGCTAAATATGTGTGCTCATTGGATGTAGTATCTAGCGTGAAAAATCCGCCTCCTTTTTCCGATTGATCTTTTACATGTTCAATATACTTTTTGTCATGAATTTTGTAAATATCTTCTAATTCTGCTCTCTTTGGTTTAAGGAATCCAATTTCTCCCTCAATGGTGTTAATTTCTCTAATCCCTTCTAATGCTGCTTCTAAACGAAGTGGATTCTCTGGGTGTCCTGGCGCCATCTCATGAAGCTTGAATATTTCATCATATACTATCTTGGTCACCATTGCTATCCCTGTTTGTATATCACACGTTTTCATCCTATAAACTGTGTCATTCTATAAACTAGAACACGTGTTCCAACATTCATAGGTGATTGGTAACGTTTATTTTCTCTTTCATTATCGCAAGTATCACCCTCATACATGAATTCGGGTCGGTAGTCTAGCTTGGTATGATTCTTGCTTGGGGTGCAAGAGATCGGGCGTTCAAGTCGCCCCCGGCCCACCACTCCTCCTCGACCTACGAACTGCTAATACTCCATAATTTTTTATAAATTGGTCCATCTGGTGTGAGAGTGCTAATCATCATTGAAAATTGATATATTTCCATTTCTCCTATCATACGTTCTGAAAGATGTGTTATATTTTGCTTAAGCAGTTCTTTTTTCTTGATGTATCTTACTCTAGCTATCGTAGCATGTGGAATAAATTTTCTATCTTTATCATAACCTAAATTTTTTAGTCCATTGTCAATTTGTTCTTTCAATTCTACAAATTGGGGTGCATTATGGGTAACTCCTACCCAGATGATTCTTGGTTTATTTACCTTGGGGAAAACGCCAACTCCTTCGATGATGATTCTAAATGGGTTGAATGATGCTTTTTCAAGCTCTTTTTTTATTAGGGCGAGCTTTGATTCAGATGTGTTTCCGAGAAAGCGTAATGTAAAATGGATATTCTCTGGCTTTATTTTTTTAATCTTTGCTGCAGTATAATCTAGTGCATTTTGTATGTCCATAATTCTTTCTAGTAGTGTTTCATTCGAAATATTCACACTGATAAATGATCTTAATTTGTTATCCATTAATTTTTGCTCTCCAAAAACGATTGATGTCATCCGATATTTAGCAATTAGGAACTCTTAAAGCATAATGGTTTTGACCGTTCCAAATAGAGCGTATGAGCTAAGGGGCAAGAAAAATGAATCTTATTGTTGTTACAGGTATGCCTGGTGCTGGAAAAAGTGAAATTGCCAAGGCTGCAAGTGATTTAGATGTCCCTGTTATTGTAATGGGTGACATAATACGCGAAATTACTTGTAGAAAGGGGCTCAAACCAACCCCCACGAACACTCGTATTACTATGCTTGAAATTAGAGAAAAGGAAGGGCCTGGAGCAGTCGCCAAATACTGTATCGACGCCATATTAAAATTAAACAATGATGTGATTCTAATAGAAGGTTGTAGAAGTTTGGCTGAAATAGATGTTTTCCAGTCCTATTGCGACAATCTAAAGATAGTATGCGTTCATGCTTCTCCTAATACTCGATTCAATCGTCTACAAGAAAGAAAGCGCGATGACGCCCCAACAGACTGGGAATCCTTCAAAGAGCGAGATATTAGGGAACTCTCTGTTGGACTGGGTGGGGTAATTGCTATGAGTGATATAATGCTTGTCAATGAATTATCACTTGAAAAATTTCAGATTATATGTACCAATACCATCAAAGAGTTGTTGTGAATTGAAATATGCTGTTCGTTGTCCCGTATACTCTACTGAATCTGTTGAAGTTATCAAAAGTAGCATTGAGGTGATCTTCTTTCCACTTTCTTTTGAAATAACGGAGATAATGGGTACTCGCTATCTAATTTATACATCAAATGACCAAGAAACGCTTGAACTTTTGAGAGACTTGATTCATAATTTAAGAATAATTGATACTGTCCGGAAACGACTTGAACAAAACTGGAATGGAACAAGTACTTTCTTCAAGTTTGATAAACAAGCAATTACTGTTGGACGTTTTCGTATCTTGGATGATTCTGCTGAAGACCCCCCTCTTGGAAGTATACTTGTTGAGCTGTTTTTTGAAGAAATGAATCGATTTGAAATATTTCTCAAATGGTTTACTCCTCCAACAAAAGGTGGACGTATTGTTCAAAACTAGACATTAAAAACAAATATCTCTCTAATAAGCCCTTTATGAACTGGTATAGATATTTTATATTTTGTAGATATATCGAAATCCTCAATAATCTGATCCACATTCATTTTAGAACTAGCTCCAATGCATATTTTTCCTGTTGGCTTGACTATTTCCGGTGCTTGTTCGATTAGACTCCTTACAAGATGCTTTGAATGAGCTCCCCTAGTTGAACTACACCTTCCATAGGGCGGGTCCGTAACAATACAGTCACATCTCTCGATTGGAATTGAAAAAGCATCACCTTGGACTAGTCCATATCTCTGAATTCTATCCTCCTCCAGATTCAGACGTGCCCCATTTACCAATTTCCAACTCAAATCAATGCCTACTGGAATTGCTCCTACATCTGCAATCTCGCATAACAAACCACCAGCTCCACAGAATGGGTCCAACACAATATTTCCCTTTTTTACTCCTGCGAGGTTACACATGGATCGAGCTAAAAAAGCATTCATCATTGAGGGATGAAAGTATCTTCTCATTCCAGTTTTTAGTTTTCTAAGTTTTGGGCGAACTCTAGAATTGTAATACTCTCCTAGGATGATTTCTGAAGAGTCCATGATAACAAGAAACTTTCTTTCGGGATAATCCAAACATACCTTAGCTCCTGAAACACTCTTAATTTTTGCTCCAATTTTTCTTGTTATTCTCTCGCGAACTTCAGATGAGTCATTTATTCTAGACTCCGTTCTTACACTGAAGCTTGAAAATGGTGCAATTCGTGATAGTATATCCTTATCCATCAAATGAGCAATCAAGGTATCACGTGGAATTTTGTTTAGGATTTTCACGATTCTCTTCAAGTATGCAGCTCTATCTATCAGAAATTCAATTGGATTATTTTGTGTTTTCAATGTTCCATCTGTACCATTCCATGTGAGATTATATACCCCATCATGATTTTCAACAAGCGAATCAACTTCGGCTTTTCCAAGATGTGGAATTTCGCCTGAAATATCAATTAAGTATTCGTGCATTAGGGACATCCTACTCGTATGTTTGGTAGTTTTCTCCTCCCGCAAGAATTCTCTGGATTTCCCCATATAGAATCTCCATTCCTTCCATCTGACGTGATGATATAGGCAACACAGATGACCCACTTCCAATATCTTCAAGCACTCGCAAAATCGAAGAAGAATATTCCTTAAGCATTCCTTCTGCTGTTATATCCAAAGCATCCTGTAGAATGAATGGCTGTGTTGACCATGAAATAATTTCGTTTACTTTCTCTTCGGATAACAAATCAGATTTACTCAGAATACCAATTTGTGGCAATGAGAATCGAATGTTTATTGAAATTCCTAATAACATAGATGATAGGTAGCCTGGTGGGGTTCGTACGATATTTGCATCCAATAGGTATAACGATAAGGCGGGATTATTTCCCTTCAAACTAGATATGAGGAGAGGACCTGAATTTCTATATGCAAATAATTCCATTTGTCCCGGACAGTCTATCAATACATAATTTCTTCCATAATCGATTATCTCTTCCTTCAGATCATCGATATGACTTATAGCCATATCCAGTGCTGCAACAAGAGCTCCATTTGGACCTAGACCAAATTCGTGCATAATCTGTCCATAATCAACGTACTCTCTGATATCCACATCACTGGTGTATGGTGGGTCTTCAACTCCGGGATCAAGATTTACGACAGTAACACCTAACTCTGATGTGGCCAGCCATTTTTCAAACGCTGCTGTTAGAGCTGATTTTCCGCTACCTGCGGTACCAATTACAAATATGAAGAACATATTCTGAACCGTGATTTCAATTTTCATATTACTCTTTGAGTGCTTCGGTTGTAGCTCGCAAGTCTTATCAGCGTCACATACAAAAATAGTGGTATGGTTCAAAGTGGAACAATTCAAAGACTAGCAGAAGAAATGGCTGGTGAGATTTGTTTATCTGAAACTAATCCTGGGTCTATTATGAAACGATGGCGTGAACGCTTCCAAATCTCTCAAAAAGACTTAGCGAAACATTTGGATGTTTTTCCATCTGTAATTAGTGATTATGAAAGTGGGAGAAGAAAATCTCCTCGTGTAGATACAATTAAACGGTTTGTTGAAGGCCTAATTGAGATGGATGCAGCTAGAGGTGGGAGAATCGCTATGGCATTGGAAAAGCTTATTGCTCCAGAAATTTCTTCAGAGGCAATTCTAGATAGTCGTGAATTTGGAGTTCCAGTACCCGCCCGATATCTCATTGAATGCTTAGACTGTCGAATTCTAACACATCGATCCCTTTTAGACCGTGACATTTATGGGTTTACCGCACTGGACAGTGTAAATGCGATAGTTTCTCTAACTCCACAGCAGCTTTTACGTCTTTATGGAGGCACAACTCAGAGGGCTGCTATTCTGACAAATGTCAGTTCGGGGAGGTCTCCAATGGTTGCAATAAAAGCCAGTCAGATAGGAACCTCCTTGGCTGTAAAACCCGCTGTTGTTGTGTTACAAGGTGTTAAAGAATTAGACCCATTAGCTGTTAAAATTGCTGATAGTATACATCTTCCACTTTGTGTATCCGAGTTGAAAACCGCAGAGCTTCTAGTAAAAAAATTAAGGAGCTTTGAGCCACAAGTATAGATTGGGGTATAATAATGACCACCATTGAAATTAATGATCCGGTACATGGATTTATTCATCTTACTCCTATTGAAATGAAAATAATTGACTCTGAACCATATCAACGATTACGCCGAGTTCGGCAACTGTCTGGAGGCCATTTTGTGTATCCCACCGCAGAACACAGTAGATTTGGTCATTGTATTGGTGCACTATATCTAGCTGGGCTTCTTGGTGAACGGTTGTTGCCACAGATTGGATTAGATGAAGACGATTTGCAAGATATCCGATTAGCTGCTCTTCTTCATGATTTAGGCCATGGTCCATTTAGTCATGTATTCGAAGAATGTTTAATCGAACATAGAGGTTGGAATCATGAAGATGTAACTGAGTGGCTTATACTAAATAGTGTAGTAGGAGATATTCTTGGGGATGGTGGTGTTTCAAAGAATCGTATATCTCACCTTGTTAGGGGGCGTGTGATTGAACCCAATGATATAATCACAAGTGGGATTGTTGCTGGTCAAGTAGATGCTGATAAGATGGACTATCTAATTCGCGACTCTTTTTATTGTGGGGTTAATTACGGACTCGTCGATATCCATCGTTTAATCAATAGTCTCGAAGTTTCTGATACTGGTACTCTTGAATTTGATATAAATGCAAGAGGGGCGTTGGAGTCATTCTTAGTTGCTCGTTATGAAATGTTTCTAAATGTTTATTATCATAAAACTGTCAGAAGTGTAGAAGTTATGCTAGTACATTTGATGAATGCGGCTGATAGTGAATTAGGATTAACTAGCTTTTCTGAGCCTGATCACTTTCTGGAGTTAGATGATATGTCTCTCTTTTCACAAATAAGAGATCTTGATTCTTCTATTTCTGAGGATGCTCAAGAGGCTGTAAAAATGGTTAACTTGCTTGACTCCCGAAAATTATACAAATCATCCTTTGAGAAAGTTCTACATACTCAAGACCGTTTTGTATCAAAACTTCTAACAAAGAAAAGAGTTAGAGAGAGCATTCAAGACGAGATTGCAGAATCAGCTGATGTGCCTCCTGAGGAAGTCATTGTTGATGTTCCTACACTTCCTTCTGTCCCATATAATCCGCATCAAATGGATCCAATGGAAATAAGTATTTACGAAATCATAGAAGGTAAAAAAATCACTAGAAATCTATCAGATCTCTCCAATATAGCAGAAATGATGAAAGTTTACCTTGACGTAATCCGAGTGTATACTCGTGAACCATTTAGGAAAAAGGTAGGTAAGGCCTCACGAGAAATTTTTCAAGAAGTTCCAGATGCAGCTCTTATTCATATGTAATTGTCCTCTCAAATCTGTGTGGGGATTATATATTGAGAGTCTTAATCATACTACGGACCATATCGGTTCGAGGCTGAATGAATGACCGACGAGTTGAATGAAACTCTTCAAAAGATTAAGAACATAACTGGCGTTGAAAATGTAGTTCTGATTCAAAAAGATGGCTTACCTGTTGCAAGTGCTGGAGTGTGGTTCAGTAAGGATGAGGTCTTTGCGGTTGCATCCTCCACATGTGCAATATTTGGAGTTGCGCGATTAATCCATGGGAATTTCAAATATCTTCTTATGGAATCAGAAACATCAAAAGTATTCTTAGCATCTTTACCTAAAGACTCGAATTACTTTCTTGCCGTTACGACTGCACCACGTGTTAACCTCGCTGCATTGTTCATTGAAATGAAAGATAATTTGTCTCGTGTTTCATTCCTTTTGAAACAACATCTAGAAGGGAACCTTCCGCCACTTCGTTCATTCAGTTCTGATGAAACCCAGAAAGTGCTTCAAGGATTTTCTGTTTCTGAAATTGATACAACCCAGTACTCACTAAAACGTTCTATTGTATCATTAGATAGGTCGCGTGCGTTAAGTTTAAGGTCTCTTCTTCGTCAGGTCCATGATAGTATCCCAAATATCTCCACTGTTTTTCTTGCTCTAAGTGGTGGTGTTAGAGTTTCACTTGATGGCTTTACCGATGACCGTTTAGCAGCCATGTCTTTCGCCCTTCATGATGCTTCTGAACGAGTAATCCGAACTCTTCGTAATAGTTCTCTCCAAACAGTTCTTTGTGAAACAGACAATATGCGTCATTTCATTTATGCAGTGCCCAATGGCGTCTTCAGTCTTTATGTTGATAAGGACAGCCAGAAATTAGGGTTAATGCGTTTACTTCTCAAGCATTACATTGAGGAGTCAAGACAATTATTGGAGAATGCATCACTGACAAAACCATCTGTTCCGGAAGAATTGAAGGATCTATTGCTTTCTGGTGGGCCTGGAAAAAGCCTGTTAATGGTGGGGCGCGATAAATGACTTATTCTATATTGAATCTAATTGAGATCATGAATTCGGAGTTTCACCTTCTTCTGAATACGATCTTATCTCGAATTCCTGTTCTAGTTGTTGGTGAAGATATCGAGTTGGTTGATGATCTCACAGAGAGCCTATCATCACTTTGCTCTCACCGGCATAAACTAGTCTTCTGGCGTGATTTCACGACTGAAAATGATATCGTATCCGTTTTGGAAGAAGAAAAGCACAATTATGAAGTAAATCGTACTGTTGTTTGTTGTCTTTCGTCCAATCTTCGTTTAGCGCTGGAAAGAATTAACACCTTTTCAAGCTGGGTTATTTCAGTTCCTCTTGGTTCCAAGTCTTTGGGCATGGAAATAAATTCGGAAACACTGAGTTCCATTACTGAAAAAGTAGCCGAATCCGGAAATTGTGGAATCTTGAGAATTATGTCCCCCTCTGATTTCTCGTTTTCATTGATTAGTTCTATTGCTAGGTCTTTGGATGTCGAGAAGAATATTGTATCAAAAATTTTGGAACGAAAAAATCAATCTCTTGAACGAATTAGAAGATTACTAAGAAAATCTTTACGTGATATTGAAAATTCTGAACATATAACCAAAGTGGTTCTAAATCTTGATGATGAAGCTGAAAAATTAACTCGTGATGTATTCGTAGAAGAAATTAACAATTATGTGCATGCTGCAAGAAGAGCTGTTACTCTTCTTTCAAGAATTCGTCTTGCACGAGAACTTGGTACTTCCACATCTTTGACAGAGCGAAACCTTTTCGAAACTATTGGTTGGAAAGGTGGCACTGTATCTGATTTGATTCAGTTCATTCGAGCTGAGTGGCATGAAGATTTTTCAGACTGTGTAAAAAATGGCACCTTATCTGGGCTTGGTGCTTGGGTTGATAGCATGTGGGGTACATGAAATTAGGAGGTTATGAGTTTGATAATAGATTATGGCAATAAAACAGTCAATGTGAAAATTGTGTTCTTTGGACCGGCCATGAGTGGAAAAACAACATCCATTCAATGGTTATTCTCAGCATTAGATTTCAGTGATCGGCTGACATCAATTGAGAATACTGTTGGTAGAACCATGTTTTGTGATTTCGGTACTATTCCAATTCCACTTGGGAATAGCTGGATGGTGAATGCACATATCTGGTCTGCAACCGGACAGGATTTCTACCGTTCTACTCGAGAGGTTGTTTTAGTTGGAACGGATGGCATCATCTTCGTTGCTGATTCACAAGACAATCTTCTGGAAGAGAACCTGCAAAGCTGGAATGAGTTACTTTCGATGCTTTCCGAAGAAGACACGTCACTTCCTATTGCTGTTTGTTTAAACAAACAAGATTTACCAAATGCAATTGATGAGACTCGATTTAGATCCTATCTTCGCTTACCTGATTCGATCCCTATTTTCAAAAGTATAGCTAAAGAGGGGAATATGATTATGGAAGCTTTCCAGCTAATTTTCCAAGACTCTCTTAGAGCTAGTGTTTTAGCTCAAGCTACTGGATGAATGGAAGATAACGAATCACTTATACATGATTCATATCTTCCAGCAATAAATTCTGGATGTGTCCAGATATCTTGGTCTGGTGTTGCTGCTATTGAATGAAAAAACCGAATCAACTCGTTTGGTGTTTGTGACTGGAGGCGTACTGTCTGGTATTGGTAAAGGCGTGACAACTGCATCTCTTGCAAAGCTCTTTCAATTTCGGGGATATAGTGTACGTATTGTGAAAATAGATCCATATCTAAATATTGACCCTGGCACATTGAATCCAATAGAACACGGTGAAGTTTTTGTTACTGAACAAGCATGGAACTTCAGACCTGCAGGTGATTTAGATTTTACAATATCAGAAATAGATTTGGATTTTGGAACATATGAAAGATTTACGGGAATGAACGCCCACCCCTCTCATAATATCACATCGGGGCAAATCTATATCTCGGTAATTTTGGGTGAAAGGAAAGGGAGTTTTTTAGGCAGAACCGTTCAAATAATACCTCATATCACTGATAAAATAAAACAGCGAATTTGGGAATTAATTGAAAAAACACCTCGTCCTGACGTATTGCTTGTAGAAATTGGTGGCACTGTCGGTGACATAGAAGCTATGCCTTTCCTTGAGGCAGTTCGTCAATTGGCACTTGAAATCGGGCGTCAGAATGTTGCATTTGTACATGTCACATTGGTTCCATACATGAAGTCCGTGGGAGAATTTAAGACAAAACCAACGCAACATAGTGTTCGTACACTACAAGGTCTTGGGTTGCAGCCTGATATAGTTGTTTGCCGTGCAGAGAAACAACTAACTCCTTCAGCTACAGCTAAAGTTGCTTTGTTTTGTAATGTTTCAGAAGATAATGTTATTTCTAATCCTGATATCCCTGTGATTTATCGCCTTCCTTTATACTTTGAAGAACAGAAATTGGGTTCTATTCTCACACGCCATTTCAATCTTACAGATCATGAACCTGATACAAGAAAATGGGCAGAAATTGTTGAATCGTTTGAAAGTACAAAAGGCACAATTACTATTGCAATGCCAGGGAAATACACCCTCCTCAGTGATTCTTACAAAAGCATCAATGAAGCTCTCTCTCATGCAGGAGCAGCCTGTGGTGTGAAAATAAAAATCAAATGGATTGAAACTGATGAACGGTGTGATGAATCTTGCTTGACAGAAGATTTGAAGGATGTTGATGGAGTACTTCTCACACCTGGTTTTGGAGCTCGTGGTGTTGAGGGAATGATCAGTGCCGCGGCGGTTACACTGAGTTCAAAGATCCCATTTCTTGGAATTTGTTATGGTGGTCAGCTGGGAACAGTTGCTTTTGCAAGGAAGATTATGAAATGGAAAGATGCTCATACTACCGAAGTGAACGATGACAGTCTCTATCCCGTTGTTGATTTGATGGATGAACAAAAAATAATTGAAAATAAGGGAGGAACAATGCGTTTGGGTGGTCAGAAAGTTATTATTAAGGAAGGTACAAAACTTCATAGCATCTATGGAGCAACTGAAACTTTCGAAAGATTTAGGCATCGTTTTCATTTAATTGACCGATATATCAGTAAAATGCATGAAAAAGGTTTAGTTGTTTCTGCACTCGATGAATCCGATACTATCATTAATGCTATTGAGATACCGAAGCATCCCTTCTGGATTGGTGTGCAATTTCATCCAGAATTTCTCTCTCGTCCAGGTAGTCCACATCCATTATACTTGGGTCTAATAAGGGCAGCAATGAAATATAGAAGTGTGAGGACTGATGGATAAGAATCTTGATCGAATGTTGTCTTTACTTGTGGAAGAGATTGAGCGAATCGAATCTACAAGGTCTCGTTTTGGTTCTGTCCTAAGAGAAATAAAAGGCGAAATTGAACTAAACAGATTTCCATTACTTGCCAAAAGCACTGACGAATTTGATTTTATCAAATCCATTCAACCAACACCACTTTCAGGGCTTCGAATTGCTGGTGTTGATGGTGGATTAGTTCGTCGCCGTTTCCGTTCAATGGATTTACTTCTAACTCGTGGAGTTGCGGTTGTGTTCAGCTTTCAGTCGTCCGAAGGCCCAACAGTTGATTTTTATCCTGATGCTTTTCCAGAACCAACTGTCCGTCCCATTATGTTAACACTTTCAAGTACCGAATTAGATCAGCTAGCGTCACTTGAAAGAATTGCCACAGAACTACGTGTGACTCTTGCAGTCCTTGAAGAGTTTCATACTGATTTGATTCTTATTGATGGGTCTCTTTTCTACCATCCAAAAGATCGTCCTCCTTCTGGCTCATTGGTTTATGAGAAATATGAACAAGTTTTAGCCTTATATCGACAATTATATTCTACTGCAACAAAGAAAAAAACCACATTGGTTGGTATAGTCAAAGATAGCAGATCTGCTAGAATTGTCAACATGCTGGGTGATGTCCTTCCACACATCATCCGAAAACCCTCCGTTTTTGATAAAATGCATGGTATTGACTATAGGTGGTTATTGAAAATTTCTAGGGACTGTGATTTACTTGACACCTTTTTAGAGGAAGCTGAACGAACTTTTGCATTCAGATACTCTGTTGAGTTTACTCAAACTCCTAATTCTGTACCTAAAGACTTGACTGATTGGGCGTCTTCAATTTGGGTAACCTATCTGAAAACAGCAAGAGATGATTTACCACTACGGGTTGAAATACTGGTAAAAGATAATGAAGTCAATGTTTCAAGTAAAATTGACAAAGCTCTTGCTGCCATATTACCTCTTTCGTGGCAACATCCTGAATATGGCATCCCATCTCCTATTTTAGAGGCAGATGCCCGAGCGAAGATAAGTTTGAATGAAACTCAGTTAATTATTGATAGACTAATGGCGCTATCTGGTTTAACTTATGCAACACTTGAAAAGCGTCGGTCTAGAAATCCTTTTGGGGGTTAATCCAATATGGTATCTGACACTCATAATCGTCTTGGAACCGTGGTTTGTGAAAATGGCACGCCAAATGTCATGGAATTTTCTTTTGTTCTAGAGGGAGTTTCCAATGAAATAATTGTTAAAAGGGGTGAATTTGTATCAGTTGTAACTCCTGCAGGAGAGGTAATATCTCGGGTTCAAGATTTAATTCGTACTAATAGATACTATCAACATGCAGAAGCTGTTAGGGAATATCAATCACGTGGAGAACCCCTTCGTTCAATTTTTCCAACCGATCGATGGCAATACACGGTTGCTTCTGCACGTGTGGTTGGGCTATGGGCAAACAATCGACCGGTTCGTCCATATTTCGCAGTGTCACCTGGTTCTGTAGTTCGACAGGTTGATGCATCAGTACTATCCCAATTTCTCAGACTAGATCCCAATAACGGCTTAAATCTCGGTTCTTTAGGTCATCACAATCTTGCATTTACTCCCAGTATCGATAGATTATTGTCAAAACATCTTGCTATTCTCGCTATGAGTGGGGCTGGCAAGTCCTACTTTGTTTCAGTTTTGCTTGAAGAATTACTTACACGTACAAAGAAGCAGGGACGGATTGCAATTGTCTTAATAGATGTTCATGGTGAGTACAGATATCTAAAAGACATTGAGCCTCTTACCAAAACCGAAAGCTCGATAGTTGATGTTGAGCATATCCGTGGGGCTCATCTACAAATCCCGGTTAATTCGATGACAGCAGAAGGCATTGGGTCTCTTGTTTCGGATATGAGTACCGTACAAAAAAGAGAACTAAAGCGGGTATTATCCGAAATTCAATCTTTCTATAAGGATGGTTATTCTCTGAAGGAATTGATTGACTATATACGAGATGATGACACTATCAAAGGTAACACTCGCGATGCACTGATTGGCTGGCTCTATAATCTAGAAGAAACACGATTATTTGGGAAGGAGGCAGTTCCAGATATTAAGTCAATTGTACAACCTGGTAGGTTAACAATCATAGACCTCAGCGATTTCATTAGCCTTAGAAAAAAGCAAATTGTGGTAGCTCATTTGGCTAACGAGCTACTCTATCTTCGGCGAAGAGAATCTATTCCTCCTTTTCTATTAGTTCTTGAAGAAGCTCATCAGTTTTGTCCTGAGAGTCGACATGATTTAGCTCTTCCAAAAAGTCGTATTGAAACCATTGCACGAGAAGGTCGAAAATTCTTTGCACTTTTATGTTTGATTTCTCAACGTCCTGTCAAGCTTTCTACAACTGTTCTGAGTCAGTGTAGTAATCAAGCTATTTTCCGGTGTACTAATCCATATGATTTGGATCATATCGGAAGAAGCAGTGAGGGCATTGATAGAGCTGCATTGGATGCAATCACTACCTTGGAGGTTGGAGAATCACTTTTTGTCGGCGAAACTGTTTCAGTACCAACTTTTGTAAAAATAAGAAAACGATATTTTGAGCCATCTGGAAAAGCTAAATCTCTGTCTGATGCATTGTTACGAGCTGAAAAATAGACAATGTCCAAAATGCTGATAAGAATACACGCTCCAATTGAGCTTGAAAAAGAATCTGGGGTTCTGTTATAGTGTCAAAAGATAATCTGACTGAAATTTTACAAATCATAGAATCAATGCAGTCTGGACTAGTTGAGTTATTTGATCAGTTACGAGAATTACGAAGAAGATTGGATGAAGCTGATATCAAATTGCCTCCTTCTATAAAACCCGAGGCCCTTTTTTCTGAAATCATTCGTTCCTCTCCTGCTGAAGACACTCCAAAACCAATAGCGGCAACCCCTACTGAGGACTCCATTCCCAAATCCTCTGCAGACCCCACTCCAGAAAAGCCATCAGATGTTTCTCCCTTGGATGAAGAGGATAGGGCTCCTGTAGAGAAGGTCTCCAAACCTGATACAGCGACAGTAGCAGCGGCTCGAGTAGCTCGTTTATTGGATCCAATCTCTCATGAACTTAATACTGGAGAGGCTCCCGCTGAAATAATAGCAGAATACCTTCTCGCTGCAAAAGAATACCTTATCACGGATGAGCATCCAAATGAAAAAGTATCTCGTGATATGGATGTTGTTTTAAAATTCCTAAAAGCTAGAGGAAAGCGTGGAATTCGTGATGAAGAACGAGATAATATATTGCGAAGGATAAAACGATGGAAAGCACATCTTTCAGCTGATGGCAGATTTTCTTCTGAATAGAATTAAAAATCGCTGAGCATTGATTGCTCAGCATCATAATTTTGATTATTCAAAACTAATTATTATCTTTTTGACTTTTGTTGAAGATATTTTCTTGAGTCCATGTTGACCCGGCTCATATCTGCAATCTAGTAGGTCTGTTTCCTGCAAGATCTTGATTTGTGCACTTGCATTTGCTTCAGTGCCCCCGAGGTGTCGTGCGACTCGTGTCACATCTTTTTCTTCCTCAAGCAGCAGTCTTAGTATCTTTAGGCGTGTCTTAGATGATAAGGCACGTCCAAGGCGTATTATGGCATCGTCGTTGCTTATTTCAATTGTTTCTGACAAATATCGCACCTCGCAAGAGTGTGGGGAGTTGTTCAAGTGACTCTTTATTATACTTGTTGTTTTAGGATGCTAGTAGTATTTCTGACTTAATCTCAAGGCTTATAGCAATTATTTTCATTTCTGTATTGAGTGCAGAGCCTATGGGCGATGATCGCGAATTCATTATGGGGTTTGATATTCTCCCATCACATAGTATACGGTCTCAAAAACCTGCAAAATATGCGTGTGTGGTTATGCTTGATGGTGTTGTGCTAAATGAGTATTCCAATATCTCTCGTAATGCATTGATACGCCGTGTAAATGAGTTTGAACCCAAATGGCTTTGTACAGACAATATCTTTGAAATAGTTCCAGATAGTAAATCATTGTTTTCTTTTGTGGATAGATTGCCACATGAAACACGAATTGTTCAAGTAACTGGAGTGCCTCCCAAACAGGTTCCCCTGAAGCGTCTTGCTCGCAAGTATAAATTAAAAGTCCAAGGCAAACCTACACCCCTTGAATCCGCCAGACTTGCTGCAGAATTGGCAGCTTTAGGTGTTGGGTATACCATTGAATGTTTTAGTGGGCAAACTGAAATTAAGGTAGTTCGAGGTAGAAAGTTAGGGCGTGGTGGGCAAAGTGTTAATCGTTATAGGCGAAAAATGCACTCGCGTATTCAACAAATGACTCGTCATATCGAATCAACCTTAAAAGGTGCAGAGATAGAATATGATGTTGCTGTAAGAGAAGCTGATTTTGGTTATTCACGATCCAGAATAGTAGCGTATGCTCCTCTTCCAGCTATTAGGGGTCTTGTTGAACCATCACGTGGACGTGATTTTCGAGTAATTGTATCTCCAGTTCGAAAACGTACAGAATTTTTGCCTCTTGAACCCAAACCATCTCCAATTCATTCTCGTGCAAAATATTTCATACTGGGTATTGATCCAGGTACTACTGCCGCGATTTGTCTTTTAACTCTCTATGGAAAAATTCACAAAATCACAAGTAAGAAACACCTAACACGTGCTGACATCATTCGTATGGTTTACCAAGAGGGAATTCCAATTTTAGTCGCGTCTGATGTTCAAAAAGCACCAAGTCTATTGAAAAAAATAGCTAGTACTATCAATACTGATATCTATACCCCTCACCGTGATATACCTGTTTCTGAAAAGCAACAAATTGCAAGAGAATACGCTGAAGAAACTCGGGTTCGGAATGCACATGAAAGAGATGCCCTTACCGCCGCGGTCTATGCATATCGCAGCATACTTTCAAAGCTAAATCAGATTGATAGAAAAGTACGTGAGGAACAAATTGCAGTCGATAGAACTCATCTGAAGGCGCTTGTTGTAAAGGGAACATCAATAGACGATGCTATTTCTCAACTTATTGAACAAGCAGCCGAACCTGTTGAAGAATCGTCAGAAACTATTGTTGAAGAAGAACCAGTTGCGTTAACTCCTGAAAGATTCGATTCTTTAAAAGAGCAATATAGTTTGCTGAAGTCTGAGAATGAAACTCTTAAAGAGAAATTAGAGGACTCGAAAAGACTTGTCGAATTTCTCCGGTTCCGAGAGAGTGAGCTATCCCGTAGTCTTGAGATTGTTCAGAAAGAGAATTATTGGAAAATAAAACTTGATCGCGAACTGGTTAAGCAAAAAGACCAACTAAGAAAATCTAAGAAAGAAAACAAAAGACTACGAAAACGTCTTGGAAAACTGAAGAAACGACTATCTCAACTAAGAGGTGTTAGACGCCTAGAAATGCGTGGAGATATGATTGCTGTGAAATCAATTCCTCATTTCACTAGAGAAAGTATTGAAGAGTTTACAAGAAAAGTTTCTCCATTGAAATCCGGTGATATTATTCTATTTGAGGATGCATCTGGCGGGGGCCCTCAAACAGCACGTATTCTGATAGAGAACGAAATTCGTGCTGTTATTGTTGATACACCCATCTCTCATCTCTCACGTGAAGAACTTATTCGTGCTATTATTCCTGTCATTGATGCAGATTGTGTTGAGTTGCGTCGAATAGATGAATTCGCATTTATTAACCGTTCAAAATTCGAACAACAAATGAAAGATTTTGTTGATGAAACCAAGGAACGAGCCCGCCAAAAAGGCGAGGAAGCTCTTATTGAGTTAGTAGAACGTTATCGTAGAGATGGAATTGATAGTAGGTAATCTTTCACTCTGGAATTTGAATCCACAATATATTGTTTCCTCGAAGTAAAAGCTGCCCATATTTGGCTCTGACTTGATCTTCTTCAATCTCTTCTGCATCTGCAAGAGTAAGGTTCATGTAAACGTCACATCTTGTGAGGCGTCCTCTGAATATCCTCTGGTCTTTCAACTTAATCGAAATTACATCATTTAGTGCTGCTTCAAGAGCTTTTATCGGCATCTTTTCGGACAATGAATCGCCTCATCTCTGTGCCTCATTGGATGGAATTTAAACCTTTGCAGAGGGCATATTTTCCAGCAATATTAAGTAACATGCATCATAGGTCTTTGGTGAAAGATAATGACTCTTATCTCGCTAGGTATAGAAGGCACTGCACACTCATTTGGTGCAGGAATCGTGTCTGAAGATGGGGTGATCCTGTCTAATGTCTGGGATATGTTGACTCCTTCAGAAGGTGGGATTCATCCACGAGAGGCAAGTCGTCATCACTCTGAGCTGGGCCCACAAATAATTCGCGAGGCTATTAAGACATCAGGTGTTTCTCCGAATGAAATTGATATTGTTTCGTTCTCAAGGGGCCCTGGTCTTGGTCCTTGTCTAAGAACAACTGCGACGATAGCTCGTACCATTGCCATAAAATTGAATGTACCATTGGTTGGTGTGAATCATTGTGTAGCTCATATTGAAATTGGATGCTTGGATTCTGGTTTTCGAGACCCTGTTACAGTCTATGTGTCTGGTGGCAATACCCAAACTATTGCATTTTCAGGTGGTCGTTTTCGAACTTTTGGAGAAACACTTGATATTGCATTGGGAAATATGCTTGATACTTTTGGTCGTAGTATTGGTATGCGTTTTCCCGCAGGCCCAAAAATTGAAGAAGCTGCATCCGAGGTGTCTGATTATTATGAATTACCTTATTCTGTAAAAGGAATGGACCTAAGTTATTCTGGAATGCTTACTGCAGCGCGCCGTCTTCACTCAGAAGGTGTTTCTCTCTCTAGCATCTGTTACAGCATCCAAGAAACCGCATTTAGTATGTTAGCTGAAGTTAGTGAACGTGCACTAGCACATACCAAAAAAAATGAGGTACTTCTTACTGGAGGAGTAGCTAAAAATAATCGGTTAACTGCTATTCTTGAAGGTATGGCGAAAAGACACGATGCAAGTTTTCATCGTGTTACTCCTACTCTTGCAGGAGACCAGGGTGCGATGATTGCATGGACCGGTCTCTTACAACATAGGGCTGGTGACTCGGTTACAATCAATGAATCTAGTGTATTGCCCAAATGGCGTACCGATGAACAAGATATCATTTGGAGGGATATTTAGTGGTCCCTTGGGATGTTCTTGCTTTAGGGGCAGAATCCACCATCTTTCATGGCTACTGGTCTAATAAAGAAGTTATTCTAAAAGTACGTCCTTGTAAATCATATCTAATTACTCCAATTGATAGAATGCTTCGTATTAGCCGTACTGTTCGAGAATCACGAATGCTTACTTTTGCTCGAACACTTGGTGTTCCCACGCCTTCTGTATATTGGATTGATGTTCAAACAAGCTCTATTTTGATGGATTTCATTAGAGGCGAATCCTTGAAGAATTTAGTCGAGTCACTCACAAACGAAAAACTTGCACAACTATGCAAAACTTTTGGGTATCTATTAGCGGAATTACATAAGGGCGATACTATTCACGGAGATCCCACAACAAGTAATGTTATCCTTGATGAATTTGATAAAATGTGGCTTATTGACTTCGGGCTTTCTGAACGAAATGCCACTATTGAGATGAAAGGGACTGACCTACATTTAGTCAATCGGGCTATTGAAACAACTCACTGGAAACATCAAGAAATAATGAACCAATCTATACTTGATGGATATTCTTCTAATTATGGCAGCGATTCCAATCTAATTATCGCACGAATGAATGCCATTCGAGAGCGAGGACGCTATCACTAAACTGTGAACAATACTCCACAAAGTAATGTTTATATCTCTACTGATACGCGTTCCAAAAGACTCGTACTAGACATTTATTCCGAGGCAATAAAAATGGCAAGAATGCATACAAGAAGAAAAGGACAATCCGGAAGCAAACGCCCCTCCACATTGATAGTTCCTGATTGGGTTGATAAGGATGCAGAATGGGTTGAAGAAAAAGTCATTGAACTTGCCAAAACTGGGAATACGCCTTCAATGATAGGTACAATTCTCCGTGATCAATATGGGGTGCCTCTTGTCCATGTCATAACTGGTAAACGAATTTTAGATATCATTCGAGAAAACGACCTTGAAAGAAGAGTTCCTGAAGACCTCAGAAATATGATTGCTAAAGCTCTTAGAATTCGTCGTCATCTCGAAGAAAACAAGAAAGATTTTGTTTCAAAAAGAGGTCTTCAACTTGTGGAGAGCAAGATTCATCGCTTATCAAAATATTATCGAAAGAAAGGGGTTCTTCCTGCAGATTGGAAATACAGCCCAGCACAAGCAGCTGTGCTTCTTAGATAGGTTTATCATATAGATTTCACTCATCGCTTATACCGATGAGTGAGCGCCCTGACAAGCCTCCAATTATTGTTTCAATAGATGAAACCCTAGATGGTATCGATATCAAAGAGGATTCGTCCTTTCTGATAGTTAGTTCTTCTTCCTCTGAATCTTGCCTTGCCAGCGGAATCTTATGTAAGGGGCTAATTAGGTCCAACTGTAGATTTCACCTTACCTTTGTTGAACCTATTGTTTCTTCAAACACCTTATCAAAACTAATTCTTTCATATCCCCATCTGTATCCAATAGTAATTGGTGTTTCAACCGTGGATGATACTCCTTTAGCGTTAAGTGATAGAAGCCTGATATCAGTCGGTGGAACACCCAATAACTCTTCTGACTTGATAAACTGCATCAATCTTGCTGACTCTGATTTGGGTTGCGCATCATACATGATAATTCGAAATCACTTCATTGCTAAAGAAGAAGATCTTGCATTAGCTGCTATTAGCTCACTTTTGAGAACTGGCAACCCCTCCGAATCTTCTATTTGTGCTGGTGAAGCTGTAGATATCGCATTGGAATTAGGGCTTGTTTCTAAAAATAAAGAACTTCGTGTTTATGGTGTTAATTTCCTCCCACTGAAAGAGATATTCTTGAAAAGTATTCATCCTTATATTCAGGGGATAAGTGGGAATCAGATTGCTGTGGAGAAACTATTTGATGGTGCAGACATCTCCTTCTCTCATAGAACAGAACCTCTAATGAGGTTGAACAACGACCAAATTAGAAACCTATCTAGCGAATTACTTCCTCATGTAAATCTTGACATTATCCCTCTGGTTTCAGGAACTGATTATAAGATTCTTAGTGAAAAAGAGGAGTCACCAATGTACCGTCTATCGGCAATTCAGGCACTCTCGATAATATCTTGGGCAAATTCACATCCTGGTTTATTGACTGGGGTGTGGATTGGAGATCGTGCGAGACTCCTACGGGAACTATTAGACCTATATAGCGACCAAGCAATAAAAGTAATTGATACCGTTCGTGATTTGGCCTTAAAGTCCAAAGATTTTGATGCAAATGAAATAGGAAGTATTTCTATAATAGAACTGAATGAAACTTCGAGTGTTCTATCTCTGGTTGGAACTATCGCACTACAAAATAGTTTCATAGACTCCGATCGGATTTTAGTTTTCGATTCTAGTATTGAACTTGTAGTTATATGGCCTCCCTCACTACTCGAATTTCGCCATATCGTTTCTGAAGTTGCAAAGGCAGGACTGGAATACAAAACACTATCTTATAGATCGATTGCAATATCCAAAAAAACACCTGAATCTAAAACACAAGTACTATCTATTCTTACAGAATTATCTGAGTGAATTCATTTGAGAGCTCGCATTACAATTATATTCAGACGGACTAACGATGCAGAGATTGTACGCCAATCCACAGACCCTGATAACAACCCTATTCCAGAAGGGCTTGATTTTCAATCTTGGGTAGAAGAAAATGAACTTGTAATTGAAATTCAATCGAATAAAGGAATTAACAGTTTAAGTGCAACAGCTGAAGACTTTCTGTCTTCTGTTGACTTGATTATTCGTGTATCTGAAGACTTCGATAAAGGTTTACAATCTCCCCTCAATTAAATCATTGTAAACATTTTGTGCTTTTTTCAAAGCTCGTGTTGCAACATCTTCAGTTAGAAAACCTCTTTGAATCGCACGTTTTAGCATATGTTGGTCTACTATTCTGACATCTCCATTTGTCTGTTGAATCACATCAATTTCAAGGTCTATATATCGGACTCTACTTGGTCCATTATTAGCTGGATATAATTCGACGCCCGTATTGATGTTTACGTATGTGCCCTTTAAGTCACCTTTCTTTGAATAGTATTTTGTGACCAATAGTCGAGATCCAATTACAACATATGTTACTGCGTAGTCTCCCTCGTCTCTTGCTACTTTTGTCCCATCTGGATGGTCTCTACTCATCTTCAATTTTCTTGTTGTATGCCGGAATTGTCGTCTTAAGACTAAACCTTTCGGATTAACTTCGACTACTCGCCCTCGTGATAGAATGATATTTCTGCCATCTAGTTTGACATGTTCAATATTTATAGGGTCATTCACTTTTGGTGCATCTTTGGATATAATTTGTTCTAATTTTGCAGTGATATACTTTCTTTCATCTGGTCTCTCTTCAATTATCAATTCGGATAGATCAACTAAGGGTGCATATCCTGCGCTTTTGTAGAAATGGTGTTGAGAAACAGTTGGTTTTATTTTGGACCTTGTTCTATCCAGTGCGGTTTTCACTTCTGATGAGAACTCGATATCCGCATTACTTGTTCCTTCAAATAATATGCCAGTTTCTTCGAGTTCTGAATATCGAGTATGCATTTGTTGAGCTGCGTCCAATAGATCGTCTGTTTCTTCGCGAAGTTCCTTTTCAGTAAGTTTTTCCGCTGCAGTTCTCCAAAGAATCCCCCAATTATCGGTATGCTCTTGTAAATTTTTGCCTAGTCGAATAAGCCATTTTCTCTTTTCTGGATCCTTAATCTTTGTACTGATTCTTACTACTGGTTCTGGAAGTAAAACTACTGCTCGTCCTGGAACTGTGATATTAGTTGAAAGTACCGGGGCTTTTCTCCCATAATCATGAGCTCTCACTTGAACCATTATAGGAGTTCCCCGCTTCATTTTTTTTTCGGGAAGTAGTCCTGATGCTTTTCCTAAATTGATTCGCGTATGGCCTGTTTTCTCATCTCTTCCTACTGCAATCCCTCGGTATATGGAGCTTTTTGCTACTTTTGGAGTTCTGGTAATCACGTCACCAAGTCTTCTCCTTAATACATCTATTAGACGGTCCAATAGCGATTCGTATGCAATAGCTACTATTCCCTGTAAATCACTTCTGTCCCAGATATCAATATCCGGGATACTTTTCTTAACAGGCAAACCAAAATGTCTTGCAACATCTACTGTGGGTTGAACTATGTCAAAGTGATTTTGCAGCATTATTTGCGTTAACGATTGTGAATAAATTCCTCTTACTCTCGCCTTGATCATATTTCAACACTGGCCATACTTCAAACACCTACCTTGGACTATTTCACAAGGAAGGTGACATTTACTCCAAATCGAGCAGATTGTACTAGTCACGTATTGGCTCAAGCAGACTGGACACCTGCCAAATCTTGGTCCTTGCCTGTCTTGGGCAATTCGGGTCCAGACTTGGTTCTTCAAGAATGGATATGACATTCTGTGCCCGTATAGCCGGAGAGTCTTCTTCTTTTTCTAAGATTGCGATGGCCTCGACTGCTGCACGTCTTATATTTCGAGGCACATTGGAATCTTCCGATACCTGCTTTAACAGATACTTGGACTGGTCGATGCTTCTCTGCGTTTCGGGGTCCAATGGACTCACCTCATGATTTGTCTCGACGCACGAAAGGTGTGCGAACTACATCGACTCAAAATGGCAATTTCCATATAGACGTTTTGGCATAACGAAAATACACATGTTCATTTTGAACATGCGATAATCAAACTAGTCTTATATTCGACTTTATCCCTATCTTTCCTGTGTTCTTGATGACTGACAATGACGATTCAATTAAGAAAATGGCTGAGCTACTTCGGCGTGGTGCTACAATGCTTGCACAGTCATGTCCACAATGTGGATCGCCGATTCTAAAAATTCAGGATGATTTGTATTGTGCGTCTTGTGATCGACGTATTGTTGTAGTACGATCTGATGAAGAAGCAGAGTCTACCGCCGTTAAAACTATGCTTCCCAAATTACGTGAAACATTGATGAGGAAGTTACAGTCTTTAAACGAAATTATTGAATCGGAAACAGATACTGACAAATTAACTAAACTTGCAAATCTTATGGTTCTTTTACTCCAAGCTCTTCATAAACTTGGGACTATTCATGAAGATTGAAAAGAAACCAACATGGTTTCTTCTCAATTAGTCTTTCTTTCCAGAGCCTCTTCTGAGTCTTGCTCTTCTTGCTTTAACTTCTTCAGGTGCTTTCAGAACTTTACTCTTTCTTATTTCACATTGTCTGATTGGAATGATTGTTTTAACCTCTTCATAAACTTCGCTGGCTAAATCTCCCAGAACAACTTTCTGAACAAGCTCATCAAAGGAATGTTTCTTTGCATGGGTTTTAATGACTTTCTCAATGCCTTTTCTTATAGAATGTTTTTGGCTACTCTTTGCTCGAGAGTTGGTGAATACAATCACTGATATTCTCATCATGAAGTCGTCTTTTGTAAGGATGGGGCCAATCCAATCAATACGAGTTGTACCTCTTCTGACAAGTCCTCGAAGATAATCAGAGCTCCACTCATGACCATGAAAGACCGTTTTTGCATCCTGTCCAGAAACTTCCAATATTTTGAATGTCAATTTCACATGAATCTTATCGAAATCTCCAGTGATATCATATAGTGTTGGTTGCACAGTTCTTCCTACAACTTGAGCGGGGTCTCCTGCTGGAGTTTCTCCAATTGGTTTATTTTCAAAGTAATCTGGTGCTATGATATTATACCAGGCTTTTTCTCTCCATTTATCACGGGTTCTTGCTGCTTGACGACCTTTCGAGGACATTTTTAATCACACTCTCACGATGCGGGTTGCTTCTGGAGACGGGTTTGACTCGTACTTGGATACGATTCTGGCCGACATCCCTTGAGTCAAATAAAAAGATTGTGACATGGTTATATTCTTGTTAGCCCCCACCAATAAACTAGATATTAGTATCTTGTATTTTGATGAAATGGAGTTACAAATAATGTCTGGTTCTAAAATAGTCTGTCCAAGATGTGGATACGATGATATTGCACTAGTAAAGAAGGAAATGATTAGTGGGGGTGGCGTAAACCGACATTTCAGATGTCCACGATGTAGTCATACTTGGACCAAAAAAACTTGAATGTTCTTGCCAAAATGATTATATCTTGACCGATAATAGGTTGCAGTATCGGCGGAGGTTGCCAAGCCAGGCCAAAGGCGCTGGACTTAGGATCCAGATCTTAGGACCTCGGTTCTAAGAGGATAATCCCGTAGGGGTTCGCGTGTTCAAATCACGCCCTCCGCACCAGATTCACTTTTGCTATGATCTTATAACGCATATATTTCTTCATAATCCTCTTGCATGGTTTGAGAATTCTCTTTTCCAATTAGGTTTGTTTGTATTTCGTTTAGAGCTGTTTGCACCTCTTCACAGTTTGGTTCTAATGTGATTGCACGCCTGAATGAAATTTCAGCTTCTTCGATATCTCCTATTGCAATTTGAATGAATCCTATATTTGCCCATGCAATGGCATTTTTTGGATTGATTGCAATTGCTTCCATATAGATATCTATCGCCTGATTGAACTTTTTCCTCGTGACTAGCAAGTTTCCTAGCTGCAGCAATAATTCTTCATTATACTGACCGATTTTAACTGCATATCTGTAATTTTTCAGCGCTTTGTCAACCTGTTCTTCTTTCTCAAAACATATTCCTTTGTCAAGAAAAAGTTGTATTGTTCTCATTCTATTTTCAATCGCCATATCAAAATATTCTATTGCTTCAAGGAATTGGTTTTCATCCAACGCAATTCTTCCCAGTATGTACCAAGGTTGGCCTTTGGTAGTATCAATTTTAACTGCTTTTTTGAGAGCTGATTTTGCTTGTTGAAAATTCCGAGAAGCAAACTGAATTAATCCAAGTCCATACCATCCAAGATAATTTTCTGGTTCTTCAATGGTTGTTCTTATTATTGCTTCTCGAGCTTTTTCCAAATTATCACTTTTCAAATAGATTAGAGCTACTTGAATCCAAATCGTAGCTTGGGACTGACTTTTTTCTTTCATTATTTTTCCTCCGATTATACTATCATCTGTCAGTCCCAACAAATATACTATATATTATTTATTAATAATATTTACTATTTACTCTGCACTAGATGCCGTTAGATTAATCCCTCCGAGTTGTGTATTAAGCTCCATGAAATTCATGTTTCTTGCTACTAATGATAACAAAATGCATTTATTCCATATACTATTGAATGCAATAAACTACCATGAACTCGGAAATGAGATTGCAGTGGTTCTAGAATGTGCGTCTCCCAAATTGCTTATTGATATCTCAAAAGGGACACTGAAAATGCCTTTGTTTTTCAAAGCTAAAGAATTAGGGCTAATTGATCACTCTTGTATGGCATGTACTGACACTTTTTCAGCTACCGAAGCTGCAAAAAGCCTTGGAATATCATTGAAAGGAGACCTTAGTGGACACTCCAATTTACATGCATTTTCTGATCGTGGCTATTCGATAATCACATTCTAGAATAATTGGCGCCGAGGATGAGATTCGAATTCGTGCCCAATGTCTATGAATTACATCAGGACTCACGAGCCTCAAGGGCAACGGTTATCTCGTACGAGATTTCGAGACCGTCTCCGTAGCCGCTTGGATACCTCGGCTTGGTCATTCGATAGTATCTTTCGATTTAATATTACCGACGCAACTCTATTCTTTTTTTGCATGTTCGAGTGCAGTTTCCATTATTTTCCGTGCTTGTGCTGCAAGCTTCTCTAGAGTTTCTCTTTTCTTTGCACCAATATACACTCTAGCTTTAGGTTCCGTTCCTGAAACCCTTATGAGGACATAAGAGCCATCATTTCTCTCAACCCTCACACCATCGACATCGATAATTTGTTCGATGTTTGTAACTTGATCCTCTATTAGAATTCTGATGCTATCCATGAATTTTGATTTGCATTTGTCTGGACATTTTATGTGTTCTCTAAGCATTGGATACTCTGGAATTGATTTCATCAGTTGTATACAACTTTCCTCTCCTTCATCTTGGACCATCTGAGTTATTCTTGCTGCTCCAACTATACCATCCATCCACCAACCAAATGCTGTAAAAATTGGCTTCCATGGCTCTGAGGAAAATACAACCTCTTCTTTCCGCTTTGAGAAAATCTCTTGGAGTGAACCTAAGGGTGCCCGTATTATTGAACCACCTTCTGCTTTAATCACATCATCGATTACGCTTGATGTATCAATTGACACCACAACAAGCCCACCATCTCTTCGGCGAACTTCATCTCTTGCAAAAAGCGCAATGATTCTGTTTTGGTCTATGAAGTTCCCGGCCTCGTCAATTACTGCAAGCCTGTCGCCATCACCATCGTGGCATACTGTTAAAGAGAAGTCCGAGGTACTTGCAATTCGCATTGTATCTTCAAGATTTTTTGGTGATGGTTCAGCAGGTCTTCCTGGGAAATGCCCATCAGGATGTGCATTAATCGTAGTCACAGAAAATCCTAATTCTCTCAGAAGAACAGGGGTATATGGCACAGCTGCTCCATTAGCGAGGTCTACCAATACTCTCATCCCTCTTCCTTGCGCACCTCTCTTACTTAGGAAATGTTTTGCACGAATCATATAGTTTTCATAAATATCATACTTAGAAACGGTCCCTGTCGATGTCCAATTCGCGACATGATATTTTTCCATAGATATGCATCGTTCAATATTTTTTTCTTCACTCCTAATGTATTCTCTTCCGTTTTTGAAAAACTTGAATCCATTATCTCCGGATGGATTATGACTTGCTGTTATTATAACCGAGGTTTTTATTGGACTGAATGTACTATGAGCTGCAACAACGGGCATCGGAGCAAATCCTAGGTCGATTACATTAACTCCTGTCGAGAGCATTCCAGCAATGAAAGCATTCTTCAACATATCTTTTGAAGTTCGAGCATCTGTTCCTACTCCAACTATACCTGTACCTTTCAGAGTTGTACCAAGTGACCTTCCCAAATTCAGTGCCATATCTGTTGTGACTTTACTCTGAATACTTCCTCTAATTCCACTAGTTCCAAATAGTTTTTCTACCATTCTTTATGCCTTCTTTTTTCTAAGGTAATGCAAGGTCTGCAATATCTTTTGCAGCTTCTCCAATTCTGAGAAGACTGTCTATTACATAGAGATGCGATGGCACATCTCCTTTGATTTTTGTTAGTGTTTCATTTCTTAGAATAGCTATCTCATCAATGAGCTCCTTTTCTGCTTCTATGACCCAAGCCACTTTCTGTGAATCGAATCGGAACAAATTTGCAACAGATTTTGATAACATCTCTCGTACTTTGTCAGCAACAGGTTGTAAATGCTCTGTCAATTTGGTTTCAACTTGTGCCCCTGTTCTTGAAGCAATATCTACTGCCAAATCTGCAATTCTCTCGATATATTGGGTTGCTAGTCGTAAATCAAGTGCTTCAACTGGAGTTATCCCCATTTCTTCAGACATTTTTGAATATTGAATTGCAGATCTTAATTCTCTCACAATTAAAAAGAATAATCTATCAACCTCCTCGTCTTGATTAACCACTTCTTCAGCGGTATCTGATTTTCCTGAAAAATATGCTTTCAGTGCCTCTCGTAACATCCTCGAAGCGATGACGTGCATTCTTCGCATAGCTTTTTTTACTGGAAGGGTTGTCGGGTCCACCAAGCATTGTACAACAATTTGGTTTTCGTTTTCATCTGTTACCTCCAATGCAACAAAACGCTTGATTATTTTCTTCAATTCCTGTCTTTGTGCACTCGTAATTGGATTTTTACTTTCGACAAGAATTTCATCAAATCCCAATAGATATTTGCTGGTGATACTCCAACGCAAATTGGATTCCATCTGAATTTTTGTACTTCGTGTTTCTTTTGTTTGTGGAAGTCGTGGATCGATGATTAAACAGCCATCTTCTCTTTCTGCAATCATAATCGGAGTGCCTTTCTTCAGTTTTTGACGTTCTATCCACTCTTTTGGCAGGATAATTAGATATGATTTCCCATTCTTGCCGCCAGTCTGCTGCAGCTTTCTGATATTTACCATTCTATGGATACCATCCGCTTATATGACAGCTAACCTATTTGTTGTACTGCTCTTATTATAGTTCCTTAAGCGCGTTCACATTATCCGTTTACAGATGTTTAAATCATGATAATGTTCTTGAATTGATGGTGAGTGCTTGACTACGCTTTCCAGACAATCTATCCTAAAACGATTGATTATGTCAGGATATCAAATATCTCCTGATGCGTTAGATTTTCTTTTATCAATAGAATCACCACTTCAGGTTATTGAGAATATCATAAACAACCCTCAATCTGATTGCCCCATGATTATTTCAAAAGATTTTCTTTTGGCGTATAAATCAGAACCAAGCAAGAGTAGAATTACAAGATCAACACATACAGACTCCGAATCAGAATCCGAAATGGAGTCAGATATTGAATTTTCAGAATGGAGGTTGAAAATCATCAAGAATCCTACCGCGGATTTGGTTGGCTCAGGTGGCACTGCTGAAGATTTTTTGCATCTATTTCAAGATCGTTTTCGAAGAATCCAGAAGATATACATGAAGCGGATTGATACTAGAACCGCATTATCTCCTGCAGTTTTACGGAAAATGAAAGGCGATGCAAAAAGACGAAAAGCTATGTACCGAGAAGGAAAGTATGGCAAACGCCCTGGAAGTCAAAAGACAATTGGAATGATTACAAGCAAAAGAGAATCTCAGTCAAAAAACATCATTGTTCAACTTGAAGATTCTGACGGGTCAATAACCTGCATCATTCCTTCGGGAAGGTCTGGTATCAAAGGTCGAACTTTAATCGAAAAAGGAAATGCACTCCTGTTGGATGAAGTTGTTTGTATTTCTGGATTTGTTGATAATGACGCAAGACTCATTGCTGATGATATTATCTATCCGGATATTCCAACAGCTCGTACAATCAGCAGAGCAAAACGAGACATCTATGCGGCATTTATTTCAGACTTACATTTTGGTAGTGAGGAGTTTTTGGAGGATTCATTCAACGAGTTCATTGATTGGTTACGAGGAGTGGATGTTGATGAACCTGACAAACCTATGAACGAACAAACACACTACTTGTTTATTGCAGGTGATATGGTGGATGGAATTGGAGTCTATCCCGGACAGGAAAAGAATTTGTTAGTTCCGGATCTTTATGAGCAGTATAGCCTTCTTGCAAAGAAATTACGAGATATACCCTCAAAAATCAAAATAATATGTATTCCTGGCAATCATGACGCTTGTCGACAAGCTCTTCCGAAACCCCCGATTCCTGTAGAGTTTGCGGAACCCCTGTACGAGTTAAATGACCAAATCCTCATGTTGGGTGACCCTTGTATCGTTTCTGTTGAGGGTACCAACATCTTGGTGACTCATGGTGATAGCTTGGATGACCTTGTAACAAATATTCCTGGCGCATCTTACAAACAACCCGAAATACCAATGAAGGAATTACTTAGAAAACGGCATCTTGCACCTCTCTATGGCTCTAAAACGGAACTAGCTCCTCTTCCAAGAGATTGGATGGTTATTGAAACACCTCCCGATGTCGTACATTTTGGTCATGCCCATCACAATGCAGTTGATAACTACCGGGGTGTACAGATAATTAATTCTGGAACTTTCCAAGGACAAACTGATTTCATGCGAAAACAGGGCATTATTCCTACTCCCGGAATTGTAACGTTTCTAAATTTGAGAAACGGATTTCCTAGTGTCAAACCGTTTTTCGATTTCTCGGAAATGCATGTCTAGGTCAATAGTTCTTTTGAGATTTTGCCTAATCGCGTGTCCTCGTTCAGAATTGTTCCAATTTGACGCTTACTTACAGCTAACCGGATTTTTTTGGTTCGTCCATATCGCCCCTTTGATATCACCGTAGTGTTAATCAAGCCCAGCATATCAAGCTCGCTTATAAGATCACTAATACGTCTTTGAGTCAATGTATCTATTGACAGAACTTTGGCAATCTCTGTATATACATTGTAGCATTCGCCAGTGAAGATGTCTCTTTTCCCTTTATTTGCAAGTGCATATACTGCAAACAGAACTGCTTTTGATTGTAGCGGAAGTGTTTTGACCGTTTCCGTAATGGTATCTCTTTCAATTACCTTTTGAGCCTCTCTGACATGTTCTTGACTGACTGTTTCGTCTCCTCTACGTTCTGCTAATTCTCCAGCTGTTCTGAGCAGGTCTAGTGCTCTACGGGCATCACCATGTTCTTGTGCGGCTAGGGCGCCAACAAGATTAATCACACCCTCATCCGATATTGCACCTTCATTAAATGCAATCTTGACTCTCTGTTGCAAAATCCCCTTGAGTTCAACTGCATTGTACGGAGGAAATATTACTTCTTCTTCTCCTAATGTACTGAGAACTCTTGGATCTAAGACCTCTTTAAATTTAAGGTCATTACTAATTCCTATTATTGAAATTCTACTATTTGCCAGCTCACTATTCATTCTTGTTAAACTGTAGAGTATATCGTTTCCTTGATTGACATCCCTTTTCACCAGACTATCTACTTCATCAAGCACAACAACAAGAATACTTGGCTCTTTGTCAAGTTTCTTCTTGAGTATTGATCTGATTTCATCAGTTGGTAGTCCTGTGAATGGGACCTCTGAACCATCTGGCATTGTAGCTCCAATTTGATCGCAAAGCCTTTTCAATACTCGATAGTTAGTCCCAACTATTCTGCAGTTTACAAAAGCTGCTAGTGGTGGTTTTATTCCACTTTGTTCCGCCTTGCTTACCAATAACTGAAGAACGTATTTTGCGACCACTGTTTTTCCTGTACCCGTCTTTCCATAACAAAGGATGTTTGAAGGAGGAGCTCCTCTCAAAGCAGGTCCCAGAATCGAGCCTATCCTTCCCATCTGTTCATCTCGATACGGTAATTCTTCTGGAACGTAGGTTGGTCGTAATGTGTTTCTTTGTCTAAAGATAGCTTGCCCTTGAAGAAATTTGTCAAATAATTTGTCTAATGGTTTTTCCAACTTCTTTTCAGCTCCATTCGAAAGCAAGGGTAGTTCTAGTGGAACACTTGCATTTCCACTGGAGAATGGAACAAGATAAAGCTACGTAATACATTAGTTGTGGTTTTATCAAAACATCTATTCGGATATAATTCCGTATAGACTATATTCAAGGTGTTTCTCATGCGTCTAAGAGATTTGGAAATCGCGTTGCAGCAGATAGACAGGTCTCAAGACCACGAAATACGATACGAGCAATATCCAACTCCTGCATCTATTGTTGCGTCCATTCTGTATTCTGCTGAGATGGATCACAACGATATCAGAAATCGATTTGTTGTTGATTTGGGTTGTGGTGATGGCATCTTTGCACTTGGGGCAGCACTATTGGGAGCTTCTTTTTCCCTTGGAATTGACATCCAATCCAAAGCCTTAAAGGTGTCTCAACAAAATTCTTCTACACTCGGGATTGAAGAATTAACGGACTGGGTTTTAGCAAATGTTTCCTCTTTCACACTTCAAAGGTCAGTTGATACAGTTGTGTGTAATCCTCCTTTCGGAGTCAAAAAACGAGGTGCTGATGTAGCATTTCTAGAAACAGCATTGTCCATTGCCCGAGTAATTTACAGTATACATCTTGCAGGTGAAAAAAATAGAATCTTCTTGAAAAACGCTATTGAAGAAATGGGTGGAACAGTTACTCAAATTGAAACCTTTCAATTCCCAATTCCCAAACTTTATTCGTTTCATAAGAAGGCAAGGCATCTGACACGAGTTGACTTGTACCGTATAAAATCCGATGAGTGTGAATAGAATGGCTGATGTAAAAAGTGGCGATGTTGTGGTCCCAGGGGATCAATTATGTGTGATTGAAGAGCTGAGCCCCAGTTTAGGGACTTTTGAAAGAGATGGCGTCGTCTATGCCGCAACTTTTGGCGGTGTATCAATTGATTTTAAGGAAAGAAGTATCCAAGTATTATCTGCTGAGGGCAATGACAAATTATCTCTTCCCGTAGAGGATGATATATTGATGGGAGAAGTAACTAATGTTTGGGACCAACGTGCTGAAGTTAGTATTGTAAAACGAAATGATGAGAATGCACTAAGTCCTTTCGTTGGTGAAATTCATATTAGCAATGTTACTCGTCGATATGTTAAGAGTATGCGTGATGTGCTCAAGCCTCAGGATATAGTCCGTGCAAGAGCTATTAGCTCTCAAACTATTCCTACTGAACTAAGTCTAGTTGGGAAGGATTTTGGTGTTATCCTTGGTAAATGTGTCCGTTGTGGTAATGTACTGACGTTAACTAGCCATAACAATCTTATTTGTCTTCGTTGCGAGAATAGAGAAACTCGTGAGGTTGCAAAAGATTATGGTCAACGTTTTAGACTTGAAACACGTCCTGATTTAGCTCCTAGACGAAGATCTCGTTCTGATCGAAGGTATAGTGACCGTAGAGATAGCCGGCATGGTAGAGGACGTGGTAAGAGTCGAGACCGTTCGCGGAGAAAGAGGCGATAAAAAATGGAACCAAAAATCATTGAAAATACCCGTTATGAATTGAAGTTTGAAATAGGTGGAGAAAAACATGCATTTCCAAACCTTCTTCGTAAGACCCTTTTAGAAGAAGAAACTGTAGAGTTTGCAGGATATATTATTGAACATCCTCTACTCTCAAATCCGGTCTTCACTATTAGAACTAAAAGGCGCCAATGCAACACTGTTCTTCGGGATGCATTGGAAAAAATGCTAGCACGTACCGAGGAATTTAGAAAGAAGTTTGAACAGTCTGTTTCAGACCACAGTATTGAATAATCGAAATCAATTTGGGTTTGTGCAAAATGATTTGGGACTCTTTGGTTCTTCACAATCATATGAGTCAAATCGTATCCGACCAAGGATTAGCACAGATTGGGGATGGTGTTGTCAATCTGTGCTATTCTCTTGCTAAATCTGTTGTTCTAGGGCATGCGACTGGTGAAAAAGTACAAGACCGAATTCTTGCAAATGCTATTCGTTCAACCAATTTTTATTCATACATAAGTGGTCGTACTGATGCTGGCCGGGCAGCTGATGCATATGAAGCACTTATTGCATATCTCTGGATGAAAAATAAAATAACTATCGCTTTCATTGTCGATAGTTTGGTGCCTCATTTACCTCTTACAATGGATGTGAGTAGGAAAGAAGAACGTAGAATCGCGTCTCACGCATTTACAGTCTTTCTTGAGAAAGTTTCAACATTATTTCCTAAGCGACTTACAGAGGTTCAGTAAGCCTTAATTGACCTCTTTATCATCCTCTGCGATACACGAGGTGACTCGATTATGCAGTTTTGTGATGAATGTGGTGCAATGATGGTTCCCTTTACGAAAGAAGATGGAACTCGAGTTTTGCGATGTCGTAGTTGTGGGTATATTGAAAATCCAGAAGGCGATATGATGGTATCCCAACCAATTGAGAAGACCCCTCGTGACAAAATAATTGTTGTCGAAGATGATTCGATTCCAATGCCTATTACTAAGGCGTCTTGTCCAAAATGTGGACATAATGAAGCATACTATTGGACTCTTCAAACTCGTCGTGGAGATGAAGGTGCAACAGAATTTTATCGATGTACGAAATGTTCTTCTACTTGGCGGCGATATTGATTATGGATTAATAAGTGCTGTATGAGATACAGTTCTCTGCATATTAGTTCTTATAGTTTGAGACATATCAGCCTTTATAGGTACGAAAAATTAATCATTGATGAGCAATTCTGGAAAATACACAATACGGTGTGAATCGATTTGAGTGAGGAAAAAGAATTCAAACGACGCGAGCCAGCACGATTGGTAAGAGTACGTGAAATCACTGCTGAAACCCAAAGTCCGGTTCGCATAATTGGTATTGTTGTACAAGCAAAAGCAGGAATTGCACTTGTTCAGGATGTAATGGATGAACCAAATCAGCATAAATCAATTCAAGTACAAGTAGAAGGAACTCTCAACGTTGACGAGAAATATTTACTTATTGGAGATGTTGTTGAACGAACAAGTACTGATGGCAACGAACTTATGATTGCTGTTTCATTTGCACATAATGTTAACTCGCTTGATGTTAAGCTTTACAAAGAGGCACTTGAGTTAAATCCTGATATTGAAATCAGTTGAGGATGATAGAAGATGTTTCATGCGACCCTTGATAGTTCAAAGACTTGGAAACTAATAGTTGATGCTTTAGCCACTTTACTGACAGAAACTCATTTTGTAATATCTGAAAAAGGAATGTCCTTGCGACAACTAGATTCCTCAAAAGCAGCAATGATCTCACTTGATTTACCTGCCGCAATATTTCAGGAATTTGAGTGTGACGGTGAGATAGAAATCTGTCTTGGAGTTGATGAGCTTACTAAAGTCAGTAAGAGAATGGCAGGTGATGATAAGCTTGTATTCACTCATAACGAATCCGATAGCCGGTTTGAGATTGAAATGTTTGGACAAGCTGAGCGAAGATTCAGTCTTCAGCTTTTAACACCTCCCTCTGAACGTACAAAACAACCCTCAATTCAGTTTGATGTACAAGCTGAACTTTTTGCTGATGCGTTTAAACAGGCTGTCAAAGACATCAGTGTAGTTTCAACTTACCTCAGAATAACTGCAGATGAAAATTCGTTAACATTTCTTGGTGATAGTGACACAGGAGAAGCTGAAGTGATTCTAAAAACAGGTGAAGAATCTGCATTGTGTGATTTGAAGAGCAAGAAGAAATCGTCATCAATGTATGCAATTACATACTTGTCCGATATATCCAAAGCTATGGCCAGTGACAGTGTCATTATTCAATTCAGCTCGAACAAACCAATTCTCATGGAATTCTCAATAGCAGAAGCTGGCAGAATTAGTTTTATCTTAGCACCACGTGTTGAAAGAAGATAACTGTTATAATACAAAGAATAAATCAATCTTCATTTGCTTCCTTGAATTGTGAGTTGCAGTAAAAATGGCGATAAATCCCATTCAACGAAAACAGAAGTTTCTGCAGCTTACTTTTCAAGACTATTATATTGAAAATGCTGACCTTATTGATATCCCCTCTAAACTAAATACACGCGAGTTTGGAATGGAACTACTTACTCTGACTTGGCGATGTCCTAATCGCTCTTTCCTATCCGAATCTGGTGAGCAAAAGGAAATAGGATGTGGTCGGTCTGGAACTTCTTATGTACGATTATCTAACTGTCCTTTTTGTCACTCGAGTGAAATTCAGATGACAAATTGGGTACGCCATTTAGGTTTTCAGAATAGAGATGCTCTGTTGCATGAACTTGTACAAGCTGCACCTCATAGTGTATATCATTCAGCAGCTTTTTACGAAACTCCGGTTGCCCGATTCATGCACGAAAAAAAATGGCAAGGTGCTGAATTGGTTTTCGATATCGATGCTGATCATTTAGACTCTGATTGTACGAATAGACATGATTCTTGGAAATGCAACACTCCCGATTGTGACGAGGCTGGACTCGGAAGACCTCCTTCTGAAGGATGCTCCTCCTGTGGAGGTTCGAGCTTTAGCACCCGTAAATGGATTTGCGATGATTGTTTGAAGGATGCAAAAGAGAACACCCTGAAATTGTATGACATTTTTCTTACAGAGGATTTTGGGTTTGCATCAGAGAATATTGTGCTAAACTATAGCGGCCATCGTGGATATCACCTTCGTATTCAAGATCCTCGAATATACTCTCTTGATTCCTCAGCACGAGTCGAAATTGTTCATTATCTTCAAGGTACTGGTTTTACAACTGCGTCACTTAGATCAAAGGTCGCTGCTGATGATTACAAAACACCATTGGTAATGGTTTCTGAGAAAATCCCCTTACAAACCTCTGCTATCAAAGAGCTGAGTGTTCCAGGTTGGGCAAATCGCGTTCCAGAGGCAATGATTGAATTCATACGTAATATTGAAACTTATTCGGGTACAGAAAGATGGGTGAAACCTCTTAAAGCTAGTAAGCAAGAAGCCATTCATGGCTTGAAAAAAGTTCCACCAACACTAAGTCCCAAGGTCAGAGGTGTGGGTGAAAAATCTTGGCAAGAAATTGCGGTTCGTGCAGTTGAAGCATATGGTGCAAATATTGACGAACCCGTCACACATGACATAAAGCGAGTAATCCGGCTAATTGGCAGTATAAATGGCAAGACTGGTTTCAAGGTTAATAGACTGACCCGAGAGCAAATAGACTCTTTCAACCCCTTTTCCGATGCAATTGCTTTCAATACGGGTACATTGAAGGTTCGTACACTTGGTGGCATTATCAAAGTTCCCTCATTCAAAATAGACTCTGAATTATTTGGTCCGTATGGAGATGAAACATTGGAGTTACCGATGCCTGCTGCAGTATTCCTGTTATGCAAAGGAGTGGCTTATCTTGAGTAAACTAAGCTATGATGATGTATATCGTATTTGGAAATCCGAAGTAAAATTCGATGAATTAGGGGATCTTGAGGATTTGCGATTAGGCGACATGATTTCCTACCTATCAAAAACACGTCTATCTCTTGCTCACACTGATGCTGATAATCAATTGCAAGCTAACCTCTTTACTCAAGAGATTCAGAATCTTGAATTTATGATTCGTGATTTGCTTCAAATCCGAAGTAGAAAAATAGTTGATGCCGCTTTGGCAGGAAAGCGACCAGTAGGTCTAATGACAATCTCCGAAGAAGAGCTGTATAATCGCGTTCTTAGAGGAATGGAAGCTCATAGTAAGTTCATAGAAGAATCGCTTGCTGGATCTGTTTCATCTGACAGAGCTTCCAAAACTCGTCCAACTGATGATATCGTGGAAAAGCCACCTGAATCCGAAGGAGAAATCGAATATATAACATTGAAATTTCTAACCGATGTTCCGGCGAGTGTTGGCATCGATGGAACCACACTTGGTCCGTTCAAAGCTGAGGATATAGCTTCGGTTCCAGCGCCTAATGCGAAAAATATGATTCATAATCATGTAGCAGTAAGAGTAGTTTCTCAAAAATAATTAGGTGAAAATCATGAGTGAAAATTTTGTGGAAGAACAACTATCCGCTATAATTGCTGATTTGGTTAAGACAAAAACTGATACTGCATCTAATTTTGAAAAGTTACGTGTTGCATTATCTAATGTGTTCAGATTATTGAAAGATGAACGAACTACCACCCTGGTAGCCTTACATGGAAATCCTAACAATCTGATTACTTACATACTTGAACTTACTAACAAACTTCAAGTGTACATTGATGCCAGTCATGATAATCTTCTTTCTCAACTTATTTTGGTTCGTGATTCAATTTAGTGCAGAACGAAAGCACTAAGAGGTAGAATGTTCAGTTCTGTATCCATGAAGCCAACTCGACACTGGATACTCGGTATTGCAGGAGTGATATGTGTTATATTCGCTGCAATTGGTGGTATGTCATACCCATTAACCGAGGAACCTCTATTATCTGTCCTTCTTTATGAGATACTCATACTGCCTCCTATTTTCTGCATTCTCTACTTGGCTTATCGTCGAGGTCTTCCAGCTGAACAACAACCATAGGATTGAGTTCTTAATGTGTTGTCACTCTGCAAAGATTAAATATAGGCAGTAAGTTCGCAAACATAACTATTCAGGCATTCAAACCTGTGGTGAAATCATGGCCGAAACTAAAGACAAGGCCGGTGTGCCAGATACTCTAATCGAACCAATTGAAATGTCTTCATTAGATTCATCTTTCCGAGATGCAATACATAGTATGCCAAATGGGGAGGAGCTTTCAGCGTGTTTCGCCTGCTCCACATGTACTGCGGCGTGTCCTATTGCAAATCAATGGGATCATAAACCCCATCAGCTAATCAGAATGATCATACTAGGAATGCGTGATGAAGTCCTTTCAAGTTCCGAAATTTGGGAATGTCTAACTTGTTTCCAATGTCAAGAGCGTTGCCCTCAGAATGTTCGTGTTACAGACATTTTCTTTGACTGTAAGAATCTAGCTGCAGAAGCTGGTAAAGTCCCCTCTAGTATAGTTGGACTTGGAAAGGAATTGCTTGGAAAAGGACAGCTCTATCAAGTGACTGCTGATTGGGAACGTGAGGACCTTGAACTTGAACCCGAAGTGCCAGGTCTTTCAACTGATGCTGTCAAGTTGATTCTAAAAAGCACAAGAACTGGAAAACTTGCAGGTGATGAATAAAGATGCCATCTTATAATCTCTATATGGGTTGCAGTGTTCCTGCCAATTACCCCAATTATGAAGCTTCTATGATTCGTGTTGCTGAATCTTTTGGAATGGAATTAATCTACATGGAAGATGTCGCATGTTGTGGTAGTCCCAATCTCCGTGCAATAGATTACTTTGGCTGGTTAGTAGTAAATGCACGCACATTAGCTATCGGCGAAAAGAACGGATATGATATAGTTACTCCCTGCAACGGGTGCTTTGGATCTTTGAAGGATGTTTTACATCATTTGAAGCATGCTCCCGAAGACCTGAAAAAAGTCAATGAGAAACTATCTGAGATGGACTTGGAGCTTAAATGTACAATCAAAGTTCGTCATTTTGTGGAAGCACTATATACTGATATTGGTATTGATGAGATTCGAAAGAAAGTCACGAAACCACTTGATGGTGTGGGTATAGCTATTCATTATGGATGCCATCTGCTTCGTCCTCTGGATGTGACTGAATTCACTCCAGACATTCTTAGTGAGCTTGTAGAAGTAACAGGTGCGTCTGTTATTGAATATCCACTTTGGAAGCAATGTTGTGGCGCCACAGTTCTTCCAGTCAACGAACCTCTTGCCATTAGATTAGCCCGTGACAAACTTAAATCAATGTCCGAGTCGGGTGCAAAGTTTGCTACAGTGGTATGTCCTGCCTGTGGGAATCAATTGGATTTGCAACAATTAGGATTGAAGAATTCCTATAATGAAGATTACAATCTTCCTATTCTCCTTTATCCCCAAATTTTAGCTTTATCTATGGGAATGGATGAAGAGGAGGTTGGGTTGGAACTGAATCGTGTTTCAGCTGACCCGATTTTAGAACACCTATCTGAATGAGGTGCTGAATGCCATGGCAGATCCTGTCCTTATCATCGGTGCGGGTGTAGCTGGAATGACTGCTGCAGTCGAACTAGCAGATTCTGGTATTGAAGTGATTCTTATCGATAGATTATCAACTATTGGTGGGAATTCTCTTAATCTCTACAAAGCATTCCCCACTGATGATTGTTTTTATTGTTTTGAAGGAAATCGCTGGCGACCCGGCATCAGAAAATGCTTCTATAGAAGTGCCATGATTGATCAACCGAATATTGTACTTCATACCAATACCAATATTTCTGATATCATCCGCAAAGGTGAAACATTCCAAGCAAAATTGGATGTCGGTCCAGTTTATGTTGACTCTAAGAAATGCACTATGTGTGGTCTATGTCTCAAACATTCGAAAGCATTCTCACTCACATCGCCACAATGTCAACCTCAAGCTGTTATCTATAACCCCTCTAAATCGGATGAGGGCGCAAAAACAGCTGAAAAAGAATGTCCTACTGGAGCTATTTCTTTGGACGCGGAACCAACGGAAAAAACAATAGCCGTTTCTGATGTTGTGCTTGCTACTGGTTATCATGAAATGAAACCTACTGAACTAGATGAGTATGCATATGGCAAAATATCTAATGTTATCACACAACTCGAATTAGCTAAAATTCTTGATCCTAATAGTCCTTCTGAGGGGCAGCTTGTTCGACCCTCTGACGGAGCACCTGCAAACCATGTGATGATGGTTCAATGTGTTGGAAGCAGAGATGAAAATTATTATCCATTCTGTTCCAAAATCTGTTGTGTCTTTGCAATAAAACATGCAAATATCATAGCTATGGAGCGTAACTCTGCAAAAGTAAGTGTTGTATATATGGATATACGAACTTACGATCGACACGAACAATACTATCGTGATGCGCGAGATGCTGGTGTTGAATTTGTACGGGGAAGAGTTACTCGGGTTGAAGAATGTGATAATGGCTCCATAGATGTAATTGTCTACGATTCTTTACTTGACAAATATTTGAAGTTTAATGTGGACCTATTTGTACTCTCATCTGCACTAGAACCACCAATTGGTTCTGCCGAATTAGCCCAATCATTAGGTCTTTCTCTTTCGAGTGGATATTTCAAACCAGAGGACATCACTACTGGTAATGAGATTGTTATTGGCCCCCATGTTTATGCATGTGGAGGCGCTCTAGGCCCTGCAGAAGTACCAGAAAGTGTAACACAGGCTCGTGCAGTAGTCAGCAAGATTCTCCAAAGCCGGAAGTGATTATGATGACAGAAAAGAAGACATCGGTTATTATTTGCACATGTGGTAAACAATTAGAACTAGATTTCGATACTTTAGCTGGTCAAGTCAAGGATATAGATTACACCTCTGATGTCATAATTCATGATTTGGTGTGTCAGCCAGATGGTTTGAGAAATATTGCAGAAATGGTTGAAAATGGCCCTGTTGTCATAGCAGCGTGTACAAGCCAGAAGATAAAACCCCGTATTGATAATTTCCTTACCAGTGCAAATAAAGACCCTTCACTTATTCATTATGTCAACATTCGCGAGCACTCTGACTGGGTCCATAAAGACCAACAAGCAGCAAGCGAGAAGTCCTTTGCAATGCTTCGGGGTATGATAAAAAGAGCTACACTCTCAACTCCATTACTTACTGATAAAAAGAGCATCCCCAATCATGTTACAGTTATTGGTGGAGGAATTGCAGGAATAGAGTCTGCACTCAGCCTTGAAAACCTTGGGTATTCGGTCACATTGATTGAGATATCTGACGAACTTGGTGGCCATGTTAGTCATCTTCCAATTGTTGCTCCAACTGGGAAATCCGGTAAAGAAATTCTAAGTGAACGACTTGAATTGGTCGAGAAATCCAAGAATATCACCATTCTATACAATACTAGAGTAAAATTTGTTGAAGGCGAACTTGGCGATTTCACAATACACTTTCAATCCGAAGGATTACAGGATACGATTAAGACATCCGCTGTAGTTCTCGCAATGGGTTTCAAAGAATACAAGCCATTTGAGATGGATGAATATAGGTATGGAAAGAATCCTGATGTGGTCACTCAATACGAACTCTCTCAAATGTTGTCGTCTGGCGATCTTAGACGCCCCTCTGATGACAAACCTGTTAAGGAGGTCATAATGGTTCAATGTGTCGGCAGTCGTTCCGAGGATTACAAACGTGATTGCAGCAAATTATGCTGTACTTTTGCAATTGATAACTCATTAGAAATTATGAAAAACAATTCTGATGCACGAGTTCGAATCATCTACATGGACATTCGTGTGCCCTTTGAAAACGAAATGATTTACAAAGAATCTCGTGAAAATGGAGTAGATTATATTCGTGGGAGAGTAAGTCTGGTCTGGGAGCAAGATGGCAGAACTCACCTCCGATTTTACGACTCGTTACTGAATAAATACTTTGAAACAACTCCTGATCTTGTTGTTCTCTCCTCTGCAGTACTACCTCCCGATGGCCTGTCTGAACTTGGTGAAACTCTTGGATATCATCTTGAGGATGATGGGCACATAAAAGAACTATATGGCAAATTACGTAGAAATGAAACACGGCGTCGTGGCGTTGTGGGTGTTGGAGCTGTCACCCGACCTCAGTTCGTGTCCGAATCAATTATAGAGGCGCAGGCTGGTGCCCTCATGATACATAATGAGCTTCAAGGTGGCGAAATAAGAAAACTATCCCGTGGAGCTGTTCTATCAATAGATGATTGTGTGGGATGTAGTTTATGTGCACAACAATGCCCTCGTGGTGTTCCCATTATGATTGAGCAGACTGAAGCCGAAGCTGTGGATGAATCGAAGAAGATTCTGTTTAAGGCGGCAATAGACACACTGAATTGTCACGCATGTGGGGTATGTCAAAGCCTTTGCCCTTCTGGTGCAACTCAATTGAATTTTCTAAATAATGAACAACTTTGGAGTGAGATTGAGGGTGTACTTGAGAATGCTGGGCCTGACCCTCCTCTAACACTGTGTTTTTACTGTGAAGAGTGTTCAGTTTCAACAATTGACATCGTAGGAACGCAAAAAATGGAGTATTCCGCGGACACTCGCATGATCTCTGTTCCTTGTGCTGGAAGAGTATCAATAATTGACATTTTGAAGGCGTTTGAAAATGGCGCAAGCACAGTTATGATTGCTGCATGCGAAACCGACCGTTGCCACATTGGTGGGACCGGAAATGAAATTGCTCAGGTGCAAGTTGATGTCGCTCGTGAAATCCTTAGTGCAATTGGTTGGAATGGTGAACGCGTTGATATGTTTAGAATGTTCAGTGCAGAACCTGAACGTTTCACAAATGCGATTAATGAGATGGTCCGACGTGCCAACGAATTTGGTCCAACACCAGTTCACAAAGGCACAGCAGGAAAATGGATGGAAGTGAGTAAGTGAGTGGTCCTGTGGTTAAAGAAATAGCACCTAAAAGACGTCGAATGCTAGATATGGTAATGGTTCTAGGAGGCCTCAAAGAGGAGTCTGCAGTTTCTCTTGGTAAAGTGCAAGAGGAAATAGCCCAGCTTAAAAATCGGTTAAGTCCTCTAATTGAATCAATAGAGTCATTTCCTGCGAAATACTTTGATGAGTTTCTTCAATCTGCTGAGAGAATGGAATTACTGGAAGACGTAGAAGATATTGGTATACTAACTCAATCCGTTTCCCAATTTGACGAAGCTATCTCCCATTCGGATTCGAAAGTATTAGCTAACTTCTTGAAACTAATTCAGAATCGCCTTCAACGTCTACAACAAACTACTGACTCTGAAACAGCAAAAGACGAAACGGATATCTCAGAGCAACTGCAGAAAATCCCCTCTCTTGTTGCCGATGTTGAATCTATGGTTTCAAATCTAGAGGATATAGCAAAAGCAGAGGCTGTTGATGCTGAGGAAGATCTCCAAACGATAATTTCATCTCTTTCAGATATTATTCCTAATATTGACAAATCTCCTGATGAATCTCTCTCCAAATTACAAAAACTTGGTACTAAAACACGATATGGGCCATTTCTTAGAACCGTCGCTCAACTAAAGAGAGGGAAGCGAGAAGGCCGTATCGATGAATCAAGATTTCTTACATTAGTAAAGAAAAATGTGCTTACAGAACTATATCGTGGAATTATCCTATTCATTCTGAGTAATATGGGATCTAAAACAGTAGTCGAACTGGGAGAACTAATGGAAACGCCTACTGAAGATATCCAGTATGCAATTGTTTCAATGATACAACGGGGTGAGGTGGAAATGGTTGGTTTAGACCATCATGCTCCTGTCTTTTCTCGTGTGCTTGGATCCGTTCCAGAAACTACTCTTGTATTGAAACGCATCATTCAACAAATGCGTGCAATAAAGAAGTCCGTTAAAGGAGATGACAGAGATCTTGTCAAGTCCTCATCCGAAGAACTGGAGTCTCTCTATGAACGCCTTCAAATTTTGGGTGAATATGATGCAACTGCATTATCTGATCAGATGGGTGAGCTGCGTGATATAGTAGATACTTGCATCGAATCAGCAATTTCAAAACAAACAATCTCTGATTCAGAAGATCTTAAGTTGCTCATCTCCGCGGGTCTTGAAGCATTCGCTCGTTTCCGACTAAAAATCACGCTTGAAAAGGGTCCTAATCTTGTATCGGGTCTTAATGTATACGGTGAAAAATTAGATCCGGAACGCTACAAGATGATAATGGATAGCTATCTTGATAGTGAACTTGAACGTGGCACATTACTTGTTCTTATTCGAGAATTGGGTGCTTCTTCTGCGGAAGATCTCGCAAAGAGAACTGGCATTCCCCAAGATAGAGTTTTTCGGCACTTATTACGAATGAAAAAAGATGAATTGCTAATAGGTGCTGGTGAAGAGCATGGATATCTGTTGTATGATGTACCAAGAACCCCCTCCGAGGCAGAAATTGCACTTCAAACAGTTAGTGTAATTGCTTCACAACTTTTCTCTGCTGTTTCCGAGCTTCGAGACTTAGTTGATGAACTTGAACCAAGGGATATTGGTACCTTAGCTAATCTTCTTGAAACCATATCTAAAGCCCGTGATAAACTTGCCAAAGTTGAAGTAAAAGGTAAAATAATTGCTTCAAATATTCTCACAGAAGTCGAGGACTCGATAAAATCCGCAGTTTCCATGACCTACCGCACACGTGCGAGAATCCCAAGTACTCGTCCTAAAGTAACTCTGGATGACCTTGTAGATGTGGATGTCCCACGAGTTCTTGAAGAATACGAGTCAATGATGGGGTATGCTCCAATACTTGGTTTTGGAACTGTTAATTGGGACTCGTCAAAATGTCTTGGATGCAAATCTTGTGAGATTGCTTGTCCAGAAAATGCAATTGAGCTTAAACCACATTTGCAGATGTCAAAATTCTTTGAAATAACTGAATCGCAACTTGAGTCTCTTCCAAGCACTAGATCTTTATTTTACAAGACCGTCAGAAATCTAGCTGCTAATCGTTCAGACCTTGATATTCCTCTAAATGAAGAGAGTCCTGGATTCGGCACTGTTGAAGTTGACCTCTGGCTCTGTGTGGCTTGTCGAACCTGTGTGCGACGATGTCCGGGACCTGACGAAGGAGCTCTAGATTTAGAATTGAAATGGAATCTTCCTGAAGTTGTCAAACAAATTTCTCAGAAGCAATAAGTTACTATTCTGTTAATTCAAAAGTAACTTATACTTCTGTGTATACTGTTTTCCATTAGACAGCTTTCAGAGGGAGCAAAAATGATTGACTTTAGTCTTACAGAGGAACAGATTAATCTTCAGAAAAAGGCACGAGATTTTGCCCAAGAGTATATGATTCCGTATGCCCATCATTACGATAAAACAGGTGAATTCCCCCTTCCAATTATAAAAAAATGCTGGGAACTGGGTCTTATGAATCTTGGAATTCCAGATGATTATGGTGGTCCGGGACTTGGTGCCTTAGAACAATGTATTGTGGTTGAAGAGATGGCAGCTGGATGTGCAGGCATGACTACTAGCATCTATGTTAACAGTCTTGGCGCTGAACCCATTCTTGTTGCTGGTAATAATGAACAGAAAGAGAAGTACCTCCGACCACTCGTTGAAGAATTGAAGTTCGTATCTTTTGCCTGTAGTGAGCCGTATATGGGTAGTGATGTTGCCGGAATTCGTACACGGGTGAAAAAGGATGGGTCTGATTATGTTCTGAACGGTTCAAAATTTTGGATTACTAATGCACCCTATGCAGATTACTTTACTGTTTTTGCAAGTCTTGATCCTACAAAACGTCATCAAGCACTATGTGCTTTCATTGTGGATGCTGACACACCAGGTGTTAGAACTGGTCCTCCAGTTGAAAAAATGGGACACAGAGCATCTGTTACATCTTCTGTTATTTTCAAAGATGCAAAGGTGCCTGAAGAAAATCTATTGGGCTCCGAAGGAATGGGTTTTCTGATTGCTATGCAGACTTTTGCAATGACCCGCCCTGCAATTGCTGCGTTTGCAACTGGCCTTGCACGTGCTGCAATGGAGTACGCTAGAGTATATGCTGAGAAACGTGAAGCATTTACTAAAAAGTTAAAGGAGTTTCAGGCCATTCAATTCAAATTGGCTGAGATGTATATGAAGATTGAAGCATCCCGGGCACTCTATCAGAAAGCTGCATGGGTTGCTGATACAACAGGCGACTCAACTGTTCCTGCAAGCGTTGCTAAAGCATATGCGACCGATGCTGCAATGGAGGTTGCATCCGAAGCCCTTCAAATCCATGGCGGCTATGGATATATCGATCAATATCCTATGGAGAAGCTTTTCAGAGATGCCAAATTATATCAGATTTATGAAGGTACTAGTGAGATTCAGCGCCTGATTCTCAGCCGTCATGTTTTTGATGGCTATGACCCAGCTATGAAAGATATTCCAAAATGGGGATTAAAGAACGAACCTGATTTCTAATAGACTATCGGAGGAGGCATACACCTCCTCTACTAGTTCCAAATAAAAGTTATAGGTTGGTTTTTTGTTACTAAATTTATGCAATCTTGGAAGTTAGCTTCACTTTTTGTAATGTTATCCATTATAGGTTCACTCCCGTTTGTTGTAGGTCATGTCCCTATTGGATCCGGTCCTGGCGAAACTCTTGATACTGCGGCAGATATTGATAATCCCATAAAATCTTGGGTCACATACCAAAATCTTCACGAAGGTGCAGAGGCTCAATATTTCCGTTTTGAATTTAATGAAGGCGAACGAATCCGACTAATACTTGGAATCCCTGTCCATCTTGGTGAAACTGGTTTTTCTCCTGGTGTGGTCTTGATGGGGCCTGATGTGAGTAATGTCAGCTCTGTTCCAAGTTATGTGGAAACCTCTCCTGATAGTGGCTACCTTGTTTTGGATGGAGTTGTTCCAGAGAACGCATACTATGAAGGTTTCACTCCTAGTACATATTACAAAGTTGTAGATATTGATTCTACTGCAAATGCCACAGGAACCTACTATCTTGCAATACATGATCCGAATTATGGTGGAGAGTATATGCTGGCAATCGGCTACGTCGAGGCCTACAATTTGGATGAATGGATATTAGTACCAGTTTACAGTCTACAAGTCTATCAGTGGGAAGGACAAAATCTCTTACTGGCTCTCTCTCCTTTTCTTGCTTTAATTGCTATTGGAATAATTTTCCTTTATTCTCGTAAAAACAATTTACCTGTAAGTGATCCTGTATGGTCTATTGCAGTTCTCTGTGGTTTTATGTATCTTGGAAGCGCTGCATCTTTTGCTTTTCAGACTGCATATGTTGTATCCAACGCAATTCCGACTTGGGAGTTTGGTGTTTCCATCGTATTTACACTGATTCCATTATTGTTAGGGATGTTCACTCTGAGGTTATTGCTTAATCCTATTTGGAAAACAGAGCTAAAGAACCAGTTACATCTTTTGGTGTTTGGAGCTCTTGGATATCTTGTGTGGGCTGGCCTACTAATTGCTCCTACTGTGTTGATTGTTTTGTCGATAATTCGTTTGATACAAACCAAAAGAAAAGCTACATAATTCCAATTTGAAAGAAGAAATCATACATATGCAAATAGGTTGAGGGGGAGTCGTATTTTGCACTCTGAAATTTTGGGAACATATTCAGGATATGGGATCTCTCTATCATAAAACCAAGATCCAATGCCTTTACACTGGCGAGTTGCTTGTTCAAAGTATCTGCACTGTGAGCATGCCAAATCAACATCTGGTTTTTTTGCAATTGGAACTTCTACAAACTTGGCTTGCTTTTTATCCCATACTTTGGTCTTTAGTTTTCGCCTCATGGAGCTTTATGTCGATATTACCGTATAAACACCACAGAAATCAGTACGACTCTTAATATAGGACGGAGGAATTAGTAAAGGTGGATGATTGCTTATGGGTGGCATTGGAAAAAAGATTGCAGATCGATTAGGTACTAGTTACCTTCTAGCAGTTCTAATTGGAAGTCTCATTTTGTTATTGATGCTATTTTTCAATGACTGGAACCCAACTATTCTCTCCAATTCACCACTATTTCTGTATGCTGCTGGAATATCAGGAATTTCCATGAAGTTTCTCAGCGGAACAGGTATAATGCTAACATATGCCAGCATCTGCACGATTGCTTTTCAGATGAACTCTGAATGGTTAAAAGGTAATGCTGATAGAGCACGTCGCTTCAAATTACTACTAATTATTCCTGTATTTGTTATCGTTGGTTATGGGGTCTATAAGATATACAATGCACTAAATCCTGGTACAACTAGTATTTTACAGACCCTCTTTGGAACGGAACTTGTTACCCTCCTTGATAATTTGGTATTATTGTATGGTATTTGGTCTCTTATGCTCATGATATACGCCATTCCTGCAATACGTGGTGCATATGACCCCGAGTATGAAAAAAGCACTATCGATAAGATCAAAGACAAGTTCTCTGGTACAAAATTCTCTATCTGGAAAGGATACCAATCAACGGTTTGGAAAGAATATGGGAAGGTATATGCTGAGGAATTTGCAAACTATAGTGAGCGAATCGAACAGATTCGTCTTCAACTCAGTGGTATTATCTTACCTTTTCTATGCGTTATTCTCATACCTCTTCCCCCTCTACTTGGTATTGCTATCGTTCTTTGGATTCGTGTGCTTACAGTACATGAGAAACCTCTCACTAAAGGTGAACGTACTATTCTAGTACTACTTGTGTTATCTGTTATTACTATCAGTACATGGTTATTCGTCTTTGCAGGTGTTAACCCGTTGATTACACTAATTGATGTTGCATACGGAATTGGACTTATTGTGAACATTATTGTACTCGGTAGTGTCTTATTACGATCATAATTTGCTATCAAAGATGATAACGATGAAGATTTGTGGAATGGTTATCTACACACCTGTAGATATAATTTCAGACTTCTAACATCTCTTACTCTACAATATCTCGTTTTAACCACCGCAGAGTCGTTTGATTGAGGCACGCTAGCTACACGATAAACAAAACAAGTCTATATCATACATTGATTACTACAAGAACATAGCATAAGAGGAATGCCATCATGAGATTCATTAAAGGACTTAGACTCCTTCTAACAAAGACTTGGTACAGTTTTAGTTTCATCCTTTCACTTGTAGCTACAGCTATCATCTCTCTCTGGATTATAATGTTTGGAGGACTCGATCCCATTATCACTGATCCCTTTCAAGGTTTGGCGATATCAATTGTAGTCTCATTTCAGTATTTCATCATACTATTGATTATCTTCTCTCTTGTGGCCAAGGGGCAACATCTCTTTTTCAATGGACCTAATGCATTTCGTAATCAAGTCCTGCTTAGTTTTGTTGTGATTGCATTGTTTATGGTGCTTGGACCAATAACTGCAATTCTTGGGCCTCCTGTTGGTGTATCTCTGTCATTTGGAGATGCACTGATAACTGGTTATTTCACCGTTCTTCTAGGCTGGAATATAGGCAAATCTATTCGGAATAAGATTGAATCCAGGCCCTCTATAAATTGGGTTGTGTTTTTCTTCTTTTTGATTATTGGCATAATTTCTTTTGGTGGTGCCTATACTCTCCTTGGACTGGAATCTTTACCATTCGAACAACAGATGATTCTGTTGATGTTTCCGCTAGGTATGATCTTACTGCCAGTTGTAACTATTCTATTTCGTGATAAAACAAAAGGCCCTGAACAATCAAGCTTTATGGTCCTTGTATTGTTTTGTATTGGTCTATTCTATACCTTCCGTCTGGTGAACATTTCAAATCCCCAATGGACTCTCTTTGATATTCTCGTACAATCCATTCTTCTTTTCTATGGGCTTTCATCAACTGTGGCTAAGGTACATGAAAATGAATCTCTCCGCCCTCTGACCGCGATTACTGTGGTCCTTCTGGTTATTCTGAGTCGTGTGGGATCTCAAGTTAATCGATTACTCGCCGCTGCTACCGGATGGGGTGATATTGTCCAAGTTGGAATTACCAGTTTCACAATCGTCAACCTTTCGGTACTTGGATTGCTGGTTCCTGCATATTGGATGTGGAAAAGAAAAGCATCGAACGAATGATTGAAGTAAAAGGTGATTCGTGCATGGTCGGTGTTTGTGGCCATGCCTGAATTGCCAGACATTGTTGTATTAACTCGAAGTATGAACGAAGTTCTACCTGGACGCACTATTATAGATGCGACAGTCAATCAGCCTAAAGTTCTCAACAAGACGGTCGAAGTTTTCATCTCTCTGATAACTGGTAGAAAGATTATGCAAATACGCCAACGGGGAAAATGGATTCTAGCTGAACTTGATAAGAATCTTGTATTAGCGTTTAATTTAGGAATGGGCGGAGAGATTATATTGCATGCGGCCGAAGAAAAACCCGATCCCAAGAAGGAACGAGTGGTGCTTCATTTAGATAATTCCAAACAACTCTGGATTCATTTCTGGTGGTTTGGACATGTTCATCTTATCGAATCTACTGAGATTCATTGCCACAAACAAATAGGAAATTTAGGAGTTGAGCCACTATCAACTGAATTTTCTAGAGGCAAATTATCGGATATTCTATCAGGTCGTCGAGGACGAATCAAGAGCTACTTACTTGACCAACGTGTGATTGCAGGAATTGGGAACGTGTATATCCAAGATATTCTTTGGCGTGCCCGATTGCATCCTGAACGAAAAGCCAACACATTATCTGATATTGACATCTCTCTTCTTCATCAAGCAATTCTGGTTACTCTTCAGGAAGGGATTCGTTATGGCGGCGGCCCCAAAGAACATGATATATGGGGAAATGAGGGACGCTATCCAGAGCACTATCAGGTTGCATATCGTACCGGAAAACCATGCCCCCGTTGTCAATCTATAATCGAAAAGATCCGTGTTGGTTCGACAACCAGCTATATCTGTCCTCGATGTCAGACCTAATGAAGAGATATTTATGGTTAGACTAATGTTTGCACTACTGGTGTTTCGTGATGCTTATTCGTAAGTTTGAAGATTGTGAGGAGATTATTGCTAACGATTCGACTCGTCTGAGGGAGCTGCTGAACCCCGCTCATGGAAAATTAAATCTTAAAATGCAATATAGCATTGCCCATGCCATTGTTGAACCTGGGAGTGCATCTATTCCTCATGTAATAGAGGGGGCATCTGAGGTCTACTACATTCTTCAAGGAATAGGTGTGATGTATATTGATGATGAATCTGCTCTAGTAGGTCCCAGAGATACCATCTATATCCCTCCTGGTGCAGTTCAGTACATTGAGAATACTGGTGGAACTGAGTTGGTCTTTCTCTGTCTGGTTTCTCCTCCTTGGACTGCAGAACGTGATAAGGTGGTTACAACATAGAGGACAGTACAATCACACACTGTTTATTCTCAACATTAGCTAAGATTTTTATATAACTAATTCAATATAGTTAACTATGAAAATTGATAATGCTCCCCTTGGACATGGTTCCGTAAAATATGTTTCAACGGATTGGTTGGAGAAACATATGGATGATGTGTTCATTCTAGATGTTCAACCAAACCCTCATGATTATTTCTTACAACATATACCTGGTTCGGTTTATCTTAGTCCAAACTTGCAACGTGCAACAAAAGATGGTCAGCCTGCAGTCTATCTGGAGCCCCACCAACTTGCTGAGCTTTTTGCTCAAGTCGGTATCGATAATGAAACCATTGTCGTGCTCTACACTCACAAAGGCGATTTCAAGAATTGGGGTGATGGACTGGAGCAGCCATTCATGGCGTACACGCTCATACGGTTTGGTGCAAAAGAAGTCTACATTCTTGATGGCGGCCTTGAAAAGTGGATATCTGAAGGAAAACCAATATCTCAAGAATTTCCGAAGGTCAAGACTACAAAATTCAAGGCTGATGCTAAAGAAGATATGAAGATTACCACTGATGACCTCATAAAAATCAAAGATCAGGATGATGTGATTCTCTTAGATGCTAGACCTCCTCATCTGTATAAGGGTGAAAGCACCCCGTGGATCAAAGATGGACACATTCCTGGAGCAGTTAATCTTCCCTGGGCAAACCTCATGCATACGGATAATCCTCGTCTTCTAAAAGAACTTGAGGAAATTAAAGCAATAGTTGAGAAAGTTGGTGCTACACCTGACAAGCAAATTATCTGCAGCTGTGGTACTGGCCGTGAAGCAACCAATGAATACCTTATCTTCAAACATCTCCTTGGCTACGAGAGAGTTCAACTCTATGAGGGGAGCTTTACGGAGTGGTCTGCAGACCCCAATCGACCTGTAGTCAAAGGCAGCACACCTTATGATAACTAAACAAAACATAGAATGACAACCTCTTTCGGTTGTCTTACTTTTTTTAATAAACTGTTCCAGTTTGCGACCTTAAACTATTCTTTTACTTCCCGTTTGGTAACTCCATAATTTATTAACAATAGTTAATGTTGAATATGTGGAGATACCAATGTTTGAAGACAAGAAGAAGACTATCAAAACAATGATTAGTCGGTTACATGAGGGAGAAAGTCCTGATGTAATCAAACGGGAATTTGGGGATTTTCTCCGCCGTGTGGATGCTTCAATTATCTCGAAAGCTGAAGAAGAGCTCATTAAAGAAGGGATGCCACGAGAGAATGTGCATAAACTGTGTGATGTTCACCTTGCAGTCTTCGATGAAAGTCTGGAAGGCGAGTCAACATTAGCCTCACCCGGACATCCTGTCCATATACTCATGGAAGAACATCGAATTCTTCTCGCAACTGTGGAGGAACTCTATATTATCGGAGAATCCTTGATTGGTGAAATGAATCAAGATGTGATAACTGAGAAGCTAAAACGAATGAAGCACCTTGTACATCACTTCAAAGAATCATCAAAACATTATCATCGTGAAGAGAATGTGCTATTTCCATATCTTGAGAAACATGGTGTGAAAGAACCTCCTGCTATTATGTGGATGGAACACGATCAAATCCGTTCAACAGAGAAACAATTGTATGAACTTACCAATGACACCGATTCCTCTCTATTTGAAAAAATAACTCAAATAGTGAAAATCATTTCCAAAATGAACGAGCTCTTGTCGGACCACTTTTACAAAGAGAATAATATTCTATTTCCTACATCTCTGCAGGTTATCTCTGAAGAGGAGTGGACTACAATAAGAAAGGAATTTGATGAAATCGGTTATTGTTGCTTTACTCCTGATGTTCCTGAATTTAAGGAAACAGTCAGTAAACAAACAACATCAAAAGATGTTAGAGAAGACCTCGTTCAGTTTGAAACGGGTGCCATGTCTAAGGATTCTCTTCAAGCTGTACTGAACACACTCCCAATTGACATCACTTTTGTTGACGCAAAAGACCAAGTTCGATATTTCAGTGACTCTGCGGAACGAATCTTTGTCAGATCCAAAGCAGTAATTGGTCGTGACGTTCATTTATGCCATCCTCAGAAGAGCGTTCATGTTGTTAAACAGATATTGAATGATTTCCGAGACGGCTCGCGTGATTCAGCAGAGTTTTGGATAAATCTTGGAGGTCGCCTGATTCATATCCGGTATTTTGCTGTCCGTGATGATTCTGATAACTATCTTGGATGTTTGGAAGTATCCCAAGACATAACAGAAATCAGAAAAATCAAAGGTGAAAAACGCTTACTCGACTGAACCCGGATTTCTGATTGGGGCAGAGTAAAATCTGCCCATCTTACTCAGAAAGCAGTGCTAATATATCTAAATTTCGAAGTAGATATATGAACCAATTGAAAGAGTCAGAGATTCCTATTAGTCGTCGACGATTGATATACGAATACGTGTTTCGACCTCTCTCTTGGGGTACTGGTTCTGCACTTCTTGCTTGGATTGGTTTTGTTGAAGTCGGAATAATTTGGGCTTTCATTGTAGGATTAATTGTGGGAATCGTTCATGACGGTGTTTTATACGGGATGGGAGTCATAACTTATCGTAGAAAGGTGGAAACTATTCATGTCATCTCAATGTTCACCGAGGCAACAAATCACTATGAAGCTCAAAACTGGAATGAGGCCCTCGAAATATTGATGGAGATTCATCAATATGCTCCAGGATATAAAGACGGACACTATCTTGCACTTCGCTGTTATGAAAAATTAGAGGATTGGAGCTCCCTAATTCTCTTAGGAGATGAATATCTGGATCGCTATCCACTTGATTCCGAGATTTCAGCATTGGTACAACATGCATACACGCAACGTGCATAATTATCATTTTGTTATGAAATTTAATAGGTGGTTTATGCAATTGATTCCTATGACTCATTCAAAAAATCCATTGCGGGGGAGTTCTGTTTCACAACTTCGTTTTCTATGTGGTCTATGGAAAGGAGTTGAAGGCGAAGATGAGTTTGATGAATATTGGTTGGATGAGGCACACGGTGTTATCTCTGGAACGTTCAGATGGATGAAGAAAGGAGAAATTTATCTTTACGAAATCTTTACTCTATTGAAACAGGATAACCTCGTTCATCTCTACCTTCGTCATTTCAACAAGGATTTTGTGAGCTGGGAGGAAAAAGAGAGCCCTGCTCATTTGATCTTAACAGAAGTTTCCGATAGTCATGCGGTCTTTGTCAATTCAGATAAACCTGAAAGTGGTTTTCTCAAATACGAATTGCTGGACTCAGATATACTTAGGTTTGCAGATCTGAATAGTGATGGGTCTGTTAGATTCGAATTGGTGTTCAAGAAGATGGATTGACAGAAACACTAGCTTGCTCCTGTCGTTATGTTTCCAGTCCTTTTCTTGTGCGTTTCTTCAATCTCCGTGATGCCCATCTTGTAATTGGGTCTGTCGATATGGAATTTAGAAAATCCATACGGTCAAAATACAGGCGAAGGCTCTTTATCTTCATAGACTCGCGGTCTATGACTATCACTTCTGCTTGTCTTGATGTGATTACTTCATCTGACCTCATGGTTCCTATCACCAGAAACTCCTCATAGAATGTGTCTCCCTTGACAGCTGCAGTGATTGGTTCAAAACTGATGGATACTAAGTTTTGAAAGAGCCAATTTAGCCAGGCTCGTACTCCCTCTTTCCCAGTCAGTTCTTTATTGAGAATGTATATCTTGCAATCCTCTGTAAACATTGATGCAATTCTCTCAATCTCCATAGATTCGACTGCGTCGCCCAACTCTCGTACTTTGTCTGCTATCTTTCTGTCTTCTATGCTGAGTACCATAGTACATCCTCCTGCTATTTGTTGTACTATCCTATGATATGTATAGATTCTAATCTATTCAATCTATGCACTATTCCTTTGAAAATGGTTGAAGCCCTGCTCTATTGCCATAGCAGAAGCAGAGTGAATGATGGAACACGGAAGTTAGAGGTCTCTGATGAGGTTCACTCTCATTCTGAATCTGACAGGTCGGTGCATGCAGCCGAAACATCCTTGGGTGACGGGATATCGTAATCTATCTGAAAGATTATATGTCCCTCTCTTTCTTTTTCTCTCCGTATTATCGAGGTGTTCTCTCAGTGGCTCCCAAAGATATGAATATCATAGTGTTCGGCTGTATGCAGTGCATGTATGCAGCAAGTGACCTAGCCGGAACCATGAAATTACAGTATGACGTGAGCAGCAGGATTATCCGAATGCCGTGCACAGCGAGGCTGGACATCAACTTCATCCTCAAAGCATTGCAGGAAGGGGCTGATGGTGTGCTCGTTGTTGGATGCCATCCTGGAGACTGTGCGTACAAGACTGGAAATCTGGGAGCAGAGCGCCGAGTCCGGTTTGCGAGAAAGTTGGTGGGCCAGATGGGTCTCAACGAGGATCGTGTGAAGATGGTGTTCGTGAGCGCCGCAGAGGGAGACCTCTTCGCCTCGGAAATCAACAAATTTGCTGAGGAGATTCGTAAGATTGGACCCAATCCAATTAGACTGTAGAAGTAGTTTCTATTTAGTCACAAGTGTGCAAGGATTTCCTATTGCCCTTGTTCTTCAGCATCATTGATTTGGTCAAGTGACCATCCATCAATCCAGCGTTCTACAACACGTACACCTTCTATAGTGAGTGCGAATGCTTCAAATCTGCCTTGTTTGAGAATCAAATATCCTCTGCTTGCAAGTCTCCTCATTCCTTTCTTTACCTTACTCATACGATGACGGTCTCGATATTCCTTTGGAACGCAAAATTTCAGTATGTTCTCGATATTCCCGTGATGTTTGCCAATTCGATCTTCTCTGTACATGCAGGCCATGATGATGAGGTCGATCTTGGAGAACATGGTCTTGTGCATATCAATTTACTATATTAGTATTGTGTATTGTAACAAAATAATCAGTATTATTATGGTATAAAATATATGATAGACACTATGATAATTATTATAAGCATAAATGAGTCTTAACTACGTAACTACCGACGTAACTACCGACGTAACTACCGACGTAACTACCGACGTAACTGAATGTGATTATCATGTCCCAACGAACCTCCTTCGAAGAAACCATCAAGAATACACTGGAGCAGATCAAAGAAGAATCGCCAACAACTATCCATAACATTGCAGAATCAACAGGGATTGATTGGCGTGCCATTGAGCGTGCAGTGAACTTCTTCGTCAGGTTGCAGGATGAGTTTGCGTCGCATCAGATCCGGGTGATGAAGGGGAAGGCTGGACGAATAGTCTGGGTCCGAGACCGCTTGGACAAGATACGTCTGCCTGAAGAGATTCGACGATGGTATATCCAGAAACGATTCTTCGAGGCTGCCGAAGAACCCATCTCCGAAGAGGAGATTTGTGAATTGTTCCCCTCCAAAGAACGGACCTCGGTAGAGGAGGTAGTAGAGCGAATATATCGGGTCTTGGAGATTGAGGATAACCTCTCTGTGTCTGCGATAGCGAGGCGTGCAGGTGTCAACAGGCGAACGGTTGACAGGGCTTTGGATATCATCTTGGAAATACAAGATCAATTATCCGAAGGTATCTTGATTAAGAAGGACACCATCATATGGAAACTCCGTTCTTCACTCTATGAACAGGATGAAGTCACTATCAAATACTTCTTGAAAAAATGGTACTTTCCTGATGAGGTCGAAGAACTGTCTGAGGAGAAAGAAGTTGCATTGCTGCATCTTGCATGACCTATAGCTAGTTTCTCATTGAATATTTGAGTTATGGATCATCTATGATGCACTGTAGACATAACAATTGGAACTGATGGTCCATTTTATGTGTATAAAATAATATATTGCACACGGTATAGATGGAGCCCATCACTGCTCGATTACCTGAAGAGATGCTAAAAAACTGGAACTTCTCGCTAAAGAGGAACAAATAGACCGGTTAGAGTTGATACAGCGGGCCCTTGATAATGGAATTCAACAATTCCTATTGGACCGCGCACTAAAGGCATATCGGGACAGAACGGTATCTTTATGATCCGCTGCTTTGATGGCCGAGGTTCCTTTGAGAGTGATGATGTGGGAGGCTGAAAAGGCCGCAATTCCGATTCTTTATGGAGAGGAAGATTTGAAGAGTGATCTTGCTTTTGTTAAGAGGTAACAGGGCAGTCAGTAATGCGAGTCCTTTGATTCATCTTGCAAGAGTCGTAAGACTTCATCTTCTGCGAAACCTTTACCAAGAGATTCTGATTCCGGACAAGGTATTCAGAGAGACCTGTGTTATCCAGAAATCTCCCGATTCGGTTATCATTCAAGTCCCAATAGGTGAAGGCTGGCGTCTAGTGAGACCGATGAAGAACAGTACCATTGACATATTATCTGCCAGTGCTGGAATTGATCCTGGTGAAGCTGCAGCTATTTTATTGACAAAGGAGAAGCGACTGCTACTTCTAATTGATGATAAGATGGGACGAACCGCTGCTAAAATTTTTGGCATCCCCTGTTTGAGCGCCATCGGTATCCATATTCAAGTACTAACTCGAAGAATATTTGTCTGAATTTAGTACTCTCTTAGATTAGATGATCAAGTCAGGATTCTATCTGAACGTCAGATTATATCGACAGGTTATGAGAGTAACTGAGGAAATTGTTGGAATGTGATTGGTCTATCATTCTTTTAAGGAATAAAACAAAGCATTTGTTCTGTTTTAGTGGTTGATTGTTGTGTACTCACCTATTAAGAATACAATATCTGACTCAATACGATTGATTGAAATATCAGATTTCAATTCATAATCGTACTACTGGGGACTAGTTGCAATGGACGGGACATCCAAGGCCTCAACAATACTGAAGCGACGCCATTTGATTGTGGTACTACTAGCATCCTTCCTTGTGAATTTTGATAGTGCCGTGGTTATCCCCATCATGGCAAATTATTCCGTGAGTCTTGGTGCTACATCCATTCTTGCAGGGCTAATAGTGGGGGTCTATTCCATGGTGCATATCCCCTCCAACATATTCATGGGACGTCTAGTAGACAAGTTTGGACGAAAGGCAATGGTGCCTATTGGAATATTTTTAGATGGAGTTGCCATGTTACTTTATTTTCTTGCCAGCACTCCGCTATTTCTTCTGTTATCGCGTATTGTCCATGGTATCGGGGGTGGTTTTGGTGGGCCCTCTACTATGTCTTACATCAGCGATAATATGTCTAGTGAACGAAGTGGACGAGGAATGGCCCTCTATGGTATATCAATTGCGTTCTCTATGCTACTCGGATTCAGTATTGGTGGTGTATTTGCCGAACAAATCGGTTATGAGCCTCTCTTTCTTGCCATCGCTGCAATATTGATTTTCACCAGCTTTCTCTCTACCACGTTGCCGGAGGGATACTTGCCAAAGGTCGAAACCACATCTATTCGGAGAGAGCTAAGCATCTTCTCTGAAACCATAGTCAAGAATGTGACTTTACTTCCTTATTTTGCTGTGTTAGCGATATTCTTCAATCTTGGAATTATTACTGTTTCTTATGCGATCATTCTGGAGTCGGTAGGATATGGTTCTGGTCAGGTAGGGATGCTGTTGGCAGTTATGGTGCTGACCTCTCTTGTGGTACATTACCCCGCAGGAATAGCAAGTGATAAAGTTGGAAAACCAAAGATTACCGTCTTAGGACTGATAACTACTGCTTTGTCCTTCGTTGTCCTTTCTTTGTCCCTTGACCTCTTTTTTGGTATTTTGGGGATGGTCATTTTGGGTTTTGGGCACGGAACTGTATTTCCTACCAGTGCTGCTAGTGTTCGAGATAGGAGTGATGAGGATAACAGAGGGATCGCCACTGGAGTATTCTACGCTTTGAATGTAGGTGGTGTTGCTCTTGGCGCTCCTCTATCTGGTATCATAGATACACTATTTGGCTGGCAAAGCGCAATGCTTCTGGGCCTAGTTGTACCGTTGATATGTGTTTTCTTGTATGTTCTTTATGGTGGGCATATCACTGATGATCGCTAGTGTAAATCTTACTTGGTCGTGTGCCTCAGGCAGAAGGGCTATTACTGTAATTTCCCTAATTACCTCTGACAAGAGAGAAAAGAATTAGCTGGCGCTAGTATCATTTTTCTTATTATGGAGGCGCCATTGATGGCAAAGACTCACAAATCAAAGAGCACATTAAAAGATAGAGTTCGTAGAATGTTTAAGAATAACGAACTTTGCACACTTGCATTCGATGCATTGGAAGAAGATATTGAGGTTCAGACTTTACTTGAAGATAGTAATCGTATGGCAATAGACAGATTGGGTTATTCTGACCATGGACATATTCATTCTCTAATCGTAACAATGAATGGTATGAGACTGTTCCGAATCCTTACAGATGTTGTATCTCCCACCATTGTTCAGGAAGAAACTGGCACCATTGAGGATGCACAACTTATTGTATTGCTTGGCTGTTATCTACATGATGTTGGTATGTCGGTTCATAGAGAGGGACATCACGAATTCTCAGTAAGTATTGCACTCCCCATCTTAAATCGGATTCTTGCGAAGGTATATCCAAAGGATCTTCATAAGCAAGTTCATGTTCGCGGACATGTTCTTCATGCGATTCAAGCACATGATAAAGTGATTTCTCCCAGCACAATTGAGGCAGGAATTGTTGGTATTGCTGACGCGCTTGACATGACAAAAGGCCGTGCAAGAATCCCCTTCGAGGCTGGAAGTGTAAACATTCACTCTGCTTCTGCTATGGCAATTGAGCGAGTCACCATTCATCGCGGAAAAGACCGCACAGTTCGTATAGAGGTATCGATGAGTAATGCATCGGGAATATTCCAGATTCAAGAGCTGTTAGAGAAAAAGATTGAGAGTGCAGAACAACTGACTGGACATATTGAGCTCTATGCAGTTATGACTGGAAGTGAAGATAGGATTCTAAGTGAGCAATTGCGTATCCTTTGAAGATCTAGTTGTATTCTTTATTTATCTTTACAGACACTAATCAAGGGTTCGCGATGGTCTTCTTTAGAAAATCATCAAATAATTATCTTAATGTATAATGCAATGACTATATATGTATGATATTGAACATTTCGCTTACGAATCGAAGCTCGAATAGGTGGAATGCATGTCTATAGATGAGAAGGATAGAAAAATCATTGAGCTACTACGGGAAGATGGACGCAAATCATATTCTGAGATATCTGACGAAATTACTGAAAAGGAACTAAAGATGACGGAGGTAACGATTCGTCGCCGTGTACGGCAGATGATTAAGTCTGGTGTGATTAAACGGTTCACCGTAGTCATCGATCCTCTAAAAATTGGAAGGAAAATAAGAGCGTTTATTCGTGTGAAGACGGTAATGAAAGAAGCCTCTCTCATAGCAGAACAGATTAAGGACTACGCAGAAGTAAATGAAGCATATTTTCTCGATGGTGCTTGTGGTCTTATGCTTAAGGTCACTGTAGATGACTTGAACGAGCTTAGACAATTCCTTGAGAAAAAATTGGGAAATATTGACGGTGTAGGTGAGGTCGAAACCTGTATCGTTCTTGAAGACATCAAGACTCCCTATTAGGTTTCGAAGATGAGTGCTTTGAAGAAAAGTTTGAGCATGAAACAATCTGATTTGGACCTATTACTATCGCATGCAGAAGAAGATTTACCCTTCGAATCTGTTTCACTATTGTTCGGTAATGAAACCGAGTCTGGATTTCATGCTACCCGAGCAGTTCATATGAACAACACGCTACGGTCTAAAACGCAATTCCGGATTGACCCTGAAGAATTATACTCTCTTCTTCTTGCAGCAGAAAGAGATAATGAAGAATTGGTGGGTATTTTTCACTCTCATCCTGCTCCTCCCTTTCCTTCATCTTCTGATATTTCAAATATGCGATTAAACCCTGTTGTTTGGATAATTGCCTCCAATTTGACCGGTTCATGGATTTATCGTGGATATATTCTCGATAATGGAAAAATCCATAATGTTGAATTAGTGATATTATAGTTTTGACTGCAGCGTCTTCAATGTGCCTGATGTCTTCAGGGGCTGAAATGAAACTTCTCTCTTGCCTATTTCATTAACTAGAGCTGCTGAAGCAAGAACCTGTCTTAAGACATCAGCTTCACATTGAAGTATACCTTTACCTGTACTCTCCAAGTACTCTTCAAGATAGAGCTTTGAATCCGCAACTACAATTTCACCAAATAGAGAATGTAGGTTTTCTCGAATAGTTTGAACTATCCAGTCGCCCTCTGATATTTTTTCACTGCAGTGTATCTGAAATAAGATATGTCTTCTTCGTGAAGTTTTCACTTATTCTCTATCCTCCTAACCTCTAAACCCTTTGTTATTATATCTCGGTCTAGTCTTCTAACATTATATCGAATAATGTCGTCTGGGGTTTCAAGAATTGCTCTTTTTGATTGAGCTTGGTCGAGTCCTAAAATATAGCCTATATGACTAAGTGCTTTGGGTGACCTCATTTGATACGGGTTTCTTGCTCCACTCGATAGTACAATCCTCATACCTGCAGAAAGAGCAGTTCGAATCGAATCTCGATACCCCTTCAGGATAATTGATCTTGATAGTCCTGAGGATTTCAATAAGGGTGAAATAATAACTTCAAGTGAAGTTCCTGTGTCTGCAGCTATGCGCGCTGTACTCTCTTTCAGTCTATATTTGCCTGACTCTGGCAATGTAAGTAAATCAACTCGCGAATCCCCTGCTGCCCAATTTGCAATTGTAACATTTCCGACTATGGCCGATATGATTACCGCTTGATATCTTTGACTTGCTACAACCTTTTTCAATTTGGATAGTTTTCGTCCTTGGAGTCTTATTCTTTTACAAACCCTAATCCCGTTCATTTCTTCTATGAGCGAATTGAATTTTCGTGTTACAAAACCAGTATATCCTAATTTTTGACTCATTTCGATGAATTCAGCTATATCTGCATGGGTTTGGATTCTTATGTTCAAATCCGTAGTCATACGTTACGACTCCGCTTTATGCATTATGTCGGAAATTATGTGAATAATTTCTTGTGGGTCACACCCTGTGTAATTGATGTAATCGAATTGAATTCTTATCATGTCCGAGGATTTAGCTAGTTCTACCCTACCTAGATAGGCTTGTTGCTTATCAATTCGTAGGTAAAACTTACAACGATCATCTATCCGATACCGGATTGATTTCATAAGAAATGTCTTGTCTGATTTACTTAGAGCTTCTAAAAGATGCACAAGTGTTTGCTGGCAGTGTTTTTTCTTCTTGATTTTTGTTTCAAGAATCAGAATACGATACCCATGATGGGCCTCGGTTTCACTACGATTGAACGTGATGCTTTTTTGAACAGATTCAGGGAAGAGATTGAGGATTGCTTCCTCAACTCTCTCAGGCACCTCGGTTGCAAGGGCATGAGCTCGAATCTCAACCTTGCGTAGTATTGACATGGTACTTTCCTGAATTATCTGCTTTCATTATTTGCCAGTATTATCTTTGGCACCTAGTGAGGGACGAATCTTCTCGGCGCCTCGTCCTTTTCTTCTCAAACCACGACTTCTCTTGCCTGCTGATGTGAGTCCTCGATTTTCTCGTCCTTTTTGAACTGGGTCACAAATCCAATTGATCTTTGGATCATTATAGATGACTGGATGATTTGGATCCACCATAATCACTTCATGCCAGACCCATTTGTGGTCTGATCCTACCCAATATGAATTCAGAACCCGAAGATTTGGGAATTTCTTTCCTGCTCGTTCTTCTGCAATCCAGCGGCGTGATTTCTGTGGAGTATATTTTGATACACCCATGCTTCGTGGTTTTCTTCCCATCTTTGGTCGAGGCTTTTCTCGCGGGCCTCTTCCTGTCTTAACTCGCACAATAACATATCCTTGTTTTGCACGATATCCTAGCTCACGAGCCCTACCCAATCTAGTAGGTTTATCTAACCTTACCATGCTACCTTGCTTTCGCCATACAATAAGCCTGCTTCTGACATTTTCGGAACGCTCTTTTTGTTCCTGAATCCATGCTTCATTCATGTATTTGTAAGCCAATATTGATTCCTTCCTTTGTAGTAATCTATTCACTTTGTTTGTGGTTCAGCCCATATGGGCCACATCCCGTGCGGACGGATCCGCCAACACAAAGGAATGGTATGATTCGACCCTCTGTTTAGGTCGAACCATTGAAGAGCCAGAGGAGTTCACTTAAAGATGTAACGCTCTGGATTATTTTTGCTATTTAAGACCGTCCAATACTTTTTGTACTGTAAGTTCTCCTACTCGTTCTTGTGCCTCTTTTGTTGAGGATGACACATGTGGTGTTGCTATAACCTTTGGGTGTTTAATCAAGGTCCAATCTTCTGGAGGTTCATTCTCATACACGTCGAGACCCGCTCCAGCTATCCAGCCCTCTTCAAGAGCTTTGAGGAGTGCTTTTTCATCAACTACTCCACCCCTTGCTGTATTTATCAGATATGCAGTTTCCTTCATCATTTTGAGCTCTTTCTCTCCAATCATTCCTTTTGTCTGGGGTATTAGAGGAACGTGAAGAGTAAGATAATCTGCATTTTTAATGACTTCTTCAAGGTCGCATCGTTGTGCACCTATCTTTTTGCAATCTTCATCAATGTTCACCACATCATATGCAAGAACATTCATCTCTAAGGCGCGAGCTCTTTTTGCTACTTCAAAGCCTATCCTTCCAAATCCGATAATACCCAAGGTCTTTTTCCAGACTTCTGTGCCTTTGAGTTTCTTCTTTTCCCATCTTTCATCTTTCATAGAGCTGTCTGCGTTTGAGATTCTTCTACCTAAAGCAAACATGAACGCAATTACCATCTCTGCTACAGAAACTGTTGGTGCTTCTGGTGTATTCATAACAGTTACATTCTGCTCTTTTGCTGCTTCAAGGTCAACATTGTCAAGACCTACACCAGCTCGTACGACAAGCTTCAGAGTGTCCACCGATTCCAGCACCTCTTTGGAGATTGTAGTTGCACTTCTAATCACAACACCATCAAATCCTTGAAGCTGGTCTTTTATTGGACCATCCTCCTCTTTGTTTCTTAATACAACTTCGTGACCAGCGCCTTTGATTTCATCAATGGCGGATTCCGCTATTGGATCAGCAATAAGTATTCGTGCCATTTGCTTAAACCCTCTTGTTGAGTTGTGGTTTGACCTGTATCCCTTTGTCTTAAGCTCTTCGACGTGGACAATTATAAGTGACCATTTTTCATTATCACACTATGAAAATTGAGAGCAAACCCACAACTGGAGTCATTCCTTGCCCCGTGATTTTACTAAGTGTTGAAGGTGGTTTAAAACCAAACATTATCACATTGTCTTGGGTTGCAAATGTTTGTAGCAAACCTCCGAGCGTTGCGGTTGGCATTCGTCCTGAGCGATATAGTTATGACCTCGTTAAAGAAGCTGGTAATTTTGTATTGAATATACCCGCAGAGGAGCAATTTGAAGCCGCAAAATTATGTGGCACAAAATCCGGTCGAGATATCGACAAGTTTGCAGAGTGTGGATTTCACGCAGTTCCAAGTAGTAAAATAAGCTCCCCTCTGATTGAAGAATGTCCCATCAATCTCGAATGCGAAGTTCGTGAAGTAATCTCGCCGGGGGTACATGATCTGTTTATTGCTGAGGTTGTTGCTTTCCATATGGATGAATCAGTTACGGAAAATGGACGGTTTGATCCACAAAAAATGAAAGCATTTACTTACCTTCCTTTGGCCGGTCAATACTGGTCTCTTGGTGAAAGAATGTAGTCCGATGAGTGATATTCTCTGTCTCCTCAGAATATCACTTCATACCTATTTGGCGCCTTTTGCGCTGACTATCTTAATTACGTCTCCATCTTTGAGTACGTGTTTTTCAGAGATTCGCATCTTTGTTCGGGCATCAATTGCATGGATAAATCCCTCCATGAGGTCAGTGTGGATATGCCCTGCAAATTCTTTTGCGGTGCTTCCTTCAGGAATGAGAAATACATCCGGTAATACATTCCCCTCACTGTCTGTAAGAGATGACGCATCGTGTACTGGATAGACAGCTATCATTTTGAGATAGTCAAATACAGCAGTATTCAAGACGTTTTGCACACCAGTCCCATCATATTTTTTCAAAATTTGTTTTCGAATCTTGTCAAGCTGCCCCATCTCACCATCACTTAATTTGTCTGTTTGGAGTACTTCAAAATCATTATTTCCTGGAATATACTTGATTATATCTTTCTTTTCTAAATCTTTGAGAACTTTTTCTGCTAGGGCACTGACAGGAATTACCAAATATTCTGGAAATGTTTTTTTCAGTCGCTGATAGTTCTCTTCAGCTCCTGGCCTATCTATCTTGTTTGCTGCAATTATTATTGGCTTCGCTACTCTTTGAAGCTCCAGTACAAATCTACGCAAGTCCTCATCATCCCACTTATCAGCTGCCTCCGCTTTTAGATCTGCAACACGGATTGCTCGGAGAATATGTGTTCTGTTTATCTTCAATCCTGAAAGCCTTTCCAGAAGTAGTTCATCTAGTTTGACTTTCTCAGCTCGAATCCTCCCAGTTATTCTTCGCCAGTCCTTTTCTATAATCCCAAGAATCCATTCGTTAATTTCTGTTTCTAAAAATTTTACATCTTCTGATGGGTCATAACTTCCCGATTCAACCTCTTGGCCTTCTGAATCCAAAGCTCCACTTGTATCAACGATATGAATTAGTACATCGGCTTGTCGTAAATCATCTAGAAACTTGTTTCCCATTCCTCTTCCTTTGTGAGCCCCGGGCACTAATCCAGCCACATCAATGAGTTTTATTGGAATCAGCCGTACTCCATCGATACATATCGAGTTCTGGGGATTGTCATCCACATCGAATTCTATGCATGCACATTTTGTCCGAACATGTGTTACTCCCACATTTGCATCAATAGTCGTGAAGGGGTAGCTTCCTACCTTGAAATCGGTCATACAAGCAGCGTTTGTGAACGAAGTCTTTCCTGCAGAAGGTTTTCCCACTATTCCAATACTGAATCCCATTTTGCTTTCTCCTGAATAATCTATACTATCTTGAATGTCTTCATAAAAATAAATCAACCTCAATACCTGTCTAGTCCGTTACGATGCTTGATTTTCTAGTTTGATCCTCGCTGTGTGGTGGTCACAGCCAAACTCTTTTTAATGAATATTGATTCATTTTAGTTAGTGATTATAATTCATTTGAGATGATTGTCATGGTAAAAATATGCATTTCCTCCTCCGGAACAGATCTTGATGCAATGGTTGATCCTCGCTTTGGTCGTTGTAATGCCTTCTTAATAGTCGATTCTGAAAATTTGGAATTTGAAGCAATTTCGAATCAAGGTGTAACTGCAGCTAGTGGTGCAGGAATTCAAGCAGCACAGACTGTTGTCAATAAAGGTGTAGAAGTCGTAATTACTGGAAGTGTGGGGCCAAATGCACATGGTGCTTTATCTGCATCAGGAATGAAAATTTTTTCAGTTCCCTCTGGTACAGTTCGAGAAGCTGTTCAAGCTTACAAAGAGAACAGGTTATCTGAGATCACAGCACCTGGTCCTGCTCATCGTGGAATGGGGCGGGGTCGTGGTGGAGGCCGAGGCCGTGGTGGGGGTAGAGGTGGAGGAAGATAGTGTGTCAAGGCGTATTTTGATTCCCACTGAGGATTCTGAGGGCACTAGAGTAGCTGCTCATTTTGGAAGAGCTCCATTTTTCACCATTATAGACATTGACGATGATTTTCAAGTTAAAAATAAGGAGACTTCTCCCAATCAGGGTGAACATCATGGAGGCAGAGGCCATGCACATGATAATGTACTCAGATACAAACCTACAGTACTTATTGTGAGTGGTATGGGTCCTCGTGGATTGCGTGGATTCTCATCAGCGGGAATTCCTGTCTACAAGGCAGACAGTCCAGATCTACGATCCGTATTGTCTTCATATATTAGTGGCAGTCTTGATGAGCTTACTGAAGGATGTCAAGATGCTCATCATAGATGATATAGATGTTGAGTGAAATCTTATGATAGTATCAATAGCATCTGGAAAAGGTGGAACTGGTAAAACTACTGTTGCCGTTAATCTGGCTTTGTCAGTGGAAAAGGCAAACCTTCTCGATTGTGACGTTGAAGAACCCAATGTTCCTGCTCTACTCCCCATCGATGAAGCTGAGTCTAGTTCTGTCTATTTACCTACTCCAATAGTTGATCAAGAAAAATGTACATTATGTGGCAAGTGTGGATCTTTCTGCCAATTCAATGCTATTCTTGTGGGCAGAACGAAGACAATAGTATATCCAGAAATTTGCCATTCATGTGGGGGTTGCTCTATAGTATGCCCCGAGAAGGCAATTCACGAAGAAGACCGCGAAGTTGGTCTAGTGTACACATCCGATTATGAACAGCTTAGGATTACGTATGGAGAGTTAACAATAGGAGAACCGATAGCTACTCCTATTATCAAAGCAGTCAAAACTAGAATTGTATCTGGTGAATTAAATCTCCTTGATTCTCCTCCTGGCACTGCATGCCCCGTCATAGAGACTATTCATGGTAGTGACTATGTATTACTCGTTACCGAACCAACCCCATTTGGACTTCATGACCTCTCTATGGCGGTGGATGTAGTTAGAGGATTGGGGATTCCTCATGGAGTTGTAATTAATCGTGCTGGAATTGGAGATGATTCGGTCAAAGATTACTGTGCAGAACACGATATTCCTTTGCTTCTTGAAATCCCGTTTGATCGAAGGATTGCTGAGTTATATTCCAATGGTGTACCTTTTGTCAAAGAAATGCCAGAGTATCGCAAGCTATTTCGAGAACTTATCAAATCTATTCAGGAGAGTATCTAAATGGTTTGTGAGATTGCGGTAATAAGTGGAAAAGGTGGAACTGGTAAGACTTCTGTTGTTGCAGCATTTGCCTCTTTAGCCGAAAACATAATACTTGCTGATTGCGATGTGGATGCTCCAGATTTACATATTCTTCTCCAACCAGAAATAAAGAAGACCGAGGAGTTTCAAAGCTCAAAGGTTGCTAAGATAGATTCTGAGCTATGTACAGAATGTGGTCTATGTGAAGAGAGCTGTCGTTTTGATGCTGCTCATCCTCCTATGATTGATGCTATTTCTTGTGAAGGGTGTGCAGTGTGTGAGTATGTATGTCCTGAACATGCGGTACAAATGGTTGATCGTGTTTCTGGACACCTTTTTGAATCTCTAACTCGTTTTGGTCCCATGAGCCATGCCAAACTCTTACCTGGTGAGGGAAATTCAGGATTGCTTGTTACAGAGGTAAGAAAACAAGGAGAAGAATTAGCTAAATCAAATGGGTCTGATACAATACTCATTGATGGGTCCCCTGGGATTGGCTGTCCAGTTATTGCAACTATCAGGTCTATTGATTTAGCTGTTATTGTAACTGAACCAACTATGTCTGGGATTCATGATATGAGCCGTGTGCTTCAATTAGCTGACCGATTCAATGTTCCCTCCGCAGTCATCATCAATAAATTTGACTTGAGTGAAGCAAATAGTGCAAGAATTGAATCCTTCTGTAAAGAAAATAGTCTTTCTCTACTCGGAATGATTCCTTTCGACCCCCTTGTAACAAAGTCTATGCTTGATGCAAAAACTATTCCAGAGTTTGCACCTCAACATGCAATATCTTCCCTCTTGAATGATATGTGGAAAACGATTTTGGAATTGATATGAAATACAGATACAGAGGGCGCAGCTTCCTCTGTGTCCGTTTGTTTAGTTGGAGCATGTTAATCCGATTGATTTTTGAGAAATATCTGTCTTTATTTATCCATTGAAAACTGTATTGCTTGGAAAACGGCCTTTAGTCGTGAATACCGCGGGAATTATAATTGCGAACGAAACAGACTCTCCTTATATTATTCAAAGTAAACATGTTATCTAGAGAGGATTATGGTGGTTGCGAATGTTCATACTCCCCACAAACAATGTGGTGAATCCGTATTAGTTCGGAAACCTGCAATTCCTCTTCGGTGGGATTTTATTAGTCGTCCCCATATTGCACTTATTCTCTACGATTATTCATCACATCATATTGTTAGGTACTATTTGTCTGAACGTGGTGAATACTCAACCTCTGGAAAGCGAACTCTTCAGGCAGCCAGTTTAGGCGACTTTCCTGAAGGAACTATTATCGAAGTTAGATTTAGTAGTGTAATGATTAATCTCTTCAGACTTGAGCAAATTGATGGTGTGCCTTGCTGGAGATGGATTGGTCGATGCAGAGGTCTGCATGATTTCAATCTTGAAGCCGTCAACTGGCTTTCACTCTTATCAAAGGAGGACATATTTGTAGCGTGTTAGAGTTGATAATGTTTATTAGGATTTTTTACTTACTTTACACATGATTGGCACATCAAGAAAACAGCTAGCAGCAAAAAATAATGATGTTGTGATTGCATCAATGATGGAACAATCTCTTGCCCGTAGACATACAAAACTTTCCAAGATTCGTGCCAAAGGTGAGTTCATTCCTTCTTCCCATGTTGTTTCTATTCCTATTGGATATCGAATACGTTCCTATATCTGGCGTTTATTTCAAAGGAGCTAACATTGATTTTGTACTAAATTCCAAGTTCCGTTTGGTTCTTGATAGTAGCTAGATTTATTGATACTCCTGGCACACATGTATACCGGTTTTCATATCAAAATGGCTCTCTCTCAGAATCCATTTTGCATGAACATATCGAAAATAATACACTGACCTTGATTGTTCCCCTCTCAAGACTGCTGCCTAGCGCATTCATTGTAGTTCTTGAGGCAGCCGCTGACGTGGGCCTTGAGCAGGACCTGACTTCACCTGATCGAGACCATCCTGTTGTTAGTCTGGCAACCTTTCTAGGAATATGAAAAGAAACCAATTCAATTCTTTAGTCAAATCAGACTGCTCCATTTGAACGACCCGATCTTCTTGAAATGTTGGATGCCAAGTATGAGTTTGAGAAGAATGATAGTTAGAAGAAATGGTAGCGGGTGGTTGATTTTTGTCCGCACCTTGGAAGTCAAGACACGACGAACAACCGGTCTCAGGGTTATGAGCCCTGCGGGATAGGCCTGGCTTCCCCAACCCGCTATGCTTACTATGAAAGCCTTTCATGGAGTTTTAAGGGTTTTTGTTGGGTCGTTGCTATTTCAATGAGGTAATGAGCTGAGATGTTGTGAGCGATGAAAATGACAAAAGGAGGACTTGAAAAGGGAACGGTACAGAATAAAGATAGAAGGAAGTCTGATGATTTTCGAGTTAGCTGTACTAGTCGCAATTTATGCGATATGGATTTTATCCTTAGTATATTCTATGGTAGCAAGTGAAGAAGTGTCTTTGACTATAGCTACATTGCCATTCATAGTGACTTTTCCTTTTGCTCTAATGCTAGCAGCATCGGCAGAGGTTGTTCTTCCTGGGGTTTTTCAAATTGACATACTTCTTACAGTTGTTATTGGTATACTGTTTTTTGTCAGATGGGTTATGGCCATAGTAGGAGAATGATAAGACCTTATCTCTACTGTGAAGAATAGATATAACAATAATCGTGCGTGTTGGTTATTTTTTACGCTTGAACTCTGTGTATCCGCAACGACCACAAGCATAACGGTCGAAGTGCTCAGCCATATAGGTTCCTTTTTCACATCTAGGACAAGGTCTGCGTTCAGAGGTGACTTTTCCAGACTTTTTATCTACTTTGTAAAGTTTATGTGCCATCTATTTCTTCTCCTTAACGATGTGTCTCTTTTTGACATAGTCGAGTTCGATTCGTTCCATCTGGTCCTTGCTAGTATAGATACGTGCCTGTCCTTTGGTCATTCCAGAACCAAAGTGGGTAATCATCTTCTTAACCACAACAGTTTCAGAATCAGCATCGTACTTTGCTACAAGCTTTGATTTGACATCAGCTCTGCTTGGAGTGGTGCCTCCTAGATGCTCAACTGCAAAGTCAATTTCTTTCCTTGCAAGGGGTTTATTTTCTCGTTCCTGAAGGATGTCTATTTTCATTGGCATCACTCTTGGTATTTACCTTGCCCGTGAGGCAAGTCAGGCAGTCGAACTTAAGTTATCTAATAAAGCTTTCACCATGACCGCTTATCTAACCTTCAGAGCATATTTTCCGGGTTTGTCTATATTGAGTCTTGAAGCTACGTAAGAGGTCTTCCGCGGATCCTCAAGTGGGTCTCTTGCTGGTAATATGACTACAATTCCTGTATAGGATGTTGAGAGATTCGTGCCTTTACAATTCGGGCATTGGCTTTCATTTGTGAGAAAGTGACAGTCTCTGCATGCTTTCATTTTTGCCATAATCAATACCTCTACTCTTTCTTCTTCTTCTTGCCATCTTTCTCTATCTCGCCTCTGGCAATCTTGACATCTTCTTCAATCCATGAAATGTCCGGTCCAATCTTTCCTAGGTATGGTTGACGCATTGTTAACCCTAGTTTCCCAGACCGATTCCCTGGCTCAAAACTTATTGATGTGATTCTTGCTCTCACTTGGTCACCCTCAGTTAGAGTACGTCCTGTTTCTTTTCCAAGCAAAGCACTACCTTTGGTATCTTGGGTAATGAAGTCATCACAGATTTGACTTACGTGACAAAGACCATCTAATGGCCCCATTCTGATGAAAGCTCCAAAGTCCATTATTTCGACGACATTTCCTTCCACAAGCTCACCTCGGACTGGTTTAAACACCAGTACTTGATATACTACTGAATGATATGTTGCACCGTCACCCGGCATTAGTCTACCAGCACCAATATCTTCTATATCGATGACTGCTATCATGAGACCGATATCTCGGTCTAAGACATTCTCACTAGCTTTTCGCAGGTGAGTAAGAGCTGCTTCTTCTAGGGGTTCACCGAACTCTCGTGGGGGGATTCGAACTATATCCCTGACTGTGACAATTGAATACATTGTTAGAGGCTCCTGATGGACAACTTGTCGTAGAACAATCATACCGTCCTAGAGGATGGCATAATGGTATGAACTCGTCGGCTCAGCGGCACAACATTTTGGGAATCATAAAAACGTTACGACATCGCCTAAAGTATATTGCCTTCGAGGATTAAGTGTTTTCTACTGCGTAACATAAGTACTGGTATGCCCTGTGCTCGTGCCTTGTGTTTGAGTTCTCTATCATTGGTTGCAATGATTCCTTTAACCCTCCTTGCATACTGAATAAGCTGATCATCGACAGGGAGTCCTTCAAGAAACGCGTCAGTTTGAACTACTTGGCATTGTTCTACAAGTGACTTAGCGATTCGAAATATTCGTTTTTTCGACATCTTTTTTGCCTGTGCTATTTTTCGATCTATTTCTTCTATAACTGAAGTAAGAATATGAAAATCCACTTTTCTTTCTACAACAATTTCTGTTTCTAGGAAAATGTCAAGTGCAAATTGTGCGGGAATCGTGATGAAGTTAGTATCAATAACCACCACAACTGGCAAATCACTCACGCAACATTAAAGTTCGGCATAGCCAATGAGTCGCCATTTGTTTTCAACACGTCTTCCAATTGCAATTCGCTGCCCTTTCTCCCCAGCAACTGGTCGTTTAAGGGCCATCTCAATCTCGTCGCCATGAAGACGGGTGATTACTCCAACTGTTGCTGCAGTTCCCACAACAAGCATTAGTGGTTCATTGAGTCGAAGGTTGTCAACTTCTTTTTTCGATTCCATCCCGATAACTCGTTGCATAAGAGTCGGTTTTACCATTAGCTCCTCATAGATCTCCGGCATTTTACCTACTTTTCCAACAACATTTCCCACAAGTCGGTCTGCACGTGTTGAAGCTGGATCCAATGCGGTTCCAACACCAATAAGCCCTCCTGGGTAGGCCTCCTCCAGATGGTTTCCACTACCTGAAACAAGACTAAGCACTTTAGCTCTGATTGGTATGAATCCTCTATCTGACCTATATCCTGGGGCTATTTCTATCTCATCTCCCACCTTCAACTTTCCTTGAACAATAGATCCTCCTATTACTCCACCTTTCAAGTCCTGAGGAAGAGTACCTGGTTTATTGATGTCAAATGATCTTGCAATGAACATCTTTGGTTGTGCATCCTCATCTCTTTCTGGAGTAGGTATCACTTTTTCAAGGGTTTGAATGAGAATATCCATGTTCGCTCCAAAAATCGCGGATAATGGGACAATTGGTGCGTTTTCTGCAATCGTACCTTTAACGAAATCTTGAATCTGTTTGTAATGCTCTTTTGCCTCTTCTGGACTGACAAGTTCTATCTTATTTTGAACAATTATCAGATTCTTAACACCTACGATTTCAAGTGCACGGAGATGTTCTGAAGTCTGGGGCATTGGACATGGTTCATTTGCTGCTATTACTAGGATTGCTCCATCCATTAGACTGGCACCACTAAGACAGGTTGCCATCAGAGACTCGTGACCTGGACTATCGACAAAAGAAATCTCTCTCATGACTTCAAGGTCACCATCACAATTTGGACATTTTCCATCTGTTTTTCTTGCAAGGTATTTAGTAGTGAATGCTTCTGGCTCAGGACATTTCTTGCATTTCATCAACACTGTGGAAGCATAGCCTAATCTGATTGAGATTCCTCTTCGAATCTCATCAGAGTGTCTATCTGTCCATTCTCCTGTGAGTTTCTGAACAAGTGTGGTTTTTCCATGGTCTACATGTCCAAGTGTCCCTATACTGATTTCCGATTGTCCGACGTACTTTGAAGTCACCTAGTATTCACTTCCAATGTCCATTATCCTTCAGATTTCTACAGACTTCTTATGAAGTCTATGGTTTCGCCCAAAATCGATTATGCCGCTTTGACAATCAATTCTTCAATAGATGTTGAACCCTTTTCTTCAACTCTCATATTGACTTGAGAAATTGCAGCACTCAGTTCACGTCCGCGAACCGTCTTTCTTCTTGCTATTCCTTCTCTTTTTGGCCGCAATCCGGGTCTCCCACGAATTAAAATTCTCTTTTTTCCACTTCCGTGCATATCCGGTCTAATTGGGAATCCCGAAGAATCGCTACCACCAGTAATTTTGAGTTTGTAGCCTGGTAGGCCTAATACATCTCCATCCACAATTTCTCCGATTGTTTTACCAACTAATGCTTTTGTTTTTGCATCATCTAACTCATACTGGATTGCTTTTCCAGTTTCTGGATCCGAAATGACAAGTTTGAATGGCATTGTTCATTCGCCTACCTTTGTTTGTATTTGGTCCTTAGTACGGACACTGCCGTAGCGTGTTTAATTGACTTTATGAGGATTACGGTTTAGTCGCAAGTAGGAACTGAATCTTTAGCCTAGTACATAATCGTTATAACTTTCCTGAGCTTCGAAGGCTCAATCTGCTGACAAAAACAGGACATGTGATTGTATGGACCCTCTAACAGTAATAATCATCATAGCAGCACTCTATCTTGTCATATATTTTGTAGCTCAGGCAATTGGATTTGATAAACTCGCTGAACGGGGAATTGATGTAGGTACTCCTTTCTTCATTCTGATAAAGACAGAGCGATTGAATAAATTCTTAACAAGAATGGGCAAAAAGTTCCCGCGTGCATTCTTCAATATTGGCATCGTCGCTGCATTTGGCGGGATGATTTTCGGGTTCTATATCTTCACTGATAATTTGCTCAAGTTTTTCATAGCTCCTTCAGCTGCAGGAGGAGTCGTTCCTATAATCCCGGGAGTCACAATAACTGGTCTTCCCATGATCTATATTTTAATTGGTTTGGGAATCACACTCCTCACGCACGAGTTCGCACATGGTTTGGCATCTGCAAAAGATAATATTCCCATTAAGAGCTCCGGGTTGTTATTCTTGCTTGTACTTTTCGGGGGGTTTGTTGAACCTGATGAAGAAGCTTTTGAGAAAGAGGCAACTCCCAAAGATAGAATGCGATTGCTTGCTGCGGGATCCTATGCCAATATGATTTGGGCGTTTGTCTTCCTTATTCTTTTGTCTAACTTTGGCACAGTCATGTCCTTTGGATTCAATAGTCCAAATGGTGCATACTTGTACGATATCGCTCCGACCTCTGCTGCAATGGGCGAATTAGAGGTTGGTGATGTAATTATTGGTCTGAATTCAACAGAAATTGAAACATGGTCTGATCTATCAATCTATATGAATGATACATCTCCTGGTGATACACTTGTTGTTCATTTAATGAGTGGTGAGAGTGTGTCAATCATTTTAGGGCAAAATGATGCGGTGCCGTATAAAGGATATATTGGAGTTTATGGGGCTGATTATTGGGAGCCCAAGCCCGGTTGGGATATTTTGTTTGATCCTATGTTTGCTTTTCATTTCCAAATGACTTTGACTTGGTCTTTTGTGATTCTTTTCTCAGTGGCTTTGTTCAATCTTTTACCAATCCCAATTTTTGATGGTGACAAGCTACTCTCCAATGGTTTGAGTTTGATTACTGAAGATGAACGAAAGATAAAAGCTGTAATGTATCCCCTGCGAATATTTTCCATAGCTGTGGTCTTGTTGAGCATGGGTTTGAGCCTTTGGCTTGGGAAGGGTCTTTTCTAATACGAGTTGCCTCAAAGAGGCAACAACTTCTCTTTTTTATATGGTGAAGATATAACTGCAACTTGAAATAGGTTCCAATGGAGTATATCTTGAAATGTCTGTAAAATGCTCCAAGTGTGAAAAATCAGCAGTCTATCTTAGACGCTATACGAATGAACGATTATGTGTATCATGTCTTTTAGAATGCACTCTTGACCGAGTTAGAAGGACCATCAATAAATATGATATGCTAAAAAGACATGACAGGATTGCGGTAGCTATTTCTGGTGGGAAGGATAGTGCAGCGCTATTAGATATCCTTGTCCGCATCGAGGATGCATATTCCGAATCGGAAATTTTACCTTTTACTATCGATGAGGGAATTATGGGATACCGTGATGAAGCACTAAAAGCGGCAAAAAAATTAGTAGGTCTGCATGGACTTGATTTACATATTTGGTCATTCAATGAACTCTTTGGAAAGACACTTGATGAGATTGTAAAGAATCGTTCGGATACAAGTTTTGGGGCTTGTTCTTATTGTGGTGTTTTTAGACGAAAGGCTATGAATGATGCAGCCATAGCTTTGGATGCTGATGTTGTTGCTACTGGTCATATAATGGATGATGAGGCACAAACAATCCTCATGAACATTATGCGGGGTGACACCCGGAGGATTACGAGAGGAAATCGATTTCGGGCAAACCCTGTTGATGGGTTTATTCCTAGAATCAAACCTCTAATGGGCATTTCACAACGTGATGTTATAGCATATACCCACTATATGCATCTGCCTTATCATGATGTTCCTTGTCCCTATGCAGAAGAAGCATACAGAAGTGAAGTTCGAATCTTTCTAAATAAGATGGAGTATCGTCATCCCGGGACCTTTCTTGCAATACTCAGTTCTGGTGATGTGATTAGCAAATCCCTTCTCACTCGACCTAGTGATTCCACTTTTAGAAAATGTGACAAATGTGGTTCGCCGACTCCACGTAATGTCTGCAAAGCGTGTTCTCTCCTTGAGGAGTTGTGATACTGTGGCAGAAAAACCTGAGAATTTACACGATTTCCGTGTGGTCGAATATACTTCTCAACACTGGAATAGACTTGTATCCCTTAGAAAACGAGCAATTGAGGTTATGGCTTCGTTGAGTCAATCAAATATTCCTTCTTTTACCTATGGGTCTGTTGCTCGTGGTGATGTATCAGATTCGTCCGATATAGATATCATTATTCCACATCCCGTTTCAAGCTATCGTGTTGAAGTGGCAGTTGGCTCTGGGATTAAACGAGAATTGGTTCAAGCGACACCCTCAACGGTTCTAAAAGGACATATTCATCTTGACTATGAAACCGTAGTTACATTTCCTCTTTTCAAATTCATGCCACGCGAACGAGAGTTCTATCGATGGGGTGGACAGCTTTCACTTGAGGGATTGAAGTCACAAAAAAGGGTTTCCGGAGTGGACAAACGACTATTGCTTATCGAGCCTATAGATAAAGGACATGTAGAGTCTGGAATTATTGGAAATGAAGCACGAGTCGCAAAAATTTTGGGGGTTTCTGTAGAAATTGCTAATGAACGAATACGTGTGTTACATAGACGTGACCAAGTGGGTCGTACAGGTGTTTACCTCACAAGACGTCTTACTCCAGATGAAGGTTTTGAGCAAGTAGCAAAGGCTTTGAAGGATTCGGACCCAGCTCTAAGAAGGACTATTAGCAGACGAAGAAGGTAGAGGTGTTGATATGTCCAGGACGGTGAAGCAACTTGAAGGTGGTTCTCTTCTCTTAGGTGAACTACCCTTGGGATGTCGTTTTTGTTCTAATGGATCCAAGATGGTGTTGTTCGTCACAGGATTATGTGATAGTTCCTGCTATTACTGTCCTCTCTCTATTGGCAAACGTGAGAAGGACTTGGTCTTCGCGGATGAAATGCCTGTAAAGTCCTATGGCGACATCTTATTTGAAGCAAAGGCAATTAATGCAGAAGGGGTGGGCATTAGTGGTGGTGATCCATTATGCGTTTTTGACCGTACAGTTTCGTATATCCGCCAGTTAAAGGAATCCTTCGGAGAAAAATTTCATATTCACCTTTATACATGCCATACTGATGTAGAAGAAATTGCTTTGGAAGAATTAAGATCTGCTGGACTAGATGAGATACGGTTTCATCCACAAACGCAGAATTGGTCTGGAATCGAAACTGCTTTGAAGTTAGATTTGATGACAGGTATTGAAATTCCTGTTATTCCAGGAAAATTAGATTCTACAAAAAAACTTCTACAACGTGCAGAAGCGCTATCTGTGTCATTTGTCAATCTAAATGAACTTGAAGCCAGCGAAACTAATTTCGCTAGATTACGAAAACTTGGATTTCAACTAACTGATTTGGCTTATTCTAGTATACTTGGCAGCAAAGAAGATGCAATTAGTCTTATTCAGTGGGGTGAAAAGAATCTTGAAACTTTATCATTGCACTTTTGTTCAGCTACTTTCAAAGATAGTGTGCAGATGCGAAATCGGCTCTCTCGACGCATTGAAAGAACAATTCGTGAATTTGAAGAACAGGATGCAGATGAACCTCTTGTCATTCTCGGTGTTATTCGCAGTACACACGGCTCAACTCTATCAGACGAGAATATAGACCACATCGTTTCAGTATTGCATGAATACTTTGAGGTACCAATGAATCTAATGAATCGAGATTATGTGCGAAGTCGGATTGAAATTGCACCTTGGATATTGGAGGAGATCTCTTTGGATATTCGTGCATTATTCTCTATCCCTCTCGAAATTGGGATTGTCTACGAATATCCCACTTGGGATCGATTACAAGTGTTATTCGAACCAGTCTAATATTCAACTCGAAATCTGAGAACCGCAGCTATCCCTCCTAAATTCTCAAGTAAATCTCCTGCAGGATGTTCTGTACTTACAATATGGAATTCACCTCTGATTTTCTCAGTATCACGAATAAGTCGATCCATCCATTTCCTATCTTTTTCAGAGCCCTCTCTTAGTTTCTTATCAGTAATCAATAATTCTTCAACTGCCCCGAATCGAACAGCTTTTGCAACCTCGTCTTTACCGTAAATTCCCAATCCATCATCTTTTGCTACATGAGTGAGGATATTCTCTACAAGTTGAGTTTCACGTTCGAGTTTTATCTCTGTCAGAGTTTCTGATATTACACCTCTGTATAGTACTTCTTTTGCTCCCGTAACCTTAGTAGAGTTTGTTGTTTCAACTGCAATTGAAGGCAGGTCTTTGATATGAGCTTCTCGAAGATGTTTAGCAAAATGCTCTTTGACAAATCCAGGACCAGCTGATACGATAAGTGCTATTTCATTCTGTTCTATCTGCGCTCGTACCGCTAATGTAACATCATCAAAATACTCTCTCATAGTCGCATCATGTGATTTCTGGTCCCCTCGCTTTCTCGAAATTCCCGATCTAATACTCAATACACTTTGAAGCCCGAAGTCTGCTGCAAGAAATAATTCAGCTTCGTCATCATCTATTGTTATTATCATACAGACTGGACTTTTCTCGTCCTGAACTGCTTTCTTGATTCGTTTCAGTAAGAATTTTGGCCAATATTCTTTGATGACTGTTATAATATCGTTCTGCTCCACATTGAATGTATGATACGATCCGATATTTACCAAGTCGTCCGGACCTTCTAGAATGATTCCTTTTATCCGCAGCCTATTACTAAATGAATGAAATGCAACATCCTCGACCTCTAAAACGAGTGTCATCACCTTTCGAACACTCTCTCTTTTTCTGCTGTCTTCATCTCCTATTCGTATTCGTCGTGAAGTACGAGAAATCACTCGGTCTCCATTGGCAATGATGTTGTAAAGGTGCCAGAGATCATCTAATGACTCCATTTTCAGAACCATTTTTCCTTCTTTTAGTATGCGTTTCAGGATTTTCAAAGTAGCATCAAAGAAGATTCTGAATCCTTAGAAGAAATAGCTTCCGTAATCTCGATGCACTTGTTCAGTAGACTTGGTTCTTCCATGAATTCGGAGCTCTATTCCCTTGCAGATTGATTTTGCTCGCTTTACATATATCGGCTCTGTTATCTCACAGTCGTCCTGTACGGCGAGGTCTCCTGCTATTCGTACTAAGCCACCTAATTCTCGCAGACGGAGTGTAAGTGCATTCCGTTTCCCATCATGACTCTCTGCCATTTCTTCAGCATAATCAATTACTTCTTCCAGTGCTTCTTGGGTGAAGTGTGGAATCTTTCCGTCTTCTTTGACAGTTTGAGCTACAAAACGATAGAGGTCATTTATACTGCTTGAATTCTTATCAACCCATGAGTTTAACATGATCTCATATCCATATCCGCGAATTCGCGAACGTAATGGAGGGATTATTTTTTGTATATCTTCTAAGTTACAAGACGCAAAAAGTATGAAATCACAAGGAACGTCATCAACTCTCACCGATGCTCCTGAACTTTGAGCGTTATGCCCAGAAATTGCATATTTCTTGTCTTGCATTGCGGTTAGTAGATGTTTCTGATATGAACCAAGTGCCGCTATCTCATCCACATACAATATTCCTTCATGAGCCTCATGAATCGCACCGGGTATCACTCGAAGATATGCTTCCTTTCCAAGTCCTCTTTCACCACCATATGGGTCATGTTTTACGTCTCCCAAGAGTTCAACAGGACTTGCTCCGCTCACTCTTATGAATCGTGAAGTATTTCTAGATACGAGTATCCTCTGTGAAATATCCATTTTTTCTTCTCGTGGATATGCCTGACTTTTCGCTACTTGTCTTGTTATCTGAATAGTATCTCGATTTGTTCTTTGATATAGAACTTCATAAACTGTCCCATCAATTTCTTCGTAGCAAGAATGGCTTCCAAGAGCTGGTTCCTGGATAACATCAAGCATACGAAACAGGCCATGATACGAGTTATCTCCAATGTGGTCACATCTCTTGCTAGATCCACATTCCATACACAAGTTGTGCTCTGGAAGCGAATAGCTGCCACACCTTGGGCATCGGTATCCCATTTCAACTCCTATGTCAAAGGGCAACTCCTCAGGACGAGCGTATTTTGTGTCGATATAGTCTGATACATCATCATCTTTTTGTGAATAATCACAATCATGGACTGAAATGATTGGTCTCTCCGGGTTCTCTGGATTGTTATGAATTCTAATCTCATGTTTTGGGGCTTGAAGCAATGTTGCTGCTGCTTTCGCTAGCATGGATTTTCCTATTCCTGGCACTCCACAGAGCAAGACATGTCTTCTTTGCATTACTGCTGACTTCACAAGTGATATTGCATGTTCCTGTCCTATTATTTTCTCAAATGGATTGCTGCTAACACTAATCTCAGCAGTGGTTTCTATTTGCAGGAATTCATCTTTTTTGTCAGCATCCATTTTACTGGTCACATCAAGAAGTGAATTGAATTAACCTGACATAATTGTGAGTAATACACGGTATTCTTGATACAAAAAATATAGTGGAGATATCATTCTCCACGTTGAAGTATTATTTGTAGGTGATTTCAAGCTTGGTTTCCAAATCTACACATGAACCTACAAGGCAATTACCAATCGGACAATTTCCATGTGCTAAAGAATAGAGGCGTTGAATCTTGCTCTCAGGAACTCCTTCTGGAACCGTGGCATAAGTTGTAATCCTTATTTTCGTGAATTTGCTCTCATTAGTTTCTTCAATAGTTTCATATTCCCCAACAATATCCGATTGGATATCGTATAATTCCACTCTAGCTTTGGATAACGCTATCTCAAATACAAGATTGACACATGCTCCCACTGATGCTAAAAATAAATGGTGCGGGCTGGTTGCATCATCAATCTCACCAATCATTGGTGGAGGACATACTAGTGTACTCTTTTCGCCTCCAAGTTGGATTTGATGCACTTTTTCTTTCTGTGTTTTACTAAGTTTTATTTCGAAAGTCGAGTTTCCCATGGCATTCTAACTCCTTTGTACGGTCAAACTTACAAAAACAGGGGGCAATACCCTCTGTGAGTTATTTCTTGTAGGTTTTCACTCACAGAGAGTACATAAATGGTGGGGAAATGGCCATTATTATTTACGGTATGTAACTTACTTTACGTCTTCAAATGTTATTATTTTGACGCCTCGTGGCTTGTTATCTAAGTCCACCACAGCTGCTGCGATAAGAGTTTCAATCTTCTTTTCAGCTGCAATATCAACTAACCTTTGAGTTACAACTCCATCAAAAACGACTGTTGTCACATCATTTGTTCTCTCAAGGGTTTGAGCTAAATCTGCTACTCCGCACTGATCTATGATTTTCTGCTCTTCACTATAAAGGACCGCTTGGAATGTTTCCTTGATTTCCTTTACTTTTTCCAAAAATACTGCATCTACTGTAGATGTTCTTGTGGTGGTTTTTCTCTCTCTCGACCTTGGTTCTTTCCGACGGGATGGCTTATCCCTTTTTGACTCTCTGCTCTTGGAACGGGTTGACTTTCTTGTTTGTTTTTGTTTTGAACTTCTTCCCTTAACTAGTGCAAGTGCTTGTTCTGCAGGAATTTTAGCCTGTAACGCCTTTGTGATCTCATGGCGTGTTAGATCCTCTACTTCTTTTCCTTTTGGTGCCCTCGCAATATAATCAACTTGGGCTACCTGCATAAGCTCTCTTAGTATCAGATCTCCTCCTCGATCCCCATCAAGAAATGCAATAATGGTTTTACCCTTCTTCTTAGTCAATTCCATAATGGTTTTTGGTACATGTGTTCCCTCTACAGCAATTGTATTGTTGATTCCACTCTTCATGAGAGTGATTATATCCGCACGTCCTTCAACAATGATAATCTCGTCACTTGACGACAAATCTGGCCCAGCTGGTAGTTTTTCAGAACCATATTTCGTCACGGATTTCTTGCTAGCCCGGGTTACAGCTCCTTTGATTTCTTCGGCACCTGGTGCAATGTCTTCCTCCCACCCTTTCAAAATGCTAATCGCTCTACTTACCACTTTCCGCCTTTTGGCTCCTCTAATATCCTCAAGTTTTTCTAGAGTAATCTTTGCTGTACAAGGACCTACTCTATCAACTGTTTCTAGAGATGCGGCAAGTATTGCAGTAGCAGTCTTGTTAAGAGATACTGGAATGACTATCTCACCAGTGCTGTTTCCGCCCTGTGAACGGATAGCAATCTGTATTCTTCCGATTCTTCCTGTGCGTTGTAATTCGCGTAGATCTAGGTCTTCTCCAAGAAGCCCTTCCGTTTGACCAAATACTGCACCAACAACGTCTGGTTTGTCAACGACTCCGTCAACTTCGATTTTTGCTCGAATGACGTACTTGGCGGTACTTGAGTCGAAATCGCCTGCTCCGATTTCTATACACTTCTCCTATGATATTGCTACCATAATCTCCCTCGTAAGACACGGGGCAACCGCTCTTATGCACATCAGGAATAGAGTACTATTCCCACTCCAGCTCACTCAGTATAAATCCATATTCTCAAACTCTGCCTAGTTTTTGCAGTGTGATTGACAAGTTGATAATCCTGTGAATGATGTGAATGATAATTGTCATGTGATTTGCGCAGCGGTAACTCGTCATTTGATAAAATCAATTGGGGAGTTCATGGCGCATGTAATTATGATGAATTGATGATTTGCAAAGTAGACCCATATTGGTCCACCGTACTTGTTGACTCTTGACAATTGCTTATTTGAAGCTGTCGTTATGTCAGATTGATTTGGACCAAAAAATGATACCTGTAACACACAATTAACAAATCTAATAACGATTGATGTCAATTCAATCATGTTCAAGTGATTCAAGACCCATTTTCGAGGGCACATTGAGGTTAATTCCTATGATATAGTGCGCAAATGGTGGGTCACAACTTGAACAAAGCCTGCCAAAGACCAATCGGACGAGTCGTAACGGACTTGAGTGATGAAGACGAATGTCTTTCAGATGAACTTCGGGTCACCCAGGCATCGTACATTGGCGGGCAGGTCGATGCTGTGAGACCCTCCGCGAGACAGCTCAGTAGAGCCGGATGCAATATCCGTTGCTATGATACTGGGAGTTGGTGTGATGGGCGAGAGGCATCGACCACCGTTTTACTTCTAAATCTCAGTTGACTCTCCAGGTTTCAAAATTCTAGTTTCCGTTTCCGGGTTTACTTTTCTAACTAGCTCTTTGAATTCTTTGGGGTCCGCTTGGATGACTGGAAAAGTATCATAATGCATAGGAATGACATATTTAGGATTTAGCAATTTTGTTGCCATTGCTGCTTGCTGTATGTCCATAGTGTAATAGCTGCCGATTGGGAGTAAGCAGACATCAGGTTTGTATAATTCCCCAAATATTTTCATTGTTGAAAAAATACCTGTATCTCCCGCATGATAGAATGTTCCACTTGGGAATTTCACAATGAATCCAGTGGGTCCTCCTTTTGCGCTTGAATGGAATGCCTGAACGAGCGTCACAACAACATCTTCTATCATCACACTACCACCTATATTAAGCGTGTGAACATTCGACACTCCCTCATCTTTTGCTTTTATTCCAAGTTCATTTATTGCTACAAAAGTTGCCCCCGTCTTTTTGCAAATCTTAATTGCCTCTGCATATCCATGATCGCCGTGGTCGTGAGTAACAAGAACTATATCTGCCTTGTCAACTTTATCTATACTCGTAGTAGATTTCGGCCCTGTTAGCCAAGGATCTACAAAGATGGTCTTTCCATCTCCTTCAATCTTAAATGATGCGTGGCCTAAATATGTAATCTTCATCTTGAATTCTTCCTATTCTTGATATAGTATTATATCATTCTTCTATTTTTCGCCAGTCACAATAGAACTGCTTAAGTCAAAGGATGTTTCGTTCAATTTGTGGTCATTATGACAGGGACTCCACATCCTGATTTTGTAATTGCTGGCAAAATAGCAGCGCGCGTAATGAATGATATAGTGCATCACATAAAAGCTGGAGAAAAAGTATTACGCATTTGCACATTGGCAGAGAAGAAAATCTTGGAATATGGCGGGAAGGGGTGTAGACCCGCTTTTCCCTGTAATATTTCAATAAATCAAGAGGCTGCACATTATACAAGTCCATATGGTGACACCAAAATTTTTCCCGAAAAAGGACTTGTCAAAATTGATCTTGGAGTCAGTGTAAATGGATATCTATCCGATACTGCACTTACAGTGGATCTTGATGGCTCATACGAGAAGTTCAAATTGGCTGCAGAAGATGCATTGAAAGAAGCCATTTCTATGGTTCGCCCAGGGGTTCGGCTTGGTGATATTGGTTCAGTTATTGAAAAGAGAATCAAATCTTATGGTTTGAAGCCAGTCCATCAGCTTTCAGGTCATCAACTTCGTCGTGGTATACTTCATGCTGGTAAGAACGTGCCAAACGTGTCTACACGTTCTTCTGAAAAAATGATGTTGGGCGAGTGTTATGCGATAGAACCTTTTTCCACTGATGGCAATGGCACTATTCGCAATGATAGATTTGCATACATTTTTTCTAACAATCTTTCAAGTAAGAAAAAATTGGATGCCATCTCCACACGAGTTCGTAACATTGCTCGACGCAAGTTTGGAAGTCTCCCTTGGGCATCTCGGTGGTTATTTGGCATGGTTGAAAATATTGACCTTGGATCTGTTCTGCGAACCTTGGTTCGGTCCGGTGTAATCCACTCTTATCCGGTTCTCTTAGAAGGAAAGCAAGGAATGGTTGGCCAAGCAGAACATTCTGTTTTTGTTGGATCTGACGGAGCTATTGTGACTACTAGAAGAAACTAGATTCGCGCCTAAGGAATATCTTAAGTATCATTTCACATGGTTAGAATTGGTGTATTACTTGACTTCGAAACCCCACCCTTCCCATGTCAAAGCTGGAAAAATTGCAGCTCGTGTTCGTGATGAGATTTGTGCTATTCTTGAACCCGAAAGTAAGATATTCACTCTTTGCACGTTAGCAGAGAAGAAAATCTTGGAATATGGTGGCCAACCTGCATTTCCCTGCACTATTAGTCAAAATCATTATACCGCTCATTATACCTCTCCTATTGGAGATCCAACAGTACTTTCTCCTGATGCTATGGTAAAGGTGGATATTGGTGTCCATGTCGAGGGATACATTGTAGACACGGCTAGAACAATTGATTTGAGTGGTGATTTGGAAGGGTTTGCCATCGCTACGGATGATGCATTACAAGAGGCTATTCGAGTAATGCGTCCAGGAACCTCCTTAGGCGAGATTGGAAAGGTTATTGAAAAAGTCATTAAAACATATGGACTCAAACCAATTAAGAACCTGTTTGGGCATAGTATAGAACGATACCGACTTCATGCAGGCAAATCTGTTCCCAATGTTAAGACGAGAACATCCGAAACTGTGGAGATTGGCGAGTGCTATGCCATAGAACCATATGCAACAAATGGAGTTGGATCTGTAATAGATAGTGATTTGATCTATATTTTTTCCAATATTCCTAAGGATGAACCTCTGACTGGAGAAACTGAAAAACTTCGATTACATCTCAGAAAACAATATGGGCCCTTTCCATTTACATCTCGATGGATTGGGACAAAATCGAAGGACATCGATATCTTTCAATCGTTATTAGAGCTAATCAAACACAAATACCTCGAAAAATATCCCGTTCAAATAACAAAGAAGGGAAGACCGTCAAGTCAATCAGAACATACGGTCTTCATTAGTGAAGATGAAACAATTATTCTGACAGAATAGAGTCAGAATTGAGGGGTCTCCTCCTCTTTTCTGACTATGTATATTCCCTCTATCATCATTAGTCCTTGACATTTTGGACATTCTTGTTCCACTTCTTTAAGAATGAAATCTCCTTTCTTGAAATCTCTTATCTCCTTGAAATCACAGTCTTGTTCTTGGCATTGCAACTCGGTCACAGTTGGTGGTTCTGGCTCTGGTTCCTCTTGTCCTCTTCCTGCAAAGAGTAAGCTTGAACCGATTGCTACGACAGTAATTCCTACTAAGAACAAAATCATCGACCATGCTTCCATTCCCGGAAGAGACCCCCAGTAGATGAGAAATCCTCCAGCTGCTGCAATAAGAAAACCAATTATTTTAGATACTAATCCCAATTCATTCACCTCAAAGCCCTATACCGATCGTGTTACCTATTCCTGCGAGAATAACATGATCTCCCTGCTTCGTTCTGTTTCTAATAGATGCTTCAATTCTCTCTATAACTTCTGGAACCGCATCAAGGACTCGCTTATCCATTACTCCTACAGCTACTTCTTCATTCTCTTTGATTACTATGGCTTCGATACCGATTCCGTGGTCGGTAGCAGTTTGTTCAATAGCATGTTTCTCAGGACCTATATCTCCTATGGCTGCTCCAGTTCCCTCTGCGACACGTCCCATTTTTTCTCCTTCTAGCTTCAGAGCTGCGTCAACGGTGATTATACGCGTGATCTTGCCAGATTTTTGCTCCACCATTTTCTTAACTGCAAAGCCAGGTTTTCCAACGGTTCCTCCAGGCCCAGAAGCGCGAATTGCATAGATTGTCCTCCCTTCAAATTCAACTTCGTAATATCCCACCTCTCGTGTTATCTCTGGGATATAGCTATCTGCGGTAGCACCATGTTCTCGGGCAAATTTGGTCACAACAAGAGGCCCAATGGCATCCCCAATGGGTTTTCCCTCAGCAAAAGCATCGATTGCACCGTGATATGCTTTAGCTAAACGAAGTAACTCGGGGAGCTGCATCTGAATTTGCATGACCATTATGGTACTTCCAGTCTTCTTTCCTAGGATATAGAAATGCCTGACAACTCGGAATATGAGTCCTAGAACTTGAGCAACCTCTAGTGTATTTTCGAGTGATAGCTTCTCACTATCTGTTGCTTCTGGAGCTAACTGGCCTACGAACTCTTTGAACCGGTCACTTCTTTGTTCGAATAAGTGGTCGATACGTTGTAAAACTCCTGCTGGATCAAGGTCTACTGGCATAATTGTGAAAAAGTCACTCCAGCGATCAATCTCCTTCGCGACGTATTCTTCCTCACGTCCATAAATCTTGAACGTGTCAATCGCGGTCTGTCTTGATTCCAATGCCATCTTCTTCAGTTCAATTAGACCTAATTCAATCTGTTTCAGCCATTGCCACATCTGAATTTTCTGTCCATAGAGGCTGAATATCATGATAAATGCAAAGAATGCTAAGTTGATTATCCAACTGAACTCATTGGGTTCTGCTCCGAATTGCATGAGAGCTCAAATCTATAATTTCGCTTTAAGGCTAACTATCTATACACGGGTTGCGGGCGTGTATTTGTGTGATCTTTGTTATTTGAAGAATGAAAATGTGGCAGTTTGTGGCCTTGTCACGGGCTCGCGCACCGCACATTTGCCACAACGTAGCCCCGTCTTAACTTCTGCGTTCTGATGAGGGCAGGTGATTACGGGGAACTATGACCGCCATCAAGACGAATTGTTTCACGATTGAAATTTAAAGGTTGCTCTAGGGGAACCGGATTTGGAGCCTATTGTTGGGATGGTGAGGCGACTCTTTTCAACATTGGTAGGTCTATTCTTCCTTTAAACCAGAGGATGAAAAGTGAGATGCTAACTAGTACAAGACTGACAGCTGAAATAAGAACTACTAGATCAAGCAATTGAAGAAGTGGCGTTGGACCTTCTATGGTTAGATATGCATAGTTTGCAAAGCTATCATGAGCAATATTTCCAGAGGCTATGTCTGGTTCATTTGGATTATATTCATTGAATTCCTTGACAATTTCGATGTGAATGGTATTTTCTGTGAGATTATACTTGGTTCCCTCTGCTAATGTGATGACGAGACCTTTGAATTCAAAAGTACCTCCAAATTGCAGCAAATATCTTGATGATGCATACGGGTCTATCAGCTGGAAATTTCCTGAAAGTTGTCCGTCTCGGATTTTTCCATTGATTGCAAATGCGGGAGTTTCACCCAGCATATTGTGGGGGTCTCCTCGGCTATCAATCCATTGTGGATAAAAAGCAAGATTAGTTACATCAATCGAGCTAACAAGTGACCTTCCGAGAGGGGACTTTCCGAAGTAAAACCCGACATACGATTGGAAGTAGTGTTTTGAAACTGTTGGATGATGGTGTTGATACAAGTACAGAGTTTTAAATGAGCATCTTAGCAGAAAGATTTCTATCCCATCTGAAAGCTGAAAGGATATTCTGTAAGTAAACGCATCAATTTCAAAAGTCTGAAGCTTTGGGGATATCTTTTTACTGCCATCGTTTTCTGCAGCCATTACAGATGGTGTGACAATCATCGACACCATCATAATCCCAAAAACTATTCCTATGAGCCATCTGTTCGGGTTCATCACCAGCTATCTCCGTCTTGTAGATATTAGTCATTTTCATTGATAAAGAATTCATTTAACGCATTTTGTTACATCCTGTAACTCTATAATGTGGTGACAGTTGCGGGTCACAAAATTGGGATGAATCATATGGTGGGGCGAGTGAGATTTGAATTCGTGACCAACCTCTAAACGAGGATGATTCTCACGGTCGACGAGTATCGCCATGCGACGGTCAGATTTGACCCCGTGTCTTTAGACTCGAAACGAGCCTAGATCTGGAGCCCGTCGCCATACCGTTCTAGGCAACATGGAGAATCCATATTGTTGACTAGGCCACCGCCCCGTTTTCATATGCTTCTGGTCTAGGACCAGTATTTGATGTGATACTGGTGTGCAGATATGAAGCTTTCGTATTGTGCCTAGTTCTACCGATCAATAATACGAGAATCTAATAAGTGTCAGTCATGATAAAGTGATTATGTGTCCAGTCGGTCCTTCTTTATTTGGAACTGTTGGAGTTGATGAGGCCGGAAGAGGGCCCATGATTGGACCTTTGGTAGTGTGTGGAGTTCTTTTTGACGATGTATCTTTGAAGAATCTGCCTTCATTAGGTCTGCGTGATTCAAAAACTCTTAGTCCAACACGCAGGCAAGAATATGCTGAACTCATAGAATCACATGCCACACGTATTTGTACTCGTTACATTTCTGCTTCAGAAATTGATGAACATAGGGCTCGCGGTGTTTCATTAAATGAACTTGAGATTCGGAAATTCATTGAAATTTTACAGGTTCTCCGTCCCCTTGTTGCTTATGTGGATGCAGCGGATGTAAAAGCAAAACGATTTGGTGATTCTATAGGAACCCGAAGTGGGCTATGGAACGAGGGATGCAAAATAGTGTCCGAACATAAAGCTGATACTAAATATCCAATCGTGTCGGCAGCATCAATCATCGCTAAGGTAGAGCGAGACAGGATGATTAGCCAATTTCATGAACAATATGGTGATTTCGGTTCTGGCTATCCCTCCGATGAAAGAACTGTGAGCTTTGTACGCGAACTAGTTATCTCAAAAGAACCAATTCCTCCAATTATTCGCAGAAGTTGGGAATCAGTGAAACGAATCGTTGCTGAACTCGAAACAAAACAGACCATATTGGACTTATGAATCAACCAGCTCGTTCTTCAATTATCTTTTTGAGGTCTCGTGATCTCTCAATTTCTTCAAGTTCGAGCTGTCGAATAACTGGTAAATCCGAAACTCGGTCTTTCGCTTTTCCCTCTTCAACGATTATGACCGCATTGGATTCGGTGACTTTTGATACACTCTTCAAAATTTCTACTCGTTTCTTAAGCCCCCAGCTCTTTAATGAACCTACACCAGATATTACTGGGGGGCCGTCTTCTTTGGCGGCAACATGAAATGGAGCTCTGTCTGTCCATAGAACTCTCATGCCAATCCTATCAAAGAATTCGTTTACTCTTCTCTCTAAGTCTGGAATCTGTTGGGGGTTTTGGAACTGATGTAATGTTTTTGGACTCTCACTCAATACATCAATAGGTATGACTAGGTCTGTTTCAAGGACTTCTTCAAGTTGTTCTGCGATATCTGAGCTTACATCCATTTCATCCTTCTCATACGCTAAGATTGCTCGAGCTGATACCTGAACGCACTGTGCTAAATCTTCTTGGGAAAGTTTATGTTGAATCCTGACTTCTTTCAATTTTGCACCGTCAATAGCAACGAACCTGCCTCCCCTTTGAATAAACTCACGAGGTAATTGCTGCTCTGCAATGACTGTCTTTAGACTATGAGGGGCAATAGTAGATACTCCATACCTTTTGTATACCACTCCTGAGTCTAATGGACCTCTTCTTGTTTTCATACCAACGATCAATGGTGTTGCACCAAAGAAATGTGCAACTGTGTGGAGTGCCATAGCGTCTTCACGAGATAGGGAATCGATGTTTGCAAGAACTTTGACTAAAATGAGACGTTCGTCTTTTCTAGCGACTAGGTCAAAACAACTTGGTCTTACATCACATTGAGATGATAAATCAAATCCAGCCTCCTGTAGTGATATTGAAACTTCCTCCAAGAGTTTAGATCGTGCTTTTGTCATACTAATCGCCGCTTATATCATACGTGTTGAAGTTTTTCAAGATTTCTGAATGTATATCTGTTCTATTCATTAGTTGATGTAAAACCTACGGTAGTGGTAGATTTTAGAATAGATCTAATTTTCTGCACTTGCGGCCTTGCTAAATGGTCAATCTGTTGCCATTGATGAAATTGATTCCAGTCTAGGTCTACATATCCTATCAATCGACCAACCAAAAACAGCTCCGTTTTTCCTCCTGCGATGGAATATACTCCAGGGCCTTGATCTACTCTCCTCAGAATGATGATTGGAAGCATTATTTCAGTATGATATCTTTTTGGGACTTGTTTGATAAGAATATCTAACTCTTCTTTACGAATTGCTGAAAACTCTCCACCTCTTGTTGGAAAACCTGGTTTTTCCATACTAGTAATCTCAGATAGACTATATCGTTTCTCTGGGAGATGGTCGTTGATTTTATCAATTTCTTTCTCGATTCTTCGTTCAATGAAGAATGTCATGAAATGTATTCTCCTACTCTACAAACGACCATTGCATGGTCTTTCTCTAATGGGTCCAAACGAATTTTCTCTACCAATTCAAGACCACCCTCTGTAAGAGTCTTGATTTCATTCTCGTAGATGTCTTTGACACGTGAAGTTGAGTCTATACTTCTAGCTTTAATTGCTAGCATTGCCCAAGTTCCGAATGAGCTGAATGCTTGAACGTTTTGAAGTAGGATTCGTGCTTGATCTGCTTGAGCTACATCTTGATATACAACATCAATCGGTCCGGTCACTAGACTTGAATATCGTGTTGGATGTCTTGCATCTTCAACAATTGGAATTATGTTCTTCCGAGTCTGAGCGAGTTTAATGAGGTCTCTTGCAGTTCTTGGTGAGAATTCCACTGCATATATTATACCCTGCTTTCCAACAATATCTGACACATGGCTAACAGTAGTACCTGAGGCAGCACCTAGGTAAAGAACCCGTGAACCTGGTTGAATTGGCATCTCTCTTATTCGTTTTCGAATTGCAGCACCCAATTTTGATCTCCTTGCAGACCAGATTCGATAATCCCCATCATCCGCCTTTACTAGCTTCTCTCCATATACTGTCTGCCCTTTTACAAGCGATTTGGTAGCTAATGACTTTCGCTCCCTTTCAATGACTCTGAAAACATGTGGATGCTTGTGTTTTTCAATCCGCATCATCATCTTCCTCCTTTTCTACGCCTTCGTCCTTTTCTTCTACGTGGTTTCTTCTTGGACGTTTTCTTCTTTGGCGGATCGGGATACTGTTCTTGAATCTCTTTGTATCTTGCTTGGAATTCTTCTTTCAATTCCTTTCCTATTTTCTTATCTGAATATGCATCTACTTTTGCACCCAATGCTACTTTTCCTGCCAATGCTCTTGCTATTTTCCCTCTTTGCCAATATGGTGAAGTACTAATCTCTGGCACACGGAATATTATCCCATGTTTTGGTGGATCTGCTCCCGTTTTTAGTGCCCGAAACAGGGCTTTTTCTGCACCAAGAATTTGGATTGTGCTTGAGGGCTTTCTTGCTAGTTCCTTTAAAGACCCCGCAAGGCTAATCAATCGCGCCCCAACCATTGGGCCCACTAACATACTAATATTTGGTGCAATCTCTTCCATTAAATCTGAAATGTATCGTTCAATATGATTTCTTGTAACAAATAGTTCCTCTATGCTTTTACTCAATCTAAGAATGGTATCAAGGTCAGATTCACTTACATCTGCTCCAACATCATACTTGAGGCGAGTCATTGTTTCTTGTACAATTTTTTCAGAGAGTCCCATGCTTCTGAGACTATCCTGTGAAATATTATCTCGACCACCACATGTTTGGAGTATGCTGACAAAAACTTCTGGCTCTTCAATAAGGTCACTAAGTGTCGGATGATGAACTGAATACCACTCTCTGAGTCGCATAGTCAGTATATTGATGGATTTGTCAATTTCTGATATTCCATCTATTGCTTGTTTTATCAGAATATCTTTTTCTTGACTTGCCGTACTTACTGCATCCTTTGCTACTCCAAAAGCAACCTCTCGTTTGAATGCACTAAGATGTTGCAAGTCTATCTCAGATACTTCCTTTTTCATGTAATCGTCGAGATTCATCCTAAACCACTTTATTGGGTCACTATGCTCGTCCACCTGAATATCATGAGAAATTTGTTTTTTCAGTGATCTTGCAAACATGTTGTTTTCGACAATTACAATATCTACATCCATAGTATTAATTTGCTCTGAAAATGCTTTGATGTCTTCTATCGCATTTCCACTCTTTGCTGCATTGAGCATTTCTATGGCAAGGTCTACATTGGGATAGATTTCTTTTTTTCCAATAATCTTACCCTCTTTGTCGAGAGCGTAAATTCCGGTTGGTACAATTCCAATGTAGATTGGCATGTTTTATCCCTATCATGAACAGAAAACGTACTAGCGGATAAGTATGACGCTATCTCGCTGAGCCATTGAGCTTATTACTGCAGTTACTGTGCATGGATGCAGGTCTAGCCATGAAGATTGAAGGATATTGGTTGGCATCTGGAATATTGGGCGTGACAGCATCCATAATGAAACGTGTTATCCGTTCAGGGGCTGATGCTGTTGTAACAAAATCAATAGGCCCTAGTCCTAGGATTGGTCATTCAGGACCTATTCTTGTTTCAGCTCGTGGTGGACTCGTCAATGCAGTTGGTCTCACAAATCCTGGAATAGATGCATTTGTAGAGGAGGTAAAAATGCTCAAAGAAGATGATATCCCTGTCATTTTGAGTGTTTTTGGAAACTCTCCTGAAGAAATTGGAAATGTTGTCACAAAAGGACTTGATGGGAAACCTGATGCCTTCGAACTCAATCTATCATGTCCACATGCTGAAATCGGTCTGATTGCTCATAGTCCCGAGCTTACCTACAAGTATGTGCACACAGTGCGGGATTTAACAGACCTTCCAATTTTTGCAAAGATTACTCCCAATGCATCAGATATTGTAGAAGTCGGACTGGCAGCAGAAAAAGCTGGGGCTGATGCTGTTGTAGCAATTAACACTTTGCGTGGAATGCGAATTGATATCTATCAACATCGTCCAGTTCTTGGAAATCTTGTTGGCGGATATTCAGGCCCTCCGATTTTGCCGGTTGCAATCCGTTGCGTGTATGATTTGTATAACGCTCTGGACATCCCAATCATTGGAGTGGGTGGTATCTCTACATGGCAAGATGCGATAGAGATGCATATGGCCGGTGCGAGTGCAATTCAAATTGGCAGTGCGGTACTGGGTGGAATGGATGTTTTTGCATCAATCAAACGTGGTGTTCTGAAGTTCACAAAAGAAAAGGGGTTTTCACTCCCCTCTGAACTCGTTGGGTTGGCTGGGAGACGATAATTATGGATATTGAGAATCTAATGGGTAATCTAACATCTGTTAAGATAACCGAGAAAACAATGGACACCGATACAATCTGCACCTTGAAGTTTGAATTTCCACATACATCCAAGTCTGTATGTCCTGGTCAATTTTTGATGGTGTGGGTACCTGGTGTTGATGAGATTCCAATGAGCATCTCATATTGGAATTCGCCTATTATGGGTATCAACATACATCCTATTGGAACTGCTACCAGGTCTCTAGCTAAGTTTGATGTTGGTGATTGGATCGGTATAAGAGGCCCCTTTGGTTCAACATTCAACCTTGATAGCAAAGAAGCACTGGTTGTTGGTGGGGGTATTGGTATGGCACCTCTTAGATTCCTAACTAAGCGTCTCATCGAACAAGGAACCCATGTTGTTCTTCTGGTTGCTGCAAGAACGAAAAAGGATTTACTAGTCTATGATTTTTCTTCTAAGGAGAATCTAGAGATTAGAATAGCGACAGATGATGGATCTGTAGGATTCAAGGGGTTTGCGACTGATGCTGCAAGAGAACTTCTTCTTGATTATCAGTTTGATATGGTCTATGCTTGTGGGCCCGAATTAATGATGTCGGGACTATTTGATATATTGAAAGAATATGATGTCGGTCTACAATTTTCTCTAGAACGATATATGAAATGTGGGTGCGGAATTTGTGGTACATGTGCTATGGATCCCAATGGAGCACTTGTCTGTTTAGAAGGCCCAGTGTTTGATCGTTCTGGTCTCTCTAATCTAACAGAATTTGGTCTCTATGCGCGAGATTCAACAGGTGTGAAAAAGAAGTGTAGATAATGAGAATCAGGCAAACGCTATGCACGTTGACCTGAGCTCAGTATTCCGAGTTATTTTCGTACTCCGACGGTCTGACCGCGGACAAAACGCTTGTGGTAGTTCCTCTTGTTGCGAATTCGAGGAATAGGTGTGCGTCGTACGCGCCCTTTTACTTTTGGAGTTGATTCTCGGACTTTTCCTGCTTTTGTAAGTGATCCGTGTGAACCTGGCATTGTTTATCCTCCGTTCTATATAGTTAGATTCGAAACGTGGTCATAAAAAGCTATCCAATGGACAGTTTAAAAAATACCATTTCCATACCGTATGGTACTTATTTGCTATACTTGTGAGAAACATTATGCCTCTTCTTGATGAAGAATACCAACTATATCGTGAAATTATCGATAGACTTCTAGATACAGAAGAAACTCTATCAAAACGTGTAGTTAATCGTATCAAGAATCAGGTGTGTAAAATCTATGGTGCTTCTCGAGTCCCATCAAATGCTGATGTTCTCCAAGCTGCTATTCCTGAAGAGCTCGATATTCTTATTCCAATCATGCAGAAACGGCCAGTTCGAACAGTATCTGGAGTTGCTGTCGTAGCTACTATGACTAAACCAATTGCATGTCCACATGGAAAATGTGCTTATTGTCCAGGTGGTCCTGATTTTGACGTACCTCAAAGCTATACGGGCCACGAACCTGCTACCATGAGGGGTATCCAAAACGATTTTGATCCATATAAACAGGTCACAAAACGCCTCAATCAACTAACTACAATTGGCCATTCTGTTCAAAAAGTCGAATTGATTGTGATGGGTGGCGATTGGTGCTCTAAAGAACGAGAATACAGAGAATGGTTTGTGAAGAACTGTCTGGATGCTATGAATGGAGTGTCAAGCAATTCACTTACTGAAGCTAAGCAAATCAATGAAACTGCCATTATTCGAAACGTGGGAATAACATTCGAAACTCGTCCCGACTGGGTAACAGATGACTCAATTGATGATATGCTTGAAATGGGTGGTACTCGTGTTGAGATTGGGGTACAGACTCTTTCAGACACCATTTTGGAAAAAGTGCAACGCGGACATGATACTGCTGCTACCATAAGGGCAACAAAGAAGATTCGTGACAGTGGCTTGAAAGTATGTTATCATATGATGCCGGGACTCCCTGGCAGCACTTTGGAACAGGACCTCGAAACTTTTGAACAGTTATTCACAGACTCTCGTTTTTGCCCGGATATGTTGAAAATCTATCCTACCATTGTTGTAAAGAACACAAAACTGTATGAATGGTGGACTAGTGGTGAATACGAACCTCTGTCAACTGATCAAGTTGTATCTTTAGTAAGTAGAGCTGTCAGTAAAATGCCTGAGTATGTTCGTATTCAACGTATGCAGCGTGACATCCCTCTTCATCAGATTGAGGCTGGTCTAGACAAAGGACACCTTCGTGAATTAGTTCACCAGCAAATGAAGAAGAATGGACTACGAAATTCCACCATCAGATATCGTGAGATTGGCCACTTTCAAATGCGTTCCGATACCGAGGTTGACCCAGCTCAAATTGAACTTATTCGTAGAGATTATCGTGCTGGTGATGGGACTGAAATATTCCTGTCTTATGAGCATCCTGACCTTGACATCCTATTTGGATTCCTCCGCCTTAGGTACCCAAGTGATGATGCCATGAGAGTTGAGATTCGAGATACTTCAACAGTAGTGATTCGCGAACTTCGCGTTTATGGGCCTGTAGTTGATCTTGGTCAACGCGACCCGGATGCATGGCAACATCTTGGTCTTGGTGAAAAGATGATGCATGCGGCCTATCAGATAGGCGTAGAGGATTTTGATGCTCGCCAGATTTTGGTAAATAGTGGAATTGGTGTGAAGGAGTACTATCGCAAGCTTGGATTTTCAGATAAAGGTCCATACCTTGCTAGAGCCCTTCAGTAGAAGCAAAGTCATGAACTTGAAGAAATTGCTCTACCTCTCGATTGAAGAATTCTACATTCTCAAGGTTTGAAACATGTCCTGCATCTGGGATTACTACCTTTCTTGCATATGGCAGTAATTCTAACATCCTCTCAGCATGTGTGAAGACTGCCTTTTTTTCATTCTCTCCTAATAATATCAGTGTTGGTACTTCTATAGTTTCAAGTGGTAGAAGTGTAAATGAATAGATGGCATCTATGAGTTTGACTAACTCCTCCTTTTCTATCAACAGCTGTTGTTGAATTAGATACTCGCGAACCTCTTCATTCATCTCATAAAACTTGAAGGACCATTCGGCATATCTCTCTTTACTCATCCGGTTGACAGTCCACTTTACTAATCGTGCAGGATACAATGCTTTTGTTATTTTGTCTGAGAGCGTCAAAGCTGAGCTTACAGCAGTATCAGCCAAAATCAATCCTCTTAATTGTTCAGGATATTTTATAGCATATTCTTGAGCAATCATTCCTCCCAGTGATAAACCACATAGTACTGGATTCGGTGTTTCTAATTGTTGAATCAATGCATACAGGTCGTCTGCATATAATTCACAAGTATACTTTTCATCAGAACCTTCTGTCTGCTGATGCCCTCTGATATCATATGTTATTACCGTGAATCTGTCTGAGAAATAGTCTACTTGTGGACTCCACATATCATGGGATGCACCAGCTCCATGAATGAATACTAGAGGCGGACCTTGTCCATTAACCTCATAATATGTTTGTATATTTCCTGTTTGTGCAAATGGCATGTGTCTGTATATGTTATGTTCAGGGAAAAATTTTCTGCTAAATGAGATGGCGCCGAGGATGAGATTCGAACTCATGCTTCCATTTGGAAACTGGTTTACTGGTCACGCGTATGACTACGGGAATTCAAGACCAGCGCCGTAATCCGGGCTTGGCTACCTCGGCGAGTGTCATTCACAAGGGAATGCGATTTTGATTCATTGAGAACTCCTTTTAAGCTTCTTGTCGCGACACAAACAATGGAGCGAAATATTATGTCACGAGGTTTCAAGTATCACGAACACACTGCAGACATCATAGTAGAGTGCTGGGCTCCGACGTTGGAGGAAGCATTTGCTGAGGCAGGTCTAGCAACATATGAAGTGATTTTGGATACATCGACCGTAGAGCCTCGTGAAACAATTGAGCTAGAGGCTGAAGGTATTGACCTGCAGGAATTGCTTGTAGAGTGGGTGGGTCGACTGATAGCTCTAATAGATATAGAAGGGATGTTTTATTCAAGGTTCGAGGTCATCGATATTAAACAGATTGAAGATGAGTATCATCTGAATGGTCGAGCATATGGTGAATCAATCAATCATGATAAACATGACACTCGTACTGAGGTCAAGGCTATGACCTATGCTGGAATGAAGATTGATGAAACCCCTGAACAGACCCGCATTTGGTTTACTCTAGATTTATGATCCCATGAGGTTAAAATGATGACTCTAAGCGTTGCTATCCCTGATACGGCCCTTGCAGATTGTTCTGGTCTTCGAGAGAAGACTTTGAAAGTTGGTACTATTGCTAGAGCTCTTGCAGTCTTTCGTGTGGACACAGTATATGTCTATACCTCTGGAAGGTTGAATCATTCAGATCGTCGTGATCCTATTCTCCTAACTCGGCTCTTACAGTACATGGACACCCCTCAGTATCTCCGCAAACGAGTATTCGCACATTCCCCCTCATTACGATATGCTGGGATGCTGCCCCCTCTCAGGACACGAAGTCACCCTCTTAATGAGGATAACACACTTGAGGTTGGAGAGGTTCGCTGGGGCATCCAAGTTCGTAAAGGCAGAATAGATATTGGCTTGAACGAATTGATACGATATCCCCATACTGTGAGTGAGAGAACCCCTTCCCTCTTTCGTGTAGAAGAAGTATCTCCGCTTCGCCTTAGTACGCTGGAGCGTGAGGATGTTGAAAGATATTGGGGATTTGTTGTCGAAACTCTGTCTGACTTAGTTGGACATCTACAAGGTTCTTTTGGTGTAACGAGAATTGCTATGTCTCGAAACGCTCCCTTATTCAGTCATCTTGAGGACGATCTCAAATCTACGGTATCTGGAACTGGAAATGTGTTGGTTGTGTTTGGTGGCCCTCATGCTGGAGTGAGTGAAATACTTGAGAAGGACCGTTCGGCTCTGAAAGATAACATTGATTTTTGGATAAATGTCATTGCTGGTCAGGGCACTTCCACTGTTCGTTTGGAAGAAGCAATCTTTGCTGGACTGGCTCTTCTGAATAATTCAGTTGGCTCGCTTATGAGTCGACCTGGGTTCTATTAGATTTAGAATTAATTGGGGCTATATGATAATTTTAAAGCGAAGATTGCTCCACACTTATCTTGAATATTTCAATTTCTTGCTACAAAAATATGCTTGAGGAAAGACTCTTGATTTCCGAACGAGTAAAGAAGCTCCGCAAATTGAGTACAACAACTGCCCCTTACATTTGCACTGAACGATCCGAACTATTGACCAAATTCTATCAGGAGGAATCTGTTGATTTACTATCTACTCCAGTAGCACGAGCTAGAGCTTTCAAGTATATTCTTGAGCATAAGACCATCTATATTGGAGATGGTGAATTAATCGTAGGTGAACGAGGATCAGCCCCTCGAGCAACACCAACTTATCCTGAACTTTGTTGTCATACCGTTGAAGACCTTGATGTTGCTTCTTCTCGTGAGCGTACTCCTTTTCATGTGAGTGATCAGGCAAGAGAAACATATCGACATATTGTCATTCCGTTCTGGCAGGGTCACACTATGAGGGAAAAAGTCTTCGAGGGCATGTCCAAAGATTGGAAAGCTGCATTCGAGTCTGGAGTGTTCACCGAGTTTATGGAACAACGAGCTCCTGGACATGCGATTCTTGATGACAAGATCTATCGGTACGGACTCATCCACTTCAAGAAACGTATTCAAAAGCGGTTGAAAGAATTAGAACAAGAAACGAAATCTGAAGCCAAACAAAAGCGTGAAGAACTCAAGGCAATGAATATCACGGCAGATGCTCTGATTATCTTTGCAAAACGTCATGCAAAGAAGGCGCTGGAATTAGCCAAGGTGGAACAAGACAAAGCCAGAAAGAACGAATTAGAGAGAATTGCAGAAATATGTAATCATGTTCCTGAACATTCTCCAAGGAATTTCTGGGAGGCGCTTCAGATGTACTGGTTTGTGCATCTTGGAGTAACCATAGAACTCAATGTCTGGGACTCGCTCAATCCTGGAAGACTCGACCAAAATCTGTTTCCCTTTTTCGAAAGCGATTTAGAAGAAGGAGTTTTGAACCGAGAATTTGCACAGGAACTTTTAGGATGCTTCTGGGTGAAGTTCAACAATCAACCAGCACCACCTAAGGTTGACATAACTGAACAACAAAGCGGCACATACCAAGATTTTGCCCTCATTAACGTTGGTGGATTGACTCCTGAAGCTGAGGATGGAGTAAACGAACTTTCCTATATGATTCTCGATGTTCTTGAAGAAATGCGTTTGATTATGCCTAGTGTTTGTGTACAAGTAAGTGAAAAGAATCCTGACATATTTCTCAGGAGAGCAATCGAAGTCATAAAACAAGGATTTGGACAGCCATCTGTATTCAATACCGATGTGATATTACAGGAATTTCTCCGTGCCGGAAAATCCATGGAGGATGCTCTCAACGGTGGACCAAGTGGATGTGTAACCATCAGCGCATTTGGAAAAGAAAGTTGCATTCTCACTGGCTATTGCAACTGGCCGAAAATCTTGGAAATAACCTTGAATAATGGAGTAGATATCCGTACTGGTAAGATGGTAGGCATTCAGACTGGTGACCCACACGAGTTTCAAACTTTCTCAGATTTAATAGAGGCCTACCGAAAACAGTTGGAGTATTTTGTTAATCTGAAGATAGAAGGCAACAATATCATTGAACGCCTCTATGCGACCTACATGCCTGCCCCATTTATGTCCTTACTCTTTGATGACTGTATTGAAAAGGGAAAAGATTACCATAATGGAGGGCCTAGATATAATAGCACATACATTCAAGGAGTCGGACTTGGCACATTGGCTGACTCTCTTGTTGCTTTGAAATATCATGTGTTCGACAAAAAGAGCATATCGTTGACTGAGTTTGTTTCCGCATTGAAAACAAATTTTTCAAATCATGAAGTTCTACGACAAAAGTTACTGCAAAAGACTCCGAAATATGGAAATGATGATGACTATGCAGATTGTATAGCTGTTGAAGCATTTAATGCATATTTTGATGTGGTTGATGGCAAACCAAACACAAAAGGTGGTGAATATAGGGTCAATCTTCTGCCTACTACAGTTCATATATATTTTGGAGAAGTTACTGGTGCTACTCCTAATGGGCGAGTTTCAGGCCAACCTCTTTCTGATGGTATTTCTCCAAGTCCAGGTGCTGACACTATGGGCCCAACAGCAGTTGTGAAGTCAGTTGCGAAAATGGACCATACGAAAACAGGTGGAACACTTCTAAATCAAAAATTGATGCCAGATCTTCTCATTCGCGAGGAAGGAAGGTTAAAGCTTCTTCATCTCATTCGGGGATTCTTCAAAATGGGCGGTCATCATATTCAGTTCAATGTTATCGATACTGAAACACTTGTTGATGCACAACAAAACCCCTCTCAATATTGTGACCTCATTGTTCGTGTCGCTGGATATAGTGATTACTTCGTGAATATCGGTCCTGATTTACAAGATGAGATAATTGGAAGAACTCTTCAGAAGCGGTTCTAGGCCTTGTGATTCTGGACATAGGACAATTGTTAAAAGGAAAGTCAAAGCTGGCGCGTTCTGTAGTACGAATAGCCTACCATTACAGGTTGAGCTGCAAAACTACAAGGTGTTGTTAATGGCACGTAGAAAGAAACATGCGCCAAAACGCGGTAGTCTAGCTTACTTACCGCGCGGTAGAGCTTCTAAATTCGTACCAAGAATCAAGAATTGGCCCCAATATGATGGAGACCCCACACTCTTAGGATTTTGTGGGTATAAAGCTGGAATGACTCATGCAGTCATCACAGAAACGCATAGTGATAGTCCTTTCAAAGGACAAGAGCGTGTTGTTCCAGTAACGGTTATCGATACTCCTCCTATTCGTCCTTTTGCTATTCGCGGTTATGAAACATCTCCCTATGGGAATAGAATAGCAACAGAGGTACTTGCTGAGAACCTTTCAGAGGATCTCAGACGTGCAATGCCCCTACCTAAAGGATATGATTTTGATGCGAAGATGCAGGAATTAGAAGACAAACTCGAAAATCTTGTTGAGATTCGTGTATTGATTCATACTCAGCCAAGACTTGCTGGTATTGCAAAGAAGAAGCCGGATATTATGGAATACAAGGTCGGAGCATCCACGATTCAAGATGCTTTCGAGTATGCAAAGAGCATACTTGGTTCTGACCTTCGAGTTGCTGATATATTGGAAGAGGGAAGCCTCATAGACACGATTGCTGTTACAAAGGGTCACGGCTTTCAAGGCCCTGTTCGTCGTTGGGGTGTAAGGATTCTCCAGCACAAATCACGAAAAACTAAACGTGGTGTTGGTTGTATTGGTCCTTGGTCACCTACAAACATCCGATATACTGTTCCTCGTCCTGGTCAGACGGGTTATCATACTCGTACCAATTTCAATAATGAAATTGTGAAGCTGGGTGAACGAGGTGAAGAGATTACCCCTGCTGGTGGTTTTGTCAATTATGGAGTAATTCGTGGCGACTATGTGATGCTACAAGGATCTGTACCTGGTCCAGTTAAGAGACCTGTTCGTCTAAGATTCGCAATCCGTCCTAAGAAGGGACACACTGGTAAACCCACTCCGGTGAGTTACATCAGTACCACCTCAAAGCAATAGTGGAGGTTGAAGATTAATGGCAAGTGTAAAAACATATTCGTTAAAGGGGAAGGCTGGAAAGGCCATCACACTACCCGAACAATTTGATACTCCCTACCGTCCTGATGTGATTAAGCGAGCAGTACTCTCAGTACAGAGTTACAGCCGTCAACCTCATGGTGTTGACCCGTTAGCTGGGAAACGAAACACAGCTCAGAGTTGGCAAACTGGACATGGCCGTTCAAGGATGCCTCGTGTCAAAGGTAGTGGCACTCCCGCAGCAAACAAAGCAGCTTTCGCTCCTGGAACTGTTGGAGGTAGAGTAGCTCATCCTCCTGAAGCTCGAAAGGTAATCGTTGAAAGGATAAACAAAAAGGAACGTCGCCTTGCAATTCGTTCCGCAATTGCTGCTACTGGTGACAAAGATAGAGTGACTGAACGAGGTCACAAAGTTGAATCAGTTCCTAGCTTACCACTGGTTGTTAGTGATAAACTCGAAACTCTTACCACTACAAAGGCAGTTCGCGAAGTTGTCACTGCACTCGGTTTAGAATCAGATCTTATGCGTGCAATCAAAGGCAGACGAGTTAGATCTGGAAAAGGTAAGATGCGCGGCAGAAAACTGAAAAAGACCAAGTCGTTTCTAATTGTTGTTGGGGAAGATAAGGGAATTGGTCTAGCTGCACGAAATCTTCCAGGTGTTGATGTTACTGAAGTGCATGGGCTTAATGCAGAATTACTTGCTCCAGGAACACATCCTGGCCGGTTAGTAATTTGGACTGAGTCTGCAATAGAGAGGCTCGAATCGGAGAAACTATTCATGTGAGGTGCAATGTAATGAGAGATCCAAATGAAATAATCATTAGACCTGTTGTGACTGAAGCCAGTCTTGAGGCTGTTGACAATCACAACAAACTGACCTTCTATGTCGCATTGCATGCAAACAAGAACATGATTCGATGGGCTGTTGAATCTCTGTACGATGTAGTTGTTGTGAAGGTGAATACACTAATAATGCCTGATGGTAAAAAGAAGGCATTTGTGCGATTGGCACCAGAATACAGTGCCGGCGAAGTCGCAACCAATCTAGGAATATTCTAGGAGGCTTACAAATGGGTAGACGCATACTGGTTCAAAGGAAAGGCAGAGGCAGCTCACAATGGCGGTCTCCAAGCCACAAAAAGATTGCACCTGCAAGACATCCCAAATGGCAGCCCGATAAGACCTATATTGGTACTGTGACCAATCTCTATCATGAGGCTGGTCGTGGTGCACCTCTTGCAGAGGTTCGCTACGAAGGCGAGAAGCGGCCTCATTATATGATTGCACCAGAAGGAATCATGATTGGTCAAGTTGTAGAATGTGGTGATGATGCTACTCTTGCTAATGGGAACACACTGATGCTTGAGTATATCCCTGAAGGAACTCCTATCTACAACGTGGAAGGAAAACCTGGTGACGGAGGTCGATTCATTCGATCTTCTGGTCTTGCTGGAACAATTGTCACTATTGACGAAAAAATCGCGATTGTACGACTTCCCAGTGGCACATTGAAGCGATTTAGTCCTCGATGCAGAGCCACTATTGGTATTGTTGCTGGCGGAGGAAGACCTGAAAAACCATTTTTGAAGGCTGGTGATGTCTGGCATCACACTCGTCCCAAAGCACGAAAATGGCCTGTGGTTCGCGGTGCCGCAATGGCTGCTGTTTCTCATCCACATGGTGGAGGTTCTCACCAATCTCCTGGTAGACCTACTACAGTGTCCCGAGATGCACCACCTGGTCGAAAAGTCGGCAATATTGCTGCTAGACGTACTGGTCGGAAGAAATAATCTACGAAGGGAGGATATCCTCTCTTCCTATCTTTTCTTTTTTCATTTTCCAACGCAGCTCATTTAGTTATGAAATACGGCATTTCTGATGTGCCATAGGAAACCGTCAAAAGATATCCTGCATTTTGATTATCTTTCTAATCATAATGAGCATTACTGAACACGAGCGTTCTGTGTATTCGCTTCAGCTAGTGCTAAGCAAATTTTTTCAGATAGTTCATCAGGAGTGATTCATTCATTCCAGACATTATGACATAAGTTTCTACAACCGTGTGTAACCTAGACCTACTTCCACGTATTACACAACTACAAATCTAGGTAAGATGTTTCTCTATTAGAGGATTGTCCATGCCCCTGATAGCTATACATCTTCCTGAAAAAATTCTCGAAGACATTCAGTGCCTCATTGATAGAGGCTTCTATCCCAATCGGTCAGAAGCGATTAGGATTGCAATTAGAGACCTGCTAAAGCTAGAACTCTGGGGAAATACCCCTCTTACACCAACACAAGTGACGGAGTAACCTCGCATTGAAATCATTCATTGAAGCTGCAAGAGAACACAGTCGTGGAGAGCGTAGCGCATCTACAACTAGAGATATCGGTCAAGCAAGAATTGTTGTTGTAGGTTGTGGCGGTGCTGGTAATAACACCATCAAAAGACTCATGACTATCGGTATACAGGGTGCGGAATGTCTAGCTATCAACACCGATCGTCAACATCTAGCTGTCACTACTGCTCATAGAAAACTCTTGATTGGTGAGAAAATCACTCGTGGCCTTGGTGCTGGTGGATATCCTCATGTTGGCCAAGCAGCAGCCGAAGAGTCAACCATGCAGCTGACAGAACTTCTCCGTGATGCTGACCTTGTATTCATTGCCTGTGGTATGGGTGGCGGTACTGGTACCGGTAGCGCTCCAGTTGTTGCGGAGATTGCTAAACGAAATGACGCCATTGTTGTAGGCGTGGTGACCATGCCTTTTGCCTTGGAGCGAACCCGTATTGATAAAGCAAAAGCAGGTTTGGCCAGGCTTCAAGCCAATGCCGATACCGTTGTGGTAATTGATAATCAGAAGCTTATGGAGTTGGTACCTGATCTCCCCATCGAAGAGGCCTTTGGAGTTGCAGATGAGGTGTTAGCTGGAATGGTCAAGGGTATCACAGAAACCATCACTATGCCCAGTCTAATCAATCTCGATTATGCTGATGTACGTACCATCATCTGTAATGGCGGTGTGGCACTAGTTGGATTGGGTGAAGCTACAGGTCCTGATAGAGCTGAAGAGGCAATTAAGAATGCATTGAACAGCCCCCTTCTTGAAGTGGAATGGACTGGTGCAACTGGCGCACTCATTCACATCACTGGTGGCCCTGATATGAGCCTGTCTGAAGCAAATAGTGTTGGTGAGAAGGTATCAGAAAAAATGAGTACCAATGCCAATGTTATTTGGGGTGCTCGTGTGGAGCCTCGATTGAATGGCATGCTACGTGTCATGTTAATCCTTACCGGTGTCAAAAGCCCCCAGCTTCTACCCCGTTCAAAAGAAGAAACTAAATCTCCTAGTCGACATAAACGACTTTCAGAACTCGGAATACTTGACCCGACATCTCGGCGTCTACCAAAGACCCCACAAAGCTCCTCCGCTGGAACATTGGACCCTCGGAGAATCAAGGCTGACTTTCGTGCCCTTGGAAAATTACCCTCTCGTTCTCGTGAAACTTGGGAAGAACGTCTCAAACCTTTGGAGAAGCGGATGTCCCGCCCTGAGAAAGCAGAACCAGAAGAGAGTAAAAAGAAACTTGATGAGCTAGGTCTCAGACGACTACTCTAAATCAAAATGCTCACATTCTGTCACAATAGGTGTTGTAGGTGTCGCAGACCTACTTTCGACTAATATCTCAGTCTTGTGACCGTTTCACTCTTTCATAGTTGCCGTCTGTTTCGAACTAGAGTATTCCTCTGTCCTTCATCCAGTCTTCTGCTATTGTTGCCACGCGTTCGTACAACGGACCTGAGCCTTCTACGCCTTCTGTGCTAACGCGAATTTTGTTCATGACCACAATCACCTGCGTGTCTGAATAGTAGCGCACTCCCCCAGGAGGAAATTGCTTTTCAAGTTCTCTGGCAAGACCTTCAAGACTGACTTCTTTCTCTGCGACGGAGAAGGAGATGATACTGGAGCCATAAATGAAGATTTTGGGAATATCTCCCTCTTCGCTTAGGACTTCAGATAGGACGATACTAAGTGAAGTTTGATCGATACCTTTCAGAGTACCGGTGTATGATTTTCCGTCTGAGGTACTGACGTTTACCGTAGCACCAACAACGGCTGCCAATTCTCGGTTAAAAGCTCTCATTGCTGCGACATCTGACATTCTTGTTTCACCTATTGATAGTAAGTATGATGACTCGCCGCTAACTTGTTGGTTTAAAAGTCATGCTCTCTGTCATAAACGGTGGTGATGTGTTTGGCACTTTGCCGCCTGAGAAGTATATAATAACCTCAAGCGTAGCGATGAACACATCGTTAGTGAGATGGTACAGTTGGCAGAGTCACAAATTCACTTTTCTCGTCAGTTCCTTAGAGAAGAAGCCCTTCCATCGCCCTTTTGTCCTGGGTGTGGAAATGGCATTGTTGCAAACAGCTTCCTCAAGGCAGTAGCGGACCTTGGGCATACGGATTTACAAAAGTTCTCCTTTGTTTCAGGAATTGGCTGTGGTGCATGGATAACTTCACCTCACTTCAAAGCAGACACTTTGCATACCACCCACGGCAGAGCAGTGGCATATGCAACGGGTCTGAAGGCCGCTAATCCGAAGTTAGAAGTGGTTGTGATCAGTGGTGATGGAGATTTAGCTGCTATTGGTGGGAATCATCTTATTCATGCAGCTCGTCGAAACATGGACCTTACTGTCATTTGTGCAAACAATTGGATATACGGGATGACTGGTGGACAAGTTGGTCCAACAACTTTTACTGGTGATAGAACGACGACCAGTCCTTTTGGTAATCCTGAACGACCATTTGATTTAGCTCGTTTGGTTGCTGCAGCTGGTGCTAACTATGTAGCGCGTTGGACTACTGCACATCCAATACCTGCATCTCGAGCAATTCGAACTGCATTACAGAGAAGAGGATTCTCCTTTATTGAAATGCTATCTCAATGTCCAACTGCTTATGGTCGGCGTACCAAGTCTGGCGACGCTGTTGACATCATCAGATGGATGAAAAAACTACCAATACGAAAGAAGGATGAACCATTAGGTCACCGTGTGCCTACAAGAGAACTTCTTGATTTGGGTGTATTCGCAGACCGAGATGAGCCGTCTTTTCTAGAATCGGTCGAGAAAATGAAAGCACGTATATGAGGGGATGAAATGAGAACTGAAATTCGTATTGCAGGGACTGGTGGAATGGGTGTAGTTCTTGCTGGTGTGGTACTGGGAAATGCGGCTGTCACGCATGGAGGACTTGATGCAGTACAAACACAGAGTTATGGGTCTGAAGCAAGAGGTACTGCTGCAAAGAGTGAGGTAATCATTAGCACAGACAAGATACGCTATCCGAAAGTCAGGAAGTCTGACTATTTCATAGCTATGTCCCAGAAAGCGTTAGACATGTATCTCAAGGATGCAAAGAAGGGAAGTGTAGTCATAATTGACCCTGACCTCGTCGATGATGGGGGGCTTGTCGATTTTGAAGTCATTAAAATTCCAGCAATGCAAACTGCGGATAATCTAGGCCTCCGTTTGGTATCTAACATGGTGATGCTTGGAGCTCTTGTCAAAAAATCAAAAGTCATGACGATGGATGCATTGGAAAAGTCTCTTGGCGATATGTTCAAGGGAAAAGCCTTGGAAATAGATATCAAAGCTATTCATGCTGGTGCCGAATTAGTATGACCTCCATGAATTAAAGGCAATATTGTTAGTGTATCCTTGTCAGAGAGCGGTGTATCTAACCCCTCCAAAAGTGAAATATCCACTTCGTTGTGGAGAATCATTGTTTCTTGATTCATTTCCTCTACAGAACCCCAAACATTTTCTAGTTCTTTCTCTGTAATCACGTACACGAGGGCGTCTCTTATCCGACTATCTTGTTTCAACTCAAAGAAAATTTCTCCTGAATCCAAATTCCGTGCTATTGGACCTCTTAGATTTATTCGGATTATCATAACTGAAACACCACGATAGAGCTTGATAAAATCAACTGATTTTCCACTCTGTATGAATTGGATAAAAAGAGTGGAGCGAAGGAAGATATTGAGAGAGGTTTCGCCCCACAAATTCAGGTCTTCGTACAGTTCCATATGAACTGCACAGACCATCTAGTAATTGTCTTGAGACCTCACTTATGAAAGTTTTGCTAATCACACCATTGTGCGTACATAGTATGGTATAACAATACTTATTGGAGTTTGAACATGCGAAGCAAACTACTTGGCAAGTATTTATCCTGATATGACTACTTGATTTGTATCAGCTCGGCTACTCTGAGAAATCGGTTTGAATAGAGTAAACAAATAAACTACTTTCCCAAGATAATTGGAGTACAATCTGATGACTGTTATTGAACGTATATTCGGATTAGAAGACGCCTCTCCAGAAGGTATTAAGTTAGCAAGGATTATGGCTGTAATGCTACCAGCTTTTGCAGCTTCTTTTCAGATTAGCACTACCTTTTGGATGATTCAGATTGCAGAATCTCTGGGGGGTGGTGACTACAACAAAGGTCTCACCCTGGTGGGCTTTCTGGTCATTCTCCAACTAGTGATTCAGACTGCTTTGGATTATCCTACTGGTGCATTGGGAGATCATATTGGTCAACGATTCGTTATTGCGTCTGCTTTACTTTGCTATGCTGTTGCGTTTTGGCTCACGTCCACGGTTACTGTGGATACTCCCTTCTTTGTATTCGCCTTAATCTATGGATTGATGGGATTTGGAGCTTCTCAAGAATCTGGAGCATTTAATGCTTGGTTTGATAACAACTATCGTGTTGCAATGCCCGATGACAAGGACAGAAAGCAGTACGGCGTATTCATGGGAAAGGTGGGCATGTTATTCCAGGCGATGTCCACGTTGGTTTTACTACCTGGCAGCTGGCTTGCTCTTATCTACAATAGAGAATTCGTGTTCCGCATCCAGGCTGTATTTTGTGTTTTCCTTGCTTTTGTGGTGCTACGAATAATTCGTGATCTTCCGGGTGTGAATGAGTCTACTGACGAAGAAAAGACCCTATCTGAATATGTTGGACTGATGAAGGAAGGTGTTGGTTTTCTACGAGCCGACAAGTTTGTGATGCTTACTATTTTAGGAGAAGTTCTTATTTGGGCTACTGGTACCGTTTGGTGGACTCTACTATTATTCCCACTATATTTCTCCTATCTGTTATCAGATGTTGCAGTTTCAGCATTTCGAACATTGGTGTTCATTCCTGAAGCTGGTGTTCAGGAACGGAGCGGAGTTTGGTCTAAGCGGTTTGATCCAGTAAAATGGATTCCACGTTTCCGATTCTTGCAATTTTGCGGATTTGTGTTTTATCTGATTCTTTCAGCAATCACCTTTCTCTATCCGCCTGTTCCCAGCGATACCACCCTCGTAGGAATTAACATACCCTTCACAAATATTCCACTTATTGAGATGCCTGCTAGTTCCATTATCCCGATTGGATTGCTTTTCGTGGTCTTTGTCATCACTGATATGTTTGGGGGCTTTTCACAAATTCTCACTTCACGTGTAATGATTGATGTCATCCCTAGTCGAATAAGAAATTCAATGTATTCCCTTAAACCAACATTGGCAATGATTTTGGCGATTCCTCTTCTAGGACTATTTGGGCTCATTCAACCATTGTTTGGATTCGGAGTGACATTTGGATTGCTTTCTATTGTGTCATTACTTGGTGCGCTACTTATTCGCCAGGGATTCAAGCATCCGATTCCAAAAATTGAAGAAGTTGTCAAAGCATCCAGTGAAGAACAAGCTGAAGTCGCAGAACTTGAAATCACTTGAAAGATTAGAGGCCCAGAGATTCTCTCAGAATATCTGGGTTTATTCTTCCTGCACGGTATGATTCCATGGAATCAATATCATTGATTGTTATTTCTGCTGGGCTGAATAACATAGAGTCCACTTTGTAAAAATCGAAATTGAAACTCTTGAAGAGCTTGTAAAATGGTTTACCATATTGCTCCGACGCACATGATGGTGCCTTGTGTATAATTTCATCCAGGTTGGTCCCTTCCCCTCGAACGTAAAAGAATGTTCTACCTCCATAAAGAACACAGTCATTTGTTCTACCCATTGCTTTGCCATCACTTTCTGCAACGGGTGCGATGGGTGCTACACCATGACCCTTCTTGATTCGTTCTGGGTCAAGATTCAGCTTGAATAACTTGTGTACTCCTACTTCGACAATTCTTGCTGATATCTGCACTGATCCTGCAATACTTGCTGTAGGAGCAACAACACAATACAGATTTGAAGAATCAATGTGGCAGGTTTCAGATATGAATGTAGTCACTTCCTCTGAAGGTATTTCTCCAGTTTCAAGGATAATGACCCCGACCTCTGATTCGTCTGAAAAGTTAATCTCGTCGAGTAATTTTTCCTTTTGTGCTAATGCTCGGGCAGGACCTGACGCCATGGCAAAGAAATCATCCCTTTTGATTTGCCATCCTGCAAACTGTGAACCAAGAGTTGCAGCAATGGGATGATTTGTGCTAACAACAACTGCTGGAAGTGTAAAATCATCGAAGTGTACTGTGGTGAATCGTACTGCTCCTAACCCTCCCATACAAATCTCTCCAATTAGTCTTCCTGCTTCTTCACTTCCTGACACGTTGACTCCTGCATCAATAATCGTTGTGCCATTATTCTGTTCGATTACCTCGCATTGTAATCTTCTGGCTTCTCCAATCATTGTTTGGATAATCTCTGCTGCATTTTCATTGATGCTATAGTTCACTGTTGTAACCTCTGAGATGTTGGTTGGTCTTGGCTAGCGCAAAGACTTCTAGTTCGGTTCTGCCCTCTGCAAAGTCTCCTAGATATTTTATCCACTTGCTCTTTGTCGGTATTTCCTCAATGAAATCAGGTCTTCTATCTTTCAAGTATCGAAGATAATAATTTGTGAACTCTCTCTCTGAACTACCGCTGAATCTGAATGTTGGTAATAATGATTGAATTCGTCCAAGCACGAAAATCATACCTCTTGTTGCACCTATTCCAATACGTTCTCCTACATCTCCTATCACAATTATACTGCCTCCCTGCATATGTGTAGCAGTATGATATCCTACCGAACCCTTTACTGCAATGAATCCTCTTCTCATATGTGCAGCCATCTCTCGTCCGACATTCCCTGCAACATATACACGTCCCCCTCTCATCCCCTCTTTGGACCCCCGATATCCTGCACAGAGATAATCTTCTGCATCACCCTCGATTTGGATATTTCCACCTCGCATCTCAGCTGCGGTCCATGGACCTACCGAACCCTTGACATGAATTCTTCCCGATATCATCTCTGCTCCAAGATACCATCCCGCATCCCCTTCGATTGTAATCTTTCCGCCATTCATCTTTTTGCCAATCATTTTCACCCGTGTGAGATTGCCTTGAACTATAATCTCAGTTTCATTAGGCGTATTTCCAGGGGTCCCTTCTATGCGAAAGAAGTCAGCCAGATTCAGAACTTGATTTCCCTGATATACTGGTAATTCTTCAATCTCTTTGGTATCCTGATTTGCAAAATTGGTGGGTGTGATTGAGTCTGCTTCAATGGGGAGGTCTATCTTCTTTCTTAGAGTGAGTGAAACCTTCATCAAGACACCATCTGGATGAACTTCACTGTTCAAGATAAAAGCTATGAATTTGATGAATTGGGAACAGAAAAAAGGATGTTCAACGATTATTATCTCGGAGCCAACATGATGAAAATTAATGATGTTCCTATTGAGGATACTTTTGCTGAAGCCTTTCCAATGAATATGAATCGTACATTGATTACAGCTTACGATGCAGAATGGGCTCGTACCACCGCTTTAGAGGCAACAGGGTTTGGTACCTCTGTTATCATGGCTCCTGCAGAGGCGGGTATAGAATACATTTTGGATGCCAAGACCACACCCGACCATCGTCCCGGCATTAGAGTTATTTTTGGTACTATGAGTAAAAAACAACTTGAACCTCAATTGTTGGCTCGAATTGGCCAATGTGTTCTTACCAGTCCTACCGCTTGTGCCTATGATGCCACCCCTGATCAAAGAGACAAATATGATGTAGGTAAGAAACTCTCATTGTTTGGCGATGGCTATCAGGTAAAAAAAGGCCCAATTGACGGACGGATTCTCTGGCTTATTCCTAGAATGAGTGGCACTTTTGTCATCCAAGAATCCTTTGGAAGAACAAAAGGAGTTGCAGGTGGAAACATCATCTACTTCTGTAAAGATGTTGAGAGTGGTATGATAAGTGGAAGAGCAGCTGTAAAATCTATTGAGGGGGTAGAAGGTGCTTATACCCCTTTTCCCGGAGGTCTTGTTGGCTCGGGCTCAAAACCCTCCTCAAAATACAAGAGTATGGTTGCATCAACAAATGAACAATATTGTCCTACTATTCGAGCAATGGTTCCAGATTCTCTTGTACCCGATGAGAGTGAATTTGTTATGGAGATTGTAATTAATGGGCTTTCTGAGGAGAATGTTGCACATGCGATGCGTGTTGCTATAGAAGAGGTCTGCAAATATCCTGGTGTTCTACGAGTAACTGCTGGAAACTTTGAAGGTAAGCTTGGAAAGTATTCAATCTCTCTACACGAGTTGTTTAATACGCAGTAAGTTTCTTCAACGCTCGTTTTGCTTTTCTGACTACGGATTTGCTTTCATTTTCGGTATACGGTTTAATGAATTTGATTGCTCTCTCTTTACACTCGCCGGTAAACACTTCCATAGCTTCAATGACATATCCAATTCGACTCCCCGGAAAGTTACCTTGGGCATTAACAAGTTGTTCAAAAATCAACTTCTTCTTTTCTGGAAAGTTTTTGGCAATTTTTGATAGAGCTCGAACGGAATGCCCTTGTAAAACAATGCTTGACTCATGAAGAAAAGAGAACAAGATATCTAATCCATTGAGAACATTTCCTTCATTATCAACCCGTGCAAGATTTCCTAGAGTGCACGCTGCTTCCCATCGAAGTACTGGAGCATCGGCATTAAGACTCTTCAGAAAGAAATCGATATGGCTATAGAGCAGTTCTGGTTCCTCTTCTGATAATAGTGATGCAATCTCTGCGCATCCACTTTGTATTCTTCGTTTATCGGACTTGAGACCATCCACAATTTGACTGATATATTGCTCTGGAGCTTTCGAAATGTGTAATTTGTAGAGATCTTTTGGTCTAGTTCCATCTTCCCATTTTCATCAAGAATCTCTATGATATTTTCTTCTCGCATGATGAAATGTATACTTGTTCCATTGTTGAGTCTTTCGAACATTTTCATGTTGTGTATGGCACCATGACGAAAGTTTTATCTTGATATTCTAGTGGTTCTCGAAGTACATCTCGTTTGAGTTGTTCAACTTGCCCCAGTAGCTCAGCCTGGTTAGATCGCATCCTTGGTAAGATACTACTTTGGTGGTATCCCAATCAGGATGAGGCCGCGTGTTCAAATCTCGCCTGGGGCTCCATTTCTTCTACCTACTAATTAACAATGAATGTGTAGTTTGAAACGGCTGTGAGTTGATTAGACTGCGAAATACTCCTCGACCATATAGGATGTAGTTAGGCATGCCTTATCTCGGTGCAACTCACTATTCTTTATTCTACGAAATGCACGTCGAACTAATGTTCCACCAATGACAAACAAGGTGACGATTCCAATTACCAATGCTACGACAAAACCTAGTACATCATATACATTGTAATAGTTTGAAGTTGCAATCAGAATAGTAAGGAGTGATAGGGGAATAGTCATGATACCGATTCCCGTTCTTAGTTCTGCAAGATGGGTTCGCTTTTCTGCCTCTATGGTCCTAATGATTGCTAAAGTTGTTTTCAGGTCTTTGGATTCCTTAGCTAGTTCAATCTCAAGTTCAAACGGGCTATCTGACATGGTTTGCTATCCCTCTTATTGCAGTTTGAAATTAATGAATATCTTTCTTTTCATGTCGCATCTTTCTTTTTCGTATAGCAGCAATAGCTCTCTCTCGTGAGCCAAGAAGCTCTGTAACACTTTCTACAAGCTCTTGTTCATCCATCTCATCTATCCATTTATCAATATGTTTTTGCATTTTTGGTGAAAGATCTTTTGCTAGTTTTTTCTTTCTTTCTTTTTTATCAAGGTCGAAATCATCTGGGCCAAGTAGACTCATTACAATCACTATGAATAGTTTCTCGCAAGAAGAAAAGAAACTTTCGCAATCTCTATCTTACAAAAGTAACAAAAGGTGCATGTGGAGTCCTTCACGTGTGTGAAAATGTCTTATAATCTCGGACATGTTAGTACTGTTTCTTCAAGTGAAACTGGTCATGAATTTAAATGTGAAAATGGGCGTTTCATCATACAACCTATCAGTGAGGGAATTATTCGATTTCAAGCTACTTTTACTGAATACTATCGCGAGTATCCTTCAGTGGCGGTACCGCACGATCCTCCGATACAACAAGCACATCTGAAAAAGACTAATGACATTTGGGAAATCAATTTTGAAAATTATGCCTTTGCGATCCAATCTAATCCCTTCGCAATTCGATTGATGGATTCCCAAGGCTCTGTCGTTTTCAAATCCTGTTCTAATCCTTTGAAAATGTCAGGTACAAGGTTTGAATTCTCAGCAAAACTGCTTGGTAGTGAGTGCTTTTACGGTATGGGAGAAAAAGCGCATGGTCTGAATAAACGAGGTCTTCGGTATGAGATGTGGAATACGGATAATCCATCACATGATATTGATTCTGATCCTCTCTATCAATCAATCCCGTTTTTCATAACTTTGCTTGATAGCAGTTCTTTTGGTGTTTTTCTAGATAATACCTATCGCTCTTTCTTTGATTTTGGAAAGACTGATCCGTCATTGTATTATTTCGGTGCACCTAATGGTCCTATAGATATTTACTTCATTCTAGGCCCATCTATTCGTTTAGTTGTTGATAGGTATACTCGATTGACCGGACGCCCTCATTTTGTTCCGCGATGGGCTCTTGGACACCAACACTCTCGTTGGATGGAATACAAAAGCGAAGAAGATATTCTATCGATAGCGCACGGCATGCGTGAGTACAAGATTCCTTGTGATACTATTGTCCTTGATATTGGATATATGGATGAATTTAGAATCTTCACATGGAATTCAAATGTATTTCCAAATCCCGATGACTTTACAGATAAACTAGCAAGTCTGGATTTCAGAGTAATGAGCATTATTGATCCTGGTGTTAAGCTTGAAGACGGATTCGACCTCTATGATGAGGGAATCAAAAATGATTATTTCCTAAAGCGGTCTGATGGAGATGTATATGTTGGTCTTGTATGGCCTGGTGAAACTGTTTTTCCAGACTTCTCTAAAAAACAAGTTAGAGATTGGTTCTCCAAACAATACCAGAAATTAGCAGCTTCTGGTCTGAGTAATAGTAGCTGGTTAGATATGAACGAACCAAGCTATTGTATTTACCAAGGGATGAAAGAAGAATATTCACTAGATGATGTGGTTGATGAAAAAGGAGAACCGTGGGAGCCCCGAATGCGGAATGCATATGCTATGGGTATGATTCAAGCTGCTTTCAATGGACTACGTGCAGCGTATCCCAATCAAAGACCGTTCCTTTTGACTCGTTCTGGTTATGCTGGATATCAACGATATTCTGCTATGTGGACAGGAGACAATCAATCAAAATGGGAACATCTTTGGTTGTCTATCCCTATGCTTCTGAACCTTGGTTTATCAGGCATTCCATTCTGTGGGGCAGACATAGGCGGTTTTGGCGGTGATGTTTCTGATGAATTACTTGCACGTTGGTATCAATTGGGGGCATTCTATCCCTTTTCAAGAAATCATTCAATGATTAACACTCGGCGACAAGAGCCGTGGTTGTTCGATGACTGTGTGCTTCACCAAGCTCGACGGTATCTGGAATTAAGGTATGAATTGCTCCGTTATCTGTATTCTCTTGCATATGAATCAAGTAAGTCGGGTATACCAATTATGCGTCCACTTGTCTTTGAATTTCAAGATGATTCGAATACCTATGAATTAGATCGTCAGTTCATGTTAGGTCCATTCATTCTAATTGCTCCAGTCTTAGAACCCGATGTTGATACAATTTTAGTATATCTTCCTGAAGGTGTTTGGTATGACTTTTGGACTTCGAAGAAGTTGGTCATTGATGAAGGTGGCTCTACCATTTCTGTGAGTTCATCTCTTGATAATATTCCCATTTATTCCCGTGGTGGAACTATCTTGCCAACTGGCAGATCGATTCAGCATACCAACCAAAATCAAGGAGATCTCATTGTGGTTGTATATCCTGGGCATGATTCTGACTTCTGCTATTTTGAAGATGATGGGCTTTCAGAAACTGGTGCCATTTTGTTTATGGACATCTCACTTCGACATGATGACTCTGGATTACATATCGAATTCTCTAAGCATATGGGCGATTGGGCTCCTCCCCCAAGAGATATCGTTTTAGAAATCCGTGGCCTGGATAAAGAACCAGCTGCGGTAAGACTTGATAATTCTCTACTCGACACCAAGATCCTAGACAATAAAGTTCAGATTCGTTTTTCAGATGATGGAGCGCCTCATATTGTAGATATTTCCGTGTAAATAGCGCTAGTCTTATAACGCTTTGACGGGGAAAAACCGATACGTGTCTGATTGGCTGTTCTGCCTTCCAGTCATCTAACATCATGGGTCGGTGGTCTAGCTTGGCTATGATTCGTGGTTTGGGATGGTTTTGGTATCATACCCGAACCGCAGAGATCCACGGGATCCCCGGTTCAAAGCCTAATCTGAATTACAGAATGTGTGAAAATCCGGGCCGGCCCACCAGTTACTTTTTGATACTCTCTCCCCTTGTTTGAGTGAATTGATTTGGCAAAGAACTCATTTTTGATAGAATTTGGTAGAAACCTGGTTGGTATTATTTTTTCGAGTACTCAAATTCTTTCAACTTTTTCAAGGTTTAATTTCGTATGTATGAGTGAAGAAAGGATGCCGTCATATAGTTCGGCAATAGTCGAAATGCTTATCTTTGCAGGTAAAATCTGATTAATCATGTCCTATCAATCCTCAGTGCGTGAGCGCCTTGGTAGAAGAATCGCAGGAGAGATTGCACTATCGGACAGCCCAGGAGCCACAATGCGTCTGTGGAGAGAGCGTTTTAGACTGCCCCAAATAGTATTAGCTAATCATTTAGACATAAGTCCAAGTGTGATTAGTGATTATGAATCAGGCAGACGAAAATCTCCCGGCACCGCAACAATTCGCCGATTTGTTCTCGCTCTCATAGAATTGGATGAACAGAATGGCGGTCAAATCATATCTGCCTTTATTCGCTTGATGGATGTAAGTCTGGTTGACCTGAATATTGTGTTGGCCATGAGTGATTTTTCAGCTCCGATCACAATGAAGAAATTTGCTGAAAAACTGAAATGTGTCGTCAAGATTGGTGATGATCTTTTAGAAAAGGAGATTTATGGATACACACTAGTTGATGTAGAGCGAGCTGTTAAGGAACTGGATAGCGAGGCGTTTTTGAAACTTTTTGGTGCCACAACTGAACGATGTCTGCTCTTCACCAAGGTAAATACCGGACGAGCACCCATGATTGCAATTAAGTCTCAAGAGTTCAAACCAACTATGGTTGTTCTTCATGGGGTTTCAAATATTGATAGACTTGCTCTGGAACTAGCTGAACAGATGCAGATACCTCTTGCAATCAGTAAGATTGGTTCCATTGATTCTCTCGTGAAGGAACTTCATAACTTAGAATCCTAACCAAGAATTAAGTCGAGAATAGCCATTCTTGTCACTACTCCATTGTATACTTGGTCGAAATATTTTGCTTGTGGAGTCGAATCCACATCAGCAGTAATCTCATCAACTCTTGGTAGTGGATGGAGAATGATTGTATCCTCTTTCATTCTTTTAACGTCTGGTTCAGTCAGTCTGAACTTTCCTTTTACAGCATCGTATTCCCTTCTATCCGGAAATCTTTCTTTCTGAATTCTTGTCATGTATACTACATCAGCATCTTCAATTGCTTCATCAAGGGTGTCAACTTGGATAACTTCAATTCCCGCCCGTTTCATCTCTTCGATTATTGCTGGCTTCATTTTTAACGCAGTTGGAGCAGCAAGTTTTACTTTTACATCATAGCATGCTAATGCCATTCCTAATGAGTGAACGGTTCTGCCATATTTGAGGTCTCCACACAATGAGATTGATAAACCATCAATTGTGCCTCTCATCTTCTTTATGGAATATAGGTCTAACAGTGCTTGAGTAGGATGTTCCTCAGAACCACTTCCCGCATTGATGATTGGTATCTCTGAAAATTCTGCTGCAACGCGAGCAGAACCATCAAGGGGGTGTCGTATTACTATGATGTCTGCATACCTTTCTACAGTTCGAATGGTGTCCGCAAGAGTTTCTCCTTTTCCTCCAGCGCTCGACGCTGCTACATCCGCAAAACCTAGTACTCTTCCACCTAGTCTTATCATAGCACTTTCAAATGACAATCTTGTTCTGGTTGAAGCTTCAAAAAACAGACAAGCCATAATTTTACTACTATATTTCTTGCTTCTTTTGACTGCTATATCTTCCATTTTTTGTGCACATTCAAGAATCATATCTATGTCTTCACGACTAAGATCATGGATTGATATCAAATTATGAAGTTCACCCATTGACATTACCTCGGTCTCTGGGATTCTAAACGCCCACAGGTCACTCTTTAACCTTTCCAGCAGATTGTGTTCTTTGTTGTGCGTGTTTTCCATATTTTCTGAGAATACTAACTTGTCGGACGATTAGCTTTGAATCATTTAGCAACGATTTGGTTAATTCGTCATCATATGGTTCGATATAGACAATCTCTCTAATTCCTGCGTTAATTAGCATCTTTGTACATATGCTACACGGCATAGTAGTGATATAGATTATCCCCTTGTTCACAGAAACGCCATGATACGCAGCTTGGATAATTGCATTCTGTTCTGCATGAAGTCCACGACAAAGCTCATGTCTCTCTCCCGACTTTGTCCCTCTTTTTTCTCGAACACACCCAACAACATCACAGTGCGGAAGTCCTTTGGGTGCACCATTGTATCCTGTGGATAAGATTTGAGAGTCTTTGACAATTACCGCACCTACTTGATTTCTCAAGCAAGTACTTCTTGACGATACTAAATCAGCTATCTCTGAAAAGTATACGTCTTTGCTTTTTCTAGTCATGGTTGATTACACCGTATCCTCGATTCGTATTGTTTCTCTTATGAAGTTCTTCATTGACTAAACGACAAAGGTAAAAAGAATTCAATCAAGTCTACCTTTGGATATCACTCAAGGAGTATTCTCGATGAGAAAAAAGAAAGACGCAATAATTATCTGGCCAGCGTATCTCGATTCAAAACTATCACGATCAGAAGGAAGAAGAATACCTTCCAACTTGGCAGCACCCGATATCAATATTGGTATTCTACGAAAAGCGGCAGAGGCTGCTGAATTCGACTTCGAGATAGAACCTGAAAAACGATATCCTCGAAGCTGGTACCATAGACCAGGATATCTAATTCTTCAAAATCCTGAAGGTCATAAGAAAAAGCGTTTACTACTGATGCTGGCTAAGAGTCTTAGGCGTGTCGTTGCTCAACGTGAGGCCAAACGCAAACAGGAAACTAAGAAGAGAAAGGGAAAACGAAAAAGACGCCGTCGCTAACGAGAGTGATTAATTTTGAGACGACTTGGAACTGCTCTACATATATCGACACGTGGTTCACTGATTGTAAGGTGTAAGAAGACACCTCCTATTGGTGGAGAAGTAGTTGACAAAGAAATTACCTTTGTGGGTACTATTATCGACGTGTTTGGACCAGTCAATTCCCCTTATATCGCAATCCGCGCCGAACCCTCAAAGAAATCAGGAAACGAACCAAATTCCGGAGATAAACGAGGAAGTCTAGAGGAATTTGTTGGCAAAGTAATGTATTTGTACAGAAAATGATGTACATTTTAGCTCATTGATGATAAAAAACAATCGTTTTGGCATCGCCTCTTCCGAACTATTAATACGTTACCATGTTATTGTTTTTCTGTTGCCATGCGTCAGATTAAAGGTCATGTCGATGAATGATTTAGCCAAAGAAGTACTGAACATCATTCGTACTGCAGGTGGCAAAGGTCTACTCATTGAGGAGATTGCTTCTGAACTTGGTATCGACTCTCAAGTGATAAAACCAATAATTGAACAAATGATGTCTGAGGGATTGATAAAGATGCAAAAACAAGACCAAGAAGATTCAAGATATTTCATGAAAGATACTACCGATGCCGAATCCGCACGTAGCAGTCTTTCGGACCTAAACGGATGTCCATGTTTCCATTGCTTGAAAATAAGCAAATGCGGAATTAGACAGCCCGATTCTCCTGTTGCTTGCAAAGAAATGGAGATCTGGTTAGTAAGCTCAGAGGACCTCTAATAGTCCTCTCTCTTACTACTATTTAGGATGTAAAGCTAAAAGATAGATTTCTGCACTAGACTTTCTCGAAGCATCTGGTTTCACTAGCTTCACTGAGCGATACCTGTCTCTTACACCTTGAAGGAACTGCTGGAAGCCTTTCCCTTGGAAAACCTTAGCTAAAACCTTGCCTTCCTTAGTGAGTAGTCCGTCTGCTATTTTCACGGTAGTTTCTGCAAGATGCAATTGCCTAGCTACATCTAGCGTCCATGTACCTGTTACATTTGGTGAACAGTCAGAAAGAACCAAGTCAACAGACCCTCCAGTCAGCTCCTTTATTCTTTCCATCACTTCAGGATCCGTAATATCTCCTTGAATGAATTTGACTCTTTGAATAGGCGGCATCCTATCCAAGTCCACAGCCACAATTTCTAATGTGTGGTCTAGTTCTCGTAAGACTTGAGTCCATCCCCCTGGTGCACTGCAAAGTTCAAGAACTCTATCTACTCCTTGAAGCATTTTGTATTTTTTAGCAATCTGCTTTAACTTGAAAGCTGACCTACTTCGATATCCTTTCCGCTTTGCTTCTCTATAGTAATGTTCTCGTTTACGGTCTGACTTGCCCATTTTCTATCTCTCTTCAAGTATTTCTTCTATGGTTTTTCTTATCATCTTTTCAGAAGCATCCGTTCTTATTGCTGTTGATTTGAAATGTGTTCTTGAAACTACATATCCTCTCTCTTCAAGTCTTTTCATAACATCACTGAATTTCGGAGGTGATAATGTATAGGCATCACATATTGAATGGATATCATTATACAATGGCTTTTTGATTTCACTTTCATCCATCATCATATCTACTATTTTTCTTGCTCGTTTATGAAAATGGGTTTCGTATTTGGGAAGTAATTCCTTAGCTTTATGTAGAATTTCTTTATCAAATAATTCTCCAATCCACAATGGGCCTGCAATTGATGGATTTTGGTCACATTCATTCTTGAGGTGTTGGAATTCAGTCAGCATTGATATATTCTTCACTGAATGGATATCTCTCGCAAGACATCTTGGACAGAATCTGACGATTCCTATTGATTTGGCTTGTTTGTTAGCCTGTGTTCGACTAGATTTCACTTCCATCCATACACGAATATAGTGGTCTGTACTTAGCACAACTAATGGTCTAATTGCAGCATCATTCATTCCTGCAGTGTGATAGGCTTTGCCAATTAGGAGTCGAACTGCTTGTTCATGTGCAAAAGGACTTCGAATTGATCTGCCACTATATTTTCTAATCGCAACATCCGGATAGACTCCGCATAATGCTGGCATGTCTGTTGCCGTAAGTGCTAACAACCCTTGTTTTGGCTTTAGGGATTGAATTGCACCGTTCATAAACGGTGTAGGAGACCCAAAAGGGTCAATATCTAAGCAATCATATCGTTTTTCTCTCGACTCTTGTAATATCAGTACCTTTGCATCGCCAATCTTGACAAATGCACGTGAATTCTCGATATGGGTTGCTAGATTTTTTTTTGCAATCTCAATTGCTTGTGGATTGATATCAAAAACATGACATTCAAGACTAGATGGGCATTCATTTAGATACCTTAATGATCTAACTCCCGAACCCCCCAATGGCTCACAGAGTCTTTCTATCTCGAACTTACTCATACAAGCTGATAGGAATAAAACAGAAAGGTCTCTATTCAGACGCATTCTGGGATTGTAGAAAATGGGTAAAGCGGTAGTTGGCTGACCATATTCATTCGCATAATGCTCCACATCTGCTGATAGAAATTTTGTGATTCCTTCACTATATTCTTTTAGTACTACCACATGAATCAACACCAAAAGAGCTATTGAATTCTTAATAAGGGGATAGGAATGTGAATATTTAGATGGTTGGACATTTCCTTGGTGGAAACTAGCTCTCGCCATAGATGTCCTCTAACCGTTGTAATTGATAGGTGATAATTATGGTCACGAAAGTAAAGATTGAGACCAATCGGGGCGAAATGGTTGCAGAATTATGGTCCGATGATGCCATTAATACTGTAAAGAATTTTGTAACTCTTGCGCAATCTGGTTATTACGATGGTCTTACATTTCATAGAGTTGTAGATGATTTTGTTGTTCAAGGTGGAGACCCAACTGGAACTGGTCGTGGTGGTCCTGGTTATGCTATTCCTTGTGAAACAAGAGGTCATCGCCAGAAACACAAAGTCGGTGCACTCTCGATGGCTCATGCTGGAAGAGATACTGGTGGAAGTCAGTTCTTTATTGTATTGAGCGAAAAAAACACTAAACATCTTGATGGGCGTCATACCGTCTTTGGTCAGGTCACTGAAGGATTGGATGTCATTCCTAAAATAAAACAGGGCGATAAAATGACCAAAGTTACTGTACTTGAATCAGATCCTGCAATAGAGGAACATAAGTTGCAAAAAGTTTAGTTTTACAAATATTATTCCGTGCTGCGTGCACGGATTCTTTTCTTTTCATAGTTTAGAGCAAAGAATATATAGCTTGATATTAACTATAGTGTAGAGGTATTTGGATGTCTGCATTGGTGTTCTTAGGAGTCACAATCTTATCTGGAATTATAGCAATTCTTGTTTCACTGCTCACATTTCGCAAGGTAATGGCCTTTGATGAGGGTGATCAAAAAATGCGTGAAGTAAGTCACTTGATAGAAGAAGGTGCATATTCCTTCATTAAAATTCAATATCGTATACTTGCTGTATTCACACTTGTTCTTGCTGTCATTCTTGTGTTTGTATTTGGAGAACTTGGAATACCTATCGCAATTTCGTACATTCTAGGTTCATTAGCAAGTATGAGTGCAGGATATGTGGGCATTGTAATTGCAACACGTGCAAATCGTAGAACCGCTGCAGCTGCCATAGAAGGAATAAATCCTTCATTTAATGTTGCTTTCAAGGCAGGTTCTGTAATGGGGCTAATGATTGCAGGAATTGCCTTAGCTGGACTTGGATTATTGTATTCTTTCTGGGATATGCTTCTAGCTATATCTTCTATTCAACTATGGGAAGTTATCACTGGGTTTTCTTTTGGTGCTAGTACTGTTGCTTTATTTGCAAAGGCCGGTGGGGGCATTTACACCAAAACTGCAGATTTAGCAGCAGATATTGTTGGGAAAATCGAATTACACATTCCTGAAGATGACCCTCGAAATCCAGCAGCTATTGCTGATGCTGTAGGTGATAATGTTGGTGATGTTGCTGGTACTGGTGCTGATTTGTTTGATAGTAATGTTGCTGCAATTCTTGCTTCTGCAATATTGGGCGCTGCAATTGATGCTTCTTTGGCTCCGCCCCTGCCCTTTGGTCTCTTACCCTTGCTTATTGCTGCTTTAGGCACAATATCATCGGTACTTGGTGTGTTTACAGTGAGTATGGGTTGTGACGACGAGCGGGTTGATTGTGATGAAGACCCAGGCCCCGCATTGAACCGAGGAACCTATCTTACCACAGTCCTGTTTGGAGTGCTTACTATCTCTGTGATATTTTTCTTGGGGCTTGATTTGATAATTGCAGCATCTGCGATTCTTGGTCTAATTGCGGGTGTTTCTATCGGATTTACATCCGATGTATTTACTAATGACCGTGGATTGGGATCTTTCAAACCGGTTCCTACAATGGTTGAATCTGCACAGAAGAGTGCAGCAAATCTTGTCTTGTCTGGTTATTCATATGGTCTTATGAGTGCAGTTCCATCTGTACTTGTGATTGCTCTCTCTCTGGTTCTATCCTTTTTGCTTGGTTCAAATGGAACCACACTAGGACTTGGGGGCTGGGAAGGAGGACTCTATGCAGTTTCAATAGCAGCCGTAGGTCTTCTTTCAACAAATGGGATGATTATGAGTTCTGACGCCTACGGTCCTATTGTTGATAATGCACGTGGTGTAATCGAACAGTCAGATGCTGGGGAAGACGCAATTATAGTGTGTGACAAACTTGATGCTAGTGGAAATACTGCCAAAGCAATAACCAAAGGATTTGCAATCGGTGCTTCAGCTATCTCTGTTCTTGCCCTGTTTGCAGCATTTATCGAGTCTGCCAAAGAGTTGTTAGGAACTCAGTTAGTGGTCGATTTAGCAAGCCCATTCGTACTAGCTGGAGCATTCATTGGATCTCTTGTTCCTGCTGCATTTTCAGCGATTCTGATTCTGGGTGTTGGAAGAAATTCGGAAAGAATGATTGCTGAAATCAGACGTCAATTTGAAGCGGATCCTGGTATTCTTAAAGGAACGTCCAAACCTGATTATGGCAAATGTATTAGTATTGCGACTTCTGGTGCATTGAGAGAGCTTCTTCCTGGGACTATCCTTGCTATTGCTCTTACCATTCTTACTGGTGTGCTATTAGGATTGTCTGCATTAGCTGGATACCTTGGGGGTGCAGTATTAGTAGGTCTTGTGATGGCTTTACTTATGGGGAATGCTGGAGGGGCATGGGACAATGCTAAGAAGATAATAGAATCACCAGAATCACCTATTCCTCATGATTCTCCTAAGTATCAGGAAGTTCATGACAACGCGGTTCTCGGGGACATGATTGGCGACCCGTTCAAGGATACTGCTGGCCCCTCAATTAATACCCTTCTTGTAGTGATTTCTCTGACAGCAACACTTTTTCTCCCGCTCATTGCAGGAATCCATGTCTGGCTGATTGGGATCTGGGGATAGTCCCCCTTCCCTGTTCCACATGAAATCCATCTGGTGGTCAAGTGTAGTTGTCGTAACGTTTTTATCTAGAACTTTGACCAACTGAATTACGCCACCGATGAATCACGCCACTGGGCCCGTGGCTTAGACTGGTTATAGCGCCGCTCTGATAAGGCGGAAGCCGGGTGTTCAAATCACCCCGGGCCCACCATTATTTCTCGCTATTATTAGAATTTAAGATATCAATTCCATATACTAATACGGTTAAATTACATATTCCTAACAGTAGACCTTTGGTGTTCAGAATGAATTATGATGAGAAAGATGGAGTTGAATCACTTGCAAGGAAGCTGGATGCTCACATTTCTGGTGGCAACCCGGAAAGTTTTGCTAATGGAGAGCTGAACGAGTTAGGTGCGGAGTATAAGAAACAGATTGGACATGCAAGAACTTCTCTTCTTCTCTTGTATCGTACAATCTGTCCCTATTGCGAGCAGTTGAAACCTCTTCTCAAAGACCTTGCAAATGAATACAAGTCAAAGGTATACTTTGCAATGTTAGACATTGATGCCATTCCTTCCGCAAGAGAAGAATTTGATGTGTTAGGTGTCCCTCTTGTCATCGCATTCAAGAAAGGATATCCAGTTGGACGCGTCGAAGGATTACGTTCTTTTGATGAATATGACCGCTGGATTGAGAGCATTCATCAAGGGATGAACCCGATGCTGATTAAAGATGGTCCTAGTACACAATTTCCATGATGGCAGTAAACTGATTGTTTAATTGGAAATCATTGCTTCATGTCTTGAGGCACTCTGATGACGAATATTTCGATAGATGTTCCTACATCCATTAACGAGATTGATAATGTTCAAGTTCGTGAGCGGTTAGAACTTTTGATTGAAGAACCTCATGTACTCGGAATCATGTTGTGGGGAAGCAGAGCAACAGGATTCGCTTTGCCCAATACTGATTGGGATGCTTTGATTTACGTGACTGATGACTATTACAACAGCCTTGAACTCAATGATACCATATGGCTTGAGTTCGATGAGAGCATAGAACCTAAGAGATTGGTCATTGACTTTTCTCCCATCTCTGACGCTTGGTTCGAGCAACAAATCGACTCGCCTTTAGACATTGATCACTTTCCCTATGTAGAAGGAGTTGTCATACATGACTCATCAGGGAAACTTGAAGAATGGCGCAAGAAGTTAGCTGAATATCCTGAGGACCAACATCTCGAGCGATTGAAGAATAAATATGTCTTAATGCAAGGTGCAGTTGGTGCTGCACACATCGATACTAAACGTGAGTTCCACTATGATGCAAAGGTCAATCTCTACCGTGCGATTGTTGCAGGTGTCAACCTCTGGTTCACTATCAAGAAATCATGGACACCTCCCTTGAAATGGTGGTCAATGCATGCGAAAAAAATAGGTATGAGCGATGAAACCTTCAAAGTATTTTGTGACGCCTTAGACAATCCTTCCATGACAACCGTTGGTACACTCTACAAACAGTTACGTCAATTGATTCTTGATGATGGCTATGAGTTTCCCAATGATCCCATAACAACCTTCCTTGAAACCATCCATCCTGATGGGCGTCCTGGACAGATTCGGCACAGCTACATGTAGAGGGAAAATCCCCTCTACAGTTTCAGTTTAAAGATGTATTCTTCATCGGCCAAGCTCATTTTGCTCTCGACAATCTTACCTGTCTTGTGTAAGAACCGTATCATTGGTTGATTTCTTGGATGTACATAAGCAATGAAGGCATCCACACCCTTACTCTTAGCAATTCGCATCAGGTGATTAAGGAGAAATGTACCGATTCCTTTACCTTGATATTCATCTTGAACCACAATAGCAAATTCTGCTTCATTGGTATTTCTATTTAGAAGATATCTTCCTGCACCAATAATTCTCTCGGTTTCTTCCTCTTCATCAGGTCTGATGACTGCTACTATCGAGATATCTGCATCTTGATCCACATCATAGAACTGTTGTAGGGTCTGCCTTCTTAGACTTCTCAATGGAGTTAAGAATCTAAAGAATATCGACTCTTCACTCAAGTCATAGAACAGGGCTTTGATTCTGTCGGTGTCATCCGGACGAATTAGCCTGAAGAACACCTCTACTTTTCCATCAGGTCCCTTGAATGTTTCGACGGTCTCGTATTCTGAGGCAAAGTATGTACCTTTCGCCTGGAATGGCACTTGGTCCTCGAAGACATATTTCATGGTCTTAGCAGCTTCTAATAGCTCGTTTCTGAACTTTGGATGAGCAATTGCAATTAATGAGAGAACTCTCTCTCTAATGGTCTTCCCATGGAGAGTCGCAAGTCCATATTCTGTGACAATTACTTCTACATCTCCTCTTGTTGTCACTACACCTGCCCCTTCACTGAGTCGGGGCACAATTCGAGATATCTGACCATTCATGGCCGTAGATTCCATACAGATGATTGCACGCCCATTGGGTGACCGAGATGCACCTCTGATGAAATCAACCTGCCCTCCGATGCCGCTGTAGAATTTGTGTCCAATAGAATCTGCACATACCTGACCTGTGAGGTCTATCTCTAAGGCTGAGTTAATTGCAATCATCTTGTTATTTTGTCCAATTATATATGGGTCATTTACGTACTCACTTGGATGGAACTCAAAGAACGGATTTCCGTCAACATAGTCATAGAGTTTCTCGGTACCCATTGCAAATGATGCAATCACTTTTCCTCTGTGTAGATTCTTTTTCTTACAAGTGACCACCTCTTTCTCAATGAGTGGTATTAGACTATCGCTAAACATCTCGGTATGAATTCCCAAATCTCTAACTCCTGTATCCAGGAGGTTGTTGCAGACTGCTTGAGGGAGTGCTCCTATTCCAAGTTCCAAAGTAGACTCGTTTTCAATCAATCTGGCTACATAAGAGCCAATTTTGTCAATTTTTTCATCAATTTGTTGTGACTCGAAAATTCTAAGGGGTTCATTGTATGGCACTAGATAGTCTATGTCTCGCACATTGATGAAGGAGTCTCCATGGGTCATAGGCATTCTGTCATTGACTTGGGCAATGACAAGATTTGCTGATTCCGCGCCTGATTTTGTAATATCTACTGCGATACCCATAGAGCAGTATCCATGCTCGTCTGGTGGGCTGACTTGGATAAGTGCTACATCCAAGGGCATCTTTCGAGAACGGAACAATCTGGGAATGTCTGATAGCATAATGGGGGTATAGTCAGCTCGGCCTTCAGCTACTGCATCTCTCATGTTGGCAGATATGAAGAAACTGTTGTGTCTAAACTGGGTTTGAAACTTCGGATCTGCAGAAGGGGTATCTCCAAGAGTTAAAAGATGAACAATTTCGTTGTCCGCCATCTTTCCTGCATTGTTAGCAAGTTCTTGTACAAGATGATATGGAACGCCACATCCAGTGCCAAGAAATATCCTGCTACCTCTCTTTATCTTACGGATTGCCTTTGTAGCTGTAAGTACTTTTTTCGTGTATTTTTCTTCCCATTTATTATCGGCCATAGCGTTTCCCTCGATTGAGCTCTATGTGTGTTCGTTCGTATCTTCCATATAGGATTTTGCACTTGGTATACTTCTGAGTCGGAAGGCTTTTAGTATCGTTCGAATGGCCAAGCTTAGGATTCGCCAACTCAAGGTGAAAGATAAAATGTCTGAAAACGTTGGTAATCGTTACGTCGTAATAATCGGCGCTTTGATTGTTCAGCTCTGTCTGGGCAGCATATATGCTTGGAGCTTCTTCCAGACTGCTCTAAGAGAAGGAGCCTATAATTGGGCCTCTATTCTTACTCAGCTGCCTTTTGCTGCAGGTCTGGCTTCATTTGCGTTGTTCATGATATTTGCAGGTCGCTGGCAGGATCGAGTAGGACCCAGAAAGGTGGCCACTGTAGGTGGTATTCTTCTTGGTCTTGGTTACATTCTAGCCATGCTTGTGGACATAGTTTCAGCTGGTAACGAAGTCATTGGAACAATTTGGCTCATTATCACATACGGAATTATCGGTGGTGCTGGTATTGGATTCGCATATGTATGCCCAATTGCCGCACTGGTAAAATGGTTCCCTGATAAAAAAGGTGCTATTACCGGAATTGCTGTAGCTGGATTCGGGGCAGGTGCTCTCGCATTTGGCTATGTAGAACAATTCCTCCTTGATTTCTATGGTCTACCAGGCGCAGCGAGCATTGGAATGCCCTTCCTAGTTCTTGGTGCTGTCTATCTGGTTCTTGTAGTACTTGGTGCACAGACTCTTGTCAATCCTCCTGAGGGTTGGCTACCAGAGGGTTTCACACCACCAACTACAACCGCAGATGGTAAGGGCCTCGAGATAACTCCTAGTGAGATGATTCGTGACGGACGCTTCTGGCTTCTATGGCTCGCATTTGTATTTGCAGCCACTGCAGGTCTAATGACTCTTGGAAATGTCAAGTCCGCTGCAACTCTAATAGATGCTGCAACTAACGCAGTAATTCTAGTTGGAGTCATGAGTCTACTGAATGCAGCAGGTCGAATCTTCTGGGGTACTGTATCTGACAAGCTTGGAAGAGAAACCACAATGATGCTGATGTTCCTAGTACTTGCCATCGCTATGTTTGCATTTGCTGGAGTTTCAGCTCCTGGTGCAACAAGCTGGCTTGTTGTAATGGCAATCGCGTCTGTTATTGGTTTCTGCTTTGGTGGTAACTTTGCATTATTCCCATCTGCAACAGCAGACTTCTGGGGATCAAAGAATGTAGGTAAGAACTATGGTGTCATGTTCACATCATATGGTATTGCGGGAATCCTTGGTGGTTTAGTTGCAGGATCCTTTGTTGATTTCTTCGAGCTAACCACTGGAAGTGAAGCTTTAGGATATTCCTACGCATTCATAATCACTGGTATTCTTGCAATTATTGCTCTAATCTTGATCTTCATACTGAAGGGAAAGGCTGAACCAGAAGGTGCTGATATCTCAGAACCAATTGAGCCTGAGATTGAACCCCCTACAACCGAATAGAATTTAGTTTGACAAGGACACAAGTCCTTGTCGTTTTCTTCTTTTTTATCCGAGAGATTTATCATATTTCGCGTATATTATGTTGTATCCACTAGTATTAGTGGCTAATTTGGTGATACAGTTGGTTACTGCAAAATCTCTAATACAAGAGATATCAAAGCACTACAAGATACTTAATCCAACCAGTGCATCTGGTTTCTCAATATACCCTCTTATTGGAAGCACGAACACTCCTATCATAAGTATAGATGAAGCTCTAGACCAAGAGGTTGGTTGGGTCCAAGAGTCCAGTGTAGAGAGCGTAGAACAGCTCGATGCTATCAACAAGGGTGATGTTCCAATACTTATTCCATACCTTTCTCAAGTACAAGGTGGAAAGCAAGACCGTACTGTGTTCGAACCAGTCATAGTTCCTACAGGTCATGATGAATCACGTCCTCTCCCTATACCTGCAAAATGCATTGAGATGTCTCGATGGCGCTATGGTGGCTCTAGAGGCGAAAAAACCACGGCAAAATTCAAACGCGTTTATAGCCGTGTTAGTTCTCAAATGGCGCATTCGATGGCATTTTCTGGTGATCAAGGTACAGTATGGGAAAATGTAGATGCGGCTCAAGAAAGTATGGGTTTTACTGCTGCTGATGCTCCCACTTCAAGCTATCGTGAAATGAACGAAACTGCATTTGAAACACGTGAGGATTTGAAGGAAACTCTGGACACTCTATTGAAAGCTACAGATAACAAAGACCAAGTTGGTGTTGTCGTTGTGTATAATGGCCGAATACTTGGTATTGAGGCATATGGGTCATCAAAACTATGGAAACATTTCCGTGAAGAGGTTCTTCGAGGATTTCTAATCGATAAGTATTTCATTAAATCGGATTCAGACGAAGCGGATAGTCCAGAATCATTCGAAGCCCTCTTTTCCTCTCTTACTGATGAGTTGAAGAAGACTAAACTCACTAGTCTGAAGGCTTCTGGAATCGGAGACCTCTACCGTTTTCGTGATAAATCATGGGAGGGCCTTTTCATTTTGCATGATGGTATACCAATTCATCTCTATGGTTCAAAGAAACATGTAGATACTGTGGCCAGAGAAAGGCCCTCATCTGCTCGTCTTAGAAGATTTGGATTCAGAGTCGATCCAGTATCCAGCATGATGCCAGAACAGAGAATAATGGACCCTGAAGAGCTCTCTGAGACCGATAGTGTGGAAGACTAGCAAACATCTTCTATCCCGTAAGAGATTGGTATTTTTGGGTGGAAACTTTTTGTTACCGCCCCTTCACTTTTTTTATAATCGTTGTTCGACACATACCGTATTTTCTCTGGAAAATTCCACCAATGGACAAGCTTCATATAGGGAGATATATGCTGGCCGTCCAAAGCATCAAACCTATTTAGGTGACATTTAGATGTCTGATGAGAAAAAAATCACTGTCACAAGTCAGGAGGAACGTCGTTTTCCACCTCCAAAGAGCTTCGTCGATAAGGCTTACATCAAAAGCCATGAAGAGCGAATGAAGATCTGGAAGGAGTCTGTTGAGAATCCCGACGATTTCTGGCTTAAAGCTGCAAAAGAATTGTGTTACTGGAAGAAAGAACCTACTAAAGGACTAGTTATCAAGGATGCTGAAAAAGCAGAATTCACCTGGTTCGAAGATGGTGTCACTAACATGGCATACAACTGCCTTGACAAACATGTTGAGGCTGGTAAAGGCGATCAAGTCGCTCTGATTTGGCAAGGTGAACCACTCGATGAGTCCAAGACTTACACTTACAAAGAACTTCTCAGTGAGGTCAACAAGGCTGCCAACGTCTTGAAGAATCTCGGTGTCAAGAAGGGCGACAGAGTTACTATCTACCTACCAATGATTCCTGAGCTTGCTATTATCATGCTTGCTTGTGTTCGAATCGGTGCTATTCATAGCATTGTATTTGGTGGTTTCACTGCTGACTCACTCAAGGACAGAATCCTTGACTGTGAAGGCAAAGTACTTGTTACTGCTGATGGCTACTACCGTGCTGGTAAGGTCATCCCACAGAAGAAGGGTGCAGATGTTGCTCTCGAAGAAACCCCAATTGTTGAGAAAGTACTCGTTGTCAAACGTGTTGGATTGGATGATACTCCATGGACCGAAGGTCGCGATGTCTGGTACCACGAAGAATATGAAAAGGTCGATGACAAATGCGAACCTGAATGGATGAACGCTGAGGACCCACTATTTATCCTCTACACATCTGGTTCAACTGGTAAGCCAAAGGGTGTACTTCACACCATTGGTGGATACATGGTTTACACCACTCATACCTTCCTTCACATCTTCGACTGGCACGAGGGCGATGTATACTGGTGTACTGCCGACATCGGCTGGATTACTGGTCACTCTTACATCACTTACGGACCTCTGTCCGCCGGTGCTACCTCTCTTATGTTCGAGTCTGTTCCAACTTACCCCGATAACGACCGTTTCTGGCTAGAAGTTGAACGCTGGAAGGTTAACCAGTTCTACACCGCTCCCACCGCTATCCGTGCTCTCATGCGTTTCGGTGAGGAACCTGTACGTAAACACGACCTCTCTACCCTCAACCTTCTCGGTACTGTTGGTGAACCCATCAACCCTGAAGCTTGGATGTGGTACCACGAGGAAATCGGTAAAAAGAACTGTCCTATTGTTGATACATATTGGCAGACAGAAACTGGGGGCGTTATCATTACTCCACTACCTGGATCTACTCCAACCATCCCTGGATCATGCACCTTCCCATACTTTGGTGTGGACCCAGTGATTGTAGATGAGGCAGGAGAGCCAGTTGGCGCCAATGAGGGAGGATACCTCTGTATGAAGCGCCCATGGCCTGGTCTAATGAGAACAGTCTGGGGTGACCATGACAGATTCGTAGCCACCTACTGGAGTCAGTTCAAGGATCCAGATACCGGCAAGCCAATGTACTACACTGGTGACGGTTCAAGAACCAACGATGATGGTTACTACTTCGTTATGGGACGTCTAGACGACGTACTCAAGGTATCCGGACACAGACTTGGAACCGCTGAGATTGAATCCGCGTTAGTCAAGCACCCTGCTGTCGCAGAGGCTGCAGTTGTTGGCTTCCCACACGAGATCAAGGGTGAGGACATCTACGTCTTTGCAACCCTGAAAGCTGGTGTGGACAAGACCGACGACCTTCGTAAGGAGCTCACTCAGCACGTACGTACAGAGATTGGTCCTATTGCAAAGCCTGCAAAGATTCAGTTTGCTGACGCACTACCAAAGACCCGAAGCGGTAAGATCATGCGCCGAATCCTGAAGAGGATTGCCGCAGGTAAGATTGACGACATTGGCGACACTAGCACTCTTGCAGACGCAACTGTTGTTGAGACCCTTATCCGCGAACGGATTGAGTAGAACTACTAGATTATGTGGGGATTCATTCCCCACTGCAATTATTTTTTCATTTTGCATCTCATTCTCGAAATACTTGATTCATTTTGAGAATTTCTTACATGTCACACTATTCTTGAAACTGTATGTTACTAGCGTCTATTTCATTGACCATTCGTAATAGTGGAGCTGCAATAGCAAGTGTGAGTACTGTTGCAAGAGCTACTTTCAGAGGAGTGATAATAGCAGCAACTGACCACAAGACTTGAAGTTGCTCAACGGTGAAACCGTAAAACAGCCAATAGGTCTGACCTGGGATAAACACAAAAATACGAAAGAGGACATCCAATTCCAGTCCAATTGTGGTGGAAAAGACAAGTCTGGATGATTTAGTTCCGTTCATCCATTGAGTGGTTCTTGGATGTACTTGTAGTGCAATGAATAAAATCAGTATTAGAAATGCCAGTAATACATCCCAGATACCCCACAAAGGAAGGCGCCATGATACTGGATATGCTGCGTATGCTCCAAGAAATAGTAAGTAGAATCCCAATACTGGCTTCCATTTTTTTCGATATAGAAATCCTGCAGAAGCAGAACCTAAAGGAGCACCAAACATAAAGAAAAACTCGAAGGGGTCTCGAAAGAAAATCAAATGTCCTGCAAATGTGCCAATACCGACCGATATAGCTCCGAGAACAGGCCCAAGCATAATTCCTACAAGTGGACTCAGGACAAACATCCACGAGTCCCATATTCCACTACTGAAACCTGGAAAGACAGGTATGCTATCTAACACCGTGATCATTGCTGCAAAGACTGCCACTAGAGTGACAGACCTTGTGTTTGATAGATTCTCAGAGAGAGGCATGGGCTCCTAGAGTTGGAGCCCGTTTTAACCTCTTATACTTCAGGTATATCGTTAGGTTCCTCTGCACGGTCAAACACATGATAGACTGGCAGTAACAGTCCCGGCAAGGTTGCACCAATGATTATGAGCCACTCCATCACTCCAAGTGGAACTGTTCCAAATACAATTGCCAATGGTGAATAAAGTACCAATAGTGTCAAAGCGAAAGATGCAAGAACAGCGATGAATAGATACTTTGCCTCTCTGATATTGCTTCTCCAGACTGGTCTTCTCTCGTCTCGACAATTCCAGACCCATAATAGTTGGAATACAATCATTGTAACAAATGCACCTGTACGTGCATATGCCAATTCTGCAGCGTTTGCTGGAGCAGCCAAGTCTGCAGGAATACCACCAAACTGCATCCAGATGAATCCAATATAGACGATAGAAGTTGCTACAGTTGCGAGTATTCCACCTATTATGATGATTAGTGACATTCCCCGGTCCAAAAGCTTCTTCTTTGAACCTCGTGGGGGTCGATCCATCAAACATTTTTCGGCTGGGTCTACTCCTAAAGCGAGAGCTGGTGGGCCGTCTGTTACAAGATTAATCCATAATATCTCAATAGGAGTCAATGGAACTGGAAGTCCAATCATGACCATGAGGAATACCAGTAACACCTCTCCTGCGTTTGCTGAGAGTAGAAATCTCACAAACTTTCGAATGTTTGAGTAAATCTCTCTACCATATTCTACTGCTGAAACAATGGTTGCGAAATTGTCATCAGTAAGAATCAAATCAGCTGCTTCCTTGGTGACATCTGCTCCTTGGATGCCCATTGCAATTCCAACATCTGCTGTTCTAATAGCAGGTGCGTCGTTGACCCCATCCCCTGTCATAGCAACAATATGTGCTTGCTTTTTCAGTGCTTTGACAATTCGTAGTTTATGCTCTGGTGCGACTCGTGCATATACGTTTTTTGTCTTGACAATCTCAAAAAGCTCATCATCATCCATTGCTTCAATCTCTGCACCACTTACAGCTTCGGTTCCGGGTTCAACAAGGTTGATTATTCTAGCTATTGCGGTGGCAGTACGTTCATGGTCTCCTGTTATCATAATCGGTCTGATTCCTGCCCCTCTTGCTTTTTTGACAGCTTCTTTGATTTCATCTCTTGGAGGGTCTATCATTCCAGCCAGACCAACAAAAACCAAGTCGTGTTCAATCTCATCAGGATCCCAGTCTTTGATTTCTTCAGGTATTCTGCGATATGCCAATCCTAAGACTCGCATGGCACAATCTGCAAGCGCTAGATTCTTTTCTAGTATCCTTTCCCTTAGGTCGTCTTCGAGTTTGATTTCTTCTCCGTCAGCTAGAATATATGAACTTCTCTCAAGCACGATTTCTGGAGCTCCCTTGGTGAATGCCCAAAACTCTCCTTCTTTATCTCTGTGAATCGTGGTCATTCTCTTTCGACTAGAATCGAATGAAATCTCTGTGATATCTTCATATTTTGCACGGGTATCATCAAAACAAACACCTGCTTTTTCTGCAGCAACTAATAATGCACCCTCAGTTGGGTCTCCTAATACCTCCCAACTATCTTCTTGTTCCCCATCTTGTAGTACGGCATTGGAACACATCTGTCCAATCTCAAGCATTCTGACCAGATCTTGATTTTCAATGGGATTAAAATCTTCGAGGGTTTCTGTGAGAGAAATACAGCTCTCTGGTCTAGGGGCGATATGATACTCTCCCTTCTTTTCATATCCGGAACCAGAAATCGTGAGATGTAGACCTCGTAGAGAGAGATATCGTACTGTCATTTGATTTTTTGTTATGGTTCCGGTTTTATCACTGCAAATTACGGTGGTAGCACCAAGACTTTCTACTGAAGGAAGTTTCCTAACAATAGCATTTCTCTTTACCATACTTTTTACACCAATTGCCAAGGTCACTGTTACAATAGCCGGCATTCCTTCAGGGATTGCTGCTACTGCAAGTGCAATTGCAATGAATAGTGCCTCCGTCCAAGGATAGTCACTTCGAAGAAAGACCAGTGCAAAGAACACCAAAGCAGATAGCGAAAGAATGATGATTCCAAGTTGTTTCCCAAGAAGCTCGAGATCTCTCTGAAGGGGAGTCTGTTCTTCTTCACTTTCCTGTACCATTTCCGCAATTTTTCCAAACTCTGTACTCATTCCAGTTGCAGTCACAACCATAGTTCCTTTTCCCATGCTGATAACGGAACCTTGGAACGTTAGATTTCTCATGTCTCCTAGTGATGGGCTATCCATGGTTATTACATCACTTGTTTTCTGGACTGGAACCGACTCTCCTGTCAATGCAGATTCGTCTGCTGAAAGTCCAATGGCGTTCATCACTCGTCCATCTGCTGGAACTATATTGCCCTGTTCTAAAGAAACAATATCGCCAGGAACTAACTCTCTAGCCTCAATATCTTCCCATTTGCCGTTTCTTTTGACCTTTGCATGTGGTGCTGCCATTTTTTTGAGTGATTCAAGTGCTTGTTCTGATCTGTATTCTTGAACAAAACCAAATACTGCATTAAGGACCACAATGATTGCAATGACTACTGCATCAATGAATCCTTCTGCACCGTGAACTTCATCAAAATAGACAGTGAGTACCGAAATTACGATTGCAATTAGTAAAATGATGACCATTGGGTTTTTGAACTGGCCTATAAACATCTCCAGCGGTGTTATCTTTTCAGTTTCCTGAAGCTCGTTTGGACCGTATTGCTCAAATCTTTCTGTTGCTTCATTTTGAGATAGACCCTCTTTTGAAGTTTCCAGTTCTTTTAGAATTTCATCTATTGGTTTTGAGTATGTTTGATTTTGTGCCATCTATCTCACTCACAATCTTTTCCTATTCTATACCACGTAACGACTACGATATAAACTCACTTTTATATAATTAACAATATTAAATATTCTACTGTGGCAAGTGAGTTGCTAGTCAAAAGGAAATAGTGCAGGAAAAGTTCCTGCATCCCTTCACGTCTTATCTTCTTTTGATAATAACAAATACAACAATTACCAATACAGTCCCACTAGCTGCAACCACTCCTATTTGGGATATTATGGTTAGTGGTAGATGATACTCGATGTATAAACTTAGGGCGTTAGTGGTTATGTTAGTGTTAAAAAAAACATCTTCACCAATAATATCAATCGTATATTGTCCTTCTTCCAGACCTTGGACTGTGAAGCTATACAATCCGTTTCCGTCAACATCTTCTAATTCGCCAGTAACAGTAGGAGTATCAGAAGCTCTAGCATTTGTTTCATTTAGACGATATATTTCGATAGATAGTTGATGTATTCCAGTATCATCGGATGCTGCTATTGTAATAGTGAAGTTCTGTTCTGGTTCTGGCATTGTAGGTTCAATAGCAATATTACTGATATATGGTGAATCAGTTTCATAGGCTCCCAAAGCTGTAGCAATTGCAATACACATTTCCATTCTGTAAAATCTACTTCTTACACCTGTTACAATATTACCATCTATTATTGGTGGTACTTGACTGAGGAATGTAGCTCCAGCAGCTTCCACCTCTGTCTGATAATCATCATGACCAGTTACATTTCGTCCGTCAATTATATCTGCCTTTGCCAATACTCGAATTGCTTTACACCATGAGCTTACAATCAGGCCTTCTTCCGCGGCTTCTTTTACGAGATTCAAAGCATCTGTACTTGCTAGAAGTTGAGTGTGAGTCTGCCCTGGCATGATGGATATAGCATCAAATTCTGTGATGTCTTCGATATCTGTTAGCAAAATGTCCATCTCTAAAGTTCTATCTTCTGTTTGATAAGGACATGGTGTTATTTCATGAGAGAGCGCAGTAGTAGTAACATTCCATCCAAACCTTTCGATTATCGGCCGAATATAGTGATAGTTTGCTCCATAATCATTATCCATCACAAGGAGTATCTTAATTGCATCGTCACTTGCTATATCTCTACCTACAATTCCCTGCTTTACTATTGTTTGGTTTGTAGATTGCATTGGTTCAACTGAACCTAACGCAAATAGTGCTAGAAAGGATAGCACCATGATATACTTTCTGTAGTTTCTAATGTTTCTTGAATTCAATGTTTCACCAGCTGGGATGTTCAATATCCCAACTAGTACGATTTTAGGAATAAATAAAGCATTGACCTCAGCGCAACCACTATTGTACATTACAAATAGATGATTAAGGTGTCATGCTATACTACTCACTATGATAGTGGAGCAAAGCCCCAAAAAGCTTGAAGCACTGGCTATTTTGAAAACCTTAGACATTATGGACTATCTTAACTCGTATGGAGATGCACGCATTGTCGGAAGTGTTGCGTTAGACTTGATAGTCAAATTAGACCTGGATGTCCATGTTCTGCTATTGCTAAAATCCCCTATGGATTTAGCTCTCGAGCTTATACCTATTTTACTCAGCCGCGACGGTGTTGGAGAGGTGAGACTAACAGATTACAGAGATTCTAGTGAAGGTCTCAAAATATCTGTGGATTCCTACCTTGGAAAATCTGGTACTTGGTCTTTAGATATTTGGCTAACTGAAAAGGTGTACACCACTGGTTTCTTAGATGTGCTAAGGCTCTCTCATCGAATAGATTCCACAACGAGAAAGATCATCCTAAAACTAAAATGGCATTATCATCAACGTGGGAATTTGCAGGATGGCATTAGTAAGGAAATCTATGAGGCTGTAATCTACCATGATGTTAAAACAGTTCATGAATTTGAACACTACAGAAAAACAAAAATCTGATATCATCATTCAAATTTGATTCATACTCCTCACTCGTTGTGTTCAGACTACTTTTAATTCCTAGCAGACTTGGTTGAAATGAAGAATGTGGCTCGAGTCACATTCTATCTATCTGAATGAAAGGATAGTCGCAAGAAGCCATGCAGTAATCAATGCGTTGATGATAGCACCAAGGTAGTAGTTGTTTGATAACCGAAACGTCACTACTGCTATAACTGAACATGCAATGAACCAAGGGAGAAATGCATAGAAGAATAGGAATGAGTACCCTATCAATCCTGGGACCAGTGATGCACCAAGTATCAACCCTCCAAAGAATTCTATTCCTATAACTATCAGATATGGCAGCCCTTTGATGACTGCCGCCTTGAAACTCCATTGGATTGTGGAATAGATATCTGATGCTTTCTCTTGTGGTCGAAGTATTCCCATCAACCACATTCCATCAACGAGAAAGTATACAAAGAACGGAATGAAATAGATTGGGACAAAAAGTGCTCTCATAGTAGTAAGATCATTGAATCCTGGAAGGAAACATCGAAGATCTAGGGCGAATCCCAAATCCACTACTAATGTCCATCCGTATAACCATAGCATAACCAGAATTGCTAATACTATGATCTTGCTGAATTTCTCAATGTTCTTTGTGAATGTTTTTTCTTTTATTTTTGACCAGTTCAACCCTGAATCGTTCTTTTGTTTTACAAATAGAACTAACGCAGCGATAAGTGTACTTCCTAGTATCCACGATATAACTGGTAGGCCGTAGGATTGAGGAAACGGTATTACTACATTCAGTATCAATCCAACCGCAAGAAGTGGGAAAAATGTCCCTATACCAATCACTCCGTAGATACTTCCCCAAACAAGGTATGTTTTGTTTTCAGCAGAATATTCAGTATCGGGTTTTTCTTTTAGCCCGTTAAAAAATGGCAATGTTAGCAGAATTGAAAGCAATGGAAAAATCGTCAGCACTGCTCCAGTAACTGAGATAAAACCGCCGAACAACCATAATGGAAATAGCAGATTGTCACTAGATACCCAGTAGCTATCTTCCACTCCATTTTTGAGACTCTCTTTCATCCACTCCACGCTCTCTCCAACGATAACTGGATCAATGGTTTCAAAGAGATGGTTAGTGTTAGCTATTACTAACTTCCGAGCTGTTCCATCACTGAAGTTTCCATATGTTACTCCAACCTCAACATCAGGAACTCCAAAGGCAGGTTCAAGTGGTGTCTGATTCGCGGGATATGATGATAATGAGTCGAAAGAGCCCACTGTTACTAGCATATTTGGAATATATGGGACAGAGCTGGGATTTGAAGGAACCCGTGATCCAATCAAAACTAATGCATTAACGGTCACAGACGATTCTTCTATTGCAGACCATGATATACCTCCTCCCATACTATGTCCAATCAATCCAATCTCGCTACTATTCACATAGTCTAAAGACGTGATGTAATCAAGAGCAGCTGACCCACTTCCTGTTCCTGGATCTGAATTTCCATGACCATTTGCGTCTATTGTCAGCACAACAAATCCTCGTCTCGCTAACTCGATTCCAAATGCCATTAACCACTCCTTGTTCTGCAAAGACCCATGAATAACAACCACTCCTGGTAAGGGATCTGCACTTGTTGCATAGATAGGTCTCTGTAATGTACTATGTATAGTAGAACCGTCCGCTGCTTGGAAATTTGGTTCTTCAACAATAACGGTTCCAAGCCCTGTCTGAACACTGGCTGATAATGCTGTGCCACCAAGAAGTAGTCCAACACAAACAATCAGCAGAATGTATCTATTCTTTGGTAATAGCATTGAAATCACTTGGTGGAATACTGAACAAACCTTCTATTATCTCATACGAATATGCTGAGTATGTCGGATGATTTTTATCAAAACAATCTTCGAAAGCATTATGCCAGACTGGGATGAGATATTTAGAGAAAAAGGACATGTTTTTCCATCTCCCCATCCTGACTTTCCTCGTGTTGTCGAGCTTATGAAACAGCATGAAGTCAGACGCGTATTGGATATTGGTTGTGGAACTGGCCGTCATCTAGTATATCTAGCCAAACATGATTTTGAAACCTATGGTTTTGACGCTTCTCCTCATGCACTTGAGTTAGCAAAACGGTGGTTACAGGAAGAAGATTTGTCTGCAGATGTGTTTCAACACCGAATGGAAACCTCGTTCCCCTTTGATGATGGTTTTTTTGATGCGATTATCTCTATACAATCCATCCACCATAATATGATGAGCGATATTCGTTCCACTATCAATGAGATAGAGCGTGTTACTTCCCCTCGAAGTATTCTCTTCATAACGGTTCCTACCTTTCAACCTGGTCCGGTTGCACCTGAAGATGATTGGGAATTGAGAAAAGTAGAGCCTGATACTTACATTCCAGAAAAAGGACCGGAAAGCGGTATTCCCCATCACTACTTCTCATGTATTGATTTAATTTCAGAATTTCGTTATTTCGAACCGTTAGAGATATTCATCGATGCAACTAAACACCGTGCATTTTTAGGTATCAAACGTAGTGAGCCATGATTAGTCGGAATTGATTAGATTAATTCCTAAAATTGGAAAAACCAACTGTTTGATTTTTTCAATAGTTTCATCCACAACTCGCATTATCTTAGGCTCATGCTCACAGCTCATTTTGATTGGACGGTCGGTCCATCCTCCCCTATGAATTCCGAGTCCATATCCTCTACAGAGCTCAATCCAATCGTCTGGCAAAGCTGGAGGAAGCACAATTCCTGCGAGGTCCGCTAGAATTAGCGTCCAGATTTTTGATGCGATAACGGGATTGTACCCCCCACCTCCAACTGCAACAACTCCACAGTCACCTAAATAGCTTAGTTGGCGAACCGTTCGACTCATTCGTTGATATGTGTCCATGGTCAGCATAAGATCTGCTAGTGGGTCTCCATAATGTGCATCTGCGCCAACCTCCCAAAACACGATATCGGGTCGATAAGCTATCCAGAGTGGAATGATTAATTCTTCAAAAGCTTTCCAGAAGGCAAAATCATCTGTTAGTGGGGGCAGTGGGATATTGACAGAATATCCCTTTCCGTCTCCAATTCCTATCTCTTCTGGACGTCCTGTTCCTGGAAAGAATCCCATACTTAACTCATGAGTTGATATAGTCAATACATTGGGGTCGTTGTAAAATGCATGCTGAGTTCCATCTCCATGATGAACATCAGTATCCAGATAGAGTACTTTCTTTTCAGGATACTTTTCCCGATATTTTTTGATAGCAATTACACAATCATTGTAATAGCAGAATCCAGCTGCTTTACTCTCCAATGCGTGATGAAGTCCACCAAAGAAAGACATTGCAGTTTTTGCTTTTCCTTCCGCAACCGCCATCATTGCATCAATAGCTGCACCTACTGGATAGGCAGCATACTTATCCATCTCAGTAAATACTGGGCATTCTTCAGTATCAAGGCCGAATCTCGATGAAAACGCAGATCCCATATTCCCAAAAAGCTCCATGGTTTCAATGTATGATTTATCATGGAATATTTGCAATTCTTCGCGGGTTGCAAGTCGCATTGGTTGTAGTACGATTTTATCGCTCTCTAATAGACCTGCCATTTTTGGAAGATTCCATGTAGACTCCAGTCTTGCCCTATTCCAGAAGGGGTTTCTTTCACCTGTTAGCCTTTCATATTCGTCTACTCCTTCTAAGGCAAGAAAGTCCGTTGGATCAAACAGAATCATCGAGTCTGGCATTGTATAACCTCTAACAATACTGTTATTCATTCTGTCTCTCTTATGTGTGATGGAATAGTCTGCCTATCTCTCTGGTTTACACATGTCGAAAGGCTCTTTATCCCCTGACTATTAGAAAATATTGCCATGTCTAAATTCGAGCTGATTAAAGAAACCATGCTTAGAAACCTTGGAGAACAGGTACCACTTTCCCTATGGAAACATCATCCAGAGTTAGATAGAACTCCACAAGGTCTAGCAGAAGAAGAAATCAAGTTCCACAGAACATACGACCATGATTTACTGAAGATCAGCTTCCATGGCAGATATCCTGTAGTTGATTGGGGATGCAAAGCTATCTATGACGGAGCTATATCCGGATCTACTACTTGTGAAACTTGTATCATCTCGGACTATGGCGATTGGGAAACTCTTGAGCCCCTTGATGTCAACTCTGGTGAATTTGGCAATCAGATACAAGCTGTCAAGTTAATCCATGAGTATGCTCAAGACAAGGTGCCAACGATGGCAACAGTATTTGATGCTCCTATGGTTGTTGACAAACTCTGCGACCGAAAATCGGTTGAATATTTTGAGCAACATCCAGATATAATGGAGAGCGTCTTAGAACTAATCACCAAAGTCATGATTGAATTCGGAAAGGCAACACTTGATGCTGGTGCCAATGGAATCTTCCTTGCGTCCCAACATTCCACATTTTCTGCAGTATCTGACGAAATCTATAATGAATTCGTGTATCCATATGACCTCAAACTCATCTCTGCTCTCAGGGGAAGTGCTGATTTCATTGTGATGCATCTTCATGCAAAAGAAGAGAATGAAAAAATTCGTTATGACAGAATAGCACGAACTCCAGGATTGAATGCAATTAACTGGGAAGATCAAAGTGCAGATTTATCTCTAAGGGATGGAAAGAAAAAGGCAAGGAAAGCAGTTCTAGGGGGAATCGACCATAATGGTGTATTCCGAGAGGGGACTCCTGATGAGGCCAGCGACCAAATCACTGAGGCATTGCAAAAAGCTGGCCTGAAAGGAACTATTGTTGCACCAGGTTGTGTCATCACAATTGACACTCCACCCGAAAATATCCAAGCAGTGACTGATGCTGTTCGCTCTATTAATCCCTGGTCGAAAGAGTGGGAGGAGTAGTATTGGCAAAAAATGCTGAGATTGCAAGAGCTCTCAAAGAACTAGCTCTACTTGTTGAAATCGAAGGTAAGGAAAAGTACGCTGCACGTGCATACAAACGAGCAGTTAGGTCCATTACTTCATTGGGTGAAGATATAGAGGCAGTTGCAAATCGTGAGGAACTAGAAAGCATTCCGGGCATTGGGAAAGGAATAAGCAAGAAGATTCGCAGATATTTGGAAACGGGCTCAATTCCTCTTTTAGAACGTCTTAGAGCTCGTATACCTGTTAAGGTGATGGTTCTAGATTCCATTCCTGGTGTTGGCCCAAAGACAATCGCACTCCTTTATCACGAGTTAGGTGTAACCGATTTGGATAGTCTTGAAAAAGCTGCAAGAGATGGGAAAATAGCCCTTCTAAAGGGAATGGGGAAAAAAACTGAAACTCAAATTATTGAAGGCATTGATCTTGTGCGCTCTGGCTTAGATAGAACTCTTCTTGCAGATGCAATGAGCGTAGTCGAAACAATCCGACAAAAAATTCAGAATGTTGATGGAGTAAATCAGGTAGTGATTGCAGGGTCTTACCGAAGAAGGAGAGAAACTGTTGGAGATCTTGATTTTCTTGTTGATGCCGATGATCCTGAATTAGTAATGGAGGCATTCAGTACCCTTGATAATGTTCAAGATGTATTAGTTAAAGGGCCAACCAAGACTGCTGTGCGACTGAAGAGCTCACTTCAGATGGACTTGCGTGTCATACCTACTGAGAGCTTTGGAGCAGGTCTTCAATACTTTACCGGGAGTGTTGACCACAATGTTAGACTTCGTGGTATTGCACGTTCGATGGGTCTGAAACTGAATGAATATGGACTCTACCGTGATGAAGAGTTAGTTGCGGGTGAACGTGAGGAAGACATCTACGAATCTCTCGGTCTAGCATGGATTACTCCTGAATTACGGGAGAATCATGGAGAAATAGATGCTGTAAAGAATGGAACACTTCCCCATTTAGTCAAGCTTGATGATATTCGTGGTGACCTTCATAGTCATACTGACCAATCTGATGGTTCGAACACAATTGAGGAGATGCTTGATGCTGCTGCAGAGCGTGAACACGAGTACTTCTGTGTTTCAGACCATACTCAAAGTCTTACAATTGCAAATGGCATGGATGAAGAAAGACTATTGGAACGTATCGAAGAAATTGACACATTAAATACATCTGGAAAATGGGATATGATGATTCTCAAGGGCGCTGAAGTTGATATTCTTGCAGATGGGACTTTGGATATCACAGACGATGTATTAGCACAACTCGATGTGGTGACGGTGTCTGTTCATAGTCGAATGAAGGATAGCAAGAAGGTCATGACCGAACGAGTTTGTACTGCTCTTGAAAATAAGCATGTTCACCTTCTCGGTCATCCTACTGGACGCCTTATTGGAAAACGGGCTGAGTTCGAAATTGATTTAGAACCTGTTTTTGAGGTAGCTAAAAAGAATCAAGTAGCTATGGAGCTGAATGCTAATCCATATCGTCTCGATTTGAATCCGGGAAACCTTCGAGCGGCAATAAATATGGACCTAAAGATTGCTATCAATACAGATGCACATAAAGTGTCAGAATTAGATTACATGAAATTTGGAATCTTTCAAGCTCGAAGGGGTTGGATTACAAAATCAGATGTTCTCAATACTATGGCTCTGAAAGACCTTCAGAAATGGCTTAAGAAGTAGTTCTCTTTTTACATAGTCACAATTTGTGACTACATCGTGTGTCCTATAATTGTGGCTTTGCATTATATACTGATTCTGAGTAGTTATCTTGTGAACAATCATGGCGTTAGCGATTAACTCCCGACCCGACTCAGAAACAAAGAACAACACCCGTAAGACACAGAGTACCAAGGCACTCGAATTTGCTTACACCTACCGGAGGTAGATTATCATGGCGGTATCCAAGACCAAGATCACCAAGGACACAAAGACCCCTTCAACCAAGGCTATCACCTACGCTTACTTCAGGAGATAATATCAATGAAGCCTAGCGTTGATACACAATCAACTACTACTCACCAAGACTCTAGCAAGAGCGGTGACCTAACTACAAGCGAAGTGCTCGCGTTGGAAGCAACCTGAGCATTCTTCTTCCTTTATTTTGGCGGACCTTTTTCAATAGCTGATTTTACTTCCTCAAAAGTTCCTTCTTCATCCATCCATTCCAACCACCAAGTCACACCGGCTTCTCCATAGTGTTGCACTTTTTCCACTCTTTCTTCAGTATTACCAGTCCAGCCTATACATGCAACATCAAACGGATCATTACTTTTACGATACTCCATTACAAAGGCAACAATATCTCGGTAATCGTCAGGTGTCAGTGGTTTTCCGAATCCCGCTCTGAGGGGAATTATTCCATCAAGGTTTGCCGCCCTGGTGAATGGCTTTTTGTGTGGCCATGTACCTCCCGCCCATATTGGTATACGTGGTTTTTGTACTGGTCTAGGTAGAAATCGGACTCGATCCAAGTTATAGTATTCCCCCTCAAAGGAGAGCCTTTCTCCGGCCCAGAGTCCCTTAATGATTTCTAGTCCTTCATCCAACATAGCTCCTCTCTTTATTGGATTGGTTTCTTGATCAAAGGCACCATATTCCTCTTCGAAGGGATCCCCAAGCCCTACTCCCAGTACGAACCGCCCTTTGGACAATTGGTCAAGTGATACGGTCTCTCTTGCTAATTTCCACGGATGCCTTCTTGGTATCGGTGTGACTGTGGTTCCTACTCTGATTCTGTCTGTACTCATTACCACCGCACTGAGTCCGATCCACGGATCCACAATAGGTTGGGGAGAGTTTCGGGTCATGTGTATATGGTCCCACAGAAAGAAACCATCCCAACCTGCATCTTCCGCTATCTCTCCTAGTTTAGCCAAGTTTGCTGCATATCCGAAGACTTTTCCAAAGTTTGCCAAGTATAATGCACACTTGATTTTGGACATGATTACCACAGTATCACTCGCACTCTGGTCTATTTCTCTTGTCTGCTCGGAAGCATTGAGCGAGGAAAAATCGAAAAGAAAGTGGTGCCGAGAGTGGGATTTTCTACCTGCAGCAAAATGCTGCAGGCGTTCGAACCCGCGAACTCCTACGAGAGTGGATTTCTCATATTGGCCAAATGGCTTTTAGATGATCTTGAGTCCACCACCTTTGACCTGTCTTGGTTATCTCGGCATTTGCATATCAAGAATGAACGGTTGTGTATTTAGCCGTTTTGGAACTATCAATATTATCTTAGTATAAACTATATCGTAACAAAAGAAATCACTAGTTTGAATACGACTTGAAATTTCGGATAGCATTAGTATATGCTATGCCTCCCCGGTGGTTCTGAAATGTTGCCCAGTTATAGACTCTAATGAAAGAGAAAGAATACGAACAAGACATACTAGAGACCACAGATGTTCTAAAGGTTGAAAGGTCACTTGGAGAAAAAATTTGGGGTGATGGGCTTTTGCCCATCATTATTGAATTACAGGTCTTCTGGCTTGAGCATTTTAGTTCTTGCTTGGAATATAGGTCCGATTATGCTCATGATGAACTTTACAAAGCCATCATCTTCAGTGGCAACACCAATTACGTCTTCGTCTCTTGTAGTCAGTGGTGCAAGCAAGACTTCTTCTCCATCCCTGACACATGCATAAACGTCGCGTTCTTTTCTAGTTCGAACTCTGATGTTACCTCGTCCTACTAATGGACTACATCTCTCAGCCAGTTCTGGCCCCTCGGTAACAACAAGTTCCATACCTATCGTGGACTTCAGCTCTACGAGGAGCTCGGATGGGACTTCAGCCACATATGGCAGAATGAGCGTGACTTTTGACTTGGCCCGATTTATCATATCCTTGATGTGGCTCAGAACGGCAGCTCGTGTGGAAATATTCCATGTTTTTCTTGCTCCTGGGAAATCTGTACTTTCAATGCGAGCCCAAGCAGAAGTAAGTATGTCAGCAATTCCTGAAGCCTGGTCTTCAATGTCCGCAGCACTTGGGAATGCTTCAGCCAGTGTTTCTTCTGCTACTCCAACCATTTCACTCTCACTGACTTTTTCAGCAGTTGTTGTTACTGTGGATTTGAATGAGGAGGTTAGAGTTTCCAAGTCATTCCATGTGTTTTCAATTCGTGAACCTATTTTCGTCTTAAGATAAGCTAGCTGGGAATCCATCTCTTGCTTCGAGCTGGTTGCCATTTCAATAGTCCTTCCGCGAAAGTCGTTTGCAACTGTTTCAACTGTGGATTTTAATTGGTCAGCTGCCTGTTGTAATTCTGTCTTTGATGTGTCAAGTACCTGATCAACTTCGGTGACTTTACTCTCAGTAAGACTATTCAACTCTGTGGAGAATTGTCCAATTTTACCCTCGATTTGAGTCTTCAATTCGCCTGTTCTTCCAGCGACTTCAGACTTAACAGAACCAAGTGCGGTTGTAATTCCTCCTTTCATCTCTTCAGAGGCAGTGTTGATCTCTGAGATAGATGTGTCCAATGTTTGGCTCATCGATTCTGATGATTGGGTGAAAAAGGTCTTTCCTCTATCTCCAATATCTGCAATTTGTGTGCTGGATAGTGATTTCGCTTCGTCAAAATCTTGACTAAATCCGGTGATTGCATCTTCAGCTGAACGAATAACTTGCTGTTTTCCACTTTCTACATTTGTAGAGATATCGTTAATCATCGATTCTGTGGCTTCTTGTACACTTGTTCTAGCACCAGATATCTCACTCATAGCGAGTTCACGGATTCTATTAGTTGCATTTGCACAACTTGTGGAGAAGACTTCTCCCGCGGTTTTGGTATGACTTTGTAATGTATCGATACTATGTGAGAAGGATTCTCTGAACTCCGTAATTATCTCTGCATTCTCTGCCTTCAGTTGGCTTATAGTGTTAGTAGTAGATGTTGAGATTTCTCCTAATGCTGCTCCAATCTCTTCTACCTTAAGACCTCGTTTCTCTTCTAATCCCTCAACTAAGCTTTCCGTACTGGAACTTACATCTTGAAGTAGATTGTCAACCGTTGTGTCATGAGATGTTTGTTGTTGTGTAATAGTTGACTCTATTCTTGTTGATAGCTCTTCATGCTTTGCTCGGAATTCTGATAGCTGATTACTTATTTCGAGTTGAATCTTGCTTAGCTCGCTTGATACTGTATTTGTTACATCAGCTTGAGCTGCCTCTGAGAGTGTTCTCACCTGTGTAGTGGCAGAGCTAATTGTAGCAGTTATACGTTCCTGTAAATCTTGACCGAGTTTTTCAAGCTCTTGGGTGAGGGTGACTCCTAATTCGTATATCTCTGATTTTGTTTTTTCTGTCAATTCATCCAATTGAGTGCTTAAACTAGTACGGGTTTCCTCAAGAAATGTGGTTGAAGTTCCTAAAGAGCTTTGATTCAGACCTTTCAGAGAAGAACCTGTAGCATCAATACTATTCTTGAAACTCTCCTTCGCACTGGTAAGAGAAGTGGTAATCTGTTGACTCAGTTCTTGTGATGCTTCTTGGACTGAGCCATAATATGACTGCATAGCTTCACCACTTAAGGTGTGCATTGTGTTTACCGCACTAGAGAGTTCTTTTCCTGATTCTGCTATCAGGCCATCAAGCTGGCTCTCTATTGATTCAAAGGTGGTTTCGCTAGCAGATTGGATCTTCCTTATCTCTGATTGTGATGCGGTCTGAAATTCTTCATGAGCTGATTTCTGCCTTTGTGAAAAGGTTTCAATCGAATCATTGAATGTTGTTTCAAGTTCTGTAATACGAGTTTCTTCTCCGGTTCGAAACTGATTGACAATTCCGGTGAGTCCGTCTGCCAAAGTTGAAAGACTATCTCTAAATCTAATTGAAGTTTGATCTATCTCTTGTTGGAGTTTTGTTGATGTTTCGTCCAACGATGCTTCTATTGAACTTGATAGTGTTTTGGTTGTAGAGAGAGTTTCATTACCTAACGTTACAAGCTGATTTTGCAGGGCCTCTTTAGTATCGTGAATTGTTGAATCGATTTTCTGTGTTTGCAAATCGATTGCATCTTTTGCAGTAGCGGTCTGGGAGTCGATGGTTGAAGATGCTCTTTGCTCAAATTCGTCAATCTTTGCAATGAGGTCGTTCTGCAGTGTTTCGGAGTTATTAATAGCGGTGGAAGCCCAACTCTTCACCGATGCAGCAAGCTTACCTGCAACTGTAGCATACTTGTTTTTGACCTCGGTTGTAACAGGATCAATATGTCCGACGATTCCTGCCCTCCATTCATCATACGTAGTCTGTATTTCACGTTCGAATTCTTGAATAAACTCAGCATTCTTACTTGAGCCTTCATCTATGGCTTTTTCAAGCCCCTCTGTTGCCTCTGTTTTCAGCTGTTCAATTTTCGTAGTATGTTGTTCGATTTCACCAAGTGTTTCATCTGTGACTGTTACAAGTCCATCTCTGACTGTTTTTGCGGCTGTCTTAACTTGGCCCATCAATTCTTTTCGAAGATTTTCTATCTTTTTGCCAATACTCTTTACCTCTTTTGCCAGACCATCAAATGGTGGTACTGACTGATACCGTGGTACTATACCTGGCAGTGTCACAATAAGTTGCTGTTGTTCTAGTTGAGTGAGTATTTGTTCAGTTTCTTCAAGTGTTGTTCCTGATAATAATGAAAGGTCTCCCGCTGTTACACTTCCTGTGGTAAGTATAAGCGAGTATATACTCAACTGTTTCTCTTCTAATTCTGCTATCGTGCTTAAGGCATCCTTTTGCTCGGACAAGTGTTTCCACTCCTAGAGATTCTCAAGCACAGTTAGGTAACTACCTACTTAATGTTTCTACTACAATGTCTTCTATTCTTCTGGTATCTCTTCCAGATGTGGTTTGATTTTTTGGTAGAACTCGGAGAGGATTTTACACTTTGGTTCTTCACTTTCAAGCATGAATAACCTAATCTGTTGCCCTACTTTTATTTCCTTAATCAACCCCATATCTACTAACGGTTGAATGACGCGATGTATTGTAGAGTGTGCTAGATCTGTTTCTTTAGCTATCCGACTAAGATTGAAAAATTCCTTTGGACGATCAAGAAAGTGCTGGACAACTCTGGTCTGAGCGCGTGATGTGAATATCTTTTCAAGCAAATTTCGCATATCTATTCCTCCATTGAACTAGTCTTGTGTGAAATCATCGTTCCTATCTTCTCTCCTGCCACTATTTTGCTGATGTTTGAAGGATTTAGTCCGTTGAATATGACTGTTCCTATTTTCGACCGTTTAACAACACGTATTGCTACAGGGTCGAATAGACGATATTCTCCGGCTCGAGTTCCGCCCCCAGATAATATTATCTCAAGATTTTCAATTGAAACATCATCGAGTTTGATAGCTCCAGGATCATTTGGATCTTTGTCATAGACACCATCCACATTTGTTGCATTGAGTAACAAATCCGCATGTGTTATCTCAGCCGCAAGAGCAGCTACCGCATTTGTTGACTGTCCTGGCGTTAGACCTCCCATCAAAACAATATGATTGCTATAGGCTGCTATTTCAAGTTCATCTAAACTTTCAACAATCTTGGGATATGCGTGTCGTTGTAATGATGCACAGAGTAATTCGGCATTGAGTCTTGAGGTCTTTATCCCCAACCAATCACATTGTGCTTCACTGGCTCCAAGCTCTCGTGCCGCAGATATGAATGCTCTAGCTGGCTTTCCACCTCCGACAACTATCGCTATATCATGTCCATCTATTGCCAGTTGTGCTATAACCTTAGCATACTCTTTTATTCTGGTTATGATGATTTGGTTATCCTTGTTGTATAGGAGAGATCCTCCCAATTTCAATACCAATCGCATGATATATCCCTGAGTGTGTTTTTAGCCTACTTACATTTCCTTTGTGAAGTTAAAGAAGCTTTCTTGAATAGACCAGTTCGACGATATTTCGACCGCGGTTTGTAAAATACCTCTTCATAGCCTATCTGTTCTTTGGGCAAAATGGCTTGTCCACAAGCCTTTTAGGAATAGTCAATAGTCCGACGTTCAAGCGGTGAAAGACCGCACCCTTGCTGACATCAAGGAGGAAAGCCATTTTGGGAAAGAAGTTCAAACCAGCAATTAGCTCGAAACGATGGAAACCACCAGCAGAAGAAGAACTTGCAAAAATATGGGATGAAGAAGAACCCTGTTCGTTTGATTCATCAGCAAAGAAAATCTATTCTGTTGACACACCACCTCCGTATCTCTCAGGAAGTGCACACATTGGTCAATTGATACATTACACTCAGATTGATATGATTGCGAGATTTCGACGTATGCAGGGGTGGGAGGTTAATTTTCCACTAGGAATTGATCGTAATGGACTCCCCGTAGAATTACGAGTTGAGAAAAAACACGGGCTAGATATGCATACTACTCCCCGTGGAGAATTTTTACAAAAGTGTAAGGAATTGCTGGATAAAGACGAAGTTGTTATGAAGAATCTTTTCAAACGCCTTGGTATTGGTTTCAATACATACGATGAAGAAGGTAGCTATCGGACGGATAGTCCAGAGTATCGTGCAGTAACACAGGCCACATTCATTAATTTGTGGAATCAGGGTCTTGTATATAGTGATTATCGTCCAAATAACTGGTGTTTTGAATGTAAGACTACTATTGCAGATGCAGAGGTAGAATACTCTGAAAGACCAACTACCCTGAACTATCTATTTTTCGAAGTTGAAGGTATGGAACCTCTAAAGATTGCTACGACTCGACCAGAGCTATTATGTGCATGTGGTGCAATATTCATTCATCCTGATGATGAACGTTATCGAGGTTATGGCGGAAAGAAAGCTAAGGTTCCTATTTTTGACCTTGAAGTACCAATCATTGAGAGCCCAACTGCCAAGATGGAGTTTGGAACTGGAGCTCTAATGGTCTGCAGCTATGGTGATATGGCTGATGTGATGGCTTTTCGTGATCACGCACTGACTCCAATTGCTGCGATTTCTCCTGAGGGGACTATGACAGAAGCTGCAGGGTCATATGAAGGCATGAACTCCGAAGATGCAAAGAAGAAGATCACTGCAGAATTAAAAGAACGAAAAATCTTGTTCAAACAAGAACAGACTATTCAACGGGTACCTCTTTGTTGGCGGAGCAAGACTCCAATCGAGTTCATTGCTATGGATGAATACTATCTTAATCAGGTGGACTTTCTGGACGAGCTGATGAAAATAGCTAAGACTGTAGATATTTATCCTGACTTTCATCGACAAATCTTGATTGACTGGATAAATCGGGTTTCTGTTGACTGGCCTATTAGCAGAAGGCGCTATTACGGAACTGAGATACCCCTTTGGTATTGCAATGAATGTGAAGAACCAGTAGTACCCGAGCTAGATGAAATCCGATACTATCAACCATGGCGTGAGGATCCACCTTTTGAAAAATGCCCCAAATGTGGTGCTGAATCCGGATTTGCAGGTGAAGAACGTACTTTTGATACTTGGATGGACTCATCCATTAGTGGATTGCAGATAATTGGTTATCTTAGAGATGACGAGCTGTTCAACAAAGCATTTGGCAATGTCATGCGTCCTCAGGGAAAAGAAATAGTTCGAACTTGGTTGTACTACTCGCTACTTCGAACGTATCAGCTAACAAAGAAACCTGCCTTCAGAGAGATTTGGATTTCTGGTCTCGTTATGGATGAAAACGGAGAAAAGATGAGTAAGTCGCGTGGTAATTCTCCCGACCCTGGCCCAATTATAGCAAAATATGGTGCTGATGCAATGCGGCTATTTGGTGTGTTGGAAGCTGGGTTAGGAAGTGATATTCGTTTCTCGGAAGATCGTCTGGCGGGAACAGCGAAATTTATGACAAAACTCTGGAATATTGCAAGATTCATATCTATGTTCCCAATTCCTGAAGCATTCAAATACAATAACTTGACTGTAGTAGACCAATGGATTCTTGCAGAATTGAACAAAGTAATTGATGGAATCCAATCTGGGTGTGAAAAACTTGACTTCCACAGACCGATGATTGAAGTTAGAGGGTTTGCTTGGAATTTCTTTGCTGACCATATTATCGAGATGCTAAAAGGACGTTGCTTCAATGGCGATGATGCATTTTCTGAGGAAGAGCAAAAATCCGCATGGTGGACTCTTCATCAGGTCCTCAAGATGATTTTGAAAGCGATGGCTCCAGTAATTCCTTTTGTAACCGATCGAATCTATAGAGAGCTATACGACAAGGAAGGTATACACAATCAAAGTTATCCCACACCTCAGAAAGAATGGCAAACTGATCTCGTGAGTCATACTGATTTGGTTCTGCAAGTCAATGCAGGCTTTTGGAAATTCAAGCGTGAGCATAACCTCTCATTACGAAAAGGTCTTCCTGAAGCTTGGATACAGTCTGAACTAGAACCTTGGGCTAAAGATCTTCAGGCGATGCATGGAATTGAAACATTACATCTTACTAAACCAGAAACCACTGATATTGTAGAGGTTTCTCTTCCTGAATCAGACAAGGTCATTTACATCAGACCACCTGAAGAAGAAACTGTTGAGTAGGCCGAATCTGGCCTACTCCACTATTACCTCATTTTCGTGCTCTGTAGGACACTTCATACTATTGGATACTAAGCAATATTTTCCTGCTAGCTCTAGTGCACGTTCGGCTTTCGATTTGATATCTTCTGATTCTACGCTGACTTTCGTTTTCAAAACAAGCTTGGTAAACTGAAAACCTTTCTCGACTTTTTCAAGTGTACCATAGCCGTCACAGGTAAAAGATTTGTAATCAAAACGCATCTTTTTGGAGAAGGTAACAAACGTAGTCATGAAACAACTTGTTGCAGCCGCAACGAACATGTCCTCTGGTGTAATAATTCCCTCTGGGCCATCAAATTCTGGAGGAGAAGCTACCTCGATAGTCTGTTTTCCCTCAATGACCAAGTTTCCAACTCTACCATGTGTCCAATCTACACGTACATGATATTCATGAGATTCCTCGCTCAAGCAATCACCATGTATCCTGACGCAGCATGATGGGAAAAGGATTTGGGTCGCCAGTGGTTGCATGCTTGTTTAGGATGTTACTCGATTAAGATTTCATGTTCATGAGTGACTGGGCATTTCATACTATTCGCTACAAAGCAATATTTAGCTCCTAATTCTAGTGCTCTTTCAAAACGTTCCTTCATTTTTTCATCACTAATTACTAGTTTGGTCATAGTGTGAATTTCTGTTATCTCAAAGCTTCTTCCTACCTTTTCCAGAACTCCTGTTGCATCTGCGGAGAATGATTTGAAATCCAATCTCATTTTCTCCGTGAAGTATACAAAAGAGTTCATGAAACAAACCGTTGCTGAAGCAACAAACAGATGCTCCGGAGTGTGATAACCTTCTTCTTCTGACTCTTTTCCTGTCTTGATTGCTGGCATTTGATCTACCAGCACTACACCTGATTTTCCTCCAGCCCAGTCCACTTTCACATCAAATTTCTTAGGTTCTGAATCACGCTCACTCATTATATCAATTCTCTTGTATTTTATAGATAGATTATCTTACCTTATTCTGAATATAACTATAGTGAAATGGAAAGTCTAATCAGGTAAGATAACTATAGTATATTTATGACAGAACGTGAAATTACAGTTGATCTTTGGAGTACCGATGCTCATGGCGTCGAGATTGGCATAAAACAAATGGAAGAACACCGAGCGAAATCTCGACAATTCACTACAGATATGGAGCTATATGGTGAGGTTTCAGGTGATATTGAAGGTTATCTTGGATATAGAAAGGACCCTTGGGAAAGTGACAAGAATGAACAAAGACTGATTATCCGCTATTTTACAAAATCAATGAACTGGAAGGGATCTTTAGAGGAGCTTGTTGCAGAAGGTATGGCACGCACCATGGCTACTGATGTTGGATTCCCCACTTTTCTTGGAATTGGAGCAAGAACTGACAAAGTTGCTCGGTTAGAGCGGACCTTCAGGCCTGCGGTTATTAATATTGAATCATATGTGGTAACACTGGTCGAAGAAGATGGCACTTATCATGGATATTTAATTGAGGCTGAACGATTCAGTCTAGGTGAAGACTTCACAGTATATGACAAATATCATAATGAGATTGCTAAGATTGATGGAGCTGCTCTGGACCTTGGTGGAAAATATACCATTAAAATCAAAGCGGACTATGATTTGCCCGCCTTCTTTGATGATCTTTTAGTCCTATTTTGTGCATCTATTCGTTTTCTGGAAGATATTGCTGATAGACTCAAGGACAATTCAGAGGATATCAAAAAAGGTGAGATGGAACTTTCACTTGACACCATGGAAGTCAAACTCTATGGCAACCCTCGACGAATCGAATATTAGAGGTCATTTACCGACTTTGAATACCGCAAAGAATGGTATACGTCGCTCCCTTTCAAAAAAAGCATCATCTGTTATGGGTGTTGGCTCTCTGAAATCTTGGATTTGAAAGCCTGCATTCAGGATTGCATTGATGTATGTTGAAATGGTTCTATGGAAGAAGGAGATGGCTCTAGGGAATTTTCTGCCATCTCTACTTCTCCAATATCGCTCGTATGGTCGTTCATCGAAATAGTTGTCTATTTTGAAGAATAGCCCAATTCGTCTATTTGTTTCAGAATCTTTTTCACCCATTTCCCATGTTCCAGGCCCATAGAAATCAAAGGCCGGATGAACTATCGAGAATACTAGATGTCCTGTATTTCTAAGAACGCGTTGAAATTCTTCAAGCGCCTTGAACAGACATGGTACATTCAAAAGTACTAGATTACAGAGTATAAGGTCAAAGCTGGTATCCCTAAATAATTTCAAGTCACAGATATCCCCCACATGAAATTCTTGATTGTTTCTCGCTTTTTCTTTGCATATCTCGATAAGTTGTGATGAGATATCTACACCTACCACATCTGCGCCCTTTTCTGCATAGTATCTTGATAAATATCCCTCCCCACAACCTGCATCGAGAAGTCTTTTTCCTTCTACATTTCCCATTAGTGAATCAATGCAGGGATTGAGAATCATTCTATGATGCGGTGTTCCTTGTCCTCCAATAAGAATTGCGAAGGCTATTGCATTAGCATCCCACTGGTCTTTGATATGTTTCTCCATAGTTGAAACCTTAGGCATACTCCTTCTGAAACTTTCGAATTAGATTCTATCCCATACCTTACCAATTCGTTTTCCTGTTTCTTCAATGACTGGCTGCATCTTATCTTCTGGAGCTAAATCAAGTATAACCGCAGCCTTCATGATTGAAGTGTGAGTGACAAACACATTGCCATCCTCCTCATACACAAAGAAACTACATGGCATCAGTTGCCCTGTATGTACTGAAACATCCAGAGCCATTTTAGCAAGGGGAGCTGCACATCCTAGAATGAATGTTCTTTTTGGATATCCTTTGATATCTAGTTTCTTTTCGAATATCTCATGTATTCCCTTTGTCAGCATAACTGAGAAACCTTCTGCCTCAAGAGCCTCCTGAACTCTCTTGACTACAGATTCGTAATCCATTTCAACCTGTTTTTGTAGAAATTCCGGCATATAATTGAGTTCGTAACAATAGTTAATATATATTTGCTTAGAGGTTACAAGCGGTCAGGACGTAATAAATCAATCAATGAATTATTAGCTCGGTATAATCTACAATGATAATGAGATGGTGGACCGGGCGCGATTTTCCTGATATGTGAGATTCCCATATCGATTTGAACGCGCGACCTTTTCGATGCGAACGAAACGATCTACCGAACTAATCTACCGGCCCAGAATATAGTCTTGTATCATCAAGAACATCTTAAAATCTTGTCTGCATAGAAGAATTAGATTTCTATACCAAAAGCTTCTGAGAATCGTTCAATTTTAACAAATTCTCTCAAAAAGTCGTTTCCTTTTTCAGTTAGAAAATATACTCTACTTTGCTCATCAATTTCTTCTTCTCTGATCAGCTTCTTTGTGATTAATTCCTCTAGGTATTGAGTAAGGCGGTCATGGGAGAGATTGGCACTGTATAGAATCTTGGTTGGTCCAGCGCCTTCTCTTCCCTCTTGCTGAATCGTGCGCATCATGTCTGCCAATATGCGCATCTTTGATCGATACGACCGCTTCCTTGTCATTCGAGTTGGCCCACCCGTTTTAGTAAGACCAAAAACGCAATGAGTCCGAGGAATTGGAACACTTGTGACAGAAGGTATCCACCTGGTGCTATCAGGGCAGATATACCAAATACATGGCTTATCAAGAGGCAGAAGAATCCGGCTAATACATATAGAGCAAAGCGACTCCTACTTCGTCCAAAATTCATTACTGCTTGTAAGACAACTATCACAAGAATGAATGTTGCAAATAGTTCAAGTCTTGGATCTACAAGGATGGGAAGTGGGGCTAGAAGCATCAATGATTCTTGTCCGTCCTTATGGCTTGATCTGCGCGTAGAGAATGCAAATAGAATATATGCCATACTTTTCAATGCAGCATAAGCTATGGTTATGATGCGTGCTAGCAACTCCAATTCAAATGTAGCATTTCCACCTTGAAGACCGAGCACCACAAAAAAGTAGAATGTTCCTATTACCCTTACAAACATCCCTGCGGAAAGTACTAGAAAACCTGTTGATAGGTCTGAAAGCCTTTTCTGCCGAGATATAAAAAATGCCTTGTCTGCGAAATGTGCGATTATTAGTGCGATAATCCCACTAATGATTTCCAATAACAAATCCAATCTTATGAGTCCCGTTGTCAGATCTTGCATCATACCTATCCAATTCCTTATTGCTGAAATTGGTCTTTAATCTCAATGTATGAATCATCTATGATATGATTTATGCATATGAACTTAATATGCGAGTGTTTTTACTAGATGATTCATCCAGACATTTCCTTCAGTCTGCCTTTATACCCTTTTACCATACATATTCTTGTGAATGACTTGAAGCACGCCGTGAGAGACCATCTATTATCACTCTGTTTGGATTTCTCCTCTAATTCATTATCTTCTTAGACCCAAATGGTGTGACGTTATGATGGCCTCTCTATTTGTGTTTCTTGTGATTATTACAGATGGGAGTACCAACAAAACTGCGGGCGGAGGTAAAACCTCTGCGAAGGATGGCAGGATCCTTTCCTGCCCTTCCATCACCTTCTTGTTGATTTAAAGCTTAAGACAAGTGTTGCTTATTCTTTCTTCTCCAGCATTGCCTCTATCTTTGAGAGTCGGTCCTTCAGTTCTCTATTCTCTTTCTCTATTTCCTCAACAGTTTTTCTCACTGATGCAAGTTCGGTATCATCTCTCTTCTTCCCCAGTGCACGAATTGCTTCCCGAACTCGTCGAACAATTATTGATTCTACTTCACTCTCAGCTAACTTCTTCAATGTAGGAATGAGGGAGGCATCTCCATAGATTTTGGATGCTGCTATGGCTCCCAATTTCACACGATATGAATTGTCATATAATAACTTTTCAAGCTCTGATTTGATATGCGGGTTCAGTTTCTTGTATCTCTTACCGAGACGTGCTAGTAGGGTGGGAGCGGCTCTTCTGATATGATCTGATATTCCGAATGCTGTGTACTCTTCAAGTATCTTGACTGCTTTCTTGTCTTCTGTTTCAGCTATTCCTTGAAGATATCCTAGCTCAACTATATCTCTCCAACTGGATGGGGCTTTTCTAATTCCCTTTGATAGAAACTCGAAAGATTTCTCATGTTGTAACTTTCCAATAGATGTCGCAGCAGCGGCTGCTACAAAATATGACTCTTGGTCTTCTACAAGTTCCACCAGTGCATTAAAGGCTCGATCATTTTGATAGTAGTTACCTAAGGCTCGAGCTACTGCAGTTCTTGCCTTACTGCTCTTTATCTTCTTCCCTTTCAATAACTCTGTGAGGGCTGATTCGTTTTTGATTTTCCCAAGCACTTTTGCAATCTCTACTTGAACTCCCCAAAATTCATCCTCAAGTAGAGCGTTTCCTAATGCTTTGATTGATTTTGGTGTAATCTTTTCACCAAGTGCCTGTGCTGCTTTTATTCGCTGGATTACATTCTCTCCGTTCTGTAGTTGCTCAATCCAGAGCGTTTCTGATTTTTTAATATCCCAGTCCATTAGAGCCGTATAATCTGGATCAATAATGATTTGCTTTGGTTTTCTATCAACTGGATAATAGAAGCTGTGAGTTTTCTCAGATACCATCATGGTGTAGCGTGTCCGCTCTCCTGTCTGATCTACAAATTCTACCGTTAGAGGAAATCGGAAAACCTCTGGAGTCATTCCATCATCGCTTTTTTGTTTCTGCTCAATAGACACCAGTGCATGGCCCATTTTTTCATCATATGAGCATTTTATCTTGCACTCGGGATATCCTGCTTTGTATATCCACTGTTCAAAGAACCATCCATAGTCTTCTCCGGTCATCTCTGTAAACAATGCCTCAAGGTCATGTGTGTAGACCGATTTGTGTGCATATCGAGTCATCCATTCTCCCAATATTCTCCAC
>WJMJ01000045.1 GCA_014728035.1 Promethearchaeota archaeon | reverse complement strand
TGCTTACGGTCAGTATCACCAGGCATAGCAACCCGATAATTATTGTCAAACCAAGCGTTGAAAGAGCCACTCATTTGAGAGTTTCCAAAACCCATGAGAACATAGATCAGAACGAGATAGAGAAAGGGAGTGGTTGTGGTTACGAAGGACACCAAATAGAAAGCTAAGGCAAATGATAGGAATGCACCGGAAATAACATAACGCTGACCAATGTAATCACCGAGAGCTCCGGTTGGGTAATCCAGAAGAGTTTGGATTCCCATCTGAATCACGACAAGGACACCTACATAAGCAAGCCCTTCAATATAGGATCCATCTCCAAGAGCCTCAGCTACAAAAATCATAAAGAATGTTGTTGAGAGTTGAATTGTCGCTGAAACTATTGGTAGTAAAATTGCAAGTCTACCAGCTAATTGTAATATATCCTCGTTAGCTTCTTTCAAACCAAAGAATGTTGCGACTTTACTCAATTTTCTTACCTCATTATTCTATATGACTGGTCACGACATATGCTATTGATGGGGCTTTGTGACCATTTTGTGACCAATCCATGACCACTTTATTGATGAGAAGTTCAGAAGCGAGATAAATATGAAATACTACATTCAACTAATTCAACCTCCGATAGTACTCGTAGTATAGATTCTCTTTTCTTGGAGAGTCCCTTGGAGTCAGGCGAATTTGATTGATACTTCTTTGAGAGGGAGATTTCATCTTCATCACAGCTCACACATAATTATCGATTTTTGAGTATATAATGCGAAGCCACAACAAAGGGTCACAAGTGAAGGTCACAATTTGTGACTATCGTATTGCCACATTTATGGTTTGCATTACAAACTATATAGTAGGTTAATAGTTTTATATAAAAAGGTTTGCTTTACAAACTATAATTGTCAACTGTGTTCGTGTCACAATATCATATCTTGCGTGTCCAATGTTGAACAGTCAAACATATTACTAACCATCTTCGAACATCAATCAGCCAATAATATGGAGGACCATAAGAATGGAAATCAAGAAAATAGCAGTGCTTGGCGCTGGTCAGATGGGCAACGGAATAGCACATGTATGCGCTCAGGCCGGTTACGAAGTGATAATGAGAGATATTGAGCAGAAATTCATAGACAAGGGAATGGCAACGATTAAGAAAAATCTAGAACGGGGACTCAAAAAGGGTAGAATCACACAGGAGGAGGTAGATGCCACCCTTGGTCGAATTACAGGCGAATTAGACTTGAAAGCCGTTGTAAAGGATGTAGATCTTGTAATTGAAGCCATACCTGAGATTGTAAAACTTAAACTCGATACATGGAAAGAAGTTGATGAGCATGCTCCAGAGCATACAATTCTAGCCTCAAATACCTCAAGTATCAGTATTACTCAGATGGCAGCAGTCACTAAACGTCCCGAGAAGTTCATCGGAATGCACTTTTTCAATCCAGTACCAGTCATGGGACTCGTTGAGATTATCAAGGGACAAGCTACCGAAGATGAAACAGTTGAAATTATCAAAACAGTATCAGAAAAGGTAGGTAAGAAAACTGTTCTAGTCAACGAAGCTCCTGGTTTCGCGGTTAACCGTCTTCTGGTTCCAGCAATAAACGAAGCCGTCTTCGCAATACAAGAGGGTGTAGCAACTGTTGAGGATATGGATTTGGCTATTAAGATGGGATTGAACTGGCCAATGGGTCCACTCACTCTAGCAGATTTCGTTGGGCTTGATACCCTACTATACATATCAGATTACTTTGTAGAGGAGTTCAAAGATAGTAAGTATCGTGCCCCAGCACTACTACGAAAAATGGTACGAGCTGGTTGGGTTGGAAGAAAAGCCGGCAAAGGATTCTACGACTATTCTGGTGATAAGCCAAAACCAATGAGATTCTAATAGACCAAAAAGGTATGCGATTTCAAAGCATACCTTTCATTTCTTCTTTTACCGCTAAACCAAATGATCTCAAGACAAGGTTTTTTGTACCGTCAAAATGATCTGGTTGAACGCCATCTTGAATTTTATCCCCAAATTGTACTTCAAATTGGGAACCAAAGTCATCGATTGCTTTGAGTAGAAAAGCAGATTCACGTTCTGCAAATAATACTACACTGAATTTAGTAAATGTTCGGATCATCATTTTATGAGACTCGAATGAAATTGACTGGATATCAGTAGCTCCCAATACTTCTCCCAACATGGAGCTGACAGCTGAGATTCCACCTGAGATTAATGATTCGTCAATCTGCTTACTTGATTCAATAAAATCGAACGAGTAGACAGGTAATCCAGCATTATTTACAACAATTAACTTGTACACTCTTTGAGGTTGGAGGAAAGCAATTCTCCGAGACCTAGCATATGCTTGCCAGAGAAGGAAGCCTCCAATAATTAGAAGAATTTCTTGAGGGGAATAATAGATAACTTGTTTGAATTCTCCAAGATTGTCAAGAAATGGCGTTATAATGTTAGTAATAGTAATTGAGATAGGTGTCAGAATGAATAAACAGACAATTCCCAATTGCATGTTAACTAACTGATTGAGATGTTCTTCATCATATGCAAACTCTTTACAATTTTCGAGAGCTCTATAGCTACTATAACCAATAGCAATCATAAATAGGGGAACTAGCAATAAGACAATATTGAGAAAGATCAGGAAATTTGGTTCCATATAACTAGTTGGACTGAAAAGAACAACTGCAAGAATTCCCAAGGGATATGCACTTGAAGGAGCAACTGCAAGAGCTACTTTTCCCGGAGACATATGTTCATGTTCAAAATAATCAATGAAAAGAAGATATATGCTTGCAATAATTAGACCGAAAAATGAGAGGAGAACTGTAGAAAATAGATTCAAAGTTGTAGACGAATCAAAAAAGAATAAGACTTCAATCACACTTGCAATGTTAGATGTGGAGGAAATGAGATTTGCTATCATGAAAAGGAAAACAACTCTGATTTTAGATTCCAACCATCTAATAATCAATGTATATGAAAGTAAGAAAGTCATGAGTAGAGATGTAATTCTAAAAACAAGAATAATTGAAGTTGAAACGGTTAGTACCATGGTCAACACATCTGAATCAAGAATGTGTCTAAAATCGTCAACTAAGATATAAGTCTAGGTACGAAAAGGAGTTATGGGAGTAGTATGAAATTCGAAGAAATCCAATATATCGGATATGATGGACTACGGATGCATTCTAATTTATGGATGCCAGATAATGAACGACCTAGAGCAATTTTGATAGCGATCCATGGTCTGGGAAGTTATGGATATACTCTGAAAAATATTGGAGAATATTTTGGAGAAAGAGGATTTGCAGTGTTTGCACCGGATATGCGGGGTTTTGGTAGGTATACTGAACTGAAAGGTCATATAATGAACTATGGGGAATATATTGAGGACATGCACAATATTGTGATGCAGGCAAAAGATAGATTTCTTAATCGTCTCACTTTCTTGTTTGGTCATTCTCTTGGAGCAATTCATATTCTTAGATATCTTGATAATTATCCAATTGAGGTGGATGGGATGATACTCTCATGTCCAGCTGTTTCTGAAACATTGCCAATTTCCAAAGCAACACGTATTGCTGGTTGGTTCTTATCATTATTAAATGTAAAAAGGTATTTTGATGCTGAAATAGATTACAAATACTCATCGCATGATTCTGAAGTTGTAAAAGCACACGAGAATGACCCACTTATGTTCGACCAAGTAACAGCGAGATTTGGTATGTCAGCACTCAAAGCTAAGGATAAAGCATTTCAGTCTGCTGAAAGGATAACACTACCAGTGTTTATTCAACAAGCTGGAGACGATAAATTGGTCGACCCTGAAAAGACAAAAGATTTCTTTGATAGACTAGGCTCTCCAGACAAGACGTTTAAACAATATGAGGGATTGTATCATGAATTACACGCAGAAGTGGAAAAAGAAAAGGTACTAGCGGACATGAACGCTTGGCTCGAAAAACGTTTGCCCGTCTAGTAGATTTTACTCTTTATTGTGCCCGAATATGATATGTGGGGGAATGAACAGGGCTGGAAGGCATGTCGCAATGATGATCACCCAATCAATCAGATTCAGAGGCATTGTTTGAAATAGTGGCTGCATAAATGGTACATATATTGTTGCTAAAGTAAGAATTACTGAAAGCATAACAGCACCAATTAATGCACGAGACTGTGTTATGTGAGTCTTCCAGACAGGATGATACTCATCACGACAATTCCATACAAATAACAGTTCAAAGCTGACCACTCCTGCAAATGCAGCAGTTCTTGCATGATCTAATACAGATTCCCATGGGGCTGAATTCCAGTCGACTGTTGGTCCAGTTAAACCAGGAATCCATCCACCGTATGTATTAAGACTCCAAAGGAAGACAAATGCAGAAGAAAGGAATGCAATAAATCCTGCAACTACTACAAAAGATATCATCCCTCTGTCCATCATTTTCTTGCCTGGCTCTCTAGGTGGTCTTGTCATAACTCCTTCTTCAGGTGGGTCAACACCTAAAGCTAAAGCAGGAAAACCATCTGTTGCAAGATTCAACCATAAGATCTGAATTGCTGTTATTGGCAATGGTAACCCAATCATAATAATTGTGAAAATGAGGAAAATTTCATCGAAGTTGGCAGATAAGAGAAATCTGACGAACTTCCTGATGTTCGAGTATATTTCCCTGCCTTTCTCTACTGCATCGACGATTGTAGCAAAGTTATCATCAGTCAGGATAACATCCGATGCTTCCTTTGTCACATCTGCTCCTCTAATACCCATAGAGATTCCAACATTTGCAGTCTTGATGGCAGGTGCATCATTCACACCGTCACCAGTCATTGCTACAACCTCACCCATATCTTTGAGGGCATTCACAATTTGCAATTTATGACGTGGGGCTACCCTTGCATACACATCACATTCTTGTATCGTCTCGATAAAGGTCGCCTCATCCATTTTGTCAATCATAGCTCCAGTGGTAACCTTGCCACCACGCTCAATAAGACCTACATCAACGGATATCGCTCGAGCGGTTAGTTCATGGTCCCCTGTGATCATTATCGGCCTGATTCCAGCGTCTTTACACTTCTTGATAGCTCCAAGAACTTCATCACGTGGAGGATCAATCATACCAATTAGACCTACAAATATTAGATCACGCTCTACTGTTTCCGGCTCATATTCTGGCAACTCCTTTTCAATTGGACGATATGCAAAAGCCAAAACTCTCAAAGCATTTTCAGCAAAACCTGCATTAATCCCTATAATGTTCTCTCGTTCTCCTTCACGAAGAGGTCTTACTCGACCATTCTCGTAAATCGAATTACAGAGAGGTAGCAAAATTTCAGGTGCACCTTTGGAGAAAGCAAAAAGCTCTCCTTTGTCGCTGCGGCAAATCGAAGTCATTCTCTTTCTTGCGGAATCAAATGATATTTCGGATATCTCTTTGTATTCACTCCAAGTAGCATCATAAGTCAAGCCCGCTTTTTCAGCTGCGACCAGTAAGGAACCTTCAGTAGGATCTCCGACAATCATCCAATCAGCTGCTCCAGTTGGGTCTTCTTGTAGTAGGGAATTACTACATAGTTGACCAATCTTCAAGAGTAGTGTAGCATGTTCGTCTTCCTTAATGTCGAATTTCTTGCTGGCTCTGAAGAACTCACCATCTTTATTATATCCAACACCGGTTACTGAAAGTGTCATGCCATTGACAAACATTGACTGAACAGTCATCTCGGATTTTGTTATTGTGCCAGTCTTATCACTACAAATTACTGTAGTCGAACCAAGAGTTTCAACACTTGGCAATCTTCTAACAATCGCATTCCGTGCAACCATCTGTTGAACACCTATTGCAAGTGTAATGGTGACAACTGCAGGTAGACCTTCAGGAATGGCTGATACTGCTAGTGCAATTGCAGCTAATAACATTTCCATCGGCGAATCACTGATGTCTTTGAGTAGCTCTGCTGCAAATACAATTATACAGAGAGCAATAACAAGAACACCCAATTTCTTACCAAGATCTTCAAGGTCATGCTGTAATGGTGTCATATCCTTCTTGCTTTGCTGTACCATATCGGCTATCTGTCCAAATTTAGTGGACATGCCAGTTTCAGTAGCAATAGCATTTCCCTTTCCAGACACCACAACTGTACCTTGGAAAACCATATTCTTCATATCGCCAACTGAAGGACCATCCAGATGAATTGGCTCTTCAACTTTTCTTACGGCAACTGATTCTCCTGTCAGAGCAGCCTCGTCAGAACCTAGACCTACTGCATAGATAACACGACCATCAGCAGGAACTTTATCACCAGCTTCAAATCCCATGAGGTCTCCAGGAACTACATAACGCGACTCTATCTCCTTCCAGAGCCCATCTCGTTTTACTCTAGCCTTGGGAGCCGCCATCGACTTTAATGCTTCAAGGGCTTGTTCAGAACGATATTCTTGTACAAATCCAAAAATAGCATTAAAAATCACAATAGCAGATATAACAATGGCATCGATAAAGCCATGTTCTTCTCCACCACCGTGAGAAAGCACAGAGGTAAATACTGAGATTACAATGGCAATTAGAAGGATGATAACCATTGGATCGGTGAACTGATGCAGGAACATTTTGAGAGGGCTTATTTTTCCCGTCTCTACGAGTTCGTTATATCCATACTTCTCTAGTCTCGCTTCAGCCTCTTCGGATGTGAGCCCGTCAAGAGAAGTATCTAGTTGCTCTAAAACGTAGTCAGTGTCATTACTGTACCAGTTATTACCCATTTTGTGGACTCCAAAATGTACGACCGTTACTTAAGTCGTAGTAATTCGCCATATATCTACAGTCATAAATCTGTCGGCGTAGGTAGTCCTTTGAAATACACGTCGAAAGCATTATAGCGATTAAGAGAAAAGAGCTAAAATAGAAATGCATGGTGAGAGATATTATGACTGACAAAAAGAAATACAATTTCAAATGTTTTGAAACCGAATGCTCCAACAGAGTATGTTGTACGAGACCTGAGGTTAATGTCACTACCGGAGATCTCTCTCGTTGGACTGTTGCAAATGTCCTCCAGCATATCATGGGAGCTTTGGAGCTAAAAGTTCCACAGGGGGAGGGTGAAATCATAAGAATGGTGACTGTAAGAAAACCACTTGAATCAGACCCTGAAAAGACCGCATGTGCACTATATCACGAGGAATCCAATAATTGTACAATAAGATATATCCGTCCGATATCATGCAGAACATTTCCACTTCAATATAATGGAGAAAAATTCTATGTGTCAAATAAGCAGTGTCCTGGTATTGGCGAAGGGGATGTAACTAAGGAAGCATTGAAAGAAGCAAAGGAATTAGCTGAAGAAGAATATGAGGAGCGAGTAGAAACACAAATGGCTCTACCTGCAATCTATGGAATGATTATGGCTCAGATGATTAAGCAGTCACAGGAAGCAATGAAGAACATGTCTCCTGAAGATTTGGAAAAACTGGAAGAGATGATGCAGAAACAGAAACAAGACGAACCTGAGGAAGAGGAAACAGAATAGCTAACAAATAGGAACTATCCTTTATCACTCAACTTCGATTACAAACAGATCCTTTGGAGCATATGTTAGTACTTCTGCTTCATCTTCTTTAACACAGACCAAGTCTTCAATACGGATACCAAATTTATCAAGAAGATAAATGCCTGGTTCAACACTATGTGTCATTCCGGTTTTCAATTGCATCGCGTTTCCTCGAACTAGATAAGGTGGTTCATGCACTTCAAGGCCTATACCATGACCAAGCCTATGAGTAAAATAGTCACCATAGTTTGCTTCTTCTATGATTTTTCTGGCGATACCATCAGCTTTACCACACGCTAGACCATCTTGAATACGGTCTATAGCTGTTTCTTCAGCGTTTAATACTGTAGCATAGACTGTTTCAAGTTCATCAGTAGGTTCACCTACAACACCAACTCGGGTCATATCAGTATTATATCCACCAACAGCACAGCCACAATCCATTAGAACCACATCATTTCGACGTAACTCACGGATACCACCTTCATGATGAGGTAATGCACTATTTTCACCAAATTGAACAGCAGCAAAAGTTGGAGTTGCTCCAGCTTGTGTAATCTCATTGGTAACTATATGTTTTAGTTCGATTTCAGTCATTCCGAGCTTGGCAAAACTAAAAGCTTTCATTACAGCATCTGCAATTATCCGTCCTGCTTTTCGCATTAAATCAAGTTCTTCCTCAGATTTTACAATACGCATTTCGTTCACGAAGGGAGAGATTGAAAATGCACTCGAAAACGGACCTAATGCTTTCTCAAGTGACCAGTAGATACCCATTGGTAATGAATTATCAAATCCAGGAACAAGCTCCTTTGTGGTATCTATTGATTCTGCAAGAACAGTGTATGGGTCTTCATCTTCAGCCCATGGAATGAATTCTTTGATCCATGATTCATTACTCAAATTAGTAACTTCAAAAGCCGGTGCGATGATTCTTGGTGATGCTTCAGGTTGGAGGACTAATGCAATTAGTCTCTCTCGCATCTCTCTTTGGATTCCAGTAAGATATTGAAATGTTGGAGAAGGAGTAATTAGGGCAAAATTGCAGTCCTTTTCTACCAAATATTCAAGAACTCGTTCAATTCGTTTTTTGTAGATAGTATTCTCGAGCATTGCAACGCTCTCGCAACAAGTGTTGAAATGGGATACTATTTTTCAAGACAATGTAGCCAATAAAAGTGTTGATTAAAGAAATTCCTGCCTTTGCAACTAGAGTTAAGAGTAGCTGAAAGTTTCGCCCATTGAGAATAATGGAGCCAATGGAATCTACTAAGAGCGAAAAGACACTCCCAGGAATTGCATATTTAGTAGGTTCTCTAAGTCAATTTGCTATCGGCCTCCATAGTCCATTTCTGAATACATACTTAGTTGACATGGGGGCAAATTATGCAGAACTAGGAGCATTCAGAAGTGTAGGAAATGTTGCTCCAACCATATTGCAACCAGCTTGGGGTGCGATATCTGATAAGTATGGAAAACGGAAACCGTTTGTTGCATTTGGAACAGTTACTGGATTTATGATGGTTTTCTTATTCTTTTTTGCTGCAACTCCACTAGAGATGATACTACTATATGGAATACAATCAATCTTGCTTAGCATACAGATACCTACATGGCAGGCATTGCTAAGTGAATTAATGGATGAATCAAACAGAGGAAAAGAGCTAGGAAGGCTTGCTTTAGCTACAAATGCTGCATCCGTTGCAGCTACAACAATTACAGGCTTCTTAGCTGTTATGCCAGCAATTCTTCCGCATCTACGAACTGTATTTGGAATCTATGGCAACATCATTTTTCCAACAGCCGAAGCATGGAGAGAAGCCTACTATCTCCCATTTCTCCTTACAGCTATTCTTGGAATAATTGCATCGATTCTCTCATTAAGAATCAATGAGAAGGAACCTGATATAAAGGAAAAAAGAGAATTTCCTCCAATCCTGAAATTGCTTTCCCATCCTGGGATGTTCAGAAAATTCTGTTTCATTTCAGTATTCTATTCATTCGCAATGGCTATGGCATGGCCATATTTTACCGTAGTTCAGAGAGTTTGGTTGGAGAACACAATACTGGAGATTGCTATAGCCTCTGTGATAATGTCAGCGTGCATTATGATATCTAGTGTACCATTTGGAAAATTTAGCGATAAGATCGGTCGTAAACAGTTAATCATGATTGGAAGAGGAACATTATTCTTAGTTCCTTTAATGTATGCTTTTGCAGATTCAGTCATCATCATCTATATTGCAAATGCCATTGCAGGATTATGTGTTGGAGCTAGTTTCAATACAATAATTGCGTACATTTACGATATATCTCCAGAAGAAGAGAGAAGTTCACATTTGGCTGTTTTTAACACCTTCACAGGGATAATATTTCTAGGAGGCTCTCTTATTGCGGGTCTGGTTGGAGAAGCATTGACTCCCATCATAGGGGAGTATATGGCAGTTTTTGCCATGCTTCTAGCTAGTTCTATTCTACGCATAATTGGTTCTCTGTTCTATTGGATAATCAAAGAGCCAAGAGAGTACAGCTCGGATATCCGTACGGAGGTTCGTGCTTTTCTATATAGAAGAAGATTGGATACTGAAACGGTATAGAATAGTCAAACTTAAGGATAAGATATTATTATCAAAAGTAGAGGCCTGTGAAGTGACAAAACCTAGTTTCGAAGATACGTGGAAGGTCGAAATCCGTCGAGGTTTACTACAATATGCAGTCCTTGCAATAGTACGTCTTCATGAAAAAGGTATTCATGGATATGGAATAGCACGTGAATTGGATGAACGAACAGACGGATTGCTTGAGGTTAAAGAAGGAACTCTATATCCAATTCTTCACAGACTAAGAAAAGAGAGATTATTGAATCAATATACAGAAAAATCAGATGCTGGTCCAAGAAGAAAAGTATATGTTTTGACTGGAGAAGGTGACAGAGTTTTGCGAGAATTATCTGTGATTCTGGGTAACATATTCAATAAATTGGAGGCACTAAAAAGTGAGTGATGAAGAAGTAGGAAAAGAAATTGATGAGTATATCCAATCAGTAGAGAAACTTCTACCTGGAAATTTTGAAACAATTGATTTACTAGAAGATTTGAGAGCTCATATAGTTGAATCGTACAATGATAAGCTATCTCAAATGCCAACAAAAGACAAGAGGATAATCATATCTACTGTATTGCAGGATCTAGGAAGTCCTAAGGAGATTGCAGAGGAATATAAAAAAGAAAGAGCTAAAGAAGAATCTCCCATAGCGGAAAGGAAATCCGTGGGTTACATTGCAGCAAGAATAACGATTAGTGCAGTTGTGATTCTCCTTGCGTCATATATTCTACATCATTTAACAGATGGAAATATCGATTTCTTCTTTGCAGCTATTGTCATGTCTTTCTTTGTTGTCCTTGAATTCATTGTTAGAGGATGGTTAACTGAAGAGAGAAGAGTATCAAGATAATCAAAAGACCTAAGTATGTGGTCAGATATAGGATATTATGCAAATTCGAACAACCTACTTCAAAAAAGCCTCAAGAGAACATACTGATTCAGTGAAAGAATTACTATTGGATTTTTTAAAGGAGAATTCTCAGGTTACCAAGATAGTTGTGGCTACAACTACTGGAAGAACAGGAACTATCTTCAGCGAAGCATTTCCGGACCACGAAGTAATCGTAGTAACTCATCAACAAGGTTTTGCAAAACCGAATGAAAATGAATTGCAGAAGGAATGCAAACAAATAATTCTTGAAAATGGTGCAAGAATACTAACCACAACTCATGCTCTCGCGGGAGTACCACGAGGAATTAGAAAAGAATTAGGTACATGGGATACTACAGAGATACTTGCCGTACTGTTACGAACGTTTGGACAAGGAACCAAAGTGTGCATGGAAATAGCTATGATGAGTGCAGATGCAGGTCTCGTGAATATTGATGAAGATGTTATTTGTGTAGGAGGTACTGGACGTGGAGCAGATACTGCGTGGATTATACAACCAGCTTACACAAGTAGTTGGCCTAAACTTAGAATGAAAGCTTGTATATGCAAACCTCTTCAGTTTTGACCAAAAATATCCTCAAATTGCTCCAGATATTTTTTCTGCTCTTTGGAGATCTTATGAGGAATGCCAATATGAACCCTGACAAATTGGTCCCCTTTTCGTCCATTCTCTGCATGGACTCCCTTTCCCTTCATACGAAATTGAGTTCCACCATGAGTTGCTCTCGGAATAGACATTTTGGAAGTGCCATACATGGTTGGTACCTCAACCTCACCACCAAGAACTGCGATATGATATGGAATATCAATTTCAGAGAATACATGGAGACCTCGCCTAACAAAATCATCGTGTGCTTCAACTCTAAATACAATAATCAGGTCACCACTTGGTCCACCCCTAGCACCAGCATTTCCTCCACCAGTAACTCGTTGATACATCTCATCCTCAACACCAGCTGGAACTGGGATTTTAATTTCAACTCGGTCCTCTTGAAGTCCAATACCCCTACAATCAGGACAGGGTGATTCGATAGAGATTCCAGCACCGCGACACGAAGGACAAGTCTGACTCACAGTCATAAATCCACCCATAGATCTGCGTACTTGTCCACGACCACCACATGTACGACATGTTACAGGAGAAGTACCCGGTTTTGCACCAGAACCCTTGCATGTTTCACATTGTACTTTTCTACGAAATGCAATTTCTTTCTCAGTTCCAAAGAATGCTTCTTCGAAAGTTAGGTCAATTCGTACACGAAGATTTTCACCGGGAGGTGGACCAGCTCGGCGACCTCGTCTACCAAAACCTCCACCAAAACTACGGAATATCTCACTAAAGATGTCCCCAAATCCGCCCATATCAACCCCTTCAAAGTCAGCAGTTCCATATCTATCGTAATTTGCTCTCTTCTCAGGGTCACTTAACACTTCGTAGGCTTCATTGACCCTCTTGAATTGGTCTTCAGCAGATTGGTCACCAGGATTTAGATCAGGGTGAAGCTTCTTTGCAAGCTTGCGGTATGCTCTCTTGATTTGTTCTGGTGTAGCAGTTCGTTCCACACCAAGAATGTCATAGTAATCATCTTCAGCCATCGTACTTCACCCTGCAACACGCCTATCCGTACCTGGTATTATTCCAAATCCTCAAAGTCAACATCTACGACATCTTCATCGTCTGGTTCTTCAGTCTTAGTACCAGTTGGCCCTCCAGATCCTGCAGCACCTCCCATCTGACCGGGGTCGAATCCCATTTGTGACGGGTCAAATCCTGCAGCTCCAGCACCTGGGCCTTGTGAACCGTAGACTTTCTCGGAGATTTTAAAGATAACCTGTTGAAGCTCTTCAGTGCCACTCTTAACCTTTTCATAATCTTCAGCATCTATAGCACCACGAAGTTCTTTTGACTTGGTCTCAAACTCTTGCTTCAAATCATCAGGAATCTTATCACTCATTTCCTTGAGCATCTTTTCACCCTGCCAAATCATCTGATCAGCAGCGTTTATTGCTTCAATCTGAGATTGTCGTTTAGCGTCTTCTTCTGCATACACCTCGGCTTCTTTGACCATTCGCTCAACTTCATCATCTGTAAGATTTGTTGAAGCTGTGATAGTCATAGATTGTTCATTTCCGGTTGCTTTGTCTTTTGCTGAAACCTTAACAATTCCATTCGCATCAATATCAAATGTTACCTCGATTTGTGGTGTTCCACGTGGTGCAGGAGGTATGCCGACCAACTGGAAACGTCCGAGAGTCATATTGTCCTTTGCCATCTTTCTCTCACCTTGGACAACATGGATATCTACAGCGGTCTGTCCATCAGCAGCAGTTGAGAAAATCTTACTTTTCTTAGTAGGAATTGTGGTGTTTCGTTCAATAAGTGGGGTTGCTATTCCACCTAATGTTTCTATACTAAGTGTGAGTGATGTTACATCGAGTAGAAGAATATCTTTTACCTCTCCCGATAGAACACCTGCTTGAGCAGCTGCTCCGAGAGCAACACATTCATCAGGATTAATGCTTTTCTCACCCTCTTTTCCAAACATCGCTCTGATGATGTTTTGAATCATGGGCATTCTGGTAGCTCCACCAACCAATAGAATCTTGTCTATTCCTTCCGGCTCAAGTTTTGCATCAGATAACGCTTGGCGAATCGGACCCATTGTTGCTTGAACCAAATCCTCGGTCATCTGCTCGAATTTGGAACGTGTCAGTTCTATGTCAATGTGTTTTGGACCAGAATCATCAGCAGTAATATATGGTAAGTTGATTGTTGTCTTCATAACTGTGGAGAGTTCAATCTTTGCCTGTTCTGAAGCGTCTCGAATACGTTGAACAGCAGCGAGGTCAGTTGAGAGGTCAATACCAGTTTCTTCTTTGAATGAATCAAGAACCCAATCAATAATTCGCTTATCCCAGTCATCTCCACCAAGCTGAGTATTACCACTTGTGGATAAAACCTTGTACACACCTTCGCCAATCTCAAGGATAGACACATCAAAAGTTCCACCACCAAGATCGTAGACCAATACCTTCAGCTCTTCACCTTTATTGAGACCATAAGCTAGTGTTGAAGCAGTTGGCTCATTAATGATTCTCATAACTTCGAGACCTGCTATTTTTCCTGCATCCTTGGTAGCTTGTCGCTGACTATCATTGAAATAAGCTGGAACGGTAATTACAGCTTTCTGTACTTCTTCACCCAAGTATGCCTCTGCATCTCTCTTGAGTTTGGTAAGAATCATTGCAGAGATTTCTTGAGGTGTGTATTTTTTGTCACCAATTTCTACTGCATAATCTTGTCCCATTTTTCTCTTGATTGAACGTACTGTACGCTCTGGCATGGAAACAGCTTGACGTTTTGCAAGTTCACCAACAACAATCTCACCCTTGGGGGTGATTCCAACTACCGAAGGAGTAAGTCTCTTGCCTTCAGCATTTGGTATCATGGTGGGTTTCCCGCCTTCCATATATGCAATTCCACTATTTGTTGTACCTAAATCTATACCTACAATCTTTGTCATTTCGGTTCACCTTCCTCTTGTGAGCTTCCATTTTCCGTAGATTCCTCATCTATGTTGGGAATCTCATGCCTGTTTACTACAACTAATGCTGGACGAAGAACTTTTTCCTTGAGCATATACCCTTTTTGAAACTCAGCTACAACTTGTCCATCAGGTTGTTCGTTATCATGTATCTTCTGTACAGCATGCTGGTAATATGGGTCAAAGGGTTTATCCAGTGATTCAATAGGTTTCACATGCTCTTGAGAAAATATCTTTGAGATCTGTTTCTCTATTGCTTCAATACCTCTACGAGCTGCTTCTGGATCCTTTTCAAAATCCGTTTCTAGCGCTCTACAAATATTATCATAGACTTCAAGCATCTTGAGAAGGATACCCTCACTGGCGAATTTAGCAGCTTCAGCGAATCTGCTGTCCATTCGTTTTCGGTAGTTATCGAATTCAGCTTGTAATCTCTGAAGTCTATCTAATAACTCGTCTGCTTCTTTTTTGGCACATTCAAGCTCGGTAAGTGTAGGGTCCTCAGTAGCTATCTCTACATCTTCACTAGATTCCATGCTGGTTTCTTGTTCATCAGTAGATTTCGTTTCGTGAGTCCCAGTATCCTCTTTTTCTTGCATCGTCCTAATCACTCTGCCTTATCCTTAGTTGCAAGGTCTAACAAACACGTATAGAAGCTTAGTACTTCGTACTATTTAGAGGCGGAAACGGCAGAGCCGCAAATCCCCTCGGTGACTCAAGTGTGTTCCTTGAATAAGCAAAGAAAAAGGTTTCGAATTGTTCATAGATGATATACCGAAAACAACAAGTTACCTATTGCATATCATAACCTCATGTCTATTGATGCAATCGAAAAAGCTAGAAAGTTAATTCAAAAATCACAGAAGATATCAGCATTCACTGGTGCAGGTATTAGCGTTGATTCTGGAATTCCAGATTTCAGATCAGAAGGTGGGCTTTGGGAACGATATGACCCATATGAATATGCGACATATGATGGATTCCTTAGTGACCCGTCGAAATTCTGGACTATGGGTCAGGAACTCGCAGAAGTCATTCTGAAAGCGGATCCGAATCCAGCACATGACGCTCTGGCAACTCTGGAAAAATCTGGAAAAATTGTGGGTATAATAACTCAAAATATTGATAATTTGCATCAACGTGCTGGAAATTCACATGTCATCGAACTACACGGAAACTATCTCAAAGCATATTGCATGAAGTGTAAAAAAGAATATGTGGGAGAAACAATCCATAGAAGAGTTGCAAACGGGGATATCCCACCATACTGTGATGAATGTGATGGGGTATTGAAATCTGAAGCAATACTCTTTGGTGAGCCACTTCCCGAAAACGCAATGGCTAACGCGATAGAAGTTTGTAAAAAATCCGATTTGATGCTTGTAATTGGAACAAGTCTACAAGTTTATCCTGCAGCTTACTTACCCCAACTTGCAAAAAATAATGGTGCAAAAGTCATCCTTGTGAATTTGGAAGGAACCAATAGAGATGGTGTTGCAGATATTCTACTTAGGGGAAGAGCAGCGAAAATACTTCCGGAGATAATTCCTAAGGAATAGGAGAAGGATAGAAAATCCACGAATATGCTCCAAGAGCGCCTGGCACAATAATTACAGAGAGAAAGATGATAAGAATACCCAAAATGAAGTTTTCATTGTCAATAAACCAAAGTCCAAGATAGGAAAACGCATATGAAATATCACATGCGGCAAATCCTAGTATAATGACAGGTAATAGGGGCAAAGCAATATCAAAATATGCACCCACTGAAGTCCACAACAATCCGTGTTTAAGGACTACAAAAAAACCTCTTACTGCCAGAAAAGAAATGATTGACACAAAAATACCAACTTGTGAAAAGGTTAGTCGAGCCGATATACTCATTTTGGCATCCCATATTCTCTGAAATATACTTTCCTAATTATCCTTTCTACGCGCTATAAGAAAAAAGAGGTGAAAAGATGGAGATTGATAAAGTGCCATGGACTATCGCTAGCTTAGGGCAATTATCCATTTTGTTAGAGGTTAGCTCACCTAAACCTGGTAATGTAAACCGGTTGAGGCGATTTTCTGATACAGGCTATCGTCATTTCCTAACTAGTGCTACCCTTTTTTCAAAGGGTCTATATCATGCTGCTAGAAGGGGATTTGAGATGAGGACTGAAAAAGGAGATTATGAGTCAATAAGAGTAGGAGAATTAATTCATAGTTCAACAAAAGATGTACTTACTGGATTAAACAAGAGAAACACTATCTTAGGAACTATCCTTTTACATATCCCTTTGGCTATCGCTGCTGGAGAGGTAATTGGAAGAAAAGAAAAATTCGATTTAGTATATTTTCGCGATAGTATCCAAAGAATCATAGATTCGACTACAGTTCAAGATACACTCGATGTGTATAGAAGTTTTCAACTTACTCAAGTAAATGAACAGAAGAGTCACGATTGGTCGCAAATTCATTATAGATATGACATTTCAAATCCAGATGTTCTTGAAAATATTCAGAGCGACTCAATAAGACTTATTGAATTGTTTCGAATATCATCAAACGTTGATTCTATTGCAAAAGAATGGGCATCATATTTTTCAATCACATTGAATGAAACGTTTCCTTATCTTAGGAAAACATCAACAAATTTGGATGATTTAGAAGAGGGAATTGTAAGGTCTTTCATATGGTTACTATCTAGATATCCGGATGGCTTAATTGTTAAAAAAGCCGGAATGGAAAAGGCAGAAGAAATAATGGAAATTGCAGGGCAAATACATTTGAAATATGAAAATGGAGTTAATCCCGAAGAAGAGTTAGAGAAACTGGATAAATACCTTAGAAAAGATGGCAACGTCCTTAATCCGGGATCTACTGCAGATTTGATTTCAGCAGCAATTTTTTGCAGACTTCTAGAATTGCAATATGATTAGCCAAGAATTCCAGAAAATACAATCGCTGCTAAGACAAAAAGAATGATAGCAGAAGGAAGTAACATAACCTTTCCTTCGAGTCTCTTTACCTCACGTATTTCTTTACTTGGACCAAAATGATAACCCAAAATCAAGAGTATACCCATGATCACAAATGAAATTGCTAATCCCTCATGCGCCATTATTCTCAGCTCTTACTCTATAAGAAAATGTTTTCATTATTAATTCTAACGTGTGCATGAATAGAAAAAGGAAAAGGTGAGCTAGCACTCCAAGCTAGATTAGGACTTGTCGGAATACATGCTCGTATTTCATTCTGAGTTCTCTAGCCCGTTCTTGATCAGCCATATATAATGGTTGACGCATGTCTTGCAGATTAGGAATTTTTCTACAAAGTTTCTTCCCTAATAGTTTTCGCAGAGCAAAACTAATTGTCCTTGGGGCTAAATCTACCTTCTTGCTGATGTCTTTGGGAGTCATTGGCCCTTCCGACGCAAGACGGTCGAGCACGAGGATGGCACTTCTTGGTAGATCGAGGGACATTTTTTACTTCACCACCGTAGAGCCTTTGGATAGACTTTACCTATGTAATTTACGATGATTTCAAATATAAGGAAACGGTTCACCGCATGTTGTATCATATTTGGGACAGTACCTAACTATGATATGAATTTATGGTATTTTCTCGAAATTATTATGAGGTGGTAAGTTATCGAAATAGCAAGAATCACATGTATTTTACCACGGTGGAAAAATTGACAGAACGAGTATTTGTCACTAGAAAGATTCCTGAAAAAGGTTTGAAGCTACTAAAAGATGAAGTTGAATTACATATATGGAAGGAAGAGTTTCCACCCACTAAAGAGGAGATTATAAGACAAGCTAAAGATAGCTCGGGGCTTATAACATTGCTATCAGATTCGATTGACGCAGAAGTGATAGACAAATTGTCAGATTTAAAAATAATATCACAATATGCTGTTGGGTATGATAACATCGATATTGAGAAAGCCACAGAGAAAAAAATCATGGTTACAAACACACCAGGAGTTCTGACTGAAACTACTGCTGATTTAACTTGGGCACTCATATTTGCCGCATCACGAAGAATAGTTGAAGCTGACAGATATGTTAGAAACAAGAGATGGGAAGTAGCTTGGAGTCCTGAATTACTCTTAGGAAAAGATATCTATGGAGCTACTTTGGGAATCATTGGATTGGGTAGAATAGGAACTGCAGTAGCCAAACGAGCCAAGGGGTTTTCTATGGATATTTTGTATACAACTCGATCAGTAAGTAAAAAAACTAAGCTAGTTGAAAGAGAGTTGAATGCTACAAGATGTAATTTGGATAATCTTCTCGAAAAATCAGATATTGTCACGATTCATGTGCCCCTAACAGAAGAAACGTATAATATGATTGGAAGCAGAGAGTTATCACTAATGCCCAAAGGGTCTATCATAGTAAACACATCACGGGGGCCCATTATTAATCAGGATGCATTGATTACCAAACTTTCGGAAAATCATCTCTTTGCTGCAGGTCTGGATGTCTTTCAAAATGAGCCACTTGAAACAGACAGTAAATTGCTACAATTAGAGAATGTTGTTTTAGCACCTCATATTGGTAGTGCTAGTATCGCAACTAGAGAAAAAATGTCAACTATATGTGCACAAAATTTAATCCAAGGATTACATGGTGAAACCCCTGAAAACCTAGTAAATCCAGATGTATTAGATATGTAATGATTCATCGATGTGAATTATAGCAAATGTGATTTTCGGAAGATAGAAGTGCTCTTTGGCATATATTCAATAAAAGGATTTGATGAGATGAAAGAAAGAGAAATATTGGATGTAATTGCTAGCCGAATATCAGTTAGAAAATTCAAAAATACGGATATCCCAAGCCAAGATATAGATGAAATCATACGAGTTGGTCTGAGTGCACCAAGTGCAGGCAATCGACAACCATGGAGAATTATAATTGTTAGAAAAAACAAAATCAAATCGGATCTTGCAGATGGTGCTTATGGTCAGAAATTCATTGCAAAGGCACCAGTCATTCTTGTGATTTGTGCGGTACCTGCTGAATCAGAAGAACGTTATGGAGAGAGGGGAAAAACACTCTATGTATATCAAGACACTGCTGCCTTGACTGAAAATATCCTATTAGCAAGTCATTGCATGGGATACGGATCAGTTTGGATTGGTGCTTTCGATGAAGCAACCATAAAACAAATTCTCGAGATACCAAATGAGATCCGACCTGTTGCGTTAATTCCAATTGGAATTCCGGATTATCCAGATGGCAAAGTACCTAAAAAAAGACCTAGAAAAACAATTCTTGATATCATAATTAGAGAGAAATTTCATTCGTAAATTATTTTTTATTTTGCCACAGTTACATTATCTTTTGGATGTAATAGAAACAAAAAAAGAAAGGTGTAGGGGACATTGTGTCCCCTTTAAACTAAAGCCTATTTCTTCTTGACCAAGTACAGGATTAGAACAATCACTACACCAGTACCAATACCACCGAATAGACCAATCCACAACAAGTCAACGCCTGGTGGCGCTTCTGTTGTAGTGGTTGTGTCGGAGGTTGAGGTTGAGGTTGATGTAGTTGGTTCAGGAGGTGTGTATGTTCCTGCTTCAAACAGTCCAGATTCAATCTGATCTGATAATCCAGGCCACACTTCAAATCCAGCTGGACGATCAACAGTGTCATTGTCAAAGACGACTACTCTGACCTTGTAGGTAGAGCGAATGACGAATCCTGTCGAGTTCCAGGTGTAGTTGTGTGTCTTGAAACCAGATGATAACAATTGATAGGTCAGTCCGCCATCCTGTGACAAGTAAATTTCGTAGATATGCTCGTCATTAAGGTTGGGGTCTGTTATGTTCCAATCAATGTTCTTGATTGCTCCATCACCATTAATGGTAATGTTTTCGAGCTCTGGAGCTATTAGGTTGTTCAATGTAAGATCTAGCAGATTGACACTATAAGCAAGGTTGATCTTAGTTTCAGCTGAAATCAGAACTTGGTAAGCACCGTTCTTTAGCATCTGGTAGGTGTCAAATGTGACAGTTCTGCCAGTAGCTGTTTCGGTTTGACCGGTTCTAGTATCAACTTCTACCTCGTATGTACCTTCCTGCAGGTCATAGTCAAAGATACCAATAGCAATTGTTCCATCTTGGTCAGCTACGAACTGTCCAATTTCAGGATGAGCAGAGCTCGCCATTTGGTCTTCAACAAGGTTGTTACCATAGGTCCATGTGCCATTATCAATATCAGCCCACCAAACCATGATGTCACAGTCACCGTTGCTAAAGTCTGCAACAATATCAACTGTGTCACCGTCCTTGATACCCTCGACATATGCCCAGGCAAATTGATCAGTGTCAATTACTCCTGAGAACGGATCGTAGGAAGCATCAGGAATTACAAGAGATCCAGTCTTGACTTCGTAAAGTCCAGACAGAAGTGACATTTCCATGTCAGTAACTTCGAATTCAGGCATGTTTGGTAGGTTGAAGTCTGGATAGGTAGCATTCAGAACGATGTGGTCACCAGTAAGTGTTTCTCCATCAGCAAATGTTGTTGGTGAAGGATTACCAGTGGTTGTGTAAGTCAAAATCACATCATCATTCAATGCCTCGTACCACATGACCTCTACGGTGTAATTACCGGGTAGATCTGCTGTGCCGTTGAGAGCAGTTGCATGTAGGAAGATGTGATAGTAACCCATTCCAGTGTTGGAAATATCAGCAATTATTGCTGAGCTGGTATCAGTAGATGCTCCATTGGAAGCAAGAGATAGTCCATTGTTCCTGAGTAATTCAACGTACATGGAATTACCAGTAGTTGGCCACTCAACACGTACACCAAGATAATTGGCAGTGCTTTGGTTATTGTAGATTGTGAAACTTCGGAAGTCCCAATCATCTACGTCAGCACCCAAACAACCATACATTGGTGCATCGAATGGAGTTAATACCTCGCCAAATCCGTCTACAACGGTTTTGACAGCTCCTTCAGTGGTGGATACATTAGCAACCACATTAACACTCCAAGGAATGTACAGACCGAAGGTGTCTAATTCAAGATACCCTTGGAGGATTCCAGCCTCTTGATCTGCAGGTAGGTCCATAGAAATGTTGTATGTGTTTGGAGTACCATCGTCAGCAGTTATAGTAACTGATGGGTCACCAGCAATGTCAAGCATGTCCCAGAAGATGATCTTACAAGTGAAGTCATTTCCAACAGCTGTCTGATTCACATCAAATACAGGATCATGAATCACTAGCGTGTAGTTATGGGTAATACCCAAAACTCCGGTGTTAACAGCATATGGCATCATGTTCACGTTGGTAGGACCTGATGCACTGGTTAGTCTGTCAAGCTCGTCACCACTACCAGTAGTCTGGTTGTAGGCGTTTGGCATTCCATCAGTGTTGTTGTCGGTCCAGTCGTATAGGAACATCCAGGGCTCAGCACCAGCAACGTCTCCTGCATCAAATGATACAACTACAGTCATGTAATCGTATGTATCGAGAGCAGTATCGAAAGCTGGATCGTTCATTTCTGCACTAATATTGTAGAATCCGTACATCAAGTAAGGATCAGTCATGTAAGCTGTGTCATTGTATGCATCTGTTACACCATCAAAGCTGAATGATTCCGCATAAGTTGGGAACCAATTATAGACGGTGCCAGCACCGGCCATTACAGTTGAGTGGTCAGCTGCTGCATATACCTTGTATTGAGCTGTAAGAGTCTCACCAGGCATAGCATAGCCAAAGAAGATTGATGCATCATTGATATCACGTGGATGGTCGAAAGCAGTCTTGTTGACTGATACACCTAGACCAGAGATAGTACCCCAGTAATTCCATGCTTCATCGAGCATATCTGCATAATTGTTCATGGAGTCTACTGTTTCACCAATAAAGTTGATTCCAGTTCCATCTGCAAATCCACATGCTTCCTGTGCGTTAACAAGACCGAAGCCTTGTGTTGCTGGATCGTAACCAAGATCATCTGCAGTACTCTGCATAATAGTCTTAATTCGTGATGGAGCAGGTGTAGAGCCTAATGCGTCTACAACAAGTGCTGCAACACCAGCTGCGATAGGAGCTGCCTGACTTGTACCACTGAATAGTGTAGTGTTAGCGGTTGGAACGTATCCGTAAGGACTTGGATAGTAGTACTGTCCTAGGTATTGACCATGCCATGGATTAGCTGAGTAATCAGCAAGACCAGGAGCTACAACATCAGGCTTTGGATAGCCAGAGAAGTTTGGTCCTTTGCTTGTGAAGCTTGCTAATGCATTTGCATAGGGTTGAGTATCACCATATAGGTATCCTAGCCATTCGCTAGCTGTTGAGGCACCAACTGTGAGTACACCTGGGCTTGAGCCTGGTGGAGCTCCAGTCATGAAACCTGCACCCTCGTTACCTGCCGAAAAGACGTGAAATACGCCTGGGTAGGATGGATCGAGGTAGCCAGGAACTGATAGAATAGTCCATGTTAGTGATAAGTAGTTAAATTCGCTGCTTGGTTCTGTAATCCAGCCCCAAGAGTTAGTTGTAAGATCTGATTGGTGTGTACTAGATGGGTTGTAGTAGAATTCATCAAGGGTTGAGTTGTAGTCGAAACCACAAATCCACAGATATGCTCCGTAATCGCCACCAGCAGTAATACTGGCAACTGAGAGAATTTCTGCATCTGGTGCAATTCCAGTGAAGTTGACATATTTGTCATTATCTGCTTGATAGTACATCTCAGTAGTGTCGCGAGCTGCAACGTGTGCTGCAGTAGCGGTACCGTGAGTACCAAAGTCAAAGTATAGTGAAATTGCATCACCATCTGAACGGAAACCTTGGAACATTAATTCGTCGCTGAACCAGCCAGCATCGTCATAAGTCCATGCTAGAGCACCGAGGCTCAAATCAACAATTGAGTCTCCGTCTATGTCTTCTGCTACAATAGGACTAGCTAGAGAGTATATATCTCCATCTGCGTAGTCATCTGCAAAGCTCCAGTCAAACAAGTCGGTAATCATGGTTCTGTCAGCAGTATCGTTAAGATCGAGACTCTCCCAATACATAGCACCATTCCAAAAGGCTGACCAGCCCTCTGCACCTTCCCAGTCAATGACTAGGTTCCAGGTTCCGCTGTTGTTGAATACTAGAGCGGGAGCAAACATTTTTGTATATGGACCCTGTTTCTGCTGGAAGATCCAACCGAGTTGGTAATCTCCAGATATACCGGATGGGAGTTCCCAATCCTTCCAGAGCTCATTTGCAACAAATTCTGATGCGTTGCTAATACCCCATGCCCACTCGTAGAGACCTACAAATCCAATGTTACTACCGTATGGATATCCATCACCAAATGGAGGTAAGAGTCCCATAAGACTTCGTGGTCCACCATTGTTGTTTGTAGTTGGATCCCAACCTGTAACATTCACATAAACGCTACCGCTATCCTCGTAAGTTAGCAGGTAACCCATTTCTTCCCATGCAGTCATGTTCGTAACTTCTGAACTGTTAGCATGGTAATATGTTGGTGTGATTGCATAACCAGATGGGTCATAGGAATCAGGGTGAAATGCATGTTGTAGAGCGGGGTGACCGAAGTCACAACCAGTGTCAACGTGACCGACTGTCACACCAGCACCAGTGTAATCTGTCCACATGTCGTTTGCGTTTACTATATCAGCTACCTGTTCCATATCCAAACCAGGTTCGGTTACGGGTGCAACATCGATGTTCTTGTTCAGATCATCGAATGCAAATGCTTTCTCATCAGCAGAAATGGTGGCAACACCGTCTACTGCAAGAAGTGCATCAACAGAATCAGCTGAAGGCAAGTAAGCCTTAACAACTTGGAGCGCTCTTAAGTCAGCTTTCCAGCTGACATCGACTATTTCTTCGATTCTGTCCACATCCATATTGGCAGTACCGTAGATCATAATGCTAGGCATTCCATCACGCATAACCATCTTATTTGTAACATCTTCGCCAGCAAGCCAAGATGAAATAAGGTGATGCACCTCTGGGACAAAATCAGGCGATTCGACTTTATTGTAAAAGTCTTCAATCTCCTGAACTTGTTCAGGGGTGAATGATGGAAGAGCATTATCTTCGGCCTGTGCAACAGGTACCATGGGTGCAAAGCACATTGAGAGACTCATGGCTGCTGCAAGGAACAGAACGAGAGCTATCCTCTTCTTATTCATTTTTTAATCATTCCTCACTCTTCGGTTAATTATAGAGAACCCACGTCGTGTTATGTGGCATACATCATATGGTACACCGAGTACACGGTAGCAAAACCTCAGAACTTGCCAAATTCTTGAATCGGGCAAGTTTATCTCCTCTTTCCGCGTTCTCTACTCAAAGTGTGATTATCAAGACTGAGATAATCCTCACTATTAAAGCTTGCGACTGGTTTTGGATATATTCAAGACACTAGATTAACAGATTTAGATGAAAACGCAGCTGCACTTCAAAAAAGACTAACAACCTCATGATTTAGAGGTTGTAAATAGGAGGTAATCAATCGTATTACTCACTGAATCTAATTATTTCAATTGTTGACGATATGAATCAAAAATAGTCTCAAACGTGTACAAACTGCACACAAAACGACAGAATTGCAAAACAGAAAAAGCAATTCTATAGAAAAAATGGGGAACAGATTGCTCTGTTCCTACTTTCTTGTCAGTCTCTTAATACTATCTACAATCTCATGAACCATCATAACGGCACCAATCATCTCAATCTTTGGTTCATCTTTTTCTTTTTCACCTGGAGGACCTGATACTCGACCTACTGCTCTACCTAAGCCCTCAACTAAATCAGTAAGGACTTGTTTACTAGAAGTATCGAGTTCGCTCCCTTCAATCTGTGAGATGAGTTGAACTAAATCAGAGATGACACTATCAGATACTTCGGAAGCAGTTTCAGCCCGGCGAGAATAGTTTTCCAAAATTGATTTTGTTTGCTGAAGTTGGTCCTTGAGTGTTTTCATAGCTTCATCCGATGCCACTGGGGCTTCCTCTGTATCGAATGACTTTCCTTTTGCTTCTGATAGCTCAGTTTGCAGAGTACTAATCGTCTGGTCTTTCTTCGAGAGTGTTTCCAATAGTTCTTGTTCTTGAGCTTTGGCTGATTCTGCTTCAGACCTAGCGGCATCAAGTTGTGTTTTGAGCGATTCTAGCTCATCTGAAGATATTCTTTCTATATCCTCTTCGTCTTCTGATGTTAATGATTCAACTTCGGAAGTGAGTGATTCTACTTGAGTCTGCAGGGTCTTGAGAGCTTCTTCTTTTTCAGACAAGAATTCATTGAGCTTTTTATTCTCGGCCTCTAATTCTTTTTTCTCTTCTATCAAAGATTGAACTTGGTTTTCAAGTTCCTTTAAATTTTCTTCAGCATCTTTCAGTTCCGCTCTAAGACCAACAAAGTCAGGATCAGGGGGAGCTATTACCAAATTTGCAAGAATGAAAAATAAGATTCCTATTCCAATTACGTATGCCAAACCACTAAAAACTGAACCGAATATCAGATTGGAAACAAGTTGGAGAGCCCAAATAAAATTATACCAAGATCCAAAAGTTAGTTCATCAGGACCCCACCAAATCGAGCCGAATCCAGCATATAGAGTCAGTAGTGAAGCAGCACCAAGTGAAAGGATTCCTGCAAATACAATCACGTTCCTTTTCAAATCATCAGGAATCATATAACGTTGATATAAGAGAAGGATAATCGAAAATAGCAGCAACGGAAGTACATATGGAATAACTGCGACTAAATCAATCATCGGGAACTCAAAATCAATCAATCTATGGAATTCATTAAATATCTCAGAGCCTAGCAAGCAGATTCCTCCGTATATATCAAATCTATAGGTGTAAGCTATGTAATAAATTTGTTATGCAGAGTTATCTACTATGTGCAAAAAAAGAAAAGTATGCCCGGAGAGGACCGAGCTTGTCAAATAATATTAGTAGAGAATCTTATCTTTCACGCCAAAGCTGAGATTTTACTGCATCATGATCTTCTGCAGCCATTTCAAGACTTTTCGCTAACCGTAATGCTTCTTCAATGGAAAGAAGAAAAGCTCCTTTGATATCTCTATCTTCACCAAGTGAAAGTCTAATCTTTCCATCATTCACCCAGCCTTCAGAAGTCGTTTCGGGTGGACGTAATTGAATTTCTAACCAAGTGCGTCTTGTCTGACCAGTTTCGCGATCATCAAAGAAATGCTTAATTTGTAATCGGCGTTCGTATAGAGGTGGCTTCGTTCCCATTCTTTTCGCTCCTAGATTGTATGAGTTGTTTCACAACTATTGATAACTATTTGAGAAGACATATTTCTCCGTTTCTCACAGAAACCGAGCTATATTTTTCCATCTCGGCAGATAAGATAAGCCTTAATTGAACTTAGGAATAATCCGACAAAAGGGCTGCTAATAATGTCACATAAAGAAAATAACTTCCAGACTCGAACAATTGCATTTGTAATTATTGCATTGTTGATTATTCCTTCAACCGCATTATTACTGGGTCACAACAAACAAACCACTGAAGTAAATCCAGTAATAGGTCAATATCTCCGCAATAAAATGGATATGAATTCGGTAGATTGCGATTATCCAATATCTATCCGATTTGAAAAAGGTACTACTGCAAGCTTAATGGAACATATCATAAAACTGAATGTGCCAAGCATATCAATTCGGCATTCATTCGATATCATATCTGTTACTTCAGCCTATGCAAATCAAAATGAAATCACTAGATTGAGTGAGATTCCAGATGTTCTATCAATAATGTATGATAAAGAATACAGGTTGGAAGATTCGAATCAAGAAATAGGAACTTTTGCATTGGCTAGTAACAATGAATATATTCACCCGGATAGTCTAATGCATGTTCCAGACATATGGGATCAAGGTTTTAATGGAACCGGAGTCACTGTAGCAGTTCTTGACTCTGGTTGTGATCCGAATCATCCAGACTTGATTGGAAGAATATCTCATTTTCATGATTTGATAAATGAAGAAACTACTGCTTATGATGACAATGGTCACGGGACTGCTGTGAGCTGGTTAGTAGCAGGTTCAGGACAGGTTTCAGGAGGGCAATACACTGGAATGGCACCAGGTGCTGATTTGATGATTGTCAAAGTGCTCGATGAAGACGGAGCTGGAGAGGATTCATTGATAGCTCAAGGAATAGAATATGCTGCAGATAACGGCGCAGATGTAATCGTCCTAAGTCTGGGAGGCGCTTGGACAGACCTTGGACTTCTGCAAGAACCTTCATCTGAAGCAACTGAAGAGGTTGTTGCTCAAGGAGTAAATGTGGTAATAGCAGCAGGTAACAGTGGTCCTGCTACATCAAGTATCAATTCGCCTGGAATAACAGAAGAGGCAATTACAGTTGGAGCTTCAATTCGCGATACAGGTATTGTTGACTTTAGTAGTCGGGGTCCAGTGACCCGGTCTCAAACGGAACCTATTGGAAATTATCCAAAACCAGATTTAATTGCTCCAGGATACCAGCTTATTTCAGCTAGAGCTTCAGATGCATCTTGGGAATTTCCTCCATACAACACTACTCAATTCGGAAATGATTATACAATATGGTCTGGAACTTCCGCATCAGCACCACTAGTTGCAGGGTTAGCAGCGATTTTACTTGAAAAAGATTCCGACTTGAGTCCGATTCAAGTGAAAGCATTTTTGATGGCAGGTTCAACCGATATTGGATTTGATCCAATGGCACAGGGATTCGGCCTTGCAAACATCAGTAAATCAGTAGAACTGCTAGATCAAAAATCTGGAGAGATTACAATAATCAGCCCAATAAGCTATCCAACACTACCAGGAAGCTCACAGGTTCTAATTGTTGGTGAGGAAAAACAAACGCTCAATGCGACAATTATTTCCACAGAGTCACTAGGAAGTCACGAGATCATCGTTGAAGGAAATGCAAGTAAATTCATCAATATTAGACCAGCTACAGTCACAGTTTCTCAAGGGTATTCCTATTTCGAAATAATGACAGAGGTGCCTGAAGGATTGCCACTTTCCGATATTGGAAAATACTTTGGCGAATTGAAAATTATATCCTCTTCTGAAGCAGTAACATCTTCAATGGATTTAGAGGTTCAATTGACATCATTTGGGGGAGAATTACTAGTTGACATGGCACATCATTCTGCGGACGATCCCGACTCACCCGAATCATACAAATATTTTGATGAGTATTTAAAACAAAAGGGAGTACTAATGGAGGAGTTTGGAAATCCCTCCGATTTTGTACCACAAAGAATCGATCAAAACGATTTAGCAACATCGGATATTTTCATGATTATGGATACTGAAACATCCTACAACGCAGAAGAAATTGAAGCACTCCACCAATTTGTAGAGGATGGAGGAACCTTAATCATGCTATCGGAATATTATGATAGCGTAGAACAAACAGCAAGTTTTGCTCTCGATTCATATAATGATATACTTGAACCGTATGGAATAACTGTTGATAGATATGGTATAGGGGAGGGTGTAGACCAATTCTCAGGACTATTCTATGGATTGGGATACGGAGGAGCTGTGGAGAATCACTCACTAGTTGAGGGTGTCGAGAATCTATACATCGTCACTGGTGGAACACTTTCAGTTGATCCTTCCGTAGCTGGAGCCCAAGGACTATTTTGGGTAGATTCTGCAAAGACTCAAGCTATAGTTGCAACAGTTGAATCAGGTCATGGAAAAGTGATTGTCATTTCTGATGGATCGACATTATACGATAACACTATCTACGATGCATTGGAGGGAGGAGCGGATAATCTTAGACTACTTAGGAACTTGGCACAAGAAATCATACCAAAGAGACCTAGAGTTTTCGATTTAGCATTGGAGTCAAATTCAGTTGGTGAACCAGCTAATATAACCGCATATGTGTTTGATGAAGACCTTGAAAGCGTAACTTTTACTCTGATGGATGCTGAAGGAAACAATGTCACGGGTGATTTTCAATCTAGCCTAGGTTATGTCTATAGATATTCATTCATTATGGAGAGAGCAGGTTTCTATAACGTTAAGGTGGTTGCGACGGACAGTGAGGGAAATGTTCGAATAATATCAAAGACTATTCTGATTCCTGTAAGACCTATTGACGACCAAGTTGTTATGACTGTAATATATAGTCTATTAGCTATAGTAGGAATAGGTTTAGCGTATATAGGGATTCGAAGATATCTCAGAAAACCAAAGAGTCCAGAAAAAGAAGAAGAATGGACCCCATTATGGGAGGACGATTCACAACCGCCCGCTATCGAATAGATCCAAAAATCGAGTCCAGTAAACTATCAAGCTGTTTATGTCGGGAGTCCAATAACGGACTCTCGTCAAGCTTTGTTTTTTCTTCAATACGCTCTAAAATCTGAAATCCTATTTGAGACCCTAGCCGTGATGAAATAACTTGTCCCCCAATTAGAGTACCATCCTTTTTTGTAATCAAGGATACATGAGCATGTTCAAAAGAATCCTCAAAATGATGAATTTCAGTTTCTAGTCCAAGGTTTTTTGCTGTTGTAGATGAATGACCAATACACACAATATCCGTATTGAATAGTCTATCATATTGAAGACGTAATGAAATATCATCATAGATTTTTTTAGACCCAGCTACCGCAGCACCAGCTTGTCTTCCAGCCCTAGCAGCTGTACTACCAATTGGCATCAAAATTGGTTTTCCAGTCAGACCATCTAACAGCTCAATACAATCGCCTATTGCATAGATATTATCGATGGAGGTCTGCATTATTTCGTTAACTACGATTCCTCCTAGAGATCCAATTCTAATGCCAATTTCTTTTGCAAGTTGAATATTAGGACGAACACCAGTCATAAATAGAACAATATCGGCCGCAATCTCCATACCATTAACACTTACTGATTTGACTGAATCATCACCATTTATTTTGTCGGGAGATACTCCACAGTGGACATGCAAATCACGGGGTAGACGATGGAGTAGTTCGGTGCTCATCACCTCTTCCAATTGACGTCGCATTAATCTTGAACGAACAATCATGTGAGTGTTCTTTCCTAGCTTGTAAAATTTTTCAGCCATTTCAATACCACTGAAACCAGCACCAATAATGACTACATCCTGAATACTATCAATCCTCTTGCCAATTGGAATGGTATCCTCAATTGTTTGAATTGTAAGAACCCCTTTCAAAGTAGACCCTGGTAGGACAGGAACTTTAGGCACACCTCCTGCTCCAAGAATAAGGTAATCATAATGAATTTGAGTTTCATTACCTTTTGAATCAAGATATAGTAAGGTGTTAGTAGAAGAATCACCCGAAATAACATCTGCACTAGTTATTACCTCTATATTCTTTTCGTGCAGTGACTCAAAAGACGAATCCGCAATATCGATTCCGCTTGAATCTGGGTGTTCTATCGCATGAGCTACCCCAGGTCTCCGGTGTGCTGGATGTTCTTCTCGAGTTATCAAACAAATCTCAGCATCTTTATCAAAAGCTCTGAGTGTAGTTGCAGCTGCAACAGAACTCGGACCGTAACCAACAAGGACTACTTTCATTTTCAGGACCTCTCCTTTTTAGACATGATTTGACGAAGCGCTGTAACTACTACGAGTACTCCTATTATAGTTCCACCCAGTAAAAAGAGCATCGTGTTGTCTTCAATAATCCGAATTGTGCCAACAGACTGTACGATTTTAACACCCATAATGCTCTCAGCAACTGCATATACAGAGTACTCGCCAGGTGTTAGTACATTGGTTGCTACTTTAACATGATAAATTCCATTTTCACCATTCAAAGTTAGATTTAGGTAGGTGCCTATACTGCTCTTGAAGGATATTGATACAGCATCAACCAGAAGATGACCTTCTAAGGCAAATTCTCCTTCAATGTATTCTTCAATCAAAAATCCAGACCTGAATTCAGTAGCAGATAATACTGTTGATGAAAAGCCAAAATTCGCACTATACCCCTCTGAAAGTACGATTGGAGATAATTGATACGAATCTGAATCAGATGTAAGTTCAAATATCAAAATCCTTGCAAGAGTTTCATGTTCCAATTGTGAGGTATTGATACTAAAGGAATAGGTATCACTTTGAGATAGAGAATCTGTTAGCAAACTCTCTGAGAATCCATCTAGTAGTTCCCATTCAATATTGAAATTAGCTATTCTTGTATCTTCATCTGATACAACAATTTCTATCTGATAATTATTGTTAGAATAGTCAAATTCGATCGAATTGACTAAAGGTCTCCATTGGTTTATCATATCGGTATATGAAATGATATCAAGTGTATGTGTGGAATTACTAGTAGTTATTCTGAATCGGCCAGAGGAAATTGTAGATGGATGTTCTACTTGTACAAATACCGTTGAACTGTCATTGACAATGTAGTTCACAGTAGATATGGAAACAAAACTAGAACCAGACCATTGATATCCATATACTGCACCATTAGTGACATTATATTGATATTCGGCACCATTCTTTCCAGTACCGAGATTTGAATCAACATCTAAGTCAATCGTGAGAACATTATCAGATACAAAATTAGGCATTGCGTTGAAAGATGTAGCAAAATAACTCCAACTCAAGTTTCGTATCATTCGAATGTCACGGATATCTAGACCATCAGCAATCCAACTGTCGGCTGGGTCTGATACAACTGGGTCAAATCCGATCCAATCTTCAAGTGTTGTATCATTAGTTAAAGGATATTTTTGAAGATGTCTAACTGACCAGAGTGCATCGACCAAACCATACCCCCAGGAGTTATCGGGTGAATCATAGTGGTCAGAGAATCCTCCAGCACCTGTCGATAATGCGGTATGTTCCAACCACCCATCTGTGTTTCCTGTTACTTGCTTTAACAATGCAAGTACTCCCGCAACATGGGGAGCAGCCATACTGGTACCAGAACGTTGTGTCCATAATGTATTCAAGCTTGGATAAGCTGCAAGGATATCAGATCCCGGGGCTGCAATTATTGTGATTGGCATATCATCAATTCGAGGACCCCTACTTGAGGTGAAGCTAATCTGTCCGGTTCCTTCGTCATAAGAAGTAACACAGACACCAAGGTCTGATGTTCCAGGCGAGCTCAATGTACAGGTATTTTCAATTGAGGAAGTGAATCTCAAATTAGTACCACCCCAATTATTATCCCAAGCATAACAGTCTACTGAGATTGTTTCGCCTTCAGGATTCGTTACATCCAAACGCCAAGCACCTGTATTCCATTGATGCTCATTCGTGGCTATTTGAACAATTACGCGATTTGTGCCTTTGATGCTTACATCTGCAAAAACATAAGCTTGGATATATTCCTCATCTAAAAGGTAAGCGTTTCCCCTGATCGATGAAAATGCACCCAGATCGATTTCAACATCTTGGGGAGAAACAAGAATGACGTGTTCATCTTGGTCTGAGCTCTTCCATAATACATTGAGAAATGAAAATTGACCAGGGTTTGACACTGATAACCCTGCACTACCCAAACTACCAGGACCTATATCCATATGAGCATGTTTTGAGCGACCGCCAAGATTGCCAGCAGCAAGTGTGGAGATTATTCCTTTTGTACGAAATGCTTCGGTAATTGCTATATCTTCTAAATCAGACCCATCAAGAAAACCCAGATAGCTAGAGAATGACATATTGATTACATCAGCTTCTGTTTCCATGGCAAAGTAGATACCATCAATAATAGAAGCTGAATCTAATGGACTGCGAATAATGATAAGATCTGCATTTGGTGCAGAACCTAACATGGAAGTAAGATTTCTTTGTCCACCAGCAACAATTGATGCAACATGAGTTCCATGACCATGTGAGTCCGAATTCACTGGTGCTTGTGAAGTAAGATTAACTCCTCGCTGGTATACATTGCCGGAATTCTGGTCGTAAAGGAGCTTAACCTTCGATTCTCCAAGTAAGACAACAGGTTCTGTAGGTAAAGTGATTAGACCATCATCGTTGGCATCAAAACCACCTAGCCATCTGTCACCATCAGTATAATCAAATGAACCGTCATCATTGATATCTATGAATAGATAATGTTCATCAGCATCAATAACACCACTACCTTCGTTTGCTTCTGCAATCGGCCCTTCGTTAAAATCAGCAACAGAATCATTGTCCAAATCAGCATAATAATCTCCTCCATCGCTGATCACAGTTATGTTATCCGTAGTTGCCCTCCAAAAAGTGGGATGCATCCAATAAATTCCGGTGTCTATTATTGCAACAGTAGAACCTGTTCCATCGATTGATTGAAGATCATTATCCTTCAAGTTCCATGTTTCGGGAGCATTTATACTTGGAACTGAAGACATCAATGAGGGAAAGAACTGTTTCTTTCCTAGAGTTGCAGATTCAAGACCATATCTAGATAATCGATATAATGAATCAAGTGTTGGAACCGAAGCCAGATAAACCCGTCCCACATGAACTATTGAGGATCTTTGTCGTGAAAAACGGATACCAGTTGATTCTACAACACGAATCACTCCTGGGGTAAGTTCATTGTTAAACAAAAGGACACTTTCCACCATCTCTGTATCTTCAGCCAATGCATAAGATTTGGTATTGAGTGCTTGAATAAGATCAGATCCAATATTCACTTCTTCATTATGGAAATCAACAACCATATTGGTTGAAGCAAAAGAGGAAGGAATGAAGAAAAGGGGTAAAACCAATATCAAGAGGGTAATCCGTTTTAGCATCAATTCAACTCCAAATGACTACTTGGTGTTCATTTGTTCATGGCAACCTGATATGCTTTTCCCAATAGATGAGATTGGCGGCATTTTGCCGCCACTAGAAATTATTCTTTTGCTACTATTGACACATCATCAAATAGTATCTGAGGCCCAAATAAACTAATCAAGGGAAGAGGTTCATTCGCAATCTCCTTTATCTGATTGAGCAAATCATAGATATTGCCACTAACCATGAGACCGTGTACGGTTCCCTTCATCTCACCATTCTCAATAAGAATTGCAGGATTACCTACAACACTGAAATCACCGGATTCAGGATTTGAGCTATGTGCACCCTGCACACCACGAATATAGAAACCATATTCAATGTCCGACAGAATATCTTCAAAACTTCGTTTTCCTGGTTCTATGCAAAGAGTGCTTGGACTAATTTCAACAAGACCCTGACGCATATTCCTTGATGCATTTCCAGTACTTGAAACGCCCATTTTATTTGCCCAATAATTATCCCAGAGAAATGAACGGAGAATCCCTTTCTCAATGATAGAAGTTCTTTGACGAGGAGTACCTTCATCATCAAACATAGAACTGTTAAGGCCTTCTGGATTGAGACCATCATCATATATTGTAACAAAAGTAGGAGCTATCTTCTCACCAATCTTATCACCAATTTTTGACTTTCCTCTTGCAACATTATCGCCCTTTATTGATTCTACCAAGGTGTATTGCAGCAATTGGCCATAGACAAATGGGTGCATAATCACTTGAAACTTTCCGGTTTTACCCTTGACGGATTTTTTACAGATACGGATAATTTCAGAGATTTCTTGGACTACTTGCTCTGAATCGATATTTGTTCCTCGGTCCACATCAAAGGCAAAAACTCCAGGAGTCATTCCTGTTTCAGTCTTCGCAACAGCTTGTGCAACAGCATACGAATCAGTCGAACGTTCTGCAACAGCAACTCCATTACTATTTGCATAAGCTCTATACGCAAAATCAGTACCCCAATTTCCATATGCAGGAATAAGACCAGATTCTGCCTCAGCTAGATCCTTCGAGAGGATTGCCAAAGAGCTCACAACTTTACCAGGTTCAATTTCAAGTACAGTATCATGCCATATTCCATTAATTTCCGAGTATGCTCCTGGTTTTGGAAGGCTTACCCAATCATCATCAGGTTCAACAGTTTTCGCTGCTGCAATGGCCATTTCAAGAGCTTGTTCACATGCGTCCTCAGTTGGGATATTCGTGAATGCACTTCCCATTTTCTTATCGTGATACAGACGTATAGCAATTTGAGCACCAATATTCTGGTTTACACTGCTTATCTCACCCATCTCAAGATTCGCGCTTAACTCTGAAGAATATTGAGCAAGAACTTCGATATCTGAAATACCTCTCTCTTCTGCTATCTGTATGACAAATTTGCACAATTCAAGTAGTTGTTTTTCGTCTTTCATTAATGATACCTCCTAGTTCTTTCCTCCAAAAGTGATGCCGCCTTTTGCAAAACGAACATCTGGTCCACCAGCTGCGATAAATGCTTCTTGACCCTTACCGCATCTACCATGTTCCCAAGGGAAGGGACCTTTTGCGATTCCTTCAATCTTGAACAACGAATCTGTTGCTATTCCCGATATCGAAAGATCAGTAACTGGACGACCAATCTCACCATTTACAATTTCATAAGCTTCTTGTACTCCAACTTGGAAGCTGGCATTCATTTGGGCTTGGCCACCGCGAAAATCAGCACAATAGTATCCAAAATCAATGTCTTCAAAGAGCTCTTCTTTTGTGAAATCGCCCGGTTCGAAAAAGGTATTTCGCATTCTAATAATTGGTGGATAAAGATAACTTTCAGCTCTTGCATTACCTGTTGTTCTTTGTTCAATCTTGCTCGCATACTCTCTATTAGTCATGAGCTCAGTAAGTACAGAATCCTTGATGATTTCTACTCGGCTTGGAGGCACACCTTCATCATCGAACTTTCCTGTGCCAAGAGCTCCTTTAATTGTACCATCATCAGTCATACTTACACCTTCTGCTGCAACTACTTCACCTTGTTTTCCAGCAAAAGCAGAACTTACTGTCAAGTCAGCCTCAGCAAGATGGCCAAGAGCTTCGTGAGCTAACACTCCAATGACCCTGGGGCCACAAACACAGGGGAATGAACCACCCTTAGCTGGAACACCTTCAAGCTGCAGTTTGACTTTTTCTGCGACTTTGTCACCAATGTATTCTGGAGTCGCGAATGTTTCAAAGAATTCCCAACCTTCACTTGTTGATGCTTCTTCGTATCTAGCTGCACTCAATCGAGTGTTCTCCTTTCCAGACACCCAAGGATAAACCCAAACTAAAGTGCCATGACTTTCTATCTCAGAGCCTTCTGATGTGACCAAATATTTCTTTCCTGATGCACTTCGAATTTTTACAGTTACTGCTGAGATTCGTTCATCGTACATCTGGACATGTTTTGTTAAGTCTTTCATGTACTGAACTTTTTCTTCAATATCAACGTCCCGAGGGTCTCTTTTTACTTTGGACTTTATTTTATCCTGGTAAGATTTCACTTCTGCCAGCTCTATAGGCTCCCTTCTGCTTGGAGCAGCAGCTTTAGCCATTGAATAAGCAGACTTCACAGCTTCATCTGCACCATCAGGGTTGCCTGAACTGACAAACCCCCAAGCACCATCAACAAGAACCCGGACTGCAATCCCATGCTCAATTCGTTGAGTTAGAGCATTTATTCTTCCATCGTCCATCTGTAGAAATTCAATGAACCCAGATTGTCCTCGGACTTCAATGTAAGAAGCACCTAGTTTCTGACCAACTTCCACAGCTCTTTGTAATCCATCTAACAAAATATGTGACTCTCCAAATATCCCGTGAGAGCAAAATACATTACATCAATAAAATAATCTATCGATAAGTGTACTCAATAAATTTTAGAAGGGAGTATATAACCACAATAAACAATACTAGCCAAAATCAACTATAGATTGTGAAATACTTGCAGTTAGAGGACATACCGCCAGAATTTGCTCATCTTCGTACAGTAAAATCGATTCCTTGGGATGTGATTCTCAAGAATGCAGAAGAACTGCGAAAGAACAAACCCAGTGAATTCGAGGCATTTACGGACGCTGCAATAGAATATTCCCTTAAAGAGATAAAAAAGAAGAGAATTAATTATGATATCGTTGCTGCTGGAGTAGAAGCATGTCTAACAAGAGGAAAAATTGCAGATGCTCTGGATCTTACCAAACAAGCTGAAACAGTTCCGATTTTATCTTTGCGTGCAATAATTCAATTTGTATTATCAGATACACATGGCTTGGGACAGATATTATCAGCAATTGAAGAAAAGGTATCTGATGACTCCAATCCTTCAGACCTTGTTAGACTCAGTGTTGTGAAAGTTCTGCAAGCTGCTGCTGAACGTGACACCAGTGTAATCATGTGTGTAATGGAATTCGATAACCTTCTTGAAACCTATCCAGAACAAGTAGAAGAACCAATTATAGAAACAATGTTTGCTCTCTATGTTGTTGGGTCGCTACTTAGAGAGGTAGGACAGGCAAACAGGGCGAAACGAATCACGGACACCTTAGAAGACATGGCAGAATCAAAGAATCATAGAATGATGCTAGCTCTTGTCGAAAATTTGCGGGGAAATATTTGCAATCTATTAGGAGAATTCACAGAAGCAGAGGACCACTATCTTCGCTTTCAAGAACTAAGTGAGGAACTATCTTTCGAGCTAGGATTAGGAATGGCACTAAACAATCTTGGTACATTGAGACTAAATTCATTGCGTCTCGAAGAAGCAGTTGAATATTTTGAAGCCGCCCTTGCATATATGAAAATGGATGTAGCTAAGGTTGTAAGCTTGGCAAATCTTGGAGAGATTCAAACCATACTTGGGAAGTACCAAGATGCAGAAAAACATCTGATTGAGGGAATCCAATTAGAAGAAAAGACGAAACGGGGAATCATCGAGGTTTACACATGGTATGTAATTCTTCTTGTGAAAAAAGGTAACTTGAAAAAAGCCCAGGAATATCTCAAAAAAGCAGAGGTGATTGCAGAGCATTCTGAGAAGCCCTTACAAAAAGCTGCTTATCTTCATTCAAAAGGTGTATTTGAAGCTGCAATGGGTGATTTTACTAGTGCAGTTGAAGTGCTCGAATCAGTTGTACGACTATCAAAGAAAAATGTCGCATTTGAACATCTCGTACGTTCCAAACTTGAATTATCAAGAGTATATTTGAAAGCATATCATAATGAAAATAATGAAGAGTATCTCGCAAGTTCAACCTATCACATACAAGATATTATCCAAATTGCAGGGGAACAAGGTCTCAAAGCTTTGTATGCAGAAGCTCTTGTAATAAGGTCTGATATTCTCACTATTGCTGGAAAAATCAACGAGGCAAAAGGTGATGCTGAACGAGTACTGGGAATCGCAGAATTTCTTGAAGATGAACGATTATTACAAGAAGCTTGTCTTCGTATCGAGGCATTTGAAGCGAGAACGCGTGGTATCGAACCCAAAAAGTACACTAGTACTATGGATAGAATAGCTGGATTCAAACCAGCTGGGAAAATCAAAGAGGTGCCGAGACCTCTTCTTCATGCAATTATCGCTTTGAATCGATCATCAGGACTCCCAGAATATGTACATTATTTTGACACAACTATTGAAATGGATAGCTCTATCATTGGAGGCTTTATCACAGCAATCAACCAATTCAGCAAGCAAATGATGGGACTTGGAGGTCTTCTTAGGTCTATCAATCATGAAGGTTTCACTGTGATGATGGAACATTCAGATGAAAGAATTATGACCTTGATATGTAACGAAGAAACATTTGATATGAGATATCTCCTTCGAGAATTTGCACGAAAGTTCAATGAAAAATACCCACCAGTTATAGATATGGATGGAATTGATTCTAGACGATATGCTGGAGCTGATCAGCTTGTTTCTGACATATTTGGTTCTAGCGACTAGCATCTTCATTTTGACCAAGAAAATAATCTAGCTGGCAATACGTTTTCTGAACGAATTAAGTTTCTGTTTGAATTCGCTCTTAATACTGGATAGATAGTGATATCGTTAAGTGACGCTTGTTGAAATAGTTCTTGCTTCCAACTACAGGGAGCTGCAAATATACCATAAGCATTATTTTCGGTATTGAAGATTGTTGCCTCAAGCGAAGCGATTTCTGCACATTCTTTGAGGCCAGTGTAGTTTCCAATTGCCAGAAAGTCATGATTAACCCCTATATGGTTAAAATTCGGCCAGAACGATACCACACCAGCAGTATATAGAGTTTCAATTCGTTTAGGAGATCCAATAAGACTATTCGATAGAATCTCCAATTCGCCTTGAACGAGTCGTTCTAGTACAGCATGTTCAGCTGTAGGTAAAGATTTTGGGACTTGCTCAATCTTACTTGTGAAAGTTGAACTTCGTTTCTTTCTGAGAATCCATGAGAGAATATCATCACCTCGAGGCATAATCCCTCCAGATTTGGGAAATATGTCTTCAAGATTCAAATAATATTCAAACGATGTAATTGGTTGACCAACATCCTGCTGAATCAATAGATGCTTTGCCTTCGTTCCATCAAAATGTGCAATATCTAACCAACTATCTTCTACACTTTTCATATGGATATCAATACTCAACGTAATATCTAGTGGAACTGTATTACATATCACTCGTGGTGCAAGATGGATTTTCTCTAAGACATGCCTTTTTGATGAGAGCTTCCTAGGATTGGAGAGAGTGGCACAAAAACCTGTTATAGAATGGTATTCAGATGTTTTCAGGTCCACTTCAACATATGAATGAAATCTCTCTTGTATCTTAAGCCAGTCTTGAAGAGTTGTATCATCTCTAATCTGATTCAATATTGACTTCAATAATTGACTTGAACGTCCATCATAGGTTTCTTTGTGATATATGAGGTGGTTAACTAATGGTAGAAATGGTGATTCCTTTGAGGTCTTCAACCAGATATCCTTCCATTGTGATTGAATAGCCTCTTTAACTAAATGAAAAGCAATGTAATTTCCCAAGCATTGACTGATACCCAGTGAACGTTTTGATTTCTTAAGAAGGAGAAGAAAACCGATTCTTATTGCAATACCTTCTGACCAACTTGTTCTTATCACATCCTCGTTGATTATGAATGAGTCATCATCTAGAATCAAACCAAAATCTTGTTCATCCTTGACCATTTCTTCTTTTGTCACAAAAACAGGGGGGAAATCAGGTTCTGTTTCACCTAGAAATCTAGCAACTTTTCGAATTGCTTTTGATAACTGGGTCCGTAGCTCTTCAGTAGCTTCCATTCGCAATTCTTCTTCTGTTGGCGGTTTTACTTTCTCGTATTTTGTTACAAGCTTTGAGGACTTCCGTATTTTTTCATAATTACTCGAGTCAATATTTTCACCAATCATCATAACTCCATCGCGATTGAAGAAATATACACGTATTCGATCGCGGTTGATAACTGCTACTAAGAATAATGCGCCTCTCAGTTTTTTGAAGTATTTTCGTATTGTAGAAGTTTTTAGCCGAAGTACTTCAACAAATTCAGCTCCTGTATCTTGAAATTGCTTCTCTCCAAAGGATGCAACTAGTTGTGGAATCTTTCTAGCTTTTCTGGACAACGAACTCACTCTTCTTGATTATCTAGCACCACATAGATAAAAAGGACTCTAATGCCTAAGACACCACTTTTAATTGTTCAGAAGGACTAAATGAATTGAAATAGAATGCAGTTTTTTGACTTAACTTGGATACTAATTTGGTGGATTGTGCCGCTAGCTCTACTAGTAGGTAGAGCAGGACTAACTTCTTACAGAACAAAGAAGAAGAGAGAAGAGCTAGCCGAACTCGAAAAGAGGTCGACGCCCTTCAGTCAAGATTTGTAATTTTTACTATGAAGGAGCTAAGGCTTCTTCATACATTGGCATGAGGATATCTCTTGTTGGTGCAGTATTCATTACAACGTCAAGTACTTCATTGTTTCTAAGCAGTGTACAACCCAGAAACTCGTACTCAAACTTATCCAATCTAATGTTAACACCGCGACGTGGTACTTGAGTCAAAAGTAGAACAATACTGAAATCTCCCCTGGGGAGCTGATTCAGAATTCCACGTTTCATATCTGGCTCAAGTTCTTCCTCAAGTTGTCGGGTAATGATCCCTCTCTCAATGAAGTTGTATCTAATTCGTTCAAAATCCCCAGAAGAGCTCTTCTTTGGTCTAATGAAGGAAATAGAATAACCCAATCGCTTTAGAGAGTTATAGCCAATTAATGTCCGATAGAGCGGAGGACTAAGCTCCTCTAGCTCCACCTTTCGAAGTTCAACAATTTCGCCATTTCTACGAACTTTCAAGTTCAAATATATAACACTCCTTGCGCAGGTGTGGTCCCTAAGATATATTCGTAATAGACTAAATAAAAGCTTATGAGAAAACAATCCGCGAATCGACCGAAAACTAGATAGCTCCCTCTTTTTTAAGAAGTTCTTCCTTTTTCTCCAAACCAGGCCCGTATCCGCCAAGATTACTACTAGCAACAACACGATGACATGGAACAATAGGACCAAGCCGATTATTAGCCATACAAGTTCCAACAAATCGAGCAGCATGGGATATCCCTGCAAGCTCAGCAAGTTCCCCATAGGTGATTGTCTCACCACGTGGAACTTCTAGAAGTGCTGTGTAGACCCTTTTTTGTTTGTCAGTTAAACCGGAGAAATCCAATTTGATACCAGAAACGGATACGTCTTCATTCCCAGATTCAATCCGAAAAACGAGGTCTAATATTTCAAGACGATCAGGTGTATTGATGATATCTAGTTTTTCACCATTAATGTGAACAATAGCGTCTTTTTTCGATTTATGTGGGAGTGAAGTAGAAAAAAGTCCGAGATCTGTGAAGATCCCGGCAACATATTGATCATTCTTCTTCATAATAGATACAGTTTTTGACATCTTTGAATCATCTACTAGTAAGGTACTCTTGCAACAACATATGCGAGGAGAGATGACAATTCAGGGTCACTCTTCTTCGAACCTGGTTGAGACCAACCACCATCTTTTTTCTGAGAGGACTTAACCAATTCTATTGCATTGGTTATCAAATTCCTCTCAAGGTCATCTTTGGGTTCTCCAACAGCTAGTAAATCAACCATATCTAATGCTGATTTATTCTTAACAGATGTCTTTATGTGTTGCAACATAGCAGCACGAGCATCTTTGTAGACTTTGTGATCAGAATTTATGCCCATAACTCGAAGTGCTGGAAGGATATTCCCAGTACCCAGCGGATCGGATATCTCCTGTCCTTTGTAGTCGGGCCAATGCCCGTCTTCGTATTGAGAATACAAAAGAAAGTCACGTGCTTTACGAAGGCGTACAGTATCATCATATCCAGCTAATACCAGTGCTTCTAAAGCCTTCCCTGTTAGCCAAGTTACACTTACACCAACAGGATACCACTCTCTACCAGTTGTGCCACCCCATTTGTCTTCAATCAAATCGTCAAGGTTCAGAGCTTCTGCAAACCCTCCATCATTCTTTTGACGAGAAACAAGAAAGGTTACCATTTTCGATAACATCTTCTTATCATAATCATCAAGTTTTATCAGAAGATGAAGAATTTCAGCTGTGTCTTTCACAGAACTAGGATTTCCTTGTTCCAAATTGAAAGGGATTCCACCATCTGGATTCATCAAATCACGTAAGTTATCCAGTATATCAGATACTACTTCATCAGAAACATCATAGTCTGAAGCAACAAGTCTCAGTTTATCTGCGACATCACCATTTTCAAAAACATAGTTTGATACATCGTAAAGAAGCTCTAATTTCTTCTTGGTCATATTCTTTACCTCCCTTTTACAAAGGTCCGTGATATTGGTTTGAAATCAGTATAAAACGAAACAATTAGGCATACGGTCCTTTCATTATAATATACTCTATGTGAAGACTAACTTAAAGATTGCTCGCAGTAATCTATCATCAGTCATCGGACTCGTAGAATTCCAATATTTGTTTTCTTCGTTCACGGCGTTCGTCCTCGGACATCTCTCCGGGTTTTTTAGAATCACCTTCAACAACGATTATTTTTTCTCTGGGAGAATGTTTTATTCTATACTCAACCTTGTATTCAGATTTCTCCACATCTTTCTCATGTCCACATTCTCTACATCTGAGAACAAGTTCACCTTCGTCCGTCTTCTTAGGAAGCATTAGGGCACCGCATTTATCACAAAATTCCAAGGTAATTCTCCACCGAGTTTGTCAGTTTTCGTGCGGAAGGTACGAAGGAATTTAAATCATTCGTTTTCCGACATTAATAGAAAAATAGATTCGTAAAGAAACACTTATGATTAAGCAAAAAGACCCGCGTCTTGTGGTCAGCAAAGAATATCATGACCTCGGAGAAAGACAAAATGGTGCGCGTAATACCGTTCAAGGCGTACAGGTATAACAAGGATAAGATTAGTGATATGTCAAAGGTAGTTTCACCTCCGTATGACATTATCAAAGGTGCGAAGATTGACAAATTACAGTCGTTATCACCATATAATATCTCTTGGATAATCAAAAACAAGCCTCAAGATGATGATACTGAAACAAATAACCAATATACACGAGCAAGAGACCTTCTATCCAAGTGGATTGAGGAAGGAGCCCTTAAACAAGATGAGAAGGATTCATTCTACATCTATGGTTGGAATTTCACAATAGATGGTAATGAATTGTTTCGATTCGGTTTTATTGGATTAATCGAATTAGAAGAATTTGCAACTGAGGCTCCCGAGTCAGGAAGCTTTGCTGGAGTTCTTCAACATGAAGAAACCTTGCCAAAAGATATTGTTGATAGATTAAGCCTCTGCAGAGCTGCTATGGCAAACTTTGGACAGATTTTTGTTATTTATCCAGATCACAAAGGCGAAGTGGACGCGATTCTTGAAAAAGCTATGAAGAGAGATGCAATCATTGATGTCACAGACGACGAGGATGTACGTCATAGAATATGGCAAATATCTGATTCGGAAGATACACAAAAAATCACGGATCATATGAAAGAGAAATACGTCATCATTGCTGATGGCCATCACAGGTACAAAACTGCACTCAAGCTTTCTGAAGACAATCCAGATCTTGAGAGTGCCAAGTATCGAATGCTAACTTTTGTAAACACTGCAAATCCTGGTCTGGTCATTCTCCCAACTCACAGAATCGTACAAAACTTGGATGACTTTGATAAGACAAGGCTACTTGATGGAGTCAAAAAGAATTTCCACATTGCTGAATTTAGTAACAAGGATGAAATGTTTTCACAGATGGACAAAGAGTTTAAAGATGGAAAACACTCCTTAGGACTCTTCATGGATGATGGCAAATTCTATGTGCTCACTCTAAAAAGCACTGAAGCTATGGATAAAGCGATGCCTGATAAGTCAGAAGCATATCGAAAACTAGATGTAGCAATCCTTCATAAACTGGTACTTGATGAAGTACTTGGCATAGACAAAGAAAAACTATCTCAAGGAACCATGAAAGGTGGTGGTTTTGTTGTCTATATCAAGGGTATCGGTGATGCTGTAGAGCAATCCATCAATTCCGTAAAGAAAGATGCTCAGGCAGTGTTCTTCATGAATCCTACCCGACTTGCTGAGGTTGAGAGTGTTTCGAGTAATTTCGAATGCATGCCTCAAAAAAGTACATTTTTCCATCCAAAAGTATGGACAGGCTTCACAATAAACAAACTAGAATAAGCAGATAAAAAGGTGAAAAACATGACGAAGAGGGTATACAATTTCTATCCCGGTCCTGCAACCCTTCCATTGCCAGCATTAGAGAAGGCAAAGGAGGAACTACTGAATTTCATGGACACTGGCATGTCAATTCTTGAGATATCCCACAGGTCCAAGGAATATGATGAACTCCACAATGAAGCAATTGCAAATGTGCGAGGTTTGATGAATGTACCTGATGACTACAAGATATTGTGGTTACAAGGAGGTGCTTCTACACAATTCTGGCAAGTGCCATTCAACCTTCAGATCGATGGAAAACCAATGGAATATGTCAACACGGGAGGATGGTCTAAGAAAGCCATCAAGGAAGCCAAGTACTACGGTGAAGTCAAAGTAGTTGCTTCTTCAGAGGAGGACACATTCAAATACATCCCAAAAGACATCTCGTTTAGTGATGATGCTGCTTTTGCACACATAACTGGAAATAACACACTCTATGGTACAGAATATCAGACATGGCCTAAAACCGCAGAAGATGTACCGCTAGTCTGTGATATGTCTTCAAACTTGATGGATCAAGTCATTGATGTCAAGGATTTTGGAGTGATTTATGCAGGAGCTCAGAAAAACTTGGGTCCAGCTGGTGTTACTCTACTCATTATTAGAGAAGATTTGATAGATCGAGCTTCTGAAGATAGCCCTACACTCTTCAAGTGGAGAACCGAAGTTGCTAAGAACTCGCTCTTTCACACTCCACCATCTTTTGCCATATATATCAGCAAACTGGCAATGGACTATCTAAAAGAACTTGGAGGTGTTTCTGCAATCGAGAAGATCAATAGAGAGAAAGCAAAACTGCTCTATGATGCAATTGATGAGTCTGATGGTTTCTATCGCGGACATGCAAGAGCTGATTCCCGTTCTTTAATGAACGTGACCTTCACACTGGAGTCTGATGAACTCGAAACTAAGATGGTAGCAGAGGGAGCAAAACGAGACCTCGTTGGTTTGAAAGGACATCGTTCAATTGGTGGAATGAGAGCTTCAATTTACAACGCAATGCCACTTGATGGTGTTAAGAAATTAGCTGAATTCATGAAGGAATTCAGAGAAGAAAATCAATGATCTATGAAGAGGGAGTATTCCCTCGCTCTTTTTTTATGATACTTGTTTTCGCTTTTTCATGAACTGGATTATAGCATTTTGTACTTGTTCTTCCATAGCATCGATAACTTCAGCTTCGATGTTACCACGATAGGTACGAGTCATTTTGTTACCATCAACATCAACAGCAATATTACGCATGTTGTGCTCTTCAAAGAAAGTTTTCAACGATGAAGCTATGGGAATCAAAACACCACCGGGTAATCGACTAGCTAGCAATTCGGGACAACATTCGCAATCTAATACAACGTAAGTATTCTGATAGTCAACAAGAACTTTCACAGGAATACGTTTCTCAGAACCTCTAATTCTGCTCAATGCGCCAGTGTCAAGGTCCAAGACGAATGTGGCTATTTGATTCATGTTTACAACACATCGGAGTAGTTCTCGATTTTGGATAAATCCACCTATATAAGAACATTTCAATCCAATCATTCTTTCAAGGCATATCAAGTATTCTATTGCTCATGATTTAATCATTTCAATTCCTTATTATCCGGTTCATTTGCACTCTTATTGTCACTGTCAACAGGATTTGCAGTTCCAATGCTTTTTCCTATATCAGGATATGGAGGAGAGGTAATGGGCGCAAAATAGTTGGGATCCTCATCAGATCTGGCGACTTTTTGTCCCTCATAAAGAGATGTACCACCGCCAACAAGATAAGAAATACAAATGCAGATTACAAGAGGAATCAGTAAATCAAAACTGTGACTCAGTTCTAGAATAAGGATAGTAGTAGCAATAGGAGTGTTTGTATTTGCAGCTAACAACCCCCCCATTCCTAAGATCATGAAAGCAATTACATGTTCAGGAAAGAAAATTTCACCAAAGATAGCTCCTAGCATCGCTCCAACAAATAATGAGGAAGCTAGGACGCCACCTGAAACACGTCCTGCAACAACAAATGATGTAGTGAAAAGTTTCCCAAAGAGAAGAACCAAAAGTGCAGTTATTGGAATAGTTGATGTAGCAATATAACCGATAACGTCATACCCCATACCTGCCACTGTAAGATGCGGGTCAAGAAATAAACCAGTGATAAAAATCACAATGCAGGCAAAAATCGCTCCAGCAACAGGATCTGCCCAATCAGGTAATTCAAGTTTGAAGAAATTTCGAGTAGCCATTAAGGACACAGAGAAAAGAATCGCTACAACTCCACATACAAAGCCCATTGCTATAATCAATGGAACCACTTCAAGAGACATGACAAATCCGTTATCAATGGGAAGTAAGGGATGAATTCCCATAAGTACAGTAAAAACCAGATAGGAAGTAATTGCAGCTAGTATTGTAGGAACAAAATATCCCATTCTTGCATCTCTCTTGTATGGAGCTTCAGATGCGAACAAAGCTCCACCTAAAGGTGCTTTATAGATACCAGCAGTACATGCCGCAGATCCCATCATAATAAAAACACGCAGTGTTGGAGCATCACTATACCCTAACTTTCGGCCAAGGGTATTTGCAATTGCAGCACCAATTAATACTGCAGGCCCTTCTCGGCCGACAGGATTTCCACTGCCTATAGAAACTGATGTTGCCAAAATCTTTGTTATTGCGGTTCTGGGATGCAATTCACCAATATCGTGAGTTAGTTCAATTGCTTTAGAGATACCACTACCCTCAATCTCGCGAACACCAAAAAAAATCAGCAATCCCGAAAAAAGTCCGCCAATTAATGGTGCTATGAAGATAGGAAGACCAGAAAATAGGAATACCATGCTATCAATACAAATTTGAAAAACAACCATAGCAAGTCCACAAATAACACCAACAAGAATGGAATAAGGGACATAAAGTTTGTAGAATTGAGTAAAGTGGTCGAAGTGGAATAGATCGCGTAATGGTTTCACATTCTCCACATCCTTTCTTTTCTCACTCTTTACCATATCTACACCACACTCAAATGTACCAAAAGATTAGTTAAATACTAAGGAGTAAATACTAAATCACAATCCTGATAGACATTACGGCGGATTCTACTTGACGCGTGAAAAGAAAACCTCTGAAAAAGATAACGAAATTTCAATCGAGGAGATGCAAGAACGACTTGATGAGATTTCTAATCGATTAGCAAGAGTAGAGAAATTAATGGAAAAAATGAGTCCTGGAATCGAAGAGGTGTCCGAGTCTGCCCGTGTTATCCGAGAAGGATTCGAGTTTTACGATGGCATGGTTCGTTTGATGTCAAAGTTCACTAAGGTTCAGCGACTCGAATCAAGATTTCAAGATTTGAAAAAGGATGACATTAGCTGGAATATTATCAAGATTCTTGATGAATCTAGACCACTCAATATCAGTCAGATTACTGCTGCAGTCCGAGCTGAAAGGGGAACCGCATCAAGAAGAATAATTAGAGAAAGAATAAAGAGTCTTCTAAAGAGAAAGATTGTCAAGGCAGTAGAGGGTGACGATGACCGAGCGGTATATTATACTCTCGTTCGTGAAAAGCAATAATTATTGGAAAAAGTATGAATGTACCATACTGCCAATCAGCTCGCTCTCAGTCAACATAAAATCGCTTGCATTATTTATGATTCAAATAGTTTTTTGGTAGAGCTTTATCCTATATTTGCAGACCTAAGGATGCAGCAATGAGTGTCCATATTAGTGCTATGGGATAAAAGATCCAAAATAAAACATTCAAAGGACCCGCTGCTTCTCCAAAAGGAATGACTCCATATGAGATTCCGATATTATAAGCAAATCCAAGAATCACATACAGTAAGAGAAGTATTCCAAGCTTCTTCTTTAAACTCATTTCTGTAACCTCAAAAAGACCTAATACAATGAACGCTTCTAATAAGATAAATATTCTGCTAAATAATTCATTTTCTATGTGTTGTATCGCTCAAACACGGTCAGGGTAGTGGTCACTTTTTCTCATAAATATAATATTCAGTGACCAGCCTAGTATGCCATAGGTAACTATAATGTCAGAAGAAAAGAAAAAGCAATATGAAACGGATGACGCAAAGGAAATTTCAGAAGTTTTTAGTGCCTTGAATGAATCAATACCCAAGCTTATCTCAGGTCTAATTGGAAGTGTATATAGTCCAGACTCCGCATCTTCAATGGCTGAAGCAATTGGGATTTTTTACTCAAAACTGATAGAACAGGGAATACCTGAAGAATTGGCTTTAGAGATGACTCGCAAGTATGTTGGTGCTTTGGACTTTGGAAAAATCATGAGTATGGCGAACGGAGAAACAATTGAGATAGATACTCGTAGAAAACGCAAGAAGGATGAAGAAGAGTAATGGGTACAGCAAGGCTACTTGCCTCTGCTATTTCCGGCGGATTCAAAATGATGGCTAAAGCTTACATGGCAATCCGAAGAGGAAAAGGGCAAGTCAAAGACGGCGCAAAAACATTCTATGAGAAACTACAAGAGCAGGGAATACCACAAGATGTTGCAAAAGAGATAACCTCTATGTATACTGAATCGGGAATGGAGTTTCTATCTATCAGAAAAATGATGCAGTTAGCATCACAATTCAATGATTAGATCAGTGGAAGCTATTTCACAACTAGGACTGGACACCTTGATCGACGAACAACTCGTTCAGTGGAACTACCAAGTCCTCCACCTACACGTCGATCTCCAGTTGCTCCTTCAGAGCCCATAACAATGATGTCTACATCTCTATTTCTTCCAAGAAGAACTATTTTATCAGAAGGCAATCCCTTTTCTAGGACAAGCTCACAATCTATCCCGAACTCCTCTGCTTCAGCTCGATATTTTTCTAATAGTGTTCGACCATTAGTCATGTATCGTTGAAGTACCACAATGATATCAGTATCGGACATGGTTGCAACTTGTTGAACCGCACCAAGATTGATTACATGCACCACTAATAATTTTGCTTTGGCCATTTCAGCGATTTCATAAGCTATCTTTGCAGCCCGTGCAGACCCCTCACTGCCATCAACTGGGAGCATCACTCTTTTTGTTCTACAGAACAGTCTACCAGGTTCACAATATATCGGTTCAACCATAATGATAACCTGTATGTAAAGCCACCTAAAATGGCTTGTCATTCGATTAGAAAGTTATTGAATATATCAATCAGTCATTTTGCCACAATAACAGTACAATGAGAACCCAAAACAACTCTTTCGGTAGTACTGCCCATCCCTGCTCGCTTTTGACCACTAGCACCTTCAACACCAATTACAATGAGGTCCACGTCATATTCTCTTGCTGCTCGAATAATACGTTCAGATGGAAGACCTTCTTCAATGATTGTTTCGGCTTCCAGTCCGTACTCCTCTGCCGCTTCTTTATAGCCCGTTAACAGCCAACGACCCTTTTCATTGTACTTTCTCAAAGTTTCGTCATGATCAGACCCTGATATATATGAGAATTGCTTCACCATTGAAGTTGGTACAACATGAATGATGTAAACCTTTGATTCAGTCAGTTCAGCAACCTCAAATGCAACTGTTGCAGCTCGTGCAGAACCATCACTACCATCAACAGGTAGCATGATTTTATTGGCTTTACAGAAAACTGTTCCAGGTTCACAGAAAGATATATCGTCCATAGGTATCAAAAGAACATCATTTCTCAAATATATTGTCTTTTGACTTATTCTATTGAGCCCATGCTAATTATTGCATAGATTTAAACGTGAGAAATGCCCAACTAAGAGCAGTTTACGCTAAACAGGAGGAAGAAAATGCCACCAAAAGATTTGATTGAATATCACAAAAAGGGAAGCTATCCCAGTCATAAAGGAAAAGTTTTTGGTCTGTTGATAGTTTTCGGACTGTTCTTTGCTTATGGAGCATACTCACTATGGATGCTCTGGCAAGAATATGGAACTCAGGTCATGAACTTTCTGCAAACAAGTGGACTACCTGACCTGCTAACTCAAAGCATCTGGTATATAATTGGTGCTGCTGCGGGGTTAATTGTGCTTAGTGCTATCATGGCAATTGCTGCTGCTGCTGCCGCAAGGAGATTAGGTGGAACGCTCATATACATTGGAGCAGCATTCATGCTGATTATTACGTGGTCGATTCCAGTCATGTTGATTGCAACAGGCGCTATGACATTCTCTATGCTATTGAATTCATGGCCAATCCTAATACCTGGTTTGATAACACTCGTCCTCTTCATTTTAATGCTTACAATCTTCAAAGATAGAGTAAGAAGAGCGGGAGAAATAATCAAGCTAACTGGTCAAGTGTGTCTAGATGAAAAGGGTGTGTTTGTACCACCACTTCTCACAATGGTCTTCACCCTTGTATCAGCTCTACTATGGGGAGCAATACTTTTGCAATTTACTCCAGACCAAGTTCTGATGGGTACAGAAGAACTAACAATTGAAAATGGATGGCCTCTGGGTGTTGGATTCATTCTCTACTTATTCCTAACCATATTCTTCTACAATTTTGCGTATTCAACATCATCTGCTATGACCTATATCTACATGCGCGGACGAGACCCAAGTCTTGGAGATGGAGTGAAAGGGTCATTGAGTGTGATTGGAGGACTCATTGTTCTTAGTATTATGAGCGTTATCGTCGCTATTATACGATTGATAATCCGAGCAATTACTAGAGAATCGGGCCCAGGAGGACGAGCAGTTGGATCAGCTGCCTCAGGCATTCTTGGATGGGTTTGGATGCTAGTAAACTACTTCACGATACCAGCAATGGTTGCAGAGGAGTTGAGTGCTACAAAAGGCATCAAACGAAGTGCGGGAATGGTACGTAAAAACTTTGTAGACGTAATGATAAAAGAAACAGCTGTTCGATGGGGCTTTCTTGTACTAGCAATCTTCATATTCCTAGGATTTGGAATTGGAGGATTTGTTGCAGGTTATGCTCTGGGACAGGATATCTTTGTTGGTTTCATTTTTGCTATATTAGCAATAGTCTTTGCTGGAATACCAGCTACATTGGTACTGAGAACTTTCGATATCGTATATGTCACACTTCTGTACATCTTCATCCGAAGGAAAGAAGGTAGTGTCACTGGAAAGACCGCAATCCCATCATCAATGTCCAAAGAGCTAGATTCAGCGTATCAGAAAGCTCAGAAGGCTGAATAATTCAAAATTGTGTGGTGGAAACCCATCACACATTTTACACTTTTTTGTTCAATCCAAAACATCCATAGGATACTTGGATTAGAATTCTAATGGTAATTACCATGGATCCAAAAATTGCTGCTGCAAATGCACTAGAAGCAGTGTTAGAAGCCAGACCTGGTGAATCAATTCTGATAGTTGTGGATGATATCCTCAAGGATATTGGCTATGCATTCGCAAAAGGTGGACTTGAATTAGGTCTCTGGACTCGAATATTTGTAATGGAAACAGAACCGGAAGAATTTCGCAAGGCTGTTCCTCCTGAACTTGTTGAAATGATAAATGGTCCTAATCCACCTGATATCTACATCAATCTTTTACGTGGTCCAGCTGACGAAACCCCTTTTAGAATTAAGATAATTAAGCTTGAGACAAGAAAAGGTGAGTCACGATTAGGACATTGTCCGGGAATTAACATGGAAATGCTCACAGAAGGAGCATTATCTCTCTCCAGAGAAGAGAATGCTGAGATGCAAGAACAAGCAAGAAATCTTCTAGCGATTCTACAAGATGTAGAAAGTGTCCATGTCACAGCACCAGCTGGTTCTGACTTCACACTCGGAGTTAAAGGACGTACGTGGTTTAGTGATACTTTTCTGAACTGGCACGAGATGAAATGGCTAAACTTACCTACTGGAGAAGTGCTTGTAGGTCCAATTGAGACCTCAATGCAAGGAACATTAGTTTGTGACCTAGCTGTTGGAGGAATAAGACCACTAGATAAACCAATAACTCTTCAGGTAAAAGATGGATATGTAGAATCTCTTTCGTGCGAAGATGATAAGGCATTAGAAATTGTTGAGAAAACCCAAGCAACTGATAAGATGGCTCGATTCGTTGGAGAATTCGCAATTGGACTGAATTCAAAAGCCCGAATCGTCAAGGAATTTCTCGAATCAGAGAAAGTAGGAAATACAATCCATGTAGCATTTGGAAATAATATGGATTACCCAGGAGTTAGTGCTAATAATTCTGCGAATCATCAAGACTTTCTCGTTGATCGACCAACCGTGGAAATCACCTATTCCGATGGTCGAAAGAAAACCATCATGAAAGATGGAAAATTGATATTATGAAGAAATAGAGGTCCCTAGTGGACCTCTGTGTCTATAGCCAAGAAAACGATTCTTTCCAAGTAGCACTTGATCCACTAAATGGATTTAGATAAAGGGTCTGATAGAACTTATCTAACTCGCCTTGTTCTTTAGCTTTTGAAAAAATAGGATAAACAAAATCGGTTCTTCCAATATAGTAAGTAAATACATAAGGACTCCAGATATTCACCTTGCCATCTCGTGTTTCAGGAGAAATAAAAGCAAGTCCAGACCTAGCAGCACCTTCACTTCTAAGTCCTCTCTCTACATTATACTGAACGGTCTCATCAATTGATTTTTTCTCAAGATTTAGCATGATAGCACTATTGATTGAAATCATCCTTCGAAGTTTGTAAAGAGCATCATATGCTTTGACTTTGTCACTACTATCCTTAACTCCCAAAAAGTCACGTGCAGTATCTGCAGTACCTTCAGAGATTACACATCGTCCTGTGTGAAGGGGAACTATTGAAAGCTCAACAAATCCCTCCTCATGATAAGCACGTTCTCGCCAAAGATTGGAAACGTGATGCTCATATTCATGGTATACCACTGCAAGTGCAGAATCGGTATTCATAGGCCTATCAACATTGAACTCATTAACAGATGTGTAATTGCCCTGAAAATAGTTGTATCCACTCCAAGGTTTATCTGTCACACAATTATATTTCACGCCATTGTCAGTCACATCACGACCGATCAGCGAGTAGATTCGTTCTTTAAAGAGTTGACCGACATCGGAAGATTTTGATTGCAATTCGTTATCTATGAAATCACGCAATGCTTTACCACGTACTTCTCCTTCTTTAGTGAACAGACTTGCTTTCTCAGCTAAATCAACACCTGGAAAAGGTTCTAGTGCAGCTTCTACTTCAGAAAGTTGGGCATCAATAATACCTTTAGAGAACTTTTTGGGTTCGATGTTAAACATTGTTCGAACAATATTTGAGTAATTGGTTTCTAATCCAGCTAACCACTTAACGGTCATCTTCATCGATTCAGCTTCAGCTTGCAAATACTTTCTACGGATGGGTTCATCAATCTCACCCAGAGTGTCTATGAACTCATCCAAATCGTGAATTAATACCTCCGCATCTTTATTTTCATTCTGCCTTTTTGGGTCTAAATCTTCTGGTCCGAAATATGCATCAACAATGCTTACACCTGTAATTCGCTCAGAAAAGTTTCCAACCTCACCACAAAGTCTGACAAATTCTTTTGCCATTTCATTCACAATTCAAGAAATTCACACCTTCATTAAGAACCTAATCATTTACTCAATTTCTATGGTCTAGCTTATATTGTCATTTGTAAGTAATACAATCGAGGTAATCGCATGCCACGAAAGAAATCAAGCAAATTACCACTTATTCTTGTTCTGATAATTATCGGTGCTGCTGGATTTATCGCGTATCATGACGGATTGATTGGTACAACAGCTCTGCGCGATATCAATCAGGGCGATATAAGTGAGGGAACTGCAGTCAGTGTAAAAGGTGAGATCGACTACGTATCAGGTTTAGGTGTTACTGTCGTGACTGTATATGATGGTGATGGACATTTTGTAGTGTTCAACTATGATGGAGCTCTTCCTGCAAAGAATTCAATAGTAGTGGCAAGGGGAATTGTAGATTCACCTTTTTCATTACGAGATGTTTCATCAATAGATGCCGTTTTCATTTTCTCATAGAATTGAATGCTGAACCACAGGTTCAGCTTCCATTTTTCTCCTTGGTTAGAAAGTCAAGTCAGACTCTGCAAATTTTTTCTCATTACCAAGTTTATCGCGAATTATGAACTCAACACTGTCAGGATAGATATTGATATGTGTATGAACCTGCGTAATAGCCCCACGAATACGTCTTGAAAGAAGTGTACCTGTATTATATAGAAGCATATCATTCAGATGCCACATCCATGGAACATGACGATGTCCATTCAAGACCATGTGACAATTGCATTCAGTTAGTAATCCCAATACATCACCTGAATCCTCAACAACATTGAATTCTCGGCCGGTATGAGGAACAGGTACTAAGTGATGATGCAATGCAAAAATCCGTACCTTATCCTGTGCTTCAGAGAAGAAATCCTCTATTTCACTATACATAGCTCGCCCAACGTGACCTGCATCATTATCTGGTTCCGCACTATCTGCTGCATATATGGCAACAACCTCGTCTTCAAACCGTTTGAAACGAGAACCAAAGAATTCTTCAAAGCGTGCTGCCCCATAATTTCGTTCATCATGATTTCCCGGGACAATTATTGTGGGAATGTCAATTCCATCAACAACATCATGAAATGCTTCGAATTCTTCAGGTAGGCCATCGGAAGTTAAATCTCCGGTAATCAATAATAGAGGATTCGTAACTTCATTTTCCTTTTTCTCAATATAGTCAATAATATGACGGAAATCCTCTATTCGTACTCCAGCTTCACCAATGTGGATATCGCTCATATGGAAAATTGTCTTTCTTGATTCTGTCACGATTCATTACCACCACACAGTATATTCCAGTGTACATGTTTACTTATCGCATTTGAATCATATTGAGAGATAACCGTTCCGAAGAAAAGTATGCAATTAGGAAATCGTAATCACACGAGGAGTAGAGTCATCTTGAATTAATGACTGCAAAAAGAGAGAATTATCCTTATGCAAATCATATCCTTCGGAGAACGGTTAAGACTCTTTGGTGAAGTAACTGACTCTTGGATTAAAACCATATAACAGCTATCAACAACGCATAATTGTACTAGTACAAAATTTAGTATGCTGCTCAGCATCTAGCTGGCAGCATTATTCGATTTTATCGATATCCACCAGATACACATGCGCTATGACAGGCACTATGACATGCTGAATGGCAGACACAGGCACTATGACAGGCACTATGACATGCTGAATGACAAGCATCGTGACTGACACAGGCACTATGACAGGCATCATGAGAAACACATCGGCTGGTGCCTTCAATGATAGGTTTCAATGGTTCGGTAATAATCTTGCCAACACCACCAATAATTTCACCTATTGTACTAGTTACATTCCCAATGATTTTTCCAGTGGTTTCTGCCACATCGCCGACCACTCTACCAGCAGTAGTAATAGAATGACCAGCAGCATCCGCCATATCAGCAAACCACGTAGGAATCTCAGGTGGGCTAATTGTACCACCTGATGGAGTTAAACTATCACCAATCCTGCTATCATGTCGCGGATGTTGGTATAGCCAATACCAAGCCCAACCACGGTTTCGATATGTCCTATTGAAGTAATAGTCTGTTCTTCCATCAGCAGTTGTTTCGGATTCCAACTCTTCCCAAGCTCCTTCAACTCGTTCATCGTGAGCTTCTTTAGTAGCTTCGAAATCAGCATCCCAAGACTTCTCTTGTACTTTTTCAGCTAAATCCTCCAGTATATTGTCAAGACAATCAGATTGGAATTCGCTATTTGTTATACAATCAGTTAATGCTGCTTCATAGTAAGTAAGGTCTTCGAATCGTATTCCTGTATCTGATACTTTGAGAGGGTCTGTGGATATAACTCGAATCGCACCTTTACGCACACATGACATCAGAATCATTCCAACAAGTTTCTGACGAGGAGTATTTACAAAGAATGCGGATTCAACTGGATCGAGGTCAGCAACTTCTCCAGGAGTGCCAAAAGTCTGTATGGAGATAGTTGGGCTCTCATAAGAAGTGGTTTCATCAACCTCCCATTTAGCACCATATCCACTTGTGATATGACGATATCCATAAACTGTAATACCTAGAACTGCAATTCCGCCTAGCCCAAATAGGATGATTTGAATAAGAAGTCCAGCGTCAACCAGTGGAGGAATATATTCTTGTACATATACATTTACAGTGAATGTTTCCCAATCTGATTGATTCAGGTTTGTTGCAGCTATAGTGAAAGTAACCTTTAGAATCGCGGGTAAATTATCAGCAATCATGGTATAAGAGATATGAAAGCTCTCTCCTCCTTCAAGTGTTGCTTGGTACCCCAAAGTTGTACTAGAGATTAATGTTAGATTTTCAGGAATCGTATAATCAACTGTAACTCCAGTCAACTCAAAATCACCATAGTTGTATACGTCTAATTCAAGTTCAAATTCCGTTTCTGCATATACATTCAGATTTTCTTCAATAGCATATCCAATGGAGCCTGGAAGAAGATGGTCAGCATAGAAGCTCCAGTTAGTGTAATGAAATATTCGAAGATGATCATAAGCAATAGCTGGCTCAGCTGTGAGACTCACACTGAAATTTCGAGGACTTGCAGACGGATTCGACGGATAAGCAAGGAGATTGTCTTCATCATACTCAAATTGGTTATTAGACTCATCCCACACGCCTTGTCGGTAATCGACAACATATCCAGCATGATCTGCGCCATCTGAAGAAATGCCACCTCCACCATCAATCCAAGCAGAATTCATCTCTATCGGATAGACCACGCGAACATTATACAAATTCACATCCCACTCCCATTGAACTGGTGCCCAATTAAAGACGCCCATATCTCCAGTGACAGATTCACCAGATCCTTCCAATGTGAAAGTACCAGTTGTTCGTTCCACAATTCGATTTAAGCTATAATAACTGAAAACAACAAGAACAGTTTCTCCCGCTTGAGTACGAGGAGTCCAGTCAAGTCCAAATCCTCCTGTGATGGGTGTGACCTGCAAATTATGTCTATCACCATCCATCTCCACATAACAGCGACTGGGATCGTGAATTACGTTCTCTTGGATACCAACCAAATCATAACCACCGATTGACCCACTATCAACACGATGGGTCATATAATAGGTGACGTTTATTCGTCCATTAGGTAAGACAAAGACATCTACATAGATACTCTCATTCACTGCAACTGTATCTTGAGAAGCTACTGGATTAGCAAATAAAACAGGAAATATCCCAGATATGAATAGAGAAAGGACAATTAAATAAACAACATGACGTTTCATTTCTTATTTCTCCTTTGTAGTTATTATTTGGTTAGATTCTGTGCTGTTATTCGAAGAAGTTTTTCTGCTGTTTCTAAATTGTCTGAAATGATATCGATTGCCTCTTGACTGTTGTACCAATCTATTGTATTCATTGTGGCTAGGACTGAAGCAATAGTGTCTGCACTTGACATTAAGAACGTAGGTAGAGGAACATGAAGCTGTCCCATTCTATCATGCTTGAGTAAATAGTTCATAAGAACTGAGTTTACGAGGTCAGAAACTGATTCTGCTTCTCTTCTGTTTGCCTGTCGTTCGAGCAATTCGTATAGCACATCTGAAACCTCTATTTTAGGCATAACCAGTTACTTCCATTAGTCACCTTTACGAGCTCGCATAACATCTGCCTGTGCAAAGGTTAGATTGGACAAATCGGATTTAGCAGCTGCCCATTCAAGGAGATCAGGGAACTCTTCAATCATACCACCCCAAATCAGATGATATGCTCTTTTCAGAATCACATCTGCATCTGAACTTGTCCCTACAAACTCGAAGAAGGCTTTTACAAGCGCAGGACTTTGCTCAGTCATCTCTTCTGGAACTTCTGTACCGAATCCTGCAAAGGATACACCTAGCTCCCTGAGAACGTCCATTCTCTCACGAATACCAGCTGCAATGACAGGTAAATCGATATCATAAGCACTAAAGTGCATGACCAATTTCTTAGATTTGATTGTACCATAGGGTAATTTTATCTCTCCGTTACTCATTGTATAATCTCCTGAAGATTCATAATGAACAATATCTGATAAGGATTTCAGCTTTTCGATTATTTTAGTACTTCACTACCTAATGATTAATAGAGACAAAGAAACCTTACTAATCAATATGTCCCACCAATATCCGCCAAATTATGATTTCACAATGGAAGAACTTGCATGGGTACCTGGATTCATTGATGATATCAGGGATTATTTTCATGTGCGACCAGAGGACAATTTACTGATTCTTAGACCCAATAGGGTCATGCACCTGAATAGTACCGCACTTACTATGCTGAAGATGTTGATGGAAAATCAGTCAATAGAAGAAGTAGTGGAGAAATTCGAGAAGCAAAAGGGAGCTAATCGCCAAACGATTCTAAATGACCTTGCTGCCTTTGTTGGAGACCTGAGTAGTATGACAGCAGGGAATTATAATATCTACTCATACAAAACAGCAGAGATTATCCCTTATGGAACTGGAGAGATACGATACCCTGTTCTTAGTGAGATAGCTGTCACGTACCGATGCAATAACAAGTGTAGATTTTGTTATGCCTACTCACCCTATAGAGAATCTGGAGAGATGTCAACTGAAGAGGTGAAGCGAGTCATTGACATAATCGTCGATGATGCTCATGTTCCAAGTCTATCTTTTACTGGTGGTGAACCAACTCTACGAGAAGACATCTTCGAGCTAATAGCTTATGCAAAATCGAAAAATCTTCGTGTTAATCTGATAACCAATGGAAGAAAATGTGCAGATGAAGATTATGTAAGGAAGTTGGTAGATGCTGGGCTGCATAGTGCACAGGTCTCAATAGAGGGGCCTGATGCAGAAACACATGATTACATCGTTGGAGTATCCGGAGCATTTATTCAAACAGTACAAGGAATCAAGAATCTTCATTCTACAGAAATCTATACTCATTGTAATACTACCATATGTAGACCTAATGCAGAAAAATTGGAGGAATTAGTAGATTTTCATGTTGATGAGCTAGATCTTAGTTATTTCAGTATGAACATGGTGATCTATACTGGTACTGCTGCTAAACTCCGGGATGAGTTGATGATAACATACTCGGAAATTGGAGATATTGTAAGACGTGTGAAACGAAAAGCTAACAAACGCCAAATCAGTTTTGTATGGTATGCTCCAACCCCGGTCTGTATCTTCAATCCAATTGCTAATGGATTAGGAGCAAAAGCATGTGCGTGTTGTGATGGTTTGTTATCGGTTGATGCAGAAGGCAATCTACTTCCATGTTCAAGTTTCAGTGAACCTGTTGGTAATTTGCTTAAGGATGGATTCGATAAGGTCTGGAATGGAAGAGCAGCAAAATTCTGGAGAGAGAAAGATTTCGCTCCGGAAGGATGTAAGAATTGCGAACATTTCGAATATTGTACAGGGGCTTGTCCACTCTATTTTGATGTCATGTCTTTTGATGAGATACAACCCTATTGGAAAGAAAAAGGAAAAATTTCTGGAAAACTGGATGACTTGAGGCTCCGATTGAGAAGGAAAATACGAGGCGACCAACACGGAATAACGTAGCGGACTCCAAAAAATAATTATTTTGTTCTTTTTTTCCTAAAAATTAATCCAAGATTCTTTTATATCAAACTTACAATATTTATCTTTTGAAAACTGATTTGGGAACTCCTGAGACTAATCAGTCTTTATTAAACGGGACCACATAAATAATAATCGTTTAGTGGATACACCGTTTCCAGAGGTTATCTGATATGCGTGCAAAGAGCGAAACTCTATTAGTTATTTCAATAATTGCGATACTTGCTGCTTCTACATTTGCTACTTCATTAGTAGCAAATCCATTTGTTTCTGTTGTGCCTAATGAAACTGATAAGGAGCAACAAGATATAACAAATACTGATACATTCTATGATGATTACTCTATAATCTCAGATATTCCATCAACTACAACAGGAAGTGGTACCGTTCATTTTTAGTTGGACAAACTTAGACACCCGAGCTTTGTCCGTCCAGAAACGGTACTGGAACTGGCTCGGTCCTGGTCAGGGATCCTGTGTCTGTAGACCAAATCTCTATTCCAGATCACTCCATATAAACT
>WJMJ01000044.1 GCA_014728035.1 Promethearchaeota archaeon | reverse complement strand
TCACAAAATATCTACATTAGTGGATGGACAGGTACAGGTGATGGGGATGTATATCTGAAAAAATATTCAGAGTCCGGAATATTTCAGTGGCAGGTGACATGGGGAAATGGTTCATCCGAACAGCCGAGAGATATGACATGGCTACCATCAGGTAAAATTATCATTGTAGGAACACGTGAAATTGATTCGACTTTGATCAAGTTCATTCTATGTTTCGATGCGGACGATGGTACGGAATTATGGAGTAATATCTATGAGGAGGGGGTATTTCATGCGATAGATGCTACGGAAGACAATCAATTTGTCGTATATGCAGAGAATCCCGGGGAGGGTGTAGTGACCAAGTTTACAGAGCAAGGGACAGACATTTGGAGTTATACCATGACTTCAACGCATTTCATCACAGATGTGGATATCTGTTTTGACTCGGAAGAGAACGTATATTTCATGGGAAGAAAAGTTTCCGGGAGCGATGGGGATGTCTATACAGATACGTATCTCTCTAGATTACAGAATGATGGGGGATTCTTATGGGAAGAACAGGTTGGAGCTGACCATAACAATTTCTTAAATAGTATGGAGATAGGTCCAGATGGGTATATCTACCTGCTAGGATACACAAGATTGGACACCGAAGACCAAGAGATTCTCATTGAAAAATACGACTCGTCTGGCGATAGAGATTGGATTATCCGTCAACGTGACACATCTGACACGCCATGGCCTAAGGGGCTGGAGATTGATACTGATGGGAGAGTATATGCCATCACAAGTAGTTCTTCAGGTGAGTACGTAGAGTATTGGACTAGTCCATCGGGCTCGTTAGAAAGAACGATAGCAATTAATCAATCATCAATAGACGTTCAAACCTTCGGAATGGACAACTATGACAATCTGATTCTCTCATTCTATAGCGATACGGGCAATCATAAGTTAATGAAGAGATACAAAGATCAAACACCACCCCAGATAACTCATCCACTGACCTTCCGAATCGAAGCAGGCAGTGAGAATAACACATTACGTTGGGATATCACGGAGAACGACCTTCGAAGATACTCCCTTTACATAGACGAACAATTGTTCCTTGACGATCAAGAGATTGACGGAGATTTCGTAGAGATTGAAGATGCGTTAGAGGGTTTGGAACTCGGCTTTCATAATTTCACGATACTCGTAGAAGATTGGCAAGGCAATGTAGCATCGAGTACAGTAATAGTGCAAGTTGTTGAGGACCTGTTCATAGCAGGTGTCATGGATGTGTTAATAGCCACAGGAATTGTAAGTGCTATTCTGATTATAGCTCTTGTTGGAGGTTATACTGGTAAGAAATGGTATGATCAGAGAGAACTTGAAACCTCAGACGATCTACATGTATCACAGGGCGTAGAAGTTCCTGAAACTCAAGTCAAAGTCTTACGAGGTGCAGAGTTCGTTGGCAACAGACTACGATACAAAGTAAAAGTTGCGAACGAGTCCTCTTCAGTGATAACGGATGTCACAATCACACTGGTATCGTATCCAAAAGACAGCTTGAAACTGTATGGAGAAATCACAAAGGTGGTTCCAAAGATAGACCCAGAAGGTTTCAGAAGCCCAAGTTACGAGTTTGCACCCACACAAGATTGTGTGAAAGGGTTGATTTCTGCCACTGTGTCTTTTGTGGACCATAAAGGAACGCTCCACTCAACAAGCACAGAGCCCTACGAGATACGAGCAGTCTGTGATCTCTTGACACCTGAGAGTATCACACCTGAAGAGTTTGGAATTCAATTGACCGAACTGGACAGGACAGACCTTACAGTAAAAGTGGATGACTGGACTCCCAAAGAGATGCACACTAAGACACTTCAGGCGCTAAAAGAATCCAATTTCTTCCAAGTGGGTGACCACCAGACGGAGAAAGCAGGGAAAGTTGAACGGGAGATTACTGGTTGGGCCAAGGGCAAGTACACAGGAAAGAACCTAGGCATTCAGGTCACTATAATTGGAACACCTGGAGAGAAAGGTGCTGTCTGCAAACTCGAGATGATTGGAGAAGATGAGAGTATGATACTTCCAGCTCTCGATGAGATTTCAAAGAGGCTCAGCACTTGGCTTTGCCCGCAATGCAATGCAACATTGCCAATGGAAATTGTCCAAAAACTGAAGTTGGCTGAATGCTGTGAATGTCCATTCTGTGGTGCAGTCATAGACAGATAAGATAGTTAAGGGGAGCTTGAGCTCCCACTCTATTTCTTTTTCCTATCATAAATACCAAATCCTCTCCACTCTGAAGTATATACAAAAAATGAGTATCATGGTGTTGAATGGAACCTGTTGATTTGAATATCGTGCATTATGAGATATGGCTTCAAGAGAAAATGTCTTCTCATGAGTCAGGGCACTCACGATGCTTGGCGAATTCAAGTCCAAATAGAAGCTTGGTCTTAATTCAGCATTTGAGCACAGAATTATAGTCCAGCTATCCAGGACTATAGTCAATGAAATGCCTTATTATTGAAGTTGTATATTGAACAAAAGGAGTGTGGACCTTTTTGGAGACGGAAGAGAGCTATCTTGGCGGGCTTAAAAAACTCTGGTTTCAAATCACGAAGCCGCATGAGAGCATCGTGGGAATCCGGAAACGTCAGCAGGCAAGACTCCTATCGACACTCTTACTTGTAGCGATGCCGATATTCTTCTTCATTCAATTTACTAGTGAACTCATGGTTGAAGTTCCACTTACATACGCGCTTGCGTCAGTTCTAGCCTTTATTCTCTATTTGGTTTCAAGGACAAGGTATATTGATTACGCTCTTGCAATAACGCTCTCAGGTATCACCTTCATACCCATCATGATTTTCTTCTTTGGTACTACGTGGTCGTCAGCTGACCTAGCTCGTTTCATCCCGTGGATAATTGTAGCCCTCCTTGCAGGAGCACTTCTTTCACGTACTTTAGTTGTCATCTTACAGGGAGTTTCTATGAGCATATCTATAGCAATCATCGTTGGCTACGTGTTCCAACGACCTTTCTATGAATATGATGCTCTAATTGGGGTCTCACTTGTCCTAACGCTCTTTGTAGCTGTGGTTTCCTATATGCTTGAGTTATCTGAACATCAAATCACTCATCATACAGCTGACCTTGATCGCCAGAAACGTGAGCTTGAGGTCTACACACAATTACTCAGACATGATCTCAGAAATGATTTGCAAGCTGTACTTAGTTCCATAGAACTAGCTACAATGTTCCTGGATCTCGACCCAGAAAAAGTAAAAGAGAATTTAACTCAATCCCTGAGTCTTGGTGAACGAATGGTCGAGCTTCTACATGTCTTCTCTATGCCTCTTGAACAACCAGGGACTGACCTTGTAGAGCACATCAAAAGAGTAGCACATGAGGCTAAAGAAACCTACCCACACATGCAAGTTCAGGTATCTTGTTCAGAATCAACTACAGAATGTGACTTTACCGCTAGTCGCTTACTTACCATGGTCTGGCACAATCTTCTCAGGAATGCTGCTATGTATGCAGGAAATGCACCAAAAGTGCAAATAGACATCTCGATTGTGGAAAGATACTTTGAGATTCGTGTACGGGACAATGGGCCTGGCATTTCTGAGGAAAAGAAGGAATGGCTTTTCAGACGTGGAGCTGGTGTTAGCAGTGAGGAACATGGAATAGGACTGTATCTCTCAAGAATAGTGCTCGAGTCACATGATGGCTCAATCGACCTTGTAGAAGACACCAAGTGGAAAGGCACCGAATTCCTAATTAGGATACCAGTAACAAGAGATTCATAGTTCATCCAGAACTCTTTAACTCAAATAGACAACAGATTAATTACCTCTCAAAACATCAGTCTATGCAAAGTCTGGAGTCTGCTGGTTTTGGATGATATGAAGCTAATAAGTAACTATTTCCCTTTCATGAGAGAGGAGCAGGTAACAAATATTCGAAAGCTTGTTTCAAATGCAGAGGATTTTGGGGATTTCATTTCAAGTCTCGTAGATGAGGTTATGGAGGGACGGAACGACCTTCTAGCATTTGCATTACGGTGCTGCTGGATCAGCGGAGATATCAAAAAAACAATGCAATTGGCATCCAGATACCAACAAAGAGTTACCATGATGCCCTGGTATATCCATGTGCTCTTCTATATTGGAAAGATACCAGGAGAGGTTGCGATTGAGAAAATACGAATGTCATTACAGATGATAGATGAGGATTGGATACGCTTTGAGGGAAAAATTCTCAGCACTTTGATACAAGGTGTTATGAAGAGTCACGATACCTTTGATGTGATCTCAGAACTCAGCAGAAGAACCGATAGTGAAGAGAGATATCGGCTATTCAGACCTATGATTGTTTATTCCCGTGGTACTGCTTTTTTCTCAAGACACGAATTGCAAAAAGCTCGTGAGAATTTCTTGATATCTGTTGAATTGGCAGACGATATCGGGGATTTATTTACAAAAGCGGCTTCATTGAATATGTTATCTTTTTCAACCAAAGGAGTCAATGAAACCCTTGAAATTCTAAATAGAGCAAGGGACACATTCAGCAAGATTGCCAATACCCTTTTTGTAGGAATAATGGAGAACAATATTGGTTTCAATAAGGTAGCTATAGGAAAATATGATGAGGCAATTGAACACTACCACAGGGCAATGGAGTTAAACAAAGAGGTAGGAAATATCACCTTTAATCCATTCCTCAACATCGCAGTTCTCTATGGAAATATCGGTCAGATTGAAAAGGCTAAGGAGTACGCGAGAAAAGCACTAGAAGTTTCAAAGAAAAAAGACCCAGAACACCCAGCGCCCATTATAGAGATGGCCAGAGCATTGATACTCTCGGAGAACCTAGATGAGGCATACAAGTATCTGGAAACGGGAGGTGAGCTTGCCTTCAAGAGTGGGGATGATAAAGAACTCTGTAGGTATTACTTGGTCAGAGGGATGTGGGAAATGGCACGTGGAGAACATACTTCTGCAGTCTCCACATTGAAAAGAGGTTTACGAATAGCTGACAATAGAGGAGAGATATACTACATCTTGCAACTCTTACTCCAATTAGCCGGTGCAGAAATACTAGTGTATTCAAACCAACAAGATACGAAATTTACAGCTGCAGCCAGCATTGCACTCTCACGATTGGAACAGCTCTCTCGAGAGCAGGAATTCTCAGCTCTCTCAGCACAAATTCTCTTGCTGAAATCAGAGATTGATGTATTGCATGATGATAAAGAAGAGGCAAGAAACAAGCTGGAAAAGGCTTTGAATTTATGCCATGAAGAGGGGATGAGCGTGCTTGAATCAAAAATCAAGGATCGACTGAAGGAAGTAGATGAGAAGAAGTCACGCAAATCTCTGATAGAACGATTCAAGAGCCTTATTAGACAAATTGCCATCCCATTCGGAGAACCAAAGAAGACCCCCTTTACTATCATGGGTTGCATAGTTATCCTACAGAGTGCAGGACTAGAAGTCTATTCAAAATTCATTGACCCTGAAATCATCAGTGATCCATCATTAATTGCTGGACTCATTAGTGCTGTGTCAAACTTTACAAAAGAGATTCGAAGAGATGCTACTGGTAATTTGCAGTCAATAATCCACCAAGATATTGCAGTACTTCTAGAACACGGAACACATGTGACATGTGCATTGCTTGTCGACCACGACACGTACGAGGCAAGAGTACTAGAACGAAGGTTCCTTGAGAATTTTGAAGAAATGTTTGCAGAATCGCTTGTAGATTTCGAGGATGGTGCAATACAACCACTTGACGCATCACCGATTTTTCATTCTATTGTGATGCAACGAAAGCTTGACAGATAGAATAGTTTGCCAAAAAGAGTGAGATTGATGGAAGAGGATTCATTCCATCAATATGACTTGACTACTTCATACCGTTGGTAAAAGATAATGAATTCCAAGTGTAGCGATCACTGTAATGGTTAGAATCCACTTGATTATTCGAAGCATTCTATACTTCCTATTCTGCTCCTCATCAAAGGGAATCCATTCACTCTGGAACCCCATATAGATGCCAAGAGCCATCAGAAGAATCATGTTCAGCCCAAAGAGCCAACCAGTCCAGACATAAGCCGAGTTGATTGGAGGGATTAACAGCCCATGTACAAAAGCTAAAATCGTGGCTAAAGCAGGACCTGCTTTATGAACATTATAGAGTAGGTTGTATGAGCCAGAAGATCGCTTTCCAAAAAGCTTGATAATAATAAAAAGCAATCCCAAAACAAACAGAATTTTTGTCATGTCAGCTAAGATGTCCGCCATTTTCTTTCATTTCAATCTGCAACTAATCTCCATTTTAAAAGCTGTCTTTTTCGCTTCTGGGTTAGCAGTTGTTTTGTGACAGATGAAGTGGTGAAATAAGCAATGAAATTGATTACATTTTAGAAAAGTTGGTATCTGGAGTATCCTCTATAGAATACATCTAATGAGGGACTTGTTAGAAGAGTAGACTCGTCCATGCTTTAACGACTTTGAGTCTCTCTTCTGCGTGACTCTTGACGAATGTGAACCTTACCAGAATGTACCGCACAACTGACACAATAGTATGCAGTCAGTCTTTTCCTGTGAATGTATGATCCCTCTTTTCTAAGCTCTCTTGCAAGTTGGGGATCAACCACAGAGCTATATTTTGTATATTTCTTTGCTTTATCTGCAGGAACTATTCGTCCACATTTGGTGCATTGAACGCTTCCCTTGTTACCGGACTTGCCTTTCGATCGGCCGCCGGATTTTCTCTTTTTCGTCACTGGTCTATATCACCACAGCATTTCTAAAAACGCCAACAATTTCTATTGTGCTTTCCTTAAATGTTTGTAGCTTGGACCTTATCAATAAGACAAAAAAATGGTAATAGATTTGGGTATGATTTGGGTGAGATTTTGGAATCTCTTTATTATTTATTTTTGAGAAGACTACATGTGATGATATGAACCGAATACCAGTGCTTCTAATTGTAGCATCATTACTTCTTCTGTCACCTATATGGGAATCTCCTAATGAACTCCAAAATGATGTGGAGATATTGGCAACATCCACACAGAATATTACCTATACTGTGATGGACACGGGGCAAACAAATTGTTATAACAATCTTCAGGAGATTACATTTCCTAGCGAAGATGATGAATTCTTTGGTCAAGATGCTCAATATCAGACTGTTGTAATGGACTATCAAGATAATGGCGATGGCACAGTTACAGACTTGAATACGAAACTGATGTGGCAAAAGTCAGTTGAAGAAAAAGTAGTATTTGATGATGCGCTATCAAATGCAGAAACTTTCGACCTAGCAGGATATACTGATTGGAGACTTCCGACCATTAAAGAACTCTATTCACTGATCGACTTCAATGGAAAAACTGGAATGTCGGTAGAAGATTCCACTCCCTATATCAACACAGACTACTTCGAATTCGAATATGGTGACGAGTCAATCGGAGAGAGATACATCGATGCCCAATGGTGCTCCAGTACTGAGTATGTAAGCACGACTATGGATGGAGATCACACAGTATTTGGTGTGAATTTTGCAGATGGTCGAATCAAGGGATATAGTACAGAGATGCTAGGAGGAGAAGAGAAGAAATTCTTTATTCGTTATGTTCGAGGTAATACTCAGTATGGAATCAATGAGTTTACTGATAATGCAGATGGAACCATATCGGATCAAACAACAGGACTGATGTGGTCAAAAAACGATAGTGTAACAGGGATGAACTGGGAGGATGCTCTGGCCTATGCTCAGCAGATGAATGCTGAGAACTATCTTGGATATGATGACTGGCGATTGCCTGATGCGAAAGAATTGCAAAGTATCGTGGACTATTCACGTTCACCAGACATAACGAACTCAGCATCCATTAATTCAGTTTTCAACTGTACACGTATCACCGATGAAGGTGGTAATGATAACTATGGCTTCTACTGGACCAGTACCACTCATCTTGATGGTCCTGATGCGAGTGGTGCGGTCTACATTGCATTTGGAGAGGCATTGGGCTGGATGGAGGTAGGTGGGGAATATGTCCTCTATGATGTTCATGGAGCAGGAGCTCAGCGTAGTGATCCAAAAACAGGCGATGCATCAGACTATCCTCATGGATTTGGGCCACAGGGAGATGTAAGAAGGATTGAAAATTTTGTCAGACTTGTTAGAGGTGGAACCTATCAAGAATTGATTGAGGAGCCTACCGCGAATAATCTAGATATGAATACAATCATCTTGGTAGCTATACCACTATGTGTAGTGACAATTGTAGCGATAGTATCCCATCTGAAGCGAAGGAGGGAATAATCTTGTAGGAGCTATCTAACAAACTGGAGAGATTAAATCTACATTTTAGCTATTGTTATCCTGAAAGTTGAGATGCAGCTGCGTGAAATAAAAGGAATATTAGTATTTGGGGAATCCTATAAAGAAATTAATCTCTGGAGAAATGACAATGGATTTCTTCATTTCTGGTCGAGTTATGGATAATATACTAGAAGTTTCAACGAAGTTCAATCCAATAGATCGAACTCAAGACTTTGTGCTGAAGCCATTGGACTATCTTATTGATTTCATCAGAAAGGTAAGACCGGAAGATGTAGCTGATTTTGTGAAAGGGCTCACACAGAGATACCGTGAATTGGTACTTTCAGATCACTTTATGGAAAAAGGATTAGAAGTGGAGCAGCTCATCAAAGAGTGCAAGACACTCTTGCAGTTCCCAAATCTAGCAAGGTTGGCTTTGAACTATTATATTCAAGTTCTCAATGTGTCAAAGGAAGATGATTGGTATACAGAAGTGTCAATTGTTTGGAGAGGTGTTCATTACGCAATTTTGCATCCCCGTTATTACAACCTTCAGACATTGATTGAAGTTTTAGGAAGGGAAGAAGCAATTAACCTCTGGAAAATGTTCGTAACAAGTTATAGAATTGCCAACAGAAGTCTGCCAAGACAACCATTTGTTGACCTTAAAGCCCTCTATGAAGAGCGAAAGAAAGCAAAAGAAGACGGAAGCTGGAAAGTCATCCACACTATGGTCTCAGATGGAAAATATGCATATCTGAACGTCAATTGCACATGGATGAAAGCTCTTGATAACCTTCCTGATGATGAGATAAAATACTACATCTGTTGTTATGGTGATTATGAAGATGCTAGAGATTTTCATAACTGTATCATCCTGACTATGGAACATACCATTGCTCAGGGAGATCCTTACTGTTCAAGAGTAATGCATGATACTCGAGTAGATTATGATTTGCGTCATCCACCAAAAGAATTCTGGGACAGTTTGCAAAAAGCAGCTACAGCAAACGATGATTCATAGTTTTCAAAATTTAGAAAAATCTGAAACAAAGAACGTGTAGACCAGACAGGGGGGGATTTTGATCGTTCATACTCGGCGTCAAACAAAAATCAATAAGACGGATAACAAAAGAATAGGTTTTAGACTATGTTGACTAACAAAAAAACGAGGTCAGAGTTCGAATGAAATCAGAATACTTGCCAAGACTTGCAGGTTTTTTGTCAGATCATGAATCAGAAGAGAAGGTCGTCGATATCAAGATTGAACCTGATATTGTGTATTTTGAAGAAGGGAGAGATTCACTTCATCTGAATTTTGATTTTATTCTCAAGAACCTCACAGAACATAAGATTACAATACGTTTCATCAAGATGGCGGTATATGATAAAGCGGGAAACCTATTGACATATAGACATGTTAACCACAATGGGATAGGAACACCAGGTATTCATACAATCGGGAAGTTTGAAATTGAGGGATATGAAACCTTAGACATATTCAATCCATTTCATAGATTTCCACGAGACCTACCAATCGCACATTTACGGTATATGTTCACTCTTTTCGATTCGGAGGGGAATGAATACTACTATGGAAATATCCTAGTGACTCCTAAAAAGTACAAGCAGGAAGTCAGACTATTTCTTCCTATGAAGGGAGTTCTTACGATTCTTGACGGTCACGATTTCTATTCACATCATCGTCGATTTGCTATGACTATAGTTCGACAGTTCACCGATAACAAATTCAAATCAAACTTTAGTAGATTCTCAGTCGATTTTTCCGTGTTGGGAGAGGATGGTAATACGCGATCTATGACGCCAGAGGAATATTCGGAGAACTATGACTTTCATTTTCGGGATGCAAGAGAATTCTATACCGACGGAGCGGAAGTCTATGCTCCTGCGGACGGAGAAGTAATTGATGTTGTATCAGATTTAGAAGACCTCTATGAATCAAGGTTTGATATGGATAAATCAGTTAAAGAAGACCGAGTCAAAGATATTGCAGGCAACTATGTCATCATAAAGCATAATGAACACGAATTCAGCCATCTCTTTCATCTAATGAAAGACAGTATCGTCGTGTCGGTGGGAGAACGAGTTAGAAGGGGACAGCTACTTGGAAAAATCGGATTTTCAGGAGCTGCAACCACCTACTCTCATCTACACTATCAATTGATGGATGGGCCACACTTTCTAGTAGACAAACCGTTGCCATGTAAATTCACTGATGTTGATTTACTATTGGGCTCAAAGAGAGTTCGATATGAAGAGTTATCAATCGACACAGGAGATATCATTATTTCAGAATAGCAGATGGCGATTTGGATTATCCCTGTGTGCATTCTACCAGACTCAACATAGAAAATTGTTGCAACCTAAAACAATCAGATGGAAAAAGAAAAGTAAATTGAGTGTGAGAAGGTCAGAACTGGATAATTCGACCAGCCACATTCAAAATATTTGTAGATATATTTAACCAGCAGCTGGTACAGTAAATGTCCGATTTACTGGGTTAAGATTCAAATCTACAACAGGTTCATCAAATCCGGGCGGAGTCACCCTTATGGTGATGGTGATGGTCAAGTGAAATTCTCCAGCAGTAGCAAGTCCTTCTTCTGGGCCAACTAATGTGGAAACCTCATGTTCACCAGTTCCTTGACTTCCAGGATTTAGAGTAAAAGTAATGGAGTTATTTGAGGGGGTTGTAAGATTGAAGAAGATTGAGATTTCAACTAGTGCTTGATCACTTGAATCCTCACTACTGACCTGAGTTCGTGCGGTGTTTCGTTCAATCATATAGGAGTACGGATTCATTTTTTCCACATTGATTTCTACGCTGCTCAATCCCGCAGTAAAGGTTGGAATTTGAAGTACTCCAACATCGGAAACAGTCATTGCAGTAGTACCACCGATGTTCAGGCCCATATTGACCTTGGCAACATTTACCTCAGTTCCATAAAGTGCAATCGGCACCAGAGCCAATGCACCAACAATTACAATCAATACTATTCCAGCTTTTGCTTTACTCATCATATCACAATCTACACGGTATCTAAATAAACTATATTTAATTTTCCTATTAAAAGTTCCTGCGTGTTGGGAAAAGCTTTCAGAGTCGAGTTATTTTCTCGCATAAATTGCGTTAGAGTACAAAATGATGTTACTCACCACAAAAAAGGATAGAAACACGGATACTGTCAAGAATTCAAGAGGTCCCATCATTACCTGCAAATAGGCAATAGCAGAAGCCCACATCAGTGCATTAGCAATGATAGTGGCACCAAGTTTCTCATTGATTATACCTAGTTTCTGTACGGAAGATGAGTAAGCCACCATCTTACCCATAAGAGAATATGCATCTTTCCCAAGATCTGACAGACGATATACGTCCTCTTCGTGTATCAGTAGAGGAGAGAGTGCATTGAGATGATATGACAAAGAGGCGCTCTCATCAATATTAGTTGCTTTCTTTATCTCAGTGAACTTTGCGGTTTTTGATTCGCCAATGAAACGGAGGATATCCCTTCTTGTTTGATGGCTTAGTGTTTTAAACACTTCAGATTCCAAATCGCTTGATGTTTCGTTTTCAGTAGTCAATTTCTTTCCCATGATATCATTGAATTAAGTGAATATAATATGCTCAGTTAAAAGAAGTTTAGTAAAATTCGCTTTACCTAAATAGAATATAATCATATGGTTTTCAATATGCTGAAGAAGTAGAAATTAATACTTTACCAAGTTGAATTGATTATGCAAAATCCAAGAAGGTATGTTTCTAGTTGATTAGGTTTATTGTGACGCCAAAATAAAACGGGCCAGTTTATAACATTTAGATTTAGTATCCAAAGAGGTAATTGCAATGGTAAGCTGCGAAGGATGCGGAGCAAATATTGATGAGAATGATAGTGAGTGTCCGTATTGTGGACATGT
>WJMJ01000043.1 GCA_014728035.1 Promethearchaeota archaeon | reverse complement strand
GCGACGATATATTCAGATATTTTGGCTTGGGTTGTAGAAATATTTCAAAAATTTATATCCCTGAAAATTTCAATCTTGAGCATCTCTTGCCTCAGTTTAACAAATGGCATGGGGTGATCGATCATCATAAATATGCTAATAATTATGATTATAATAGATCAATATTTCTGTTAAATCAAACAATTCATTTAGATACAGGATTTCTTTTACTCACCGAAAGTCAGGATTTGGTATCTCCTCTTTCGGTACTTTATTATGAAAAATATACTAATCAGGAAGAATTAAATTCTAAAATCAAAGAAATCGATCATAAACTTCAATGTGTAGTCAGTCAGGAAAATACATTTGCTCAAAAAATTTCATTTGGGGAGACACAAAAGCCAACATTGTGGGATTATGCGGATAATGTAGACACCATGGATTTTTTAGCAAACCTGTAAGTGATGATTACAATGCAGAAAGTCAATTTTAAAATACTTAAATTGACTTTCCGATTTTAACAATACCATTGTATTACAATAACTACCTTAATTATTCAAGGATGCCTCCTCGCCAGACCTCTACCCACCCGGAGTAAACCTGATTGTCAATTAAAAGCTTATAAAAATAAACTCCATCTGATAAGTCTTCGGCACCCCATTTGTTGTCATAGCTGGTAGTTTCATACACTACATTCCCCCAACGATCCGCAATTTGAATGTAAGCTCCTTCGTCAGGTAGGTTCCTGATATAGAACACGTCATTGTAATTGTCATTATTCGGAGTAAAGACATTGGGTATGAAAATATTTTTATCATAGTCAAGATCTATCTCTAAAGGTATAATGCACCCATTGTCATCTTGAACTTCAATAAGATATCTTCCGGATGCAAGTTTGTCGAAAGTAATGGCATACTTGCTGGGGTCATTCAAATCCACTCCCACTGTTTGCCAGGGCCTATTTATGGTGTCTTGTTCCACAAAAATAGATTGTAATATTTCTATTCTTGCTTCATAAGGATCCATACCACTCGGTGTTACCTGTACCTTCATTGATCCGGAAGGAAGATTAGGATATGATTCCTTCACATCAACTACCTCAGCTTTTAATTCCGCAAATGGTTCGCTAATTGTAAATTCCTTCGCCTTTGAACTAATTAGTACTCCCGGACAGGCTGTTTGTAGTTGGCTGATTTGTATGGAATACTCACCCGGAGATAACGGATCTCCCTCAGGATCTTGAGGATAAGAGAACTCAAAGAAATCACTCACATTCGAAAGTTTGTAACTATTAGAAATCTCTGTGGATCCTTTTTCCCGAATCTGAATGGTGAAATCAGCCGTGTAATCTCCATTGATATTACCAATGTGAATAAAACCAGAACCGTCTTTACAAGCCACATTTTCAACTTCTAGTAAGTCAAAGGTTACAGGCTCAGGTCCCTGATCAATTTCAAAGTCTATGCGATTAGCACATCCTTGATCTGAATCCAACAATAGATAATAATTACCTTGCTGTAACGTATCTATCCTGATCGAACGATTGATCGGGGCGTCAACCATATTTACATTATCCTCGGGAGTTCCACTCGTGGCGATACCGAAAGTATAAGGAGGTGCTGGGGAATTAAAGACATCTACTTTGAAAGTAACGGCACCATTTAATCCACCACCTTCGCATGATGGATTTTCAATCAATAATACGGTATCTGGTCTTACTTCCTGCAGGTTCACCAACATCGGAGACTGTATGAAAATTTCTTCTTCCACAATACAATTCAGGGCATCCATCACTTTGATGGTTTGGTTACCATTCTTCAGACCGGAATATATTGGTGGATTATTCGGATCATACTCAGAAAAATCCTGATCATTCAAAGCAATTCGATATGGAGTTAAGCCCCCATTGATATCTTCAATTGTAATGGATCCATCATTGGCATTGCAAGAAGCAGGCCTGATTGCGTGATTGACAGCTAGCTCTGCGAATTGATTGTAAATCTCTATTTCCACCGAGGCAGGACAATTATCGCCAATGCTATCAGCAACTAATAAGTTATAAGGACCACTATCATCGGCAGGTAACCCTTCAATCAGATTTCCTGAAGTAAACTCTGTCCAGGTATTTCCATCATCGTATGAGAAGAAATAAGGATTACCTCCACCCATTACATTTAATCTTACTGACCCAGTGTGCTCACCATAACAGAGTACATTCTGCTCATCTCCAACGACAGCAACATCTAAATCACTGGGTTCGAATGGAATGGTAACTACTCCTTCATAGCTACAATCTAACACCCTATCCCTGATAGAATAATCATAGGTTG
>WJMJ01000042.1 GCA_014728035.1 Promethearchaeota archaeon | reverse complement strand
AGAAACGGTACTGGAACTGGCTCGGTCCTGGTCAGGGATCCTGTGTCTTTAGACCAAATCTCTATTCCAGATCACTCCATATAAACTCCTATCAGATCTTGTCCAACAATGTCCAAGTTTTCAGTAGCTGATTGCTACCCATGCTTCAAGATTAACTATATCTCTTTGATATATCGGATGAAGGAAACTGAGCGAGTCAATCGATGCCGTAACTACACTATGACTTCGTGCATGTCTTTTTGCAACAATCCCCGCAAGCATGTCAATCCAATTAAGTAATTGGCCTCCATATAGTGTGCCATTATTATTAACATCATTAGGAAAAACTGTCTGTGTCATAATTGTTTTTGATTGTGATACTTTTTTTCCTTTCAATATACGTCAACTCACATAAGATGGACTTTCATAGCCAATTGATTCTCTTGAAGTATCCTAGAATTATTATTCCAGAAAGTAACATCACTAGAAGAATAACAGGATATCCAAGCTCCCATTCTGTTTCAGGAATTACAAAATTCATACCATATATCGAAGCTAGCAAAGTCATTGGGATGAAGACTGTAGAGATTACGGTCAGAACTTTCATGACTTCATTCATTCTATTGCTTGTGCTTGAGAGGTAAATGTCTACTACATCAGTAAGTGCATCTCGATAGGTTTCAATGTGGTCTGTTACCCGTAGAACATGATCGTATGAGTCCTGGATATACACTTCAGTGAATGAGTCTATTAGTGATACTTCGTCGCGCATTATTCTCGAAATCACTTCACGAAGTGGCCATACTGACCTTCTCATTGACATGATAGCTCTTTTCATCTGGTATATCTTCTGAAGGGTTAATGATGAGGTGTCAAATATCATCGTATCTTCCAATCGTTGTATATCTTCCCCTATGTCTTCAAGGACTGCAAAATATTCATCAACAATGATATCGATTAATGTGTAGGTTAAATAATCGGGACCTGAACTTCTAATTCTTCCTGCTTCTTTTCTAGCTCGTTTCCGGACAGGTTCAAAAATCATCTTAGTGGTTTCTTCAAAAGACAAGACGTAATTATGTCCAAGAATGATACTTACTTGCTCTGACGAAAGTTTATGTCGTAATTTGTCATAATAAAATGCTCTAATAACCAAGTAAAAATTTTCTTTTGCTATTTCTAGTTTTGGACGTTGTTCTGTCCTCACAATATCTTCAATCACCAAAGGGTGAATTCCGAAATTTTCTCCTAGCTCTTCAACGAATTCTACATTATGCACGCCTTTAACATGAATCCATCTAGTCTTATCCTGTTTTGGGGGTTTGCAGTCTGCTGGTGTGTCTGTTATTGATTCTGAAATGTCATCTGGTGAATAATCCATAATATGCGCAACGACTTTGTGAGTTCTTTCTTCTCCGATATGAACAGGAGTTCCTGGAGGGAGGCCAATTTTAGAATCATATACCATATCCTCTTCTGAACGATTAATCTTCTCAGACATCCTCTAGCGCATCTCCCAATATTCTGTGAGTAATTCTTCCATGAATTCACTAGTTCTTTTTATTATCACCATTGGATCTTGGACTATGAAGGCAAAACGATAGGTGTAACCTGCACTAGGTTTGGCCCATAATGAATAGGTCGGTCTACTAAGAAAAATTGATTCCCATTTATCAAAAGCTTTTTCAAAAGAAGCTATAAGCTCATTGTGTTTTTTACCCATGTGAAAAGAAAGATCAAATGTGTATCTGTATGCTTCCTCTTGATTTGTAATCTTCTGAAGTTGTTTCCAAGCATGCTCAAGTGAATCTCGATACGATTGATTATCCACTTCTTTTGTGGCCTTTTCTTCTTTTCTGATAAATTCTCTAAGATTGATTCTGAAGTTGGTTACTTCTGTGCTTTGTACTTTGTTATTCGGAACCAATTGAGTTGTTTCATCTGGGAGAAGAATTCTTGTGTAATTCAGTGTGATTTCTTCAACGATTCCTTCCATTCCTCCAATTCTAACATAGTCGCCTACTCTAAATGGTCTGGCAGCAAAAACATAGAGCCCACTTACTATATTACTGAGTGCTTGGGAAAACGCTAGACCAAGAGCTGTACCAAAAATAGCTGTTACTGATAAGATAGCTGCAAGGTCCGGATTGAGACCTGCAATAACCACTCCTACTGCAATTATGAAGAATATGAGTCTCAGAACGAGAATAAGACCGCTGGCGATTTCTGTACCCATTCCTGCTGCTTCTAGGGATTTGGATGCCACTCTGATTGAGATCTTGTAGATTATTACAACAATAATTAGTGTGATTGCAACTATGACATACGGTCCAACAATATCTAAGTAGAATTGAAAATATCCAATAGGATCAATGAGAAAGTCTGGAGGTGTCTGCATTTCTATGCACACGTATCGTATTCATGTACTCTATTTGAATTATATGGACAAATTGCAGAAGCGTTAAAAGTCACATAATTATACTCTATTGGATAACTAAACATCTAATTATTGGGGTAGAATAAGATGGAACGCCATTCGTTCATTTGGTATCTGATGCTGATTGTGTTATTGTTATTCATCCCCTTGAGTTTTGAATATACTTCATCATCAGGTTATGTCAACTGGCATATTGATGCAACTGTTTGGACATTGCAAAATAATGAACCTCTGTTTCTGATAAATCCCCTTTTTCCACTAGCTATTCTTGGGTCAATTCCAGCACTCCTGTTCAATGATATTCTGCACGCAAGGAGAGTAAATCAGAATATTACTGAGGAAGCAGTTCAGGCAACAATTTTTTCATTATTGATTATGATTCCAGTATCAGGGTTTGGTAATCGTTTAGGTCACAATCGGATTATTTTCATCTTTTCTATTGCTAGATTTCTTAATTTGTTAGTGATTTTTTTCATAATTCTCCCTTTTGCCATGAGAAAAATTGTCGATGTGGTTCTCGTCACAAGTAGAAAATTGCTTCAAGAACAGGCTGTAGAAGTAATCGAACAAGAAGAAAAATTACGTCCCACATTTCGGATTCTTCAGACATTAATTACAGTTTTATTCTTCTGTCCCGTTGCAGTTAGTATATTGAATGAAGAAGGATTGTATAACTATTCTTTCTCATCATTGACTTTTGCGATGTATTTTGAAGACAGTACAAAATTGCTAAGCAACTATCAAAAAATAACATTAGGAATATTTCCTTTACCAGAACAGATTCTAATTTTACTCTTGTCGGTCATCCCAATATTTTTTGTTTACTATACTATCAATAACATGCGAAAGAAGAAATTGCGTCACAAGACAATATTTCTACTGAGCATTCTAAGTTTTATTTCAATTTGGTTCTTGAATTGGACTAGATTCAATCTTCCCGTTTCAGCAGAAAATTTGCCTGTCGTATATCCTATTCCTCTTGTCATAGTTCTTTCTCTGATTGCCACGTATTTGTACAGACATGATAAGACCAAGCTTTCTTCAATACATATTGACCCAGAAAAAATACGCAAACTTGTGGTTTCAACGCGTGAACCTCGCTATTCTGATGAAGCAAAAATCAAGATACCATTTCTTTATCGTTGGTATTGGCGTATTCGTCGTGGAGATACAAAGCCAAGGGAGCCAGAAGAATCACCAGATACTTAGAGCTTTTTCTCCAACATAATTACTTCTGTATTCCTTTCTTGTTCATTGAACCAATCATAGGACTGCAATCTTTCTTGGAATTCTATCGGATATGTGCAGACTATAGAATCAAAATCCCGTTTTTTCGCTTCTTGGATATGAAAATTGAGATGAGATTTCAAATCGCTCCAACTTTTTACGTAAATTGTGAAGCTCCAGTACAAACCTGATGCTTCTTTTCTAATTCCTCCTATTGAAAGATTCACAATATCATTTATAGATATCCAAAATCTGTTTTTTTCCTCCAAGCTGTGTAGTCCAGCGAGTGTTGCATCTACTGCTTTCCAATCCTGGATAATTATATTCTCTTTAATCGGCACCCTATCTATCAGGGAGTGAAGAGAAGTCGCGTCAATAAGCTTAACTTTTTCAGTATCATCTTCAATATCAATCTCGCTTATGTCAGAATTCCAGAATATTCCCAATCTGAAGAGTTGAACAAGTCCTACACGTTGTGCTATTGATAATGATTCAACATTTCTTGATGCAGTAGTATATCGCAACCGGTCAAGGTCGAGTTTTTTTGCTTGCTCAACTAGGTAATCAGTTATTTCATTGGCTAATCCTTTCCCTCGATAGTCAACATGAACTCGAAGACCTTCCATCCACCCAGTCTTTCCTTGATCAATTATCCGAAGATTTGCAATAGATACGACTTTCCCATCAATTTCTATTCCGAAGACATGAGATAATGGATTTTCTATCCATTCAACAAAGACCTCGGGAACATAATCGTGTCCTTCCCAGATACTTTTTGATATTTCTAAAATATCCTCAAAGTCATCTTTGTTAAGTTTCCTGATGGTTTTCATTTCAGACCTCTCTTTGTTATATCTCTGTATCCCTTGATTCAATTGTCAAAAACCAATGTCTTAATTACAACAGGAACTACAATGCCCTCTATTATTGGCTCTCCTATATCTACAAAGTCCCCTTCATCCAAGGTGATCTCGTCAATCGAGAGCAGCTCATTTTCTATTCCAGTTTCTCTTTTCATGACATTTCCTACACTATTGCCGATATCTGTATCAAAACACATCATTATTGGTTTTCCTTGCTTGACAGTCTTAGGTAAAGCAGCAATTACTCCTCTGGCAAATTTCGTGAGACTGTCATAGGATGGACGAACAGCATCTTTGAATGAAATAATAACCTTGTCTTCTCCTTCTACAAGATCAAATCTTTTGAAAGCGTCTTTGATAGCCATTGCAATTTCTCTTTCACTAGCATTTCTAGTTATATTTGGTACAATTGCTGGAAGGTTTCTCATTGGATAATCTAGCCCTGTACTCAAAAATGTAGTCGAACCACTTACCTTCAAACTACATTGACCAGCACCTATTACTGTAGCTCTTATTCTGTGCTCTGGCTGTGCTAATTTCAAAGAGGTTTCACTCAACAATTCAATAATGCTTGCTGCGAGATATTTTCCAAGGTCATAATATTCTTTATTCTCTACTCCGTAGATATATTCAGCAACGCCTCCAGAAAATGTCACAATATCTACAGGCTCTATGATTCTAAGCGCTTCGGTCATCATAAGCATCTTTGTCAAGTTACTTTCATTCTTTCCCTCCAGACACTCCATAAGTGCCCTGGCTAATCCCTGTGCAACATTCTTCTTTTTTTCTTCAGATATGACATATCCTAATTCCAATTCATAACCCAATTCGTTAGCAACATTTATTCCTGTATCTTCTAATCGAACAATTATTCCATTAGAGTCCGTTGCGATTAGCCTACCTCCAACATTAATGGCACCTGTTTCTATTATCTTTCCATCTTTGCATATTGCAATATTTGAAGAACCTCCACCTATGTCTACATTCATAATAACTTTCTTTTCAGTTTCTGACATTGCTACAGCACCGGAACCAAAGGCAGCTAAAACTGACTCAAAATTTGGGCCTGCGGATGCAGCAACAAACTTACCTGCCTCTCCAGCTAATGCTGATACTATTTCTTCTGCATTTTGTTTTTTTGCAGTTTCACCAGTTATGATGACAGCTCCCGTATCTACAGCTGAAACGTCGATTCCAGCAGCTGCATAATCATCAAGGAAGAGTTTTCTTAATGCTTCGAAGTCTATAGTGTGTTTATCAATAAAAGGAGTCAAATGAATTGGACCACTATATATTATCTCTCGATTGGTTATCTCAAATTTCTCAGTTCGAGACTTTGTATCTTTTTCGAGGGTTATTCTACTGAAAACAACATGAGAGGTAGAAGATCCAACATCTACACCAATGCTGGTAAGTTCTGTTCTCTGGGTTTTTACAAACACTGAATATCACCAAATAGATGTACTTGATGCGAGCAAAAACCGCCTTTTAGGATTTCCATCAAGACATTGGTATGTTCCTTCTGAAAACCAACATTCACCCAACGTTTAGTTATATATCATCTTTGATTGATTAATTATGGGACCTTAGCTCGTTTCAACGCACGGTGGTGTGTGTTGTGAAAATAGTGGAAGTATTAGTCAATTCTGAAAACCTTTCCAGATTGGATACCGTTTCATTTAGTCGGAAGTGCAAATCTTCACTTGTATTCGATATCTCAAAAAGATGGGTTTTTCATTTCAACAAACGTTTTCTGATAGATTATTTTTTGGAGATGAGCAATGATGTCTACTGATCTGCGAGTTCTATTCATTTCAGATTCAATTGATGATGAGAAGTTGATACGTAGTAGATTGAAGAAATCATCATTCAAACCGATTATTTCAGTAGTTACTGACGTTGCTGCTTTATTGGAAGCACTTCATAAAATATGGGATGTAATAATCTGCAAATTCGAACTAATGTTTCTCACATGGACTGATGCAATTCGAATTGTTCGGGATAGGGATGATGATTGTCCATTATTGGTTCTTGCTATATCCCCAGAAGAAGAAAAGGCACCTCAGGTATTGGCTTCAGGAGCACAAGATTTCATTACCCTTAACAATTTGGGAAAACTAGTACCTATTATCAAAAGAGAACTTGATGATGTTGATTCACGAAGAAAAAGACGCGAAGCAGAACTAGCACTTGCTGAGAGTGAGAAACGCTATAGACTTCTAATAGAATCAATCGACGATACATTCTATGTATTGGATGAGGGTGGTACAATTCTTGATGTTTTCATGAAACGTGTAAAAACTGGAATGAAGAATGTTAACAGATTTAGTCATATCAGCCAAGTTGTTCCTGAGGATATTGCTAGTATCTGTGTGGAATCTGTTCAATTGGTAAAATCTACTGGTGAAAGCCGAACCACGGAATTCTGTCTAGGCCAATCACTTAATAGACGATGGTACTCAGCACGTTTTACGCAACATGAGAATCAAGAGCATGTCGTAATGATTCTCAGTGACATTACTCGTCTAAAAGATACTGAACGAAATCTTCGCTCAGCAAGTCTTGCTGCACAACTATACCTTGATTTATTGGGTCATGATGTTCGGAATCATTTACAAGCAATAACAATCGGTGCAGATTTAATCTCACAAGTTGATGATGAAGAATCTAGAACTCACCTGAGTACTCAGATAATTAATTCTGTTGATCAATGTGTTGAACTCATACGTCATGTCCAAAGAACTCGAGATTTATTCTCAACTCCTTTGAAACTACGCAATCTAGTTTCTGTCGTTTCCTATGAGATCAGTAGACTTCAGAAAGGATATGATTTTGAAATTGAAAACGAGTTCAATTCGGAATATGTCTATATCCATGCAGATTCCTATCTTGAAATTCTCATATCTAATTTGATAGAGAATTCAGTCTTGCACAACACATCACAACAACCAAAGATTTGGTGCTCGATAGATAAACAAACAGATAGTGTTGAACTCGTTATTTCTGACAATGGTCCTGGCATGCCAGATGAGATGAAACAAACCCTCTTTGACCCAAAGAAACGAAATGTTGGAATTGGTCTACATCAAGTGAAGCAAATTGCTGAAAAATATGAAGCTCGTTTGTATATAACAGATCGAGTGAAGGGTGATTATCAACAAGGTCTCAAAATCAGAATATGGTTCCCCCTTCCATCAATTGCAGAATTGGAGTCAGCAGCTATTGATAAACAAATTGATAACCTGCCATCTGATAGTGTAGGATATGAACGTTCTAGAAGCGATACGCAATCGTAGAAGTATTAGAAAATATCTCTCAAAACCTGTAGAGAGAGAGAAACTGGAGGCTATTCTTGAAGCTGGAAGATGGGCTCCCTCGGCATCCAACAAACAACCATGGCATTTCGTTGTTGTTACGAAGGAAGAAAAACGCAAAGCCCTAGCTGATGCTCATCCATATGGACGGTTTATGGCTGAGTCTCCTGTTGTAATTGTTGTCTTGGGTGATTCTGAACGTCATCCAAAATACTATCTTGCAGACCCACATAATGCCGTGATGAACATGCTTTTAGCTGCATACGCTCACGATTTAGGCACATGTTGGATGGGTGTTCGCGATACTGACATAGAGCCAAAATTCCGAGACCTCCTTAATATTCCCAAGTCCCTCCGCGTCATATGTTGTATTTCTATAGGATATCATGAAGTGGAACGAGATAGCACGAGAAGACAATTGGATGAAATAGTACGCTGGGAATCCTATTAGTATTCTATTTTCTAACTTGCTATTGTTTTGGAATATTATCAAACAGGTGGTATTTCAAAACAAGTATTTTCATAATAGTCCTACTAATGCAGATTTCTGTTAGATATCATTCATAATCAAATCTCACTTTTCTTTAGTTTTTACTAGACCTGTGGGGAACATATATCTGGAATTTGACAAGTAATTCATACAGATATGATTACGTTTTTTGATTTTTTACCTGAGATATGTTCGATATCGATTCGTCCAATCATAACACGTTTTACTGACTTCTCAGTAACTTGTTCCTTGTAGACAATATCTGGATCATATTCCAACATGTCAATCATTGAGCGGAGTGCATATCGTTTATCATCAGCACTTTCTAGAAAAGTTACTATCCCCTTGAATTGAACTGATGCGTATAGGTGGTCACACTTTCCAGTGACATATCCCTCATCGATAATTACCTGTCCCCACACAATAGGATTTTGTTTGAGAATATCAATCTTTTTTCCTTCATTTGCACAATGAAAATACATACATCGATTCTCTTCATCGAATCCGTAACTTAGTGTCACTAAATATGGTTCGTTATCAGTACACATTGCTAAGGTTACATATTTGCATGATTTGATTATCTGTAGTAACTCAGTTTCTTCAGTAATCTCCTTCTCTTTTCGTCTTATTCCTCTCATTCTATTCACCAAAATATTAAGCAAGCTGTCAGAATGTCTGACAGCCGTCTTCTATATCCTTAGACACTAAATCTTCTTCTTATCCCTCTGCTATTAAGATAGAAGATTATCAATAGATTGATGATGAGAGTGATCCATTGAATACTAGGGAATCCAAGAACTGAAAAAAGTACGTTGATAATCGCAAATGCTATTCCTACATACCATGCCCAAGTCATCATTAATATCAGACATATTCCAAGTATAATATAGAAGATTGCTATTATCGTACTTGCGTTTGCAATAGATAATACAATCGGACTGATAATCCAGTCTGTTAGAGGTCCTAAAAGGCCTGCTCCTGCAAACATTAAAGCTCCAATCAGAATATGTATTATTCCAAGAATCATTACGCCTAGTGGTGTTTTTGCCATGATGTTTACTCCTATTCGTACTTGTGCTAATGTGTTTGAAATAGCTTCATATCTGTTACGAATGGCTATTTGCTACATATATCTAAGATTCAAGAATTCTGCGATGAGAAGAAAAATTGCTATAATTAACTTCAGATTATTTACAACAAGCAGAGGTGTGTTTGCTATGAATTTCTCAACTGTATCTATCAGAAACTCAATATCTCGTAAAAGATGTGTGATGATAATCACTACAATAAATGTTGATAATACAAGTGGATAATTTGTAAGTTCTTTTTTTGCTATAGTTAGAAAAACTATTGCTACTCCAGTAATTATGTCAAAAACAAGAAATGTGATGTTGGGTATTGTTTGCCATGTTTGTCGCTCAAAACCTGATAGACTCGATCCGAGAAAAAGGGCTATTGCTTCTCCTGCAACTACTAATCCCAGGATGATTATCAATATGTCAATGACTATCTCCACAATCTGCACACATTACTCATATTTCTCAATCCCTTTAGAATTTTTGTAAGTAATTCAAAACTCTTTTCACCTGTACTTTGATGTTCATCCTTATGCTATCTGTTGAAGACATCCTAGCAGCCCATAAACGAATTGAGCAATATATTGTGAAAACTCCAATTATGACTTCAAATACATTAGATTCTCTTACACGATGTAAGGTCTATCTGAAATGTGAGAATTTCCAGAGAGTTGGAGCTTTCAAATTCAGAGGTGCCTTAAATGCACTAAGTCTTCTTAGTTCTGAGGAAAAGGAAGTAGGAGTTGTTGCACATTCGTCTGGTAATCATGCTCAAGCAGTTTCTTTAGCCGCAAAGATGTTAAACATAGAAGCAACAATTGTCATGCCTTCAGACTCATCACCCGTCAAAATTCAAGCAACCAAAGGATATGGTGCAAAAGTGATTCTTTGCAAACCTACATTGGAATCAAGGATTGCTACAACTGAAGAATTGATTGAGGAGTATGGATATACATTAATTCATCCTTACAATGATTTGAGAGTCATTGCAGGGGCAGGAACTGCTGCTTTAGAATTCATATCTGAAGTGGGCTGTATTGATATCATGATGACTCCTGTTGGAGGTGGGGGTCTCCTGAGTGGAACATCAATTGTGACCAAGAGTAAATGTCCAGATGCTCGCATAATTGCTGGAGAGCCTGAGAATGCTGATGATGCTTATAAATCATTCAAAGCAAAGAAATTCATTCCTAGTGTGAACCCCAATACGTTTGCTGATGGACTCCGTACTTCTTTAGGTGAAAATACTTTTGAAATCATTCTCAATTTTGTGGATGACATTATTACTGTTTCTGAAAAAGAGATTCTAGAAGCAATGAGATTTCTCTGGGAACGGATGAAGTTAGTAGTAGAACCATCTGGAGCGGTTCCAATTGCAGCACTAGTTAAACAGAAGAAACAGCTAGATGGGCAAAAAATCGGGGTTATCATAAGTGGAGGAAACGTTGATCTATCCGATTATTTCATCAATTTTGAGCACAAAATTGGTGGAGGTTCTGGTATTAATCTTTGAGATATCCTCGATTTACTGATTCATCAATGAGCCAAGTTGCGTACTCCCACAAGAGCTTGGAACCTTCAGAAATATGATGATTTCGTTCAATTACTTGTTTCCGGGTTATCCCATGCTTAAGCCAAGATTCTCCATCTGTTCTAAAATTTTGAAGTAAAGGTTGTAATCTATCAAGAGCCGCTGCGAATTTTGCCTCCGGGGTAAGAGTAGTTTCAAATTCGTCCCATAATTTTCGAAAATGTATTGCTTGGTCAGAAGGTAATTTCGTGAATATCTTATTAGCAGCTTCTATTTCTCTAGCTTTCTTGTCGATTTGTCCTTCTTTATCGTAGCAAAAGGTATCCCCAGCTTCAATCTCAATTATATCATGAATTAGAACCATTTGTACCACTCGAAGGAGATCAACTTCAACATTCGAGTATTCTTGCAATAGAATTGCCATTGTCGCAAGGTGCCAAGAATGTTCAGCATCGTTTTCTTGTCGCCTATCTGAAATCAGTAGTGTTTGTCTGATGATTTGTTTCAAGTCATCTATTCTCATTATGAAATCTAGCTGTTTTTGTAAGCGTTTTGGAAATGACATCTCTTTACCTCAATCAACCACTTCAAGAATCTACTTGATAAGTCCACTTGCTAAATATACGAATCCATTTTATAAAATAGCACTCCAAAGAACCACTCCGAATAGTCACCTAGAGGAATTATCATTCTTTACCTATCGTCCATTTTTCCTGTTTTTTATTTATTAACTCTGAAAAATTTTGTTGCCTATTTCCTAAACAAAATATTGAATTTTCTGGATTCATGAGTTAAATTGTGTCTATATGTATCACAGTCCAGCTATTTTAGACTGAAATACTGTCTTTTGGAATTGAAATTCTAAAGGAGGGGTACTTTGAATCATCAAGTGTAATAGACCATTCGTGAGCTTCGATTAGTTTTTTCACAATAGATAGACCAAATCCCCCATCTTTCTTGGTTGTAACTCTCTCAAGAAATAGCTTGTCAGCTATGTCTTCAGAAATAGGATGTCCATTATTTTGAATTAGAATATCAACGCCTGATTCTTTTTCCTTGGAGATGAATGTGATTTCTGTAGGCTCTCCGTGTTCCACTGCATTTCTCAAAATATTTTGAATTATCTGAATGACTTTTTCTTTGTCACATAATACGTTAGGGAGTTCTCCAATCACGATGTCAATGTTTTCTGGAACAATTCCTTGTGCAGAAATCTTGACTATTTCTTCAAGGCTGGTTATGGTTTCTTTTCCAATAACTTCTCCAGCATCTGCTAGCTTGACACTCTTTTGGAGTAGGGATTCCATCGTTCTAACCATTAATTTGATACGTGAGAGATACTTTTCTGAATATTCATCTTCCAATAATTCTACATATCCAAGGATATTGTGGAGAGGATTTCTCAGGTCATGGTTCATCTGATGTGCAAATTCACTAAGCTCCGCTCTTTGCCGAGAAAGAACCTTTTGAGTCAGTTTATGGGAAGTGATGTCTGTAAGAATCATCAAAACAAGGTTATCGACAGGTTCAGCAAAACTCCAAATGTACCAGCCATCTAAGTTTCCGTATTTCGAATCAAAAGGCATTTCACCTCTTACATTTTCTCCTGTAGAGAGAGTGTGATTTATAGCTTCAAGCAATTCTGGCATATTTGGATAGATTTCCTCAATATCATGACCAATCATAGATTTCATTTCACCATTACTTTCATCCATGACAGTCTTATTGACCATGCGCAAGATGATTTTGCTATCATGTATTTTTTCCCATAGATATGCGGGTTCTGGAATTGAATCGAAGGCTTTTCGGAACATGTCTTCGCTTTGTCTTATTCTTGTTTCAGATTCTACCCTAGCTATCACAATACCCGCTAGTGTAGCTATGGCTTCTAACGCATCCTGAGATTGGATAGGTATGTTATCTATTTTTGTGGATCCAGTAACAAGACATCCTAGAATCTCATTAATATGCACAATTGGAACCACTGCAGTTGCCTTTATTTTCGCCTTCTTTCTGATTTCATCTAACTTAATGGATATTTCTGTCAAATTGGAATATACAGGTAGCCCTTGCATAACTATTTCATACTGTTTGGATGTTGAAGGAAATGAAGAAGCATTTTCAATAAAGAAGCTAGGCAGTCCTTCTTGATATGATAGTTCCAATCCCTTACTTTCTTTCAGGATATATATCCCGCCATGGTCCATATGTGCTACTTCTATCGCAGCTTGAGTAAACTGCTTGAATGCTTCATCAAGAGATATTGATCCCGCAAGGGCAATACCCAAATCGATTTGTACTTTTTCCAACTTTTCGACTCGCTTCTTATCAGTGATATCTCGGACAATGTATACTAGCTTCGAAATAACTGAATTCTTTTCAATTACTGTTATTATTATTTCCACTGGAAAAATAGTTCCGTCTTTTGATACCATTAATTCCTCTGATGAGATTGACATCCCATTATAGAGATTTGCATTTTCAGTAAATTTCTCAAACCGTTTTGCATCCTCTCCATTTGCAAATAGGATTCTTTGATGTTGTCCAATTACTTCCTGAGGATGATACCCAAAAGTTCCCAATACTCGTGAATTTGAATACTCGATTTCAAAGTTTGGAAATCGAACAGTGAAAACTACATCAGGTAAAGCATCATGGAGGGTTGATAGATAATCTCTCTCTTGCTTGAGAGATTTTTGAATGGCTTGTAATGTTTCTACATTTTGAGAAATCTGATGATCTGCTAATCTTTTTTCAATTATTGTCTGCAACATTTGAGCAATTGTTTCTAGAGAGTGTTTCTCGTCAGTAGTTGATGGTTTTGTTTTTTTTGATGTAAGGGCAAAGTATCCAATCAATTCATCAACAGAATTGTATAAAGAATATCCAAAGTATGCACCTTCTTTCAAGAGTTGTTTCAAATGGGTGTCGTGTGGTATCTCATCATTCGTAATATCTGATATATAGATTGATTCATGGGCGTCTTTAAATTGTAACTTATCCAGACATTTAGATTTTTCAATGATTTCTGTAATTTTGCTAACCCCTGGATGATTTCCACTTACCGCAACAGGATGCATGATTTTGTCTTCATCGATATTCAGTCGTACGATACCTGAATCGAAATCAAGCAAATGTGTAAGTTTCTGAAGTATCTTTTGACAGAGATCTTCAAGATTATCGGTTGCTCCGTAACTTTCCATCATAATTCTAAATGCTTCTCTTTCTCTACGTACCGAAATTGACCGTTTCTGTTCTGTAATATCTTCAAAAATCGAATGTACCTGATACGGCTTGGTGGATTCTCCATTAAACAATGGAACAGATGTAACTGAAAGCCATTTGATACCCTTCTCTGTTCGAAATCCAACTATTCTATTCTTTACGGTTTTTCCTGTTGTGAATGCTTCATAGAAGGTTCTATTTTCATATGGTAATGGATTTCCTTCTCGGTCCACAAATTCAAAGTTGATCTTACTTCCTTCTTTTCCAAGAATAGAATCTTCATTAACTCCCAAGATGTCAAGAGCAGCTTGATTCACAGATATGATTTGGTGGTCCGAATTATAATACACTACTCCTTGTTTCATCGTATCATGCAATCTACGATATTTTTCTTCATTATGTTTAAGGGCTTCTGTTGCAACTTGGTTCTCAAGAAAAGATCCAATCATTTCTGTAATGGTTCGGAGCATTCTGATATCTGAATCCGACCAGTTTCTTTCGCTTCTGGTATCCAATCCAAGTATTCCCCCTACTTCCTGATTAATGAAAATAGGAAGTAAGATGAAATAACCTCCCTCTACTGGTGTAAATAATGCTCTTTCTTTTCTATCAAGTTCTCGAATAGAGCCTGCAACTAATGAACCCTTAGATAAATGTTGAATCCATTTCTTCATGTGACTCTTAGTTAAAATAACTGGTTGATCTAGAACTGTTGTCCATGCAAGTGCCTTGTCTTTCAAGACTTCTATCTCTAACGTAGCATTATTACTACTTGGATCGAAAAGAAACAGATAACCACGTTCAACCCCTATTGCATAAATGAGCAAGTCGATGGACCGTTCTATAGGCGTCATTCCTGTATGATTTGATGTGAGTAGATGCTTTGAGCACTGCGAAATTGTTTTTTCATATTTGAGCCTTCGAGAAATTATATCAGCTGCTATTTTGCTCTCGGTGACATCAACTGAAATGCCTAGTATTGCTTCAGGATAGTCCGCTGTTGAAATGGGATATTTTGTGGTCTGAAAATATCTTATTGAACCACTTGGACTCGTTACTTTTTGTTCAGCAATGTATATTGGTAGTTTTTTTTCCAATACTTCTAAATCTTGTTTCTTTATCCTTTCTACCTCTGATTTGGTTCTGAATTTTTCTCCTAGTTCTTCAAATGTCCTACCAATAATTTGATGGGGTTTTTTTCTATAGAAGTCTGCATAAGCTTTGTTGACGATTACGTATCTATGGTCACTATCTTTTACGAAAATCAAGTCTGGTGTAGTAGAAAATATTGTCGAGAGAAGGAGGTCTTTTTCTTTTATTTTATCCAATGATTCTTCTAGGACTTTCTCGGTTTTTACCCTCTCTTCTATCTCTTGTTGCAGCTGACGATTTGCTTTGACTAATTCTTGTGTTCTTTTGGTGACTCTCCTTTCAAGTTCATCGTGAGCTCGTTTGAGTTGTATCTCTGCTCTTCTATGAGAAACCGCGGTGCGAACAAGATGAGCCAGCTCCAGGAATTGCGTTTTTATATTCCCTTCTTTCTTTACATAATAGTCTGCACCAAGATTTAGAGCTTCAATTGCAACTTGCTCCCTTGAATGAGCTGTAAATATAATTACAGGGATTTTAGATTCTGTGTTTCTGAGCATTCTAAGGAAATCAAGTCCCGTATGCTCATCCATTTGATAGTCTGATATTATTGCATCGATTCGTACTCGATTAATGATTTTTAACCCTTCTTTCACACAATCAGCTGTGTATATTGTAAATCCTTTTTCTTTTTCTAGAAATTTCTTTGCTATTAGAAGTGCAGTGTCGTCATCATCGACAATCAATAGATTAACATTCAAATGCAAAGTGATAATACCCCTTCCAACAAGAGTTCAATACTCCAACTCGTTCTGTACTAAAAAACACATTGGTTTTATGAAACTTCTTTACCTCCCTGCAATTTATGAATTTCTGTGGGAATCCATAGAAGAAATTCAGTCCCTTTTTCTGGTTCTCCTGGGAGTCTATCCTGAACTTTGATTTTTCCTCCGTATTTCTCAATAATTTGACGTATCAGGTGTAGTGATACACCTCCAAAGCGTCTTTGCATATCAAAAAGTGAATCCTTCTGAGAATCTGGAATTCCTTTTCCATTGTCAGAAATTGAAATCTCACACCCTTTTTGCTGTGATTGTACTCTGATCCATATGCGTTTTTCTGAGTCTGGCTGAGGATTGTGAACAATAGCATTTTCCAATATATTTTGAATCACCGACACAAAAAATTGGTCAATATACGACCATAATGGAGAATTCGTCAAATCCGTCTTAATTTCTATTGATGGATTATCTGACTTGAAATCAGTTATTGCCTTCTTCAGGATTATATCTATTCTTTCACATTTGAGACCTACAAGTTCAAGCTTTTCACTTGATTTTACTTTACTAATTATTTTAGAACATCTTTTCGTGCCATCCTCTGCAATCGCAACGATGTCAATGATTTTCTCATCATCACTGATTTCAGCTACAGTTTGAACAGCACCAAGGATTACTTGCAGCTGATTTCTAATATCATGTGCCATTAGATCTAGGTATAACAGTGCTCTATCTCGTGCGTTACTTAACTGCATTTGAGCTTGCACTCTATCTGAAATATCTACTATTACAATTTGTGTAATTATTTTTTCATTTATCTCAATTAGAGTCACAAACGATTCTACATGTCTTATACTTCCATCTTTATGAATGAGTGATATCCTTGAAAATTTGGATTCGCCAGGCTGTATCGAGTTATTGACTACTATATCTTGAATTTCTTTGCGTTCATTATCTGGTATTAATTGCCACAAGTCTTCAGCTGTAAATCTCGATATTTCCTCTTGAGAATATCCAATTATTTCACAAAATGCAGTGTTACAAAAAAGGATCGAATCGTTCTGTAAGATTACCAATCCTTGAAGACTTCTTTCAGAGAGCAATTTATACATTGTTTCTGATTTTCTTGTGTTTTCCTCTGCTTGAATTCTTACTAGTAGTCCCATTATTTGAGGTGTAAGTATCTCTATTACCTGTCTTGTATAATTTGAAACACTGGTCTGATTATGTGATGTGATGTTAAGACAACCAATCACTTCATTATCTATTTTTAATGGGATACTGGTAAATGAACGAATACCTTCGTTTCTGATTACTGCTTCTCTTCTATCTTCCATTGCCAAATAATCAAAATATAGAACCTTCCCCTTTTGTATTAATTTCATTCTGTCCGAGTCTGCAGTATATGTAGATGTTGCATTAATGAATTCTTGAGAGAGCCCCTTAGAACATTGCATTTCAAGGTTTCCAGTTTCCTTATTGATGAGATAGAGGCCACCTGAATCATTATCAGTCACTCGGATAATGATATCTAAGATTGTTTGCAAGTTTTCTTGGTATGAGAGTTTACCTGATACTGCAACTCCTAAGTCTCGTTGAGCTCTAAGGATGTCTTCAGCCTTTTCTCTCTCAGTAACGTCTCTAACATATTCAATAATTCCAGTAATGTCTTGAGTGCGTTGGTCAATTAAAGGAAAGCTATACAATTCGAACCAACCGATAACCTCTCCCGCTCCCCCTATGTAGGGGATAATTTCACGATTTGCTGTTTTATCCCTCATTGACTGAATAGTTGGGCAAATAACACAGGGCTGATCTCTCCCTTGATATGCTTTGTAGCATTTTTTCCCTATCAATGGCATGCTATGTTTGTACCATGTTTCCATTGTTGGATTGACTTGAACAATTCTCATTTGATTATCCAATATACTAATGCCATCTTGAATACTAGCAAACACATTCGACATTAGAATTTCAGTCTTAGTTAGTGCATCTTGTGCATCTCGATATTTTGAGATATCTCTAATGTTTCCAATGATGTATTCTGGTTGTCCTGATTCATCAGGTACAACTTTGTGAGCATCGCTTACCCAGATATATTTTCCACTCTTTTTTCGAATCCGATATTCCAGAATATGAGATCCGGTTATATCCTCCGGGGATTCTGATTGAAAAAACCGGTATTTCTCAAGTAGATGCTTGTCATGAGGGTGTACTCTTTCCATTAGACCTGTAGTACCCATTTCTAATACTTCTTCAGGATCAAATTCAAGAATCAATTTCGAAGCTTGACTAATGAAGTCAAATTGTTGACTTTCCAGATTCGTCCTATAGATAATATCAGGAGAATTTGCTAATACTTGATGAAATTTCTTTTCACTTTTCATGAGAGATAATTCTGTTTCTCTTATCCTTGTAATGTCTGTTAGTACCGCAAAAGATCCTTTGTGATGTCCACTCTCATCAAATATTGGAGAACCTGAAATAATAACTGGAACAGACTCCTCTTCAGATTTTTTTAACTCTACTTCATATTGACTAGATTTACCAACACGTCTAGTTTGGATATTGTGAGCAACAATTTTCCTGCTTTCTGAAGTCATAATTTCAAAAATTTTCTTACCAAGCAAGTTCTCTATTGTAGTATCTAACATTACAGCTAAACTAGAGTTAGCAAATACTATTTCATTATCTTCATTTATAATTGCAAAACCATCATGCAGGGATGAAGCTATAATACTCCACTTCGGAATTGGATGTGACATTTTCTCAGACCCACGAGGTTGAGATTGTTCTCTTTGTGTCAAAATTTAACATCCTTTTGTATTAGAATGATGGGTGGCCAATTACAACAATAGAGAATCTCAAGTATAAAGCTATGTTGGTTAGATGCCTATAGTTTTCCTGAGAGTTGAATAGTTACGGGTATCTCTCTGGGCTTTATTTGTTCTTTTACTTGAACTTGTACTGGAAAAAAACCTGATAGATATGATATCTTGAATGTTATATGGTGAGTTAAGTGGAAAATAGATGGATAATGCTCATTGATATGGATGCCTTTTTTGCATCTGTAGAGCAATATCGTAATCATCCAGAGCTCATTGGAAGACCTGTATGTGTTGGACACGATCCCAAAAAGGGTAATGGGCGTGGTGTTGTTCGTGCTGTTTCTTATGAGGCTAGAGCATATGGTATTCATTCGGGTATGCCTGTTTCCAAAGCATATCGTTTATGTCCCGAAGCTGCATTTGTAAATGGGGAGTTTTCGAATTATGTTGTAGCTTCAAATGAATTTATGGATGTCTTAAGAGAATATTCAGATGAGGGTAGATTACGTAGAGCGAGTATTGACGAAGCATATATTGAGGTCACAGAGGGAACTTGTGAATATGGGAATCCTATATTTTTAGCTCAGGACCTTCAAGCAGCTGTTAAGCAAGAAACTTCTCTCCCCTGTTCTATTGGTATTGCTCCAAATATGTCAGTAGCTAAGATTGCTGCGGGAATGAAGAAACCAAGAGGAATAACATTAGTTGGACCTAATCCCAGGGATATAATAGAGTTTCTAGCTCCCTTAGATGTTCAAGCACTACACGGTGTTGGTAAAAAAACTGCTGCTCGATTGAAAGATTTTGGAATTCAAAAATTAGGACAAATTCAAAAAATGAGTCTAACCGAACTCTGGCCTATTATGGGTAAGTCATCGAAATGGCTGCTTAACCGTGCATCTGGGATTGATACTCGTCCTTTACTAGATAATGGACCACGTGTTAGAAAATCCATCAGTAAAGATAAAACATTCATGAAGGATATCGATCCAGATTTACCCGAAATCATAAACAACTATATCGTTCGGATTTGCAAGAAAATAACAAAAAAATTACACATGAAAGAGTTAGCCTTCAAAACGGTGACTGTTAAAATACGATATGCTGATTATACGACTGTTCAAAGAAGTAGAACTATACCACGTTATTGTGATGATATACATACCTTAAGTTCCATCGCTTGTAATCTATTCGATCAAAATAGAAATCCTCTCAAAGCTATTCGATTAATCGGAGTCAAAGTTTCCTCATTACATCAGATAAGTAATCAAATGACCCTCACACAATATCTTTGAAGTCTAATCAACCTAATAATAGATTTACATGTTCGATATTTTGCCTTGACTACCTTTCAAGGAATGATCTGTACTCAAAATTCTACGAGATCTTCTTTAGGTATTGAAATTTTAAAACAAGTCTGCTGAGTATCTTCTAAGCGAATTTCCCATCCATGTGCATCAAATACTTTTTGAACGATTGCTAACCCCAAGCCTCCTCCTTCTTCTCTGGTTGAAAAACCTTCTCGAAGTATCAAATCTCTATATTCCTGAGGTATTGGTATCCCATCGTTTTTGATGAGAATTGCTATTCCATCGTTTGATTGTCTTGTTGTAATTGTAATCTCATTCGGATTTCCGTGATCTATTGCATTGGATAGAATATTACTAAGTGCCTGTTCTACCTTTACAGGATCACAGACTACAATAGGAAGAGATTCCATTTCCAAAGTAATAGAATCAGGAACAATAGCTTCGATAATACTATCCATTATCATTTTCAGATGAACCTCTTCTCTGGTTCCAATAATGAAACCAGCATCAGCTAAATCAACAGATTTACTCAGCAGCTTCTCAGCTTTATTTACAGAAGATACTATGCCCTTAATGTGTTCTGGATTATATTCATCTTCAAGAAGTACTGCATAACCAAGGATATTATGCAGATAGTTTCGTAAATCATGGGACATGTGATGAGCAAATCTGCTCAATTCTTCTTTTTGGATAGTTAGCTTCTTCTGTATCTCCAGTATATCAGTTAGATCGGTTGAGATTACCAATACTAGATTATCGGATGTTTTAGCGAACTCGCAGATAAACCAACCATTGTCATCATTTTCAAAGTGAAGGGGTAGTTCCAGTGTTTTCGGAAGACCTGTCTGCATGACCTCTTTTATTGCATCACAATAAGCTGGGTAGAAATCGTAAACTTCTTCTATGGGAGTACCTATGAACTTTGAAATTCTTCCGTTTGATTTTTCCAGAAATGAACTGTTTACCATTGCCAGAATAATACTTCCATCCGATTGAAGTTCCCATAGAGTTGATGGTTCAGGAATCTCTTGAAATAGTCTTCGAAACTTCTCTTCATTATCCCGAAGAGCTTCTTCAATTTTCTTTCTTCTCGTCATATCGCGAACTACTGAAACGATACTTTCTCCATCCTCATGAAGTGATAATTGAGCTGAGAACCAGTATTTCACACCATCAATACTCATTGGAAAATCAATTATATGGCTCTTACCAGTTTTTCTAACTCGTTCAACAAGTGAGATAGCTTCTCCATTCTTAGTAGTGGGGAAGGTCACTCCTGAATTTTCACCAATGAATAATTCAGGCCTGCCATATAGTGGAGAATTTTCAGAACAATAGAATTGAACAAATCGATTTTCTTTATCATAAACCAAAATCATATCGTGCATCGAATTTATGATGGTTCGATGTCTTTCCTCGCTTTCGCGAAGTTCATTTTCTGCTTTGACTTTTTCAGTCACATCAATTGTAGTTCCTTGAATATATTTTGGTGTTCCATCGTTTTCTCTTATGACATGAACTCTATGTTCAGTCCATCTGATGGATTCGTCCTTTCTTCGAATTCGATATGTTATGCTTTGAGGCTCAGATGTGTTTAAGATATTGCTCCAAAACTCTGCAACTCGAATTGCATCATCTTCAATAACGAGAGGATGCAAAATGTTACTTATATCAAATATCTCTTCAGCAGAATAACCTGTTAGTTCTTCAACTGCTCCATGAACGAATATCGGTTTCAAGTCGATGTCCAATCGATAGGCAATCCCGTAGAAATCCTGAACAAAGCTTCTATATTTTCTCTCGGATTCCCGTAATGCAATCTCTGTATCTCTTTGATCTGATAGGTCTGTCAATATCTCAAGCACACTACCATCTGCGGTCTGAGATAATGCGAGCATAGACCAGATTTTTTTGCCATCTCCTGAGAACTGAGTTGCACATTCTTTTCTAATTGATACGCCCTCGTCAAAAGCCTTGTATATTAACTCAATTATTTCTGGATTATACTTGTGCAGCTCTTCTACCCTCATTCCCATGCCCTTGATATCATCCATTTGCAAAAGGTCACAAGCTGCTTTATTCGCTAAAGTTGTATAAACGATATTCTCATCTTTTCTCCATAGAAATGCTGGATCTGGAATAGAATGAAACAGGTCTCGAAGTACCTGCTCACTCTCTCGCAAGCTTTCTTGTGCAAGCTTTGTCATAGTGATATCAATAAGAACACCTTCAATTTGAGTGACTTCCCAGCTCTCATTACATATATTTGAAATTGATTCTTGCACCCATCGGATATATCCTTCTGGACTGACAATTCTGTATTCTCTTTTAGATTTGTAACCCGGGATTCTAGAGCATTTTCTTCCAATCTCTTTTACCCTGTCTCTGTCATCAGGATGCACCATATCCAAGAATCTTATCTTACCGGTTAAAAATTCAGATTGTTTTCTTCCAGTTAATCCCTCAACATCTCCATGAATGAAATAGAACTCTCCCAACGGAGTGCTTCTGTAGGCAATACCCTGAAATCCTTGAATGAGACTTCTGTACCTTTCTTCACTTTTTCTGAGTTCTTCTTCTGCAATTCGCCGTTCTGTGATATCTCTAATCTCACCAACAATACGAAAATCTTGAGTGTGAGGATTTAGAACCGATATTGCAATTTCTCCCCATTTTTCTTGGTCTGTATCTGTCATCATCTGGATTTCGAAATGATATGCATCAGACTCTTGATTATCAAGATACAGTTGTTCAATTTTTCGTTTTGTTGCCTTTTGCATCCTCGGATGAATTAATAGAGTAAGGGGTTTATTCAATATGTCTTGTGGTGATACTCCTAACATTTTTTCAACTGAGGGACTAATGAATTCTATCCGAAGATCCTTATCAGCTAAGATGATAATGTCTGAGCTATTATCTGCTAATAGCTTGTACTTCTCTTTTTGAATTTCAAGAAGTTCTTGGATAGCTCTTCTTTCTAATGCTTCACTGAAAGTCTGGACTACAAGTTCAATTAGGTTCAGCTCATTCTCAATTGAATGCGGACTTGTTTCACTAAATCCCAAACCGATAACGGAGGAGGATTCTCCACTTAGAAATAGAGGCATTGCAATCACTGATTGAATATTTAGTGCTTCAAAGAATGCTTTTTCTTCTGCTCTCGTATCTGGAATTTCTCCGATATTTTCAATAATCAAGATATTATGCAATTTTATTTGGTTCACTAACCAGCTGTAATCTTGAATAGCTGGAGCTTCATGTATGTTGAGATTGTTATCCTTGCTCCATAAATAGAATTTTTGAATAGGTAATTCTGTGTTATCCCATACTCGAACAGCGCAATAGCTAGCATCAAATGTTTTTCCTATCTCCTCAATTGAATGAGTTATAGCTTTATCTATTACATCTTCTGTGAAGAAAGAGGATAACATACGATTGATGAGTTGCTCTATCTCAATCTTCCGTTCAATCTCTTTTTTACTCGTCTCCCGTTCTGTAACATCCCGTGAGATACAGAGAATTCCTTCATCAGTTGGGTAAACATCTATTTGGTACCATCCATATTTTCCATCCTCAAAATGAAAAGGGCCGAGCACTGATTCTTTCTGTCTAGTATTCATCACTTTGTTGTATGTTTGGAGAAAAACTGTATTTTCTAGCTGAGGAAATATATCCGTAATTTTCTTTCCAATAAGCTGTTCTTGAGGAACGTCTGTCGATCTTGTAGAAGCGTGATTCGTGAGTATTATTCTGTATTCTCTATCGAGAACAAATACTGCGTCATGAATTGCTTCAAGAAGTTTTACGTATTGTTCTGCGGATTTTTTCGCTGCTTCAGACGTCTCAACCCGTTTTGTGATATCTCTAGCGGTTCCAATTATTCCAATTGTCCTTCCTTCTTGAGATGTAAGAGCACTTGTTTTCATTTCTATAGTAATGCGATTTCCGTTTTTGTGTTTGATTTGAAATTGCAGAGGACCAAGATTTTCAATGGTATCTTGTTCCTGTAATTCTTGTACGATTATTTCTTCAAGTTCTTGAATTGTGATGGTGAAATCTAATAACTCGATAATGTGCCGTGCAGATTTTCCCTGTATCTCTTCAGGTTTCCATCCGATTGCCTTTTCGACTGAAGGACTGACAAAGGTCATTTCTAGATCCAGATTGATGGTGAATATAACATCCGTTACATTCTCTGCTAAAAGCCGATATCTCCTTTCTGATTCGCTCAGTGCTATAGATGCTCTTCGATGCTCAACAGCTGACTTGACAATATGTGCAAGCTCAGTAAATTGAGATTTAAAATCTCCACCTTTCTTCACATATTGAGTAGCTCCTAGATTCAGGGCCTTTATTGCAACTTCTTCACGAGACCTACCAGTAAACATAACAAAAGGAATATCATTTCCCATTGACCTTATCGCTTCAAGTAGTTCCAAACCATCCATCACAGGCATTTGATAATCAGAAACAATCGCGTCATACTCGTTATTTTGTAATTCAATAATGGCATCCCTAGCATCAGATGTTGTGTCTATTTTGAAACATGAATCAGCTCTTTCGAGAAACGTTTTGGCGATGTTTCTGAAATCATCGTTATCATCCACCACTAGGATCCTGATTTCCATAGTTTGTCCCCTTAATCATTCATCCACATTTTAGATACCAATGTTTAGTACCTTGATAAGAGAAATTGTGATAGATTCTTTTCTGCGGTAATGACGGTCTTTTTCTATAATCCCATGGTTACAAAAATAGGATGTGAAAGAGTCGACTTCTGATTATATTATAGGGCATTTCATTAGCAGACCGAACAGATTCTTGGGGAAAGTGAGGATTCAAGATAGAGAGGTTGATGTATTCGTTCCGAATCCTGGTCGAATGAATGAATTGCTAAACCCAGGAAAAACGGTATATCTTAGGAAAGCAGCTGCTAAACACAGAAAGACCGATTATGATATGGTTGCGGTGAAGCATGAGGATTTGATAGTATCAATTGATTCCAATCTTCCAAATCGCTTTATGAAGAAAAAACTTGAGACCCATCAATTACCATTTATCAATAATTATACTTCAATTAAACCAGAACCATCTATGTATAACGGTCGATTTGATTTTCTACTTGATGGAGAATCGGGAAGAACAGTCATTGAGGTCAAGTCTTGTACATTAGTAGAGCAGGGACATACGCTCTTTCCAGATGCTCCAACTAAACGAGGAGCAAGACATATGCTTCACTTAGTCAAGGCATTATCAGATGGTCTTGTAGAAAATGCAATGGTAGTATTTGTGATTCAGAGGCCAGATGCTGAGCTATTCTCTCCAAATGACCCTATGGACCCAAATTTTGGTGATGCATTACGATATGCATATGAAAATGGAGTAGAAGTATTTGCGATTAGAACAAAATTAGTAGACTGGGAGTTACAATATTTGGGTATAGTACCAGTCAGGTTATATCATTTCAAGTAATCTGGCTGAGTCCATCACCTTTTTCAAGTTAAATAATCCATACCATCCAGATTGATGTGAGTTTGATGGTATCAAAATCCGAACTGCTCTCATTGGGCAAGTTGTTTGGAATTATGCTTTTCCTTCCAACAACTCTGCACTTTGAGACAAGAATGGATTACATCATGTTCTTCATACATTCAACTCTTTTCGAAATAACAAATGAATTTGGCCTTGATATTGGACTGAACATTCATCAGCCATTCACTATTCTATATCTCTTATTGATATGTGGTCCAGCTGTGTATTTCTTTTTTCGTTCGAAACAAATTGACAATTTAGACGTTCTGATTTTGTTTGCATCAATATGTGTAGTAACAGTTGTTCTTCTTCATGGTTTTATAAACATCTTCCCTCCAATAGATGTATCACCAGAGCTTTATCTTAACTCTCAGAATCATCCTGCACTTGGATCATTTTCCACTATGTCTATTCTATTTCTAATAGTGGTTCCAACATTGAAAAGAACATTTTCAGATGAAGAATGTAGAAAGATAAAAAGTAGAATTGTTGGAATCATTCGTACACACTCTGTTCGTACAGTATTAGTAGTGTTCTTGCTCTTTCCAGATATTCTATTCTACAATACGTATCAGTTCTTAGAACAACAATATAGTGTGTTTTTACTTAGCGGTAGTGGATGGAATTTGTCACATGAATTATTAATATCTCCTTTTATCGATGCTCATTATTTTACTATAGTATTGTTTCCTTTGATTGGATTCTCAATTAGTGGGTTCAGATGGGCGTTCGTCCTAAGTTTCTTATACATTACTAATACCATGTCGGACGATAAAGAAGAGAAAAGAAGAAATATCTTTATTGGACTACTGATTCTTTCACCCTATATTTTTTTGATATTCTATACTAATTTTATTGTTGTGTTTTGGGGACAACCTTCATTAATTCTCCCCTTTCCAATAGCTATCCTAATTGGAATTTCATTTATAGTTAAGAAATCCGATTATAAAGAAACCTTTACAGAAAAATCAATGCATGGAAAAACTGAAGATAATCGTCAGATAAAAGTTCCAATCTTACAGGTACTTTATTGGCGATTGAAAAAGCTATTTGAGAATGAGTAGCAATGATTTTAACTTTCAATTACTGGTGGATATTATAGAGATAGGAGGAATGAATTTGGAAGTACAAAGAACTATCTTGGAAAATATGAAAAATGCGGAATTACTTAGATTAGCACAGTCCATGAAAATTCCTCTGGTATCTCGAACAATAACAAGAACCGTACTGATTGATTCAATCTGGGCGAAACTTGAGGAGCATCTAGAAGAGAAAGAATCGGAATCCGTTAGTCTTTGTTCTCCCGCTTTGAAACTGAAAAATATCCGAAAAGAGTTTGGAAAGAAAGTTGCGGTAAAAAATCTTGATATCGAAGTTAATCCTGGTGAAATAGTTGGTCTTGTAGGTCCAAATGGAGCTGGAAAAACTACTACACTACGAATTCTAACGGGTATAATCAGTGCTACAGAAGGGCAATGTGCTGTTAACGGACATGATATCGTGGATTCTCCTATCGATGCTAAATTCAGACTTGGTTATATTCCTGAGAAACCTACATGTTATCCCAGTCTTAAGGTTAGAGAATACCTATCATTTGTTGCAAAAATCTACAAAGTTAATCGACAGGATGCAATTATCCGAATGAGCTACTATATGGATCTGTTCAATCTTCGCCAATTTGAGAATAACTACATAGGTACTTTGTCGAAAGGGAATTTGCAAAGAACGCTGATTGTTGGAATATTAGTGAGATCTCCACCATTCATCTTAGCTCTTGATGAGCCGATATATGGATTAGATCCGCGAGGTGCTTGGACCCTAAAAGCACTTCTTAGGAAGATGAGGAATGAAGGGTCTGCAATATTAGTATCAACTCATATTCTTGAAGTTGCATCTGGTCTTTGTGATCGCTTTGTGATTATGAATGAGGGTGATGTTGTTGGAAAGGGCACTTTGAAGGAGTTAATGAAAGAAAATCCTGGTGCAACAACATTAGAAGAGGTCTTTCTGATGTTGACTGGTGGACTTCCAGAATAGGGTGATATTGATGGGTGCTTCCATTATTGTATTGATGAAGAACGAAATACGAATGCTGTTCAATCAATTCAAACGCACTATTACAACTCCCTCTTTACTTATGTTCTATTCCGTCATGTTCTTTGGAACTCTAACAGTTAGTTTCATGATCACGATACTTGCAGACTTTGCTCCTCTTCTTGATCTCATGGGGTCTACTCTTGAAGGAATTGCAGAAAGAGATGCGATTTTTGGAGCTATTGGAATATTCATTCCTTCAGCTTTTATCGCAGGATATTTTGGTTCTGGACCTGCTAGTGTTTTCACAACCTCTGATGAATACGTCTTGATGCCTAGTATTGCGAAGCCATATCAACTCTTTATCAGCCGGTATATCAAGCGTTTCGTTCGAAGACTTGTCTATGCTCTCCTTGGATTTATAGTATTTATCCCCCTCATGATTGATTCCAATGTTGTCATAGTCCCTGTAATTCTTCTAGTTATTGCAGTTCTCATTTTTCTAGAAGTATCGTACTTTCTTGGTGGCCTTGGTTTTCATATAAGGAAGAAGCTAGCAAAGCGTATTCAAACACGAGCTCGTCATATTGTAGTTATTCTATTTGCTATTTTGCTTTATTTACCTTCACTTCCTGCATTCATCGATAACCCCTATGCATTGGGTTTCTCACCAGCGAATGCATTTACAGTGATAGTGACCGAATTAACAGGCTTCCTCTCGTCGGGATGGCAATTGGAAATGGGATTTATAACCCTCTGGAATGCTTTTATTCTTACATTTTTGGTTATTTCTTTGCTATCTGATACTGATTTGTATGAAGAATATGCATCTACCTCTGGTCACATAGAGAGTGAGAGCCGAATAATACGCTTAATTAGAGGTCAAGTTGACTTCTCAGATTCAAACTTTTCCGACCCGATGGTTTGGATTATTCTAAAAGACTTCTGGAGCAAGATGAGAACTCCATTACAATTCTACAAATATCTCTATGTTGTAGTAGGAACAATTCTCGCATTGGTCTTGAATATCTTTCGTCCACCCTGGATTCCTATGGTTACTATTCCATCTGAATTCTCTTTTGCAGCAGTTCCAGCATATCTTTTATTGTTGATTCTGTTTACTCAAATGGCTTCTGTACCAGCTTTGATGAGTTTTGTTGAGGAAAAAGAAAATATCTACCTGCTTAGGGCCAGTCCATTCAAATCAAATGATATCGTCTTAGCGAAGTATCTCTTCAGCCTGTTTGAGATTGCTTTAATCTCACTACCCTTGTACGGATTTCTCCTCTACTTCTTCCGTGTTCATGGGTCATTGTTTCTCACTACACTTGTTGTCCCTCTCATTATTATCTTTGCATCTACGGGTGTCATGATTGGTGCTTATGTCCCAGTGTTTACAAATGATCCAAAGAATCCACCTGTACCACTGGCTTTCTCGTTCCCGGTTATTAACCTCATAATAGGTGCTATCCTAATGGTGATGATAATGTTGTTTTCTCACGATATCGTTTTGTTAATGCTATTACCAATCATTACCATATCTTTTGTCATCATCTTTCTATCATTTGCAAATAGAGCAATAAAATCCTACAAATAATTCTATTATTGCTTTCTTGCTAATCTGAGGGCATTGGCGATAACAACAAATGTGATTCCCATATCTCCAAAGAGAATTGCCATCCATAGAGACACAATCCCAAGAATTGCTAAAACTGCAATAATCAGCTTGACGCCAATTGAAATTCCTATATTTTGTTTTACTACACTCATTGTTTGTTTTGCCCGAGTCAATAATCTTGGTAACCTCGAGATGTCATCCTTCATAAGAGCCACATCACTTGTTTCAATTGTGGTATCGCTTCCGAAAACTCCCATTGCTGCTCCTATGTCAGCAGCTGCTATGGCAGGAGCATCATTTACACCATCACCAATCATCATGATTGGTCCCAGTTGTTTCAGTTTCTCTATTTCTTCCACTTTTTGACCAGGAAGCAATTCTGCTTGAAACTCATCTATTTCTAGCTGTCTTGCGATTTCCTGAGCTGTCAAATCATGGTCACCAGTCAACATTACCGTTCTAATTCCTCTTTCTTTCAATTTAGAGATAGTTTCGATACTCTCGGGTCTAATAGTATCAGCAAGTACTAGAGTACCCAAATGGGTTTTATTTTCAACGACGTATATCAATGTACCAATTCCACATTTATGTGATTCATCAAATTTCAAGTCAATTCCTTTTTCCATGAGAAAACGATGATTTCCAACAATGAATTTTGAATCATTAAGAGAACCTTCAATTCCTCTTCCTGGTACAGAGATGAAATCCTCTGGTATCAGAAGTGTCAGATTTGCTGATTCTGCCTTTGATACAATTGCTTTAGCTATTGGATGTTCCGATAATCTTTCAAGACTTGCAGCAATAGTCAATATTCTTTCTGCTGATACTTCATTGTGTTTACATATCTCAACAACCTCTAACTCTCCTTGAGTCAAAGTTCCTGTCTTATCGAATGCTATTGTACGAATATTACTCATTTTTTCAATATATGTAGATCCTTTGATTAGAACACCATCTCTAGCAGCACCTGTGATTGATGCTACCATACTGACTGGAATTGATATTGCAAAGGCACATGGGCATGAGGTCACGAGTAATGTCAGACCACGATAGATTGCTTGATTTATTGGTGCCCCTAAGATTAGTGTTACGAGTCCCAATAAGAAAGATGCTACTACGATTAGAGGTGTATAGACATGAGAAAATCTAGAAACCAGCTTTTCTGTTGGAGCTCGTTTATTTCGAGCTTCTTCGATTAGACTGATTATTTTTGATAGGACAGAATCCTTCGATAATTTTGTTACCTCAATTTCCAGATATCCACTAATGTTGATAGAACCAGCATAGACTTCGTCATCGACCTGTTTCTGAATTGGGATGGATTCTCCTGTGATATGTGATTGATTTATAGATGAAGAACCATAAACGATAATTCCGTCTAGCCCTATTCTTTCTCCTGGTCGTACAATAATTACTTGCCCTACTTCTACATCATCGGGGCTCGTATAGTACTCTCCCTCATCTCCTTTCACTTCTACTGTCGGTGGTTCTAATTCAACTAGACTTTGAATCTCGCTACGAACTCTATCTCCAGCCTTTTCTTCTAATAATTCTGCAATGAAGAATAAGAACATCACAGCTGCTCCTTCAGCTGGAGCTCCAATCAAGACTCCTCCTATTGCAGCTGAAGTCATGAGAAAATTGATATCGAGGTGAAGATTCGCGGCTCCTCTAATCCCTTTTGGAATGATGTTTCTTCCAGATATCATTATTGATAGAACAAAAATGACCAAGACTATTTCTTCGTTAATATCCAAGAAAAATTCAGATAAAACACCAAAGGCAAGTAAGATTCCTGAAATTACAGCCATTATATAGCTGAGTATGAAATCTGTTTCTTCTTTCTTTGCTTGTTCTGCTGCGCAATAATGGCAAGCATGACTAGTTGCCTCTGACATGATCCCTCACCCTTTGAATGATATCCTTGATGCAATCATCTGTAACACTATAGTATACAAACTTGCCATCTCTCGTATAGTCTACAAACCCTAGTCTTGTTAGTAGGCCAAGATGGTGACTCACACTGCTAGTTGTAAGCCCTAATTCCTTGGCTATATCTGATACACAGACCTCTCTTTGTCTAAGCAGCAATCCAATTACACGTAATCTTGATTCATCTGCGAGAGCCTTGAATATCAAAGCCATTTCTCTCGCGATTGGTGTTTGAATATCATCATCCATCGTAACCACATATATTCTAACATTTGAACAATTGTAAAAACGTTAATATCGAAAATAAAGATATGGTTTTAACAAATGAAACCTGACTACTAAAAAATCGATATTTGTATGTGAAATCTATCCACGTAACTATTAAAATGTAAAAAACAGAACTATTCTTGGGACCAAGTGGTGATTTGGACGTATCGATTTGACTCGAAGTTCTTTGTTTGAACATTGAAAGACGTGATTAACCACTAAAAACATGCACGAAGGAACGTCTATGCCAAAGCAAAAGCCCTCTGACGAATCAGCTGAACGATATCGAAGTATCTTAGAAATGGCTAACGATGGCATCGTTGTGATTCAAGATGATTGTATTGCAATGGTGAATCCAGCTTTCATGAGGATGCTCAAGTACGATGAGGACAAACTCCTGGGTCGACCTTTTGAAGATTTCATCGACCCAATAACTCGCCATTCATTCAAAAATGTGCAAGAAAGTTTTGATTGGGGTGAGAAAGAGCGTCCAAGTTTTCGAGCACATTTGTTAGATAAGAGAAGACAGACTTTGATAGTCGAGATGAGTACTGCAGATTTCTTTTTTGAGGGTAGACCTGCAGTAGTTGGTATTGTCCGTGATATAAGTGAGCAGATCAAATTAGAATCTGCTATTGAAGATTCCAAGGCTCGATACAAGTCATTGTACGAATCATCTCCCATTGCTTACTTCACACTAAGCAGACGAGGAACAATTCAACAGGCAAATAGCGCAGCACAGGTGCTTTTAGGTTACAGTGCCTCAGATCTTCTAAAACGTAATATCTCATCATTTTTCCCGAAAGAGGAAAAGTTTCATGATATTGCAAAGCAAATACTGGATGAAGCTTTGCAAGGAAAAATTTTGAACGATCTCGAAATGAAACTAGTAAACTCTGAAGGAAAACACATCTGGGTCAGTATAAATTCTAGTCCTCTGATTGATGATAGTGGTTCTTCTATCGGATTTATGGCTCTCGATATCGATAGACGTAAAGCTGCAGAAGCTCGAGAACGAATGGAACGAGAACGTGCTAATCTGTATCTTGAAGTAATGACTCACGATTTGAATAATGTAAATCAGAGCATTCTATTTGCGATGGGACTGATCAACGAAACCCTTGAAATCCCTGACCAAGTACAGAGAATAATCACTGAAGCAAATTGGAATGTTAGAAGAGCAGCTCGTATGATTGCTAATATGCGTGCTATCATTACATTGCGAGATTCTCCCCCAGCTATCGAATGTGTAGATATTGAACCATTCATGAAAGAAGCAATTACTAGGGTAAAGGATGATTTCCCATGGAAATCTGTAAAGATATCAAGTGATATCGACCCAGCTCTCTATGAAGTTGCTGGACATCGATTTGTCGAGTCGATATTTTTCAATATCCTTCACAATGCAGTAATGTACGATACAGACAATGATGTAACCGTACTGATTCATGCTGAGGATATCAATCCTGATGGCTTTGTTAGAATTGTTTTTGAGGACCACGGACCAGGCATAAGCGATACTCTGAAGAAGTACATATTCAAACGGACCGGACACCCAGATGCTCAACTTGTCGGTAGGGGTCTCGGTCTTACATTGGTTGATGCAATTGTCGAGCATATTGGAGGTCGTATTTGGGTAGAGGACCGAGTTGAGGGTGACCACACCCAAGGAAGTAAATTCATTCTTGAGATTCCAAAATGGGTTGAAAAAACAGAACTCCCGTGCGGTCGCGAGACCTGTATTACCTTCTATAAGAGCAATCACTGCCTATTCTGTGAGCCTACTCTTGAAGTTCTCCAAGGTGTTCTAGATGAACTCACTATTCCACATCGAGTGGTTCAAGAGATCAATGTTGACGATCCATTAGCAGGAGTTTCTCAAGACGAACTTCCTATGCTACCTTTCATCAAAATTTGTGATAAAGAGCTGACAGGTTTTGTTGCTGATGACCAAGTCAGAAGTGCTGTGATGAATCTGCTTATGAAACCTTGTTATCCCGAATAGTAGTCTGGATGAACATGACGTTCATCCATTGTTGTCTTACTCTCTTCGTCTGTAAAGAACCAATGCAAGTATCACAACACTGATTCCAGCAATTCCTACAATCAAGTAGATCCAGAAAGTGATATCTTCCGGCATTGCTGCTCCCACTCGATTGGATTGGTATGTTGTGTTGTCGTTTGTTATGGTCTTCACAGTAAAGAAGTAGGTAGTTTCTGGTGTTAATCCAGTGATTACACTCGAAGTCTGAGCTATATCAGTGATGGATTCACCATATTTCTGACCTAGTTTGTCAGGACTCTTTGAAATATATATTTCATATGCTTCAAAAGTGGCTTCATTATCGAACTGGGACCATTCTAGTTCAACAGATGAACCTGATAGAATCATAGCTTCCTGTAAATATACACCAGTATCAACAATATCGATTCCTTCATCTCTGAGAGTGACAGTATACACATCTTTCTTATCCGGTTCTGTAGTACCGTTAATTTCGTTTGTTAGTAGTTCTTCTCCATTGAATCTATTTGTTTCAAGGCGGAAATCTCCCACATCATTTCCTGTTAGATTAATTGTGTAGGGGAGCCCTTGAACAAAAGGCATCAGAATCTGTTTTTCTCCATCATCATTAACCATGAGAGCTGGATACTCATGATACTGATTTCCTTCGTCATCTATCCTGATTGAGCGACCGATAGGATCAGTTATCTCAACATCTACAGGACTGAACACACCTACACCTAACAGTTTGGGAAGCAAGTCCATCAACGCAGTAAGGATATTGTTGTACTCTCCAGTGTCAGGATAGAATGCAATTCTGCTGTAATTCGCGTCAGGATGCAATTTTGTACCTTTGAAATTCCCATTTGAATCAATGAGAATCCAATCCGTGTACATATTATCGGGACCAGTATATCTGTCATTGTTGTTGTAAACATAGAGAGTAGTTGATCCGTTAGGATTCACGTCATAGTCATAAGCGGTAACAAAGTGACTCTCTGTAGGTTCTGGAACTTCCCAAATTGGAGCCATAAGGAGAATGACTGCTGGTGTGTAATGAGGAGTTCCTACCATCATTGCTGATTGGACTTTTTCAAGTTCTTGTGCATTGGTAATTCCTCCTTGTGGGGTGGGGATACCAAGGTAAATCTTAATCCAATTCAGTAAGTGATTTGGATTGAAGAATGCACCAGAACCTTTCCAAAGGACATATTCCTTGATCACAGCTTCAACAACATCTCCACCAGTTTGTTGAGATATTGTTTCGTTAGGATTTGGTGATGGTAAATTGTATGTGTGATCTATTCCCAAGGGGATGAGTTCGGGATCATTGTAGAAGTCTCGTGAAGCTTGAGCGAAACCATTACAGAATCCTGCAAAGCTCATGTCTATCCAATCAATTATCAAAGAATCAAAAGCTCTGAATAACATAATGTCAAGCACACTTACTTCACAAGCGAGTTCGATATCATTGTAAAGGAGTTGGTGAATGTAATTTCTAAGATTGGAGTTGACTTCCTCAGATGTCATCACAAAGTTACCAAACGTGTTGTTGCTGTTTGTGAAGTTGAATGTATCAAGGTATCCGAAATCCACGTCCATTGATGCTAATTTCTTCTGTTGCCAATTATATCCAATCTGCCATGAAACATCATCTACTTGCTGTGTTCTCTTCTCTGGGTCTACCAATTGCCATGCATCCATGTACTCTATCAAGTCTTGTTTCCATTGTTCTTGGTTAACAGGTCCTGAATAGTTCACATAGATGGGCGGAGTAGCAGCTATCGAGATGAACGTGAAGACTACAAGTAAGCTCAGTAAATATTTCGTATGTGTATTCATTGTATGTCATCCTCCTGTGTAAATCTGGAGTCTATATGTTGTGGATCTGAGAATCTCGTGACAATCAGATTTCTAGAGTCGGCTATTGGCATGATCTTCGTTGGATTTCCGATCTCAGGATAACTAACAGTATTTTCCTGAGCCATTGAGAAGGCTAAACCTCCACTCTCTGTAGCATTTGGCCTCCACTCAAAGGAGTAGAGATACCCCTTCAATGCAACAGCAATAATCTCTAATCGATTGTTTTGATTCGAATCACCAATACGGATATCGGTGATTTCTTCATGAAGTGGTCCACTGTTCCACACTTCGTCGTAGTAGTGGTCTGACCTGTCATAGGTCTGATTCTGTTCATATACAGTGAGATTCTTACCCGAGCCAGCTACTATTTCCATCCAGCTATCAGTATCGGTGTTACCTACTCTAATTGCTTTTGTGGGTTCAGGTGTTGGAAGCTGACGTTGTAGCGATAGTGCATTATCAGCAATGGATTCGTAAATCTCTATTCCATCCCATGTTCCAACGAATATCTCAGGCAATTCATTATTGTCAAAGTCTGCCGTGTCTAACGCATAACCTGGCCCATTCAGATTATCGAAGTAGTACATGACGTAACTATCGTTCTTATGGCCGCCTTCATCTGTTCTGGCATTTTCAAATACTCGCATCCATCCAGTTACTGGTTCGACAACGCCATAATCAATGACCTCATCCGATCCAACTACTACAATCTCTCGGAAGCTATCCTTGTCGCTATCAAGAGTGATTATGCTTTTGATATCTGCGTTTCCGGATTCATATGGGGCTAGTTCATAATGTTGAACTGGAGTATAGTTGTTATCCCCAACCATTTCGTAGATGATAAGATAGAATTCAGCACCTACAATAATCTCAGGTTTTCCATCATTATCCAAGTCTTGGTCAATTGCAATGGGGTCCGGTGCCCGAGGTACTGGAGGTTCATATGCAGATAATGCATCTGGAGGTATGAAAGCTATGGGTGAAGACATCCACACAAGCTCGTACATATCTGTACCAATTGTCTCAAACACATAGACATTGTACCCCGCTGTCATGATTATCTCTTGTTTTCCATCCTTGTCTTGGTCACCGATTACCATATCTCTAACATTTCGATAAACGGGTAGTGTTCCTTCACCAGTCCAAGATTGAAGGAAGATATCTTGAGACCTCCATGATCTTCGATAGGTATTGTTAGCAACATTTTCAAACGCGATTATGTTGTTGTCAAAGGAACCAACAAAGACCTCAGGAAGGTTATCTTGGTCTACATCTCCAAATTCCAGAGATCTCGACCAGGATTCGAATATGAACGAGTTTGACCATGAGTCATAAGCTTCATATCCCCAATAACCATTGCTCTGGGATCTCTTATCCACCTCTACCATATGGAGATAAGGATAGGTAGCGGCAATGAAGGCATTATGATCAAATCTCCCAAAGAATCGGTCTATCGAGTCTTTTTGAAGTACTACTAAATCTGGCACACTATCGCCATCAAGGTCCTGAATTAATGGACCGGTGTAACCGTGATCTGGATCAATTAGTGTACCTGTGAAATCTGGCTCAAAGATAGCTCTCCTCTTAGTCCATTCAACATTCTTCCAGTTTCCAGTATTCTCGTAGAATGTCATTCGAGAAGCATTCGTATTTATCCCATCATTCGTGAAATTACTAGTTGAATGAGGCACTATGATATCGATATCACTATCCATATCAAAATCTGCAAATCCTACTTTTCCAGGCATATCATTTGTTCGAAAGTCATTGTTTATTGTATTGAAATAATTGGAGTCTTCTGCAAAGAAAAATTGACTACCAGAGAAGTAATCTATCTGTTCGAACATATGTAGTTCTGCTAGAGCTATTGTGACATCAAGATCACCGTCATAATCCAAGTCTTGCATTGTGACTTGAGGCAAGTATCCATTTCCGCTTACAGCAGATGAGAGTGTGGGAATGTATCCAGCTCTCTCTGTCCAGTAATTGTAACTGGTCTGCTCAAAGTAGTCGAGCTCATAGTACCATCCAGTATCAACATCGTACCAAACAGTTCCATAGAGCATATCAACATCATTGTCACCATCTAAATCTCCCATCTCTATTGAAGAGAATCCAAGAATTTGGTCATCTGTTAGGGTAGACTGAGTGATGAAGTAGTTAGGAACGAAAGTAAAGCTTGGAGATTCATCTGTACCCGTATTTCTTAGATAGATTAATCGACTATATGCCCCTTCTTTGACAGTTGCTACGATATCCAATGCGCTGTTGTAGTCAATATTTACCATCGTATAGGAAGTGAATCGTTCAAAACCTGGTATACTTCCTGTCAAATCTGAGTCTTGGACGAGTTCGCCATCAAGAAGCCAAGTTGGTATTCTCCCTCTTCCTGTAACTTGGACGATGTCCCAGATTTGTGTACCTAATGAGAACCTTGGTTGGTCTGATTGACTCTCCCACACCTTTGAACCAAGAGAAGAATATGCCATTATCTCGCCATCAACAGTTCCTATAATGAACTCCTCAGCTCCACTAGAAGGCTCAGTAGTCTTCACATCTCCAATACTTACTGTCAAAGCAGTTGCTATTGGACGATTAACTCTTCCAAAAGCAGCATCTATCTTGTACGTATCTCCACCTCTGACAGCAATCTTGAGATATCTGAAATCATCCCACTTAGCTTGGTTCAGAACATTGTCAACGTTAACTCCCATCATTGCGATGAAACCAAGAGTAGGTACTGAGGTCTCAAAGTAAAAGACATAGTCTTCGGGATCTATCGTGACGAAGGTTTTAAGATCCTGTGAGATTGCGAATTCAATATTCTCAACTTCCATCGAGGTTTCTGCTACAATGTAGAAATCAGATGTTTCAGTGGAGTCTCCGGTAATCTCTTCCCACTGACCGAAGTCGACGATTGCAACACTCTGATTGTTCATTGCTAGATATGGGTCAATCATAATCAAGCTATCGTGGTCAGAATCAACAATCATTAGACTATTATTTTGAGGTATGAATTCGATACCCCAACTACTGGCATCTCCGTTTCTTGATTCATATGTAGCGAACTCACCATCAAAGACATCAACAAGAACGCCATTTGGCGAATATTTCTTCAGAGTTCTGTAAGAACCTCCAGTTACATAGAGATATCCATCGCTATTGAATTCAAGAAAGATAGGTTCATCATTATCAATCCATGTGTCAATTGCTGTACCATTCTTATAGAATCGCTGTATTCTATTGTTTCCTCGGTCTGCCACATAGAGAATTCCTTCATGATCAAATGTGAGACCGTACGGCTCATTGATTTCTCCCAAAGCACTTCCCGAAATCCCAATAATTTCAACATCCAAAGATGTCAAGTTGAAAACAGAAATCCTGTCATTATTGTATTCACTTACATAGAGAAGGTCATTGCTAATTGCTAATGCTACAGGTGTGTCGAGTTGGCCTGGATTAGTACCATATGACCCAAAAGTACTAAGTAACGTACCGTTGGTATCATAGGAGTATATTACATGATTGTTTGCATCTGAAACAAATATCGTACCATTATCATGCATCTCGATACCAAAAGCCCAACCTGCACTTGGTATGGTCCAATTCTTAATGTATATTCCATCTGAAGAATACTTCAGAATAGTCGAAGTCAACCCACTAGTGATATAGTAGTTACCCTCAGAATCGAAAGTAAAGTCGAAGACAAGGTCTGTCTTATCACTGACAGAGATGATTTGTTTTACATCATATTCTTGAATCGCAAATCGCTGAATCTGCTGGTCAGCATAGTCTAACGCCAATATTCCTGTTTCATTATGTAATGTTATTCCAACTAGAGAGCTAAACTGCCCTGTTCCAGGACCGGACTCACCAAACTCAGATTCATAATCTCCTGTGGAACTAAATTTCTGAACTCTATCATTTGCAGTATCAGAAACATATACTCTATCATCCGAGTCTATTACTATGAATCCTGGCTGATCAAACTCTCCGGAATTTACACCAGAGGACCCCCAGGTAATAACGAAGGTTCCATCTTCATAGAATTTTTGAACTCTGTCATTATCAACATCTGCAATATAGACAGAATCATTGCTGTCAATTGCTATTCCTGCTGGGTATTCGAATTGTCCGTTACCAGCACCTTGGTTACCCCAACTGAACAGAAAAGTTCCAGTTGTACTGTTAAATACCTGAATTCTGTGATTGAGGTAATCTGAAGCATAAAGTTTTCCATCACGTGTTGCGACATCAAACACTCTATGAAATTGCCCAAGAGCTGTTCCATTACTACCTATTGATAGAATAAATGAACCGTCTGGGTTAAACTTCTGAATGCGTGAGTTTTCAAAATCAGCGACATATACAAATCCGTCTTCATCCACAGTGATTCCTGTAGGATTATCGAATTGTCCTGTCTCATTTCCTTCTTCTCCCCACATCGTGAGAAATTCCATATTCTCCCCAAGCTGGACTACCCGGTCGTCTGAGTAGTCTGTAAGATAATATGTTCCATCTGGACTACTAGCAATATCGTACGGTAATTCTAACTCCCCTGTTTCATTTCCAAATGGGAATTTCCATTCTCTCATGAATTGAAACTCTTCTGTGGAATTGAATGTCGTTTCATTATCATCCCATGGCCCTCCTAATGCGGAAGCTCCACCAAGATACTCAGTATCATATGGTGCGGGAATTGGATCGTTCTCATATATTCCCTGAGTTTCCCATCCGTAGACCTTTCTATCGATCCATTCGTCAGCTTCATATCCCGTATAAACTCCAGTGGTTTGAGATATTCCTCTCTCCCAGCTCATGATATCCCGATTTACTTTACGCACATCGAAATCCTCAGTTTCACCGTTATATTCAAACACATAGAATCCTAATCCATAGGCAGAAACTCCTATCTCTCCAAAATTATCTCCATCAAGTCCTTGACTTGCTGCTACTGAGTTTATTGGAGCATATATTGTATCTCCACTGTCCCACATGAGAGTGAATTGGTTTCTTAAGCAGGCACACGCTTCGAAGATGTACACTTTATGATCTTGACTTCCTGCCACAATCTCATATTGTGTGTCGTTATCACTATCTACAATTGCAATATCATTTACTCGGTCGGAAATAGTATCTCCCGAGTCCCAGACAAGTTCGAAAATAAACCAGTTTTCGTCAAGACAATATGGCCAAGCTTCAGCATCAATAAAGTCAAAGACATAGACTTTCCCATCCCAAACACCTGCTATAATCTCATCATGACTATCATAGTCAATATCGAATGTCCTGATTGACCAGACTTGCCTATCAAGCATATATCCGCTATCCCAAACAAGGTCCCAACGATGAGCGGGTGAATAAAGACCGAATTCGTCGTCTTGCACTCCTTGTTGTTCAAATATGTAGATTGTTCCATCAGCACTTCCTGCTACTACTTCTAATCTGTCATCATTGTCAGCATCCATGAATGCGACATCAAGGACATCTCCTCGAATTACTGAATCTCCCGCATCCCATATTGGATAGTATTGATTGATACCATCATGCCATCTGTAAATATGAACCTCTCTGTCGTTCAGATAACCTCCTGCACTTGCCATATATTCACCATCTTCGGTGGTAGCGACTGCATGAGAGGAACCTCTGATATTATTTGGTTCCCAGATTTTCTGGTAATCATTTGTCAGATTGAAATCTGGGTCTTCCAGTTGTAACATTGAGTCTTGTGGCACATTAGTGAGACCCTCCTCATTAGTACCAGTTGTTGATATATCTGGTATTGAAGCCGGCATTAAAGACACCAGCATCAGGGTTGCAAAAAGCACTGCTAGGAGTTTAGGTGTTGTTTGTCTCATTTAGTATCACCCTCCGATGATTTCTTTTTCGATTTTCTTTTCTTCTTCCCACTCTTCTTCTTTGATTTCGTCTTTGTTCCTTTTCTATCCTTGACTTTTTCATAGACTCCTCTGACAATTGGTACAGTTACAATGCCTGCAACAAAAGCTCCTCCTCCAATGATAGTAGCTAATATCCAAAATGGATATCCTGATGTAATTGGAACGTTCGGGTCTCCTCCCATATTGATTTCATCCAAGTCTGAAACACCATCGTTATCCGAATCGCTTGATGTTGGGTCAGTTCCGTAGGTGTGTACCTCCGCCCCATCATTAATTCCATCACCATCCGAGTCTGGATTATCAAATCCTCCCGGAGCTCTAGTCCAATGCCAAATTCCATGGGAATTATTACTAATTGGAAGTGGTCCCTTCCAAGTGTACTCTATGTATATCTCTTCAGCATCAGAAAGCCCATCGGAATCATAATCATATTCGTAACCATCTGCTATTCCATTTCCATTCTCATCCCAATCTAATGGGTCAGTCCCATAGATCAGTTCGAGACCATCGGGTAACAGATCGTTGTCTGTATCACTATCAGTTGCTGAGGTGGGGTATAAAGGCCAGACTGATTCATTTAGGTCTGCCATTGCAAATGGTGCTATGGTTGTGTTAGGAGGTGGTGTAACCGCAGTTACATTCTCCCAAGATTCCAGATTATCTGGAATCTCATCTCCGTCCGTATCATTAGATAGTGGGTCGGTGAAAGTGACGAAAATTTCATTGTAATCATTGATGTTGTCATTATCACTATCAGCTATATCCGGATCCGTTCCATATTCAATCTCCAAATTATCTAGCAACATGTCTCCGTCTGTGTCATTCGAAACAGGAGAGGAGCCATATCGGTAATCTATCATAAGAGCTTGATATGGAAACGTGATAATACTCACATTCTTCAGAACAAGTTCCATACCATCTGGTATTGTGTCTTGGTCCGTGTCGTTATTGAGAGGATCAAGTGGTATGGGGTCTGCACCAGGATACCCCAGTGATAAGTAAATCTCCTGAGCATCAGTGAGACCATCTGAATCAGTATCTATCGCAATTGGTGAGGTATGATAGTCCAATACTTCCGCACCGTCACCAAGTGGTAGAGTCATTTGCAGAGTCGCGTTGGGATATGCTAAGGAGTCCCCGTCCGTGTCAAAATCGAGTGGATTAGAATTGTATATCAATAACTCTTCTCCATCTCCAAGTCGATCTTCATCTGTGTCAAATAGACGAGGGTTGGTTTTTGAAACCTCAACCTCGTATCCATCTTTCAATAGGTCATTATCAGTATCATTTACCAATGGGTCCGTTAGGTAAATGAGTATTTCTTCTCCGTCGGTTAGCCCATCCAAATCCGAATCTCTTACAAGGGGATTGGTGTAGAAGAAGTATAGCTCTTCCCCATCGCTCAATCCATCGAAGTCAGAATCATTGAGTAGTGGATTAGTACCAAAGATGAAATACTCATCTCCATCTAATACCATATCTTCATCTGTGTCAGGATTTCTTGGATCTGTATCTAACATGTAGTCTTCATAATCTGGAAGATGGTCGTTATCTGTATCTGGATTCTGAGCGTCTGTCCCTGTTCCTCCAGGTCCGATGAGCTCATAACCATCTTTGAGACCGTCACTATCTTGGTCGCCGTTTGTTGGATCCCATTGTGGGTCTCGGGCTAGTTCATATCCATCTGTGACATATAGGGCTACAGAACCCCATGCTGTGTCATTATCAGTATCTTGGTAGACTGGGTTAGTCTTGACCACTTTTACCTCAGGATAACCTTCGAGGTCTGGAATGGTTGCAATCTGACCCATCACTTCAATGCCATCATTTAGTTCCCAGATGAAATCATCAGTTGGTTCAAACGGGTCATTCCAATTACCCGTAAACTGCCATGCAACGCTATCATCGTCAGTATCGCTGTCAAGTGGATGAGTATATTGATAATGTGCATATTGGTACCATTCGAGTTCACTCTCGTTCAGGTACATGACACCATTTTCCCATTCTTCTCCATCAAGCAGATTATCTTGGTCCGTGTCAGGATTTAGAGGGTCAGTTCTATCATTGTATATTACACCGCCAATCTCTACTTCTTCTACAGCGCCATAGGTTCCACTAGTGAATGTTATGTCATAGACTGTATTGATTTCATACCAGTCATGTAATGCATCTCCATCCGTGTCTATATTGAATGGGGACGTCTTGTATATGATAACCTCATCATAATCTGTTAGATTATCTCGATCAGTATCATTTCGTAATGGGTCTGTCAGATAGGTTATATGTTCATCATAATCCGAGAGCATGTCTTCGTCAGTATCAACATTATTTGGAGCTGTGTTAATCTCAATCTCAAGTTTGTCATTGAGACCGTCACCATCAGTATCAGATGATGTTGGATCCAGATATGGACCGTCTGCAGCTAGGATATATCCTTCAGTTTCTTCATAAGCAGTGCTTATGGTTGTTTCAAAAGCATCCGGAAGACCATCCTCATCTGTATCTACTAAATCAGCAGCCTCCGTGCCGTAATCCGAATTATCCCACGATGTTGATAGGTCGAAGGTTGTTTCCCAGGGCCCACCAAATTTTGTTCCAAATGAAGTAAAGAATAAGTCGACACCAAAGTAGAGCGAAGCATACAATGATATGTAAATTCCCAATGTTGATGTGCTTATTTCGCTTAAAGTGTGATAGACTGCAGGTTCTTCTGCTGCTACTCTCATGAACTCTTCGCTTTCTAGAATACCTGATTTTTGTTCAAAACGTAGTCCAACTTTTAGTTTTCCTTTGAATATCGCTACAAGAATCCGTATCTTAAGGGATACACCAATAACTATGTCAAAGAGTAGAGTCGATAGAGCAGGAAGTCCTTGCCCTTGATATTTCTTGCTTATCTCTAAAATTATAGATAATGTCAGACCGATTGTGACCGATAAGAGTTTTTCAAACCATTCTAGAATTGTGCTGATTACTCCCCCAGGTCCAGGTGCGAGGAAAGCTGAAACACTAAGTGAAAATTCCGCATCTAATTCAAAAATGAATCCCCATTCGCGAACATGGATAAATGAGCGGTCAGTATTGGATGCATCGATTGGTGGAAATGCAAGTTCCATAAATGCATGTCCAAAGAATTCAATCGTAAACTGCCCCATGAGACCCTGAGCCCAATCATTTCCTGTGGGTAGAAAAGCACAGATTGCAAAATCGATATTCATGACTGGAATGATATCTATGAATTTCCGGACCTCTGTAAATGCATCCTCAATGTCTGTCATATTCTCTAAAGCAAGGTCTCCAAGTACTGCCTCATTCATGAAGGTCTTGAACGGTTCTTTGTCAATCTCAAAATCTGGCAATAACTTAACACGCAATACCGCACCAAAAGATGCGAAATTAGAACCGAGATTGATTGGAGTACCGAGTCTGAATAGAAATACAGGAACTAGACCTCTTAGGTCAGTCTGCACTGGTGTATTAATTACTCTCTCAAAAAATTCTCCAATATAATCATCTACTTCGTACCATGCATCTAAGAATAGTTGATCAGTCATCGACCAAAACTCAAAAAGTTGCCTAGGTAATAGGTCGGATATGTGAACTCCATAGTCAAGTCCTGTTACATTGAAACCCTCGTCGATGAACCATTCTCTGACTTCATATCTTGATTCATTTACTACATCTTCGAAATGGTCAACAATTTGTCCAGCAGCTTCTTCATGTATTGCTAAATCATGAAATCCCAGTTCAATCAGAGCTCCAATAACGGTATCCAGTAACCATCCTATTGGTCCTCCAATACCACTGTCAATAAGCATCTCTCTCAAAGGAATATATTCTTCATCTTGTGCGAGATTTCCTAATTTCATAACCGGTTCTAATTCTTCACCTTCTGGCGAATACTGTTTTTCTTCTTCAATCCACTTTTGTGTTAGATTTGGATTTTTGATTGGTTTTGGAACACGCTCACCAGTATATTCTTCTGGAATCAATCCTTTCGAGAAATACTCATTTACATTGTCTGCAAAGTCTCTGATTACGACCTCTCTAAAATTCTCTCCTTGGGTTGCCCATCCCTTCTCAGTAGATTCTGACATTGTATCAGCAATTGTCCAGAGTGCGAACAATCTAGTTAATTCAACATCAATAACATCTGTATCATCTACATGCAAATTTGAGGATTCATCTAAATGGTCTGCAATTCTTCTTGCATTTCCAATTCCAATAATATGCTCAGTAAGAGGATTCTTTTCAACAACCTCAGCTATCAAGGCCCATGATATGAGCTTGGAATCAATGTTCATTCCAGTTGTTGCACTATCAAAGTAGTATATTCCATAATCTGGCTTGTACGCTTGGATATATTGTTTTAGAAAATAGAATGAATCAATCTGATATGTTTCAACTAGAAATCCCTCATTGATCAGATATGGTAAAGTAGAAGTCTTCAATTCAATTAGTTTTTCTGATGATTCATCAAAGTAAATATGTACCAATGGTTTTGATGTCATTTGGTTTTTCGCAGCAACAGATTCCTGTGGTATTGTTGAAGCTGAAACAGGAAAAATAACTGAAGAAATAAGTAGAATTGCTAGTGTAAAGAGAACTAATCCTTTTCGAATTCCGGTCTTTTTGCGTGCAGCCAATTGATGTTCCTCCTTAGAATGTTAGGAAAATTCAACATTCAATTTGGAGCAAGGCTCAGACCTTCTATCCACTAGATTAACGGTGTTTCATATCTATCCTGTTTCACTCCGTAACCTTTGCGTTAAGGCCCGGTCTGCTCTCCTGTTAACGATATTTAATTATCGTTAATTAACAATATGTGGGCTATCTAATAAATATTGTTACATATTGAAACTTTTAGGATGGTAGACAATTCATTTTGAGAATATTTCATTGTTCTTTTACAATGATACTCATCTGAAAATCATGAATCATCAGATGGTTGATTGATATAATGTGTTTTGATTTTGAACTATTCTAGATGATGAAATCCATAATTTGATCTGGAAGTAGTATTAATGCAAATTTTGTTTATTAATTAATTCCTATTTCTCTATTATCGTGGTAGAATTGAAAAATGTATTTACATGTATTCTAGTTGTAACATTGTGCTGTATGATTTATCATATTCCAATTTGTGATTTCGATAGTCAAACAAATAGTAATCGCATTCCTGACAAGAACTGTTTAACTGACTTAGAAGTAGTTGAGAAAACATCACCATCGTCTGGGATATGGACTTTGGAGTATCTTAATGGATATTACTACGTGTTAGGAAGTGATGGTAGATGGCGTTCGAACAATCTTGAATCCTGGACGGCGCTTACTGGAATTTCTGGAACGGCTGATGGAACAGGCATTTATGCTGAGAACATCTATGTCTTAAGTGCTGGTGACATGCTTTTCTGGAGTGATAACGGTGTTGATTTCTGGGATGTTTATACTGGAGATTGTGAATCTTTTCAGACTATAATTCACTTTGATGGCGTTTTTTATGCTTTTGGTTACAATCCTGCAAAGATAATTCGAAGTGAAGATGGTATCTCTTGGTTCGAAGTAAGTACAACTGGATATTCATTTCATCAAGGTTTCTTGGGTCACGCAGCAACAGTTTATGGTGAATGGATATATGCTTGTGAATATCAGGGTTATGTAATTAGGAGTAATGATGGTATTGAATGGGCTCAAGTTCATACATACCTATCTGGTGCATATGCAACACGATCCATTTGTACCATGGATTCCAGAGTGTTTGTTATTGGAGCTACAGTTGTTCATTATACTGATACCACTGGAGCAAATTGGCAGACTAAATCTTTGAATGTTGATCCTAATACCTATCTTATTAAGCCAGAAATATTTGCAAATAGCATCTTCATTTGTGCCGGTCGTTCAACAGGTACTTCTTATCAGAATGCAAGAATCTATCAACTAAGGACTAATGATTACTCGTTAGAATCAATAACTTCATTTAATGCAGAGATTGCAAATGGTCTGGTTTCTGATTCTACAGGTTTGGTGGCTTCGACTGATTATGGTGATATATTTGATATTACTATTGAAAACGACATCACCACAACATCCTCTACTACAACTACAACCACTACGATGACAAATACTACTCACTCACAGATTCTCATTCCAGCTGAAATTGGATTTTTCTTTGGGTTATTCGGTATGGTTATTGTAGTTGGTCTATCAGCTATTGTTCTTATTCGTAGAAGGAAACGGTACTCGATGTGAATCATAGATTTTCTATTATCTTGCTAGGTGTTCACAGTCCTTGGACACCTTTGTTCTATTTGACCAATAGCATAGAATTTCAGGCACTAATTCATTCTTGCAGAATTATTTAGTGATTAATGAAGTATTCATCAGAAATCAAAAAGGTTATGCAGGATTAACAAACATTCTAGCTGAGGTTTGTTAGTGGATTTAGGTATACAAATAGAACCACAATTTGGCTTTTCTTTTCAAGATGTTAAGGATATAGCAAAATTTGGACGTGAAAGCGGATTTTCAACAATTTGGTTTTCAGACCACTTCATGTTAGATAAAGATGCAACAGATCGTGAGCTTCTAGATCCATGGTTACTCATGACAGCACTTGTAACGATAGACCAAGATATCCGAGTTGGAAGTCTTGTTTTTTGTAATAGCTATCGGCATCCTCCCCTTCACGCAAAAATGGGTGCCACCTTAGATGTTCTATCAAACGGGCGACTTGAATTTGGAATTGGTGCTGGTTGGAAAGAATTAGAATACAATGCATATGGATATCCATTTCCAAGCGATTCTACGAGAATCGATCAATTAGCTGAAGCGGTGCAGATCATCAAAGGAATATGGACCAGTGAGAGATTTTCATACGAAGGTGACCATTATCAAATTCGAGACCTTATCTCTTATCCAAAACCAATACAAGAGCCCCACCCATCAGTATGGATTGGAAGTATGAAAGCAGGTGACAGATTGCTAGAACTTACTGCCAGATACGGTGATGGAATCAATTTAGCATGGGCATATTCGCCATCATTCTGTCAAGAACGATTTGAACTACTAGATGAAATGATAGAAACTAGTGGTAGAAACCCCTCAGAAGTAAAAAGATCAATAGGTCTATGGACTAGAGTTTTCGATTCTGAAAAAGACATGGATTCGGCTATCAAAGAGAACGCCCTCAAACGAGGTATTGAGGAGAATCAATATAGAGATAGAGTAGCCTCTGCTCTTTGGGGAACTCCAGAATCAATTGCTGAACGTCTTCGTGAATACAAGGATATTGGGGTCTCCGATATAATCCTAATGTTTCCTCATGGAGAAGAGATTGAATACATAAAGAGATTTGAAAAAATAATTGATAAAGTGTAAATAAAGATGAAAGGCCCACTTATGTGGGCTCACTCATCTATTGCTTCTTTTTCTTCTTTGGCTTGATTTCTTTAGTTGAGAGTTCACCCAGAGATTCACCCATGAGCCCTTGAAAATCGAAGCCCATCATTCGAGCCATCATAATCATTGGCAATAGAACGTTACCAAAAACTTGGAATGCACCTGCACTTCCACCACCTTCATCTCCCTCGACTCCACTAGCTCCGCCACCGCCGAATAGGGTGATATCACCAATGTCTATCTGTTCATAGATTTTAGGTAGCATTTGGAGAAAGTCTCTTGCGAAAGCTTGAGGTGAGTAGTCTCTAGCCGCTTCAAGGGTCTTCTTAATACCTTCAGCTTCAGCCATAGTAACCTTTCGAATCTTGCCAGCTTCTGCCTCAGCGACAATCTCAATCTTCTCCGCTTCAGCTTTTGCTTCTTGGAGAATCTTCTGAGCTTGCACTTCAACTTCTTGCTTGATCTTACGTTGCTTTTCAGCTTCGGCAGCCATCTTAGCAACTTCAAGATCTTTTGAAGCTTCGACTTCAGCTTGTTGCTTTTCGTATTTTCTAGACATGAGGTCTTTTTGCAATTCGATTTCAACAACGCTCTGCTCACGCCGTTTTTCTGCTTCCTGAACTGCACGAAGTTTTTCTTGGTCTCTCACGCCAAGTTCTTTGTCTCGGATAATCTCTTGTTCCCGAATCACTTTGGAACGTTCAATATCCTTCAATCCTGTTGCTTTATCAGCTTCAATAAGAGCTATTTGAGCTAATCTTTGCATCTCAGCTTCTCGAGGTTTAGACATGTCTCGTAGAAATGCTTCATTAACTACCACTACATCAACCAGCTCTACGGTAACAATCTTGAGACCCCATTCACTGACAATATCAACGAGTTCTTTCTTGATAGCTTCGATGATTTTTTGCCTCTCTTCAAGGATTTCTTCAACTGTTAGCTGAGCACAGGCAGTTCGAATAACTGACTCGATGATTGCAGTAAGTCTAGCTGGAATTTCCTGCCACTTCACATTGTTAATCGTCGCTATTGCATTCTCAGCCTGCCATTGTAATACTGCACTGAGCTTGATCTTCTGCTTCTCTCGTGAGAGAACAGATTCTGCTGAGATGTTTAGCTGCTGCACGGTTCTGTCAACCGCTAGTATTCTATCCAAGAATGGAATTCGAACAACCATTCCTCCTTCTCCCTGCTTGATAGCCTTCCCTGCTCGTAGATGAACGTAGAAGATGTTAGGATCAAAAATACGGACGTACTTTTTGAAAAACAGGATGAGTAAGAAGACAACAAGAATTATCAGAGCAGCAACAGCCACTGCAAGATTTTGCCCAAACCAATCAAATAAATCTGCTTGCATTAGTTTTTCTACTCACACACTTTCATTGTGTATCATGCATGATGCTAGGGTATTTTATGTCAGATGTGGGAGTATAAACCCTCATGACCCAGCAATGAAAAAAAAAACACATTGCTATGCATCCCCTTAACTTGGCGTCCAAAGGCACCGATGCACTCGTAGCTTTCTTGTCTTGAAAGAATATAAATTTGGTCGCTAGAAATTTCTAATCTCAATAACTGATTAACAAAAAGTTGGGCAGTGCATGGGAATCGTGGTAGGAGGGGGGAGTTTCGTAATTGAGGGTATTTCGTCTTTTTGGGGGAAAACCCCAAAAATGTAACGAAAAACTAGCCCATGCAACTACCCAAGTATGTATGGTTTAAGGTTGCTAATAAATTCATTTGTTGATGCTACAGATTCAAGAGATCTAATTGTGAACATGTTGGAGTGGAATATGAATCTTGAATGAGGTTCTTGGAGAACAGTCAAGAGTTATTCTCCAACCATGGGCAGCAACAATTTTATGGATGATAGATAGACCGATACCACCAGATTCTTTCGACGAGAATGTGGTTTTGAGAATCTTCTCACAGAACTCATCTGGTATTAGTTCTCCATCATTTTCAAAACAGATTACAACATGATTATCAGCAATGATTTTTCTAACAATGATATTATCAGGTCTACCATGTTCCACTGCATTCTGAATTAGATTGGTCACGACTTGTTGGATTCGAGTCTTATCTCCCTCAACATTTGGCAGGTCATCAATATTCACACTTATCGAATCTGGAACAATCGAAGCTGCTATTTCCTGTATGATTTCCTTCAAATTAACTGAAGAGGTTGTTCCAATCACTTTGCCAGCATCCGCTAATACCAGAGATCGCGAAAGTAACATATTCATTTGAGAGAGAATATTCATGATTTTCTCATCGTATTCGGTTTCAGGTAAAATCTCGAAATACCCTTTGAGATTGTGAAGATGGTTCCGCAAATCATGAGCAAGGTGATGTGCGAAATCACTGAGCTCCTCATTTTGTCTGATGATGCTTTCAGTAATATAGTGGTGAGTGATATCGGTGGTGATGGTGAATCTTGTAACTTTTCCGTCTTCTCTTTTTTTGTAGGCATATCTGTTTCTAATTCTACGTCTAACACCATCTGGTCTGAGAATCCAATATTCGATTTCTGTTGGATAAATATCTTCTTCAATTGCTCGTTTAATTATCTCTCTAAGTCGTTTTCGTTCCTCCGGAGCAGCAATGTCTAATCCATCAATGCTTACAAAATCTTCTTCAGAGAACCCAAAAATTTCAAATGCTCGTTTATTAGCATATATGAATTTACCATCTTCTATGACAGTAATTCCATCAGGAATGGTATCAGCAATCAGTCTATAATTTTCTTCACTCTGTCGCAAGGCTTCTAGAGTTTCAATCTGCGCAGTTATATCTTCGACAGTTACAATCATCCCGTCATATTGGTCATTTCTAACTATGGGGATGCACCAACCAGATTGCTTACTCTGCCGGCCTTCTATTGTTCTAACTTCTATATTTGAATACCGTACAGGTATCATGTTTTCTTTTGCTTCTTTATACACCGCAAGAAATTCTTTTGTCGCTTCAACTGGAAAATCGCGAAACACTTCTTTTCCTTCCAAGTTAGATACGCTTGTTCCTGCGATTTTTCCCATTGCACTATTTGAATATCGTATCACATCATCGCTATCTGATACCCAAACTCCACTGACTAAACCATCAAGTATTGTTCTGTAAAGCTCATGGAGCGAAATAATCTCAGAGGTTCGATCTTCAACTTTTCCTTCCAAGTCTTTTTGTTTCTCTGCCAATTCCAGTGTGCTGTCTCTTAATTCCGTGATATCAGTTCCAACTTCAACAATCCCAAGTAATTCTCTCTCATCATCAAGAATTGGGTAAGCTGACAACCTCCACACCTTCCCATCTGGGGTTCTTTGCTCTCCTGTTTCTACCTCTTTTGATTTATTCGCTCTAATCACTGGACAGTTTACACAAGGCGCATCTTTTCCATGCCATATCTCATAGCAATATTTCCCAATAACGTCTGACTCTGGTATTCCTGTATTTTTCTCAACAGCATGATTTACCCATTCCACTTTCAAGCTATCCTTGTTATAGTAAGCAACCATTTGCTCCATACTGTCGATGATTACTGACCGTTCGGTTTCTCTTTGCCGCAAAGCTGTCTTTGTTGCTCTATGCTCTGAAACTTGCTGAATGATATGAGCTAATTCTGTATATTGAGATACCGGATCTCCCCCTTTCTTCACGTAATGGTCCGCTCCAAGATTAAGAGCTTGGATTGCAACTTCTTCTCTAGATTTTCCGGTAAATATGATGAATGCAATCTCTTGATCTCCTTCTCGAATCTTTCGGAGGAATTCTATTCCGTTCATTTTAGGCATTTGATAGTCTGAAACTATGACATCAAACTCGTTCTCTTTCATGATATCTAGAGCTTCTTCAGCTGACACTGCAAGAGTGATTTTGAATTCCTGGTCTTTTTTCTTGAGGAACTCGGAAGCAAGTGTGAGTAAATCTGGGTCATCATCAACGAGTAACACATTTACGGGCATGAAATTTACTTTCCTAAAGTATCCTTAATCTGTCCAATTGGTAATATAAAATAGATTGGGATACTACTAACGATTTACATATTTTAACCTGAAATTATTACTACATGCTTTCTAACCTAATATTTTCGCATGAAATTGGTACAACTTCAACAGCAAAATATTCTCTATTCTATAGGGATGAAGTAGGGATGTCCAAAAGAGGGGACATCCCGCGTGAGGAGAACAGCGTTTAAGTCACATCTCGAATAAGAGGAGTAATTATAATCATACAAGATTTCTATATAATCTCGCGTTTCTACGCTGCTTAGAGGATTAACTTGATATACATAACGGGGAATTTTCTTCTATTCTTCTGGTTCTTTTCTGGTCTGTTCTTGAGTCCAGTGTATTGATTCTGGTCGGGGATCGACATATACGAATCTCTCATCAGCTGATACAATGTACAACTTCATTCCTTTTTCGAATACAACCCCTTTTTGAAAGGGTCTTGCATTAAAACGCCTCAGACCCATTGCGGTTTCTGTTCGAATCTCTCCGAAGTCGTCACTAATAGTGGATACTGCTTCGACCTCTCTTCCAACTAAATGTCTATTTTCTATATAGAATCCTCTTTCAACAAATAGTTTTGAGAGCGTATATCTAATGAAACCGACGACTGCTATTACACCAAGTATGTGGATACCAACCTTGCCAAATATAGGCACCAGAATTCCATCATAATATATTACAGAACCAATGAAACCAAAGCTTACGAGTGTAGAACCGATAGTCACACCTAGTGGGGGCCCTCTCTCCGCTTCGAAGAATCCATCATGGTCCGTCATGTCAAGATGCGCATCGTGTTCTATATCATGCCCATGGTCAGTGTCGTAATCACTATCGTGGTCTATGTCATAATCATGACCTGCATCTAAGTCATGATCCATATCCACATCATGGTCTAAACCAACGTCATGATCTACATCAAGGACATGGTCTAACTCGATATCATGGTCCATGTCCAAGTCATGGTCAACTTCAACTTCATGTCCCACATCAACACCATGGTCTACTTCATATTCATGTGATATGTCTAAATCATGATCCATATCATACTCATGGTCGATATCATGACCGACTTCATGGTCATAGTCGTGACCCACTTCTGTGGAATGATCCATATCGTGGTCGGTTTCATGTTCTCCAAATGCGGCGAATAACTGCCCAAGTAGATACATGCCAAATGTATAGAACAGTCCAGCTATCAGTACTCCTATTGATATTTCACGTAACAATACAGCGATCTCTTGCATTTCAAATCAACCAATTTAGTATGATATCTTCGGATTCACTTACGTGGGATATTTTGCATGAATCCAGATAAAGTTACAGTAGAATCTATCTGGATTTTCTGAATGCAAATATCATTTATAATAATTCGAAAAGAATACCAATCCTAGAATCATTTGGCAAAGAATTAGGGAAATGGAATTGGGAATGTCTAAAGAATATCTAACAAATAAAGAGGCGGCAAAACGCGTTCTTGAGGAGGCTGGCACACCCCTGAAGTATAGGGATATATATCGAAGAGCTCGGGAAAACGGCTATCTGCCACCACCAGACAAAGAAAAAAGAAAGACACCTGCAGCGACCTTACGAACTGAAATGGGAAGACATGAAGATATTTTCGTTAGAATAAGTACATCTACATATGCATTAGTTGAATGGGGATTGCATAAACAAGAAACTAAAACGGATGAGCTTCTACTGAAAAGCACATCAGATTCTGGTAGAGTTGATATTGTTCAGAAATCGCTTGAATTAGTTACACAGAAAAAACAAATCATTCTCTTTGGCCCTCCTGGGACGAGTAAAACTTGGTATGCCAAAATAATTGGGATGCGATTAGCTTCTACCATTGACGGAGTTGAAAAATCCACCAAGTTTAGAGATGCTTCATGGATTGATGATCATCTTGAAATCGTACAATTTCACCCATCGTATTCGTATGATGGGT
>WJMJ01000041.1 GCA_014728035.1 Promethearchaeota archaeon | reverse complement strand
CTATACTGGTTCGTAGCAATTGGATTCTTATCATCTTTCACAACCTTCTCCACTTTTGTGATGGAGATTAACACTTTATGGGATAATAACAAATTGAAAGGAATCGAATATACCGTGTACTCTCTAGTCTTTGGATTTACTGTCTTGTCACTTGGATTCATTCTTGGAGAGCAGTTACTACTCACATCTTAATTTTGGAATATCTATAGTCACAATAACTCTGAACAAACAGAAATGACCAAAAAGGTCAACAGATTTAAGAATGGTTTGAAAAGCCAAAAGTTTGGTGTATTTGTTTTGAGCCACTTGACAGACCAGTCAAACCGAGTGAATGGTATACGCTATTTTCTCAAACAACAACAAGTAAAATTGTACATACTGGGATCACTAACTGGAGCAATCTCGGGGTGCATTGCAGTCGTATTCAGATACACCATATTCGGAATTACCCAGATATTTTCTATGATTCCACAATCTATTGGAATTCTTGGCTGGGTGATTATTCCTGCAATTGGAGGTCTAATTAGTGGCATTCTCTTTTCCCGGTATCCTCCTGAAACCAGAGCAATTCCAGAAGTTATGGAATCGTACTCGATAAAGGGTGGAAAAATTCGTCCCCAAGATTCATTGATAACTACAGTAGCAGCAGCAGTCAGTATAGGTTCAGGCGGCTCTTGTGGGCGAGAAGGTCCAATCGCTCAACTTGGTGCAGGAGCTGGATCAGCTCTAGCACAAAGACTGAAACTTGACAGAAAGGCAACTAGAACATTACTCGTCTGCGGATTGAGCTCAGGTGTTGCAGCAACTTTTGGAGCACCGTTAGGTGGAAGTCTCTTTGGAATTGAGATACTAGTAGGAGAGTTAACAGCGGTGTCAATTGTACCCGTAATCTTAGCTTCAGTAATTGGAGTAGCAATCGCGGTAGGAGTATTTGGTGCTGAAACTGCATCGTTCACTGCACCTGAATTTATCCTTACCAACTATGCAGAATTGATTCTATTCTTTATCATGGGGTTAGCATTTGGTATCTTGAGTAAATATTGGGTGAAGATTTTCTACTGGTTCTCAGAGGCATTTGAGAGGATTAAAGGAGCAAAATATGGTATTGCCGCTCTGGGAGGTTTACTCACAGGAATTGTTGCTGCTGCAGTAATCGTCTTGGAGGGGGTCTTCGAATATCAAGGTGCTTTCACAGGAGTGACTCCCTATGTACCAGCTATAATGGGAAGCGGATATGGCTTCATCAATGCGACCCTATTAGGTACGGTTTCCATCGTTGCAATGATTACATTTGGATTGATCAAGATGCTCGCGACCTCACTCACCATTGGTTCCGGTGGGGGAGGTGGGGTGTTTGCTCCAACTCTGTTTATTGGAGCTGGAATCGGCGGAGCATTCGGATATTGTTTTGAACTCTTCTTCCCGGAAATTGTTCCTTTTCCAATGGCGTTTGCTTTGGTAGGAATGGCAGCTATGTTCTCTGGAGCTGCACATGTACCAGTAACATGTATTGTAATGACCATGGAGATGACTGGTGATTATGGTATGATTCTCCCATTGATGATAGCGGTCTCGAGTTCGTATATCCTTAGTTCAGCGATAAGTCCAGATAGCATCTACACAGAGAAATTACGTCGAAAAGGAGTCAATCTCAAACAGGGTGTTTACCTTGATGCCTTACGTTCAGTCACAGCGTCCCAAGTCATGACGAGGGAGCCAGTCACACTACGACCGGACATGCTGGCTTCAGAAGCTCTTGATATGATATACGACACAAGGCATACAAAATTCCCAGTTGTGCTGGAGAAGAAGATTCTAGGAACTGTCATTGCTGAAACATTGGAGAAGTGTTGGCATGATGAAGAAGAATTCCTCAAGGTCTTTGAGGTAATGGATGCAGACTTTTTGAAAGTCCTGCCTGACACAACGATAGACGAAGTTCTTCATAGGATGTTGGAACGTGATGAAGGACATGCAGTTGTAGTTGACCCAGATGATGATAGCAGTATGATTGGATTCCTAACAAAGACTGATGTCTTAAGAGCTTATGAATCAGCAATCACAGAACTTCGGATGGCTGGTAAAGTATCAGACTTGGTGCCATAGTCCAAGTGGATCTTTTTCAATCCACTTGGTGACACTCTTAGAGCTCGCTCCAACTATATGGATTTAGAGAGGTGCCTGACATTGATGACACTTTGGAGTCCCCTGTTCATTCTTTGCTCCACAGTAGGGACAAACAACAAGGACTTTTACAATCTCTCGCTCTCGAGTAGGACTAGATGTAGTAACAGTAGTCGTCTTGTAAGCATGAATGTACATGTCACCTTCCATTTTTCCAGCAACTTTGCCTGAGCCAATTCCATCATAAATTATGTCACGAACTGTGTCTTCTGAATATCCACTGTATTTAGCTAAATCAGAGATTGAAATCTTTCCATGAGAAGCAGCAATTCCAAAGACCTTCCTACTTCCTGCATCTTTATCCTTGCAACACAGACAGGGCCACATAAGGAAACAGAGTAAAATCAGAATCGCTCCACCCAGAGGAATAAATGCCGATAAACCAACTGGCCCACCTGTGGCATTTACAGCTAAAGTCACAAGCATTCCTGCAATGACAGTTAGGGATCCGATAATCAAAATGTATGATATGAGAGTACCAGTTTTGCTTTGTGCTATTAATGGATTAGTAAAACCAGTTATCAGAAATATAACTCCAAAAATAAGAAGCACAATACCTGCAATTCCGAAAACCATTTCAAAGTCGTCAGCCATTCCTGAGAACCCGACAACTGCAGCAATCACTGCTGCAATGATGACAAGAAAAGATCCTATGACAAATAATCTGTCTTTCAATTCCTCTTCCTCCTCCGAGGGGAGGTAATTCATAGATTTAAATTGTTGTTTTTGGTTCTAACAAGAATCATAGAATTCTTGCGTACAAAAAATATCCTGTTATCACAAATCTTATCTTATTTTGTGCATAATTCTATAATTAGCGAGCTATGAAAAGTACGCTTTAGAGGATTATCATATTGAAAGTTGCAGTTTCATCAACAGGTAAGAACTTGGATTCACAGGTTGATCCCCGTTTTGGAAGATGCCAATATTTTGTTTTGGTAGATACAGATACGATGGCAACAGAATCGATTGAAAACACTGCAGCTACGGCCTCTGGAGGTGCAGGTATTCAAGCTGCACAGATGGTAGCACAGGCTGGAGCAAAGATAGTACTAACAGGGAATCTCGGTCCCAATGCTACTGAAGCATTGGCCGAATTGGGTCTTGAGACCGTGTTGGGTATGTCAGGAACAGTACGAGAAGCAGTAGAGAAATTCACTAATGGTGAAGCAAAGGCATCACAACCAACTGGTCAAGCTTTTGGACAGTCCGCCGGACCAGAAACGGGCATGGGAGGAGGAAGAGGAGCTGGTATGGGTGCTGGTATGGGTAGAGGTAGAGGCGGCGGAGGTAGACGAGGTGGAGGTCGCGGGTTAGGTATGAAGAGATGGGCAGGCACGGGAATGTATGCGCAAGATCGTCCACCAGTAAGTGACGATATAGACCTACTAAAGACACAGATAACCAAGATGCAAGAGCAACTCAAGAGAATTGAGAAGAGATTAGATGAGATGGAAAAATAGGACAATCTCTGTTCTTCTGAACCATCATGCACAAGGTCAAATCTAGGAGATACTGTAGAAGTCAATACACTTACAAAACTAAATGATTAATCCCAATTTGAGGTCGTTTTCGTTGAAAGATGATTCATCGTATCATATCAGAGAATACAAGCCTGAAGACGAAAGCGGTTGGCTTCGTTGTAGAGTTCTTGCCTTTTTGGATACCTCATACTTTGATGATGTGTATCCCAAGAAGGAGAGATATGAATCACCCGCTATAGAGCTAGTAGCAGAGAGTGATGGTATTATTGTAGGACTGATAGATGTTGAATGTGAGGAAAAGCCTGGTTCGATATGTTCGCCTAGCAATTCACTGGACGACCATCTAGCAGGAATGATCTGGCATTTGGCAGTTCATCCAGACTACAGAAGAATAGGTATTGCTACCGGTCTCATTGATGAAGCGGTTCGAAGAGCGAGAGATATAGATATTGAACGATTCGAAGCCTGGACCCGAGATGATGTCATTACAAGGAAATGGTATGGATCTCAGGGATTCAAATTGGTACAATCGTACTATCATGTCTATCTCAAACTATCAGATATGGAAACAGCTGGTATTTGTTCTAATAGCGAGCTAAAACCATACAAGGTATTTGCTCACTACTTGGGAGAGGATAGGGAATTTCTAAGCCAGTTCTCCCGGGTTCATGAATGTGTTCGATTTGACCTGATACTGAATTCAATAGGAAAGTGACTGAAAATAGAGATTCATAGTAATATGCCTTGGATAAGAAAAATGCAACTCCATACGTATTGAAAAAATTTCCAACTTATATTATCGGGAAGCATTAGTTATCTCTTTGACCATCATAGAGAATTTATTGAAACATTCTAAATTAGAAAAAAGAAGAACCCCCGTAGGGGTTGCAGTCAGCTACTGAAAACTTGGACATTGTAGGACAGGAACTGATAGGAGGTTATATGGGATGATACAGGATGAAGGTCTGGTCACCAGACACACATTCCCTGACCAGGACCGAGCCAGTTCCAGTACCGTTTCTGGACGGATAAAGCTCGGGTGTCAAAGTTTGTCCAACTAAAAATGAACGGTAAAGAGAGTTCACTTGGGATGCTGGATGAATTCAGATCTTATGGAAAGACTCGAGTATATTTTCTACAAAACGATACTAACTGATAAATCACTTCGTTACAAGATTATCGCGTGTTGGAATGAGTGCTATTAAGAATCTTACAATAATCATGTTGACCGGAACTGTGGTTCTCCTTAGTATATTCTTCATGACCCTAAATAGATTGGATTCTATTCAAGATGATTATATTGTTCATCAGGAACAATCTTCTGAATATGTTGTCAACAGCTCTCTGATTTTGGTTGGTAATCATTCCTACAAGATACTTGTTGAATTCCGGCAACATGGAGTATTTGTAGCAGAGGTTGATGGGAATGTAACATTATTGCTGAATGACACCAAGATATCCACAGTGAACATGTTTGATAGAGATACAGGAGATGAGGACTCGGATTCTTATGCGTATTCCAAGCTAGAACACTCGTTCGATTCTCAGTATGAAGTAAATGTGACTGTATCTGGAAAATTCATTCAAGGTGATTCATGGTCAATCACAATTTACCAAGACCTACCTGAAGGTGAAACCCACGATGAAATTCAACTAGAAAATATTCTATTACTTACAATAAATAGTATGATTTTGCTAACTTTATTCACGGTCATACCTACAATATACATCATCATTAGAGAGAACTGGAAGACTAAAGAGGACAATTCAGAAGAGAGGTATAGGAGAGAAACAGTTTCTAATTTTGGTGAATAATACAACAATAAATTCATGTTTCTTATTTCAAATGGCATCATCAAAGGTTTGAATGCCCTCTGGATTTTGTCGAGCTGTTTACAACTTAATTCTAAAATCAAACCAATAAGAATCACTGAAAAATAGTAAATACGGTGAGTTTTTCAGCTCACCGTTCATTCTTATTGGACAAACTTAGACAACTGAGTGTTGTCCCTCCAAGAGCTGCACTGTAGTTGGCTTCTTGGTCAGCCAGACTATGTCTGATGACCAGGCCTTCATCCTGTATCAGTCCATATAGCTCCTATCAGATCATGTCCAAATTATTAACAGTTTTTTGCAGCGCAATTCAAATCTTTGTGATAATTTACAAATTAATAGCTACGTCCACTACTACGACGATCTCTTCCACCGTAGCTCCCACCTTTACTTCCACGATGTCCTCCACCACCGCCGCCGCGTCGATCTCCGCCGCCATAGCTACTTCCACGATGTCCTCCGCCGCCACGTCGATCTCCGCCGCCATAGCGTCTACGCGTATCTTCATGTTCTTCTTTGGACATGTCGTTCTCCGTATCGACTTCATCAATCGTATCATCCGATGAACTAAGTTCTCCATATCTTCCAATATTCAATCGCAAATTTCCTTTGAACAAACCAGTGTATCCATTTTTGAGGAGGTACGTTTCTCCAACTTCAACGCTATCAATGCTATCATCCCATAGTGGAACAGCAACAGTGCCAGTCGAATCACCAACAATTGCATCTAACACACGGTGGGTCTCACCATCACGGCGAGATGAAACTTCACGTTCTTCACCTAACTCTACAAGTTTGAATGTGATTGTTAGGTTCTTCATTTGTGGCTTCAGTTCAGCCACCTTAACCTCTACAGGTTCTCTATCATAACTCATATGTATCACTCACTTATGCCAAAGCATAACTGATTTCAGGACTTCAAAAAATAGCGGAATCATCTGGGGAGAACAATTGTGATCTACTAACCACGAACTCTTAAGGCGACAGCGCGTTTGATTGTTTTTCCTGTATTTTCTGGAATGAATAAATTCCTTATAGTGTTGTTTATAGAGTCCGAAACACCTATCTTCCCAAATGAGAGGTGGATTTTCATTTCACTAGCGATACCTTACGATGGTATGATAAGAGAGGAAAAAGTTACGAAAAGGAAGAACATCATAACGAACACCAGAATCCGAGTGTAGAAGATGTATACTGATAGATATCTTACAATGATTTTCGCATTTAGGATTTGTATTTGTTTGATATGTTTGCATTCTCGAATATAGCTGATTTAGTTCATGCCGGGTAGATTCTCTATCAAGAGTATTCATCTGAAAGTGTTTTTTAGAGCTCTACAATTCCGGGAGAAAATATCATTACACACTGTACTTATGATATTTGTACAACAAACAGATTCAGTTTCAGGTAATAATGTAGATACGACATTATCATTGAATGGTGATAAAACATCCATGATAACTATCTAAAACGATAATCATTTGGTGAATATCGAAATTCTTTCTGATTCAGTAATCTCTTTCTTCAATTCCAGATATTCATGAAAGTTTTCTACGCAGGATGGATCTTGCAGAGGGAATGGTAAAGATTCTACAACAGCTTTGGTTATCTCATGAGAGAAATATCGGCCTTTCTCAGTGAGGTAGCCATCTTTGTGGTAACCCGATAACCTCAAGATAAAATCAAAGAAACGAATGTACATGGGAAACTTGTAAGAGGTCTCTAATTTCAAATCATAAATTCGATTTGCAAACCATCTCCAATCATCCGTACTCTTGGTCTTGGGAGCTACAAATGACTGAAGGTTACCTGATTCTATCCCTTCTAGCCAAACATCTAACTCTGGCTTGACAACCTTGTAACCTGCGTAAGTGGAGAACGATGCAGGACCAAAACCACAATAATCGCTGATGAGTTCGTCCTTGGAAGAGTCATAGACGTCTTGATCTTCAGTGTTTGGTAGTACGAATATCCATACGGACTTTCTTTCATATCCCGACGTCTCGAGATGCTCAGCTGCACGTTCGATGTGTACAAATTGCTCAGCAGTAGAGCAGCTTGGAACTGCAGAAACATTTCGGATTACCATGTAGGGATAGATAGTGATTTGATCAGGTCGAATCTGAATGATTTTTTCAATGTCATCATCAAATGTCTCAGCTGTCTGTCCAGGAAGTCCAATCATTAGGTCTACAGCTACGTGAAGACCCATTTTCTGAGCATGATGAATAATTTCTGAGATATGTTGGTAGGTACTTCCTCTTCTTCCAGTCTTCTTAATGCTCTCTTCTTGAAATGTTTCTATACCTATACTGATTTTCGAGAATCCAATTTCTCTAAGACCATCAAGATAGTCTTTTGTGACGAGTGAAGGAAGAAGCTCGATTCCAATATTGGAGATTGTCATTTTTTCTTCCAAAGCCCGTAAGATAGCTCCTAAATCTTCGATATTCAATGTATTTGGTGTGCCACCACCAAAGTATATCCACTCTGATTCACCTTGAATAGTGGTATTACTAATCTCTTTGACCATAGCCTTGACATATCTATCTTTCAATTCGTCATTGTAGAGTTCCTTATAGAAAGGACAAAAAGTGCACTTAGTGTGGCAGAAAGGGACATGTAGATAGACTCCAAATCTGTTAGCGAATACAGGAGGAGGTGTTTCTGTAAATTTGTAGACAGTCTTACGGAAGGTCTTCGTCATCATCTTTTTGCTATAGTCAATCAGAAACAATGTTGATTCCTCTTAGAGTGATGGGTGCGGAGTTGGTAACACCTTTTTTAAATTTGTGTTACTGAGCATGATTATATCACGGAATTGAAACATTCAGGTTATATCAATGCTCAAAGTTATTTCAGTGCCGTCCCAATGAATGAGATTAAAATAGGACACTAAACGTGTTTAGTGATGATGATAGTATGAAAGAGGGGAATCAGGAATTAGACATCGGGAATAACCCAGAACGATTAGAGGTTAGTTTTCGAGAACTCATTCCTGAAATTCCCCGAACAACTTTTGGTACGTTTGGGATATATGGATACCCAGCAAAATTCATTCCTCAGATTGTAGCATATCCCATAAAGAAGTTCGCTGAGAATAATGATGTTGTCTTCGATCCCTTTGGTGGTTATGGCACTACTGGTCTTGTATCAAAAGTGTACGGTCATGATTATGTTCTGTGGGACCTAAATCCAATGATGAAATTGATTCATGACACTGCAGTCATGAAACAACCAGAGACCAACATTGATAGTCTTCTCCAAGAATTGAAAGCATCAAAAATCGAATTCATCCCAAAATGGTCGCGAATGGATTACTGGTTTCCAGAGGAATTTGTACCAATGATATCCAGAGCATGGGGATACGTTCACTCCCTAGATTACCATGATTCACTACTTCTAAAGATACCACTAGTGAAGACAACCCGTTATTTTTCCTGGAGTGACGAAAAGACCCACAAGCTCTACAAATCAAAATTCGCGAAGAGAAAGATCAAAGAGTTACGAAAGAAAGACTGGAAATCACTATTTTATAATAAGTTGAAAGGTGAAATCAGGAAATTATTGGAGGGTATCAAAGAGTATTCCACGCTCAAACCTCAGGATGTTTCATACCGTATTAAGTCTGGGATAGATACCCTAAATACTGATCTGGATGAAGAGGTAGACCTTCTCATTACATCCCCACCCTACTTACAAGCCCAGGAATATATTCGCTCTACAAAACTTGAGTTGTACTGGTTAGGACACACGGACAAAGACATCAGAGCACTTGGTAGAAAAGAGATTCCATACAATGAAGTAAAAGAAGTGGAGATCAACTCTGAGACCTATTACAAATACCGGGAGCAAATCAAGGAAGACCATCTAAGGTTACTCTATGACAGATATTTCCATGCGATGGTCGGTACCTTCTCAAGGATTGGCAAGAAGGTCAGAAACCGAATGTGTATTTTTGTAGGGCCTGCAAAGATTCGCACAACAGAGATTCCAATAGATGAGATATTGGTTGAACATCTTACAGAAGAAGGTTGGAAACATGAAATGACCTATGTTGATACCATCGTGTCCAGGGTCATGTTCAAATCCAAAGTGAATCCTGCATCTGGATTGAAAGACGAGAGAATGAGGACTGAACACCTGGCAGTCTTAAAACAAGTCAGATAAGAGTGAATAGTGGCAAATCAAAGAACCCATAAGAGAAAGATTAGACTCCTAAATGGTTAAAGATGGATTTCTTTGATGTACTCCTGTATAAGGAATTCATTTTGATAGCAAAAAACGGAGAAAAGTTTACACTCCGGATTCCCTATGTCTGTAAACAGTGTGGAAATTGCTGTACTGAGTTTCCACCAAGTATACTCGCAGGAACAAAAGAGGAGATTGCAGACTATCTCTTCATATCTATTGAAGAGTTGGAAGATAAGTATCTATCAAAAAAAGCACTTAGAGAGAGCCCATGCCCGTTTTTTGTAGAGCACAAGGGGTGCAGTGTCTATCCATATAGACCAGAGGGATGTGCGCTTTATCCTCTCGAGACCTTCGGAGGAACCTGTGGTACCGATTGTGGAGGAGATGATAGATTCCAAGAATTGATTGAAATCCTGACCAAAGAATACAAAATTTTTGAGGCAGATACCCGAAAGTTGGTCGTACATGGAAACCCAAATTGGGCCTGTGATAGACCTACTAATCGAGGTCTCGGTGAGTATTTGGAGCCGCCTGATGACGAGATTGAGAGATTGAGAAAAAGATACCTTGACTCGAAACCTTATAGTAAAGAAAAGAATTTCTTTCTCATGATTAATCCTGCTTTTGTTGAATAGTATCAGCAATCTCTCTGGTTATTCTCATCATACCGAAAGTCTTTGAATATCTGATTTAGTTTCCTTTATCCACCGAATTTCTTGATGATACAGAATGTGGTCCATGAAATCAGCAGTCAACTTATTCGCATGCTCAGCAAGTTTGAGGATATGCTCACGTTTTTTCCAAGTCTTGTAAATTCTACATGCGAGAATATGATCATTTGTTGCCTCAATATCATCCACTAATTCATCGATACATTTCTGTACCAAGTTTAGTTCGGCTTCTTTTATTGTGCTGATTGGAGGATACATAGTACTGTATTCAATCATATCAAGAACCAATAATGTTCTATATTCTAATTCTGTTTTCTTTGACTCATTAAAGGATATTATTAGGTCTGCTAAGTGTGACAATATTCTGCTCTCCTTCTACAGGTAAGTAAACAACTAAACTGATTTGTATTACACACATTTGGCAATTACAAACAATTAACGAATGGTGACATTTACCATACAGACATGTTGTGTATCTCTAAACCGGGTGATGTAACCAATCCTAAATTCCCCAACTAGTATCAATTTATTAAGATTTCGGTCTAAAAAGTTAATATACTCTTTGATTTAAATCTTAGATTGGTTATTCAAATAAAATAGATGTTTTGTAAAACAGATTTTGACTAAATGAGTTGAAAGAAATAATTTGAAAACGATAATAATATAGGTAAGAGAGAGAGGTTCGGATTAAGATTGTGGTGATTGGATGGCAAATAGCGAAGGAAATAATTCTGCAAAATGGGCAGATATTTGTTTGCTGATACTTGTGTTTCTTTTCCTATTCCTTATTCCGCCTATAGAGATAACCTATAGACATTACGAATGGAGTATAGCCTCAGTATTCTATGTAATCGAGATTGGGATAGGTGAGGTTGTTATCGATGCACCAAATCCCTGGCGAAGTGTTCAACCATATCCGCCATTGTGGTATGGTGCTCTACAAATTATCTTTGTGTTTCTCTATTTAGTATACAGAGCAAGCGATAATATCATCTCACGGGAAACGCTCCAGAAAGTAGGATATTTTAGTCTCTCAATACCATTCTTAACTTTCTTTATGCGTTGGTTCTTGCCATTAATCAGTGGTATGTTCTTTCAGACAGTCGCGCTCACAATACCCACTCCATTTCCAGCACTACTGGGATTATACCTGTTAAAACAAAAAATTGAAACAGACACCTCTCCATGGAGTAGCTCTGAAACTTAAGCATTTTAGAACCGGATTATACGCGAAATAACTAATAGACATTCTAAACACAGTCGGACTACAAGTCATTAGGGGTGACTAGGACGACAACCATTAGATGCAAGCTATGCGAAGACGAGATCTCATTTGATATCAATGACTCCTCAACATATCAAACCAAGACCGAATCAGGCAACCCTTTGATAGGAATTCTATACACAGTGCGAGTACAACATCAATACAAAGAAGGAGTATCGCACATCAATGTCGTTGTAGTAGATGAGAGAGGTGAATATCGAGCACACAAGGATTGCTACGAAGAGGAAAAAGTTGGAGATGCCTTCTCACAGTACGAGACCATCGCACGACAGTTTCCCATTGAGATTCGTCATTTCTTGCCCCTTGCAAATCCAGAAGAAAAATGGGCAATATCACAGATGTCCCAACCTCTCTCTTGTAAAGCGAATGACTGGACAGAAACACTAGAAGAACTCGAGAAAAAACACCCCGATAGTAAATTGTTCTCGTTCTTAACAGCAAAATGGGCAGTTGTTACCGGAAATACCACAAAAGTACTAAAAAATCCTGTTGAAAAAATTTCATGGATTTATCCGTTACAAGTTCGGTTGAAGGGAAGAAAGAATCTTACAGATGAAGTACTCGAGATTACAAAGGAATTGGATAAAATTCCATATCCAGAGCTCATCAAGCTTGAAGCAGCCATTGCCCAGGGAGAGAATTTCATCAGGTCGATATCAACTGAGGAGATGGATGCTCTTGTTCAGAGATTGAATGATGAATGGGGTAACGACTCGAGAGTTGGCGTGAAGACAGCGATAGCATTCGTTCAAGGGATGTATTGGTATCTAAAATTCAGAGTAGGAACAACTGAAGATATTATCAAACGACTAGAAACTGCGTTCAACTTCTGTCAGATAGTTGAAAATAGAGAAGCAATGTCTATGATTGGCAACCTCTTTGCTAGTGTTCTTCGTAATCAAGGGGAAGTGAAAAAGGCCCTTAGAACATATCAACTGGTTCTCGATGTGTGCAGTGAATTGGGAAATCAGAGGTGTATGATTGTCGTCAGCATCAACACTGCAACTCTGCAACTTAATCAAGGCCTATTCAAGGAGGCTCATGAAAGACTAAGGTGGGTTCTAGACCATCCTATAGCTCAAGCAGATCAATACCTCAGAGTTACCACTATGGGAAATCTTTCAGAGAGCCTTTTCAAACTTGGTAGATTTGATGAATCACGTGAGCTCTGTAAGCAACTGATAGCAGAAGAAAACATCCCGATTGATATTTACATGGCAGTACTAGCAAGACTAACTGGTATTGCTGCAGAAACCAACTCATTGGATGATTTAGACTGGATAAAAGAGAACATCCCTGAGCACGAATATATGGAGTCACCCCGTGGGAAAGCATTTCTGTTGAATCTCAAAGCTATCGAAGCAGAAGTGAAAAACGACTGGCTCAAGATGGTTAAATTTCTGAAAGAACAGAGAAACATTCTTGATGAAAGTGGATTCATGGAGCTACTTAATGAGTCAGAATTCAGAATTGCTGAAGGATATGCGATGCTATACCAGCAGACCAAGGATTCGAACTACCTTCAAGAAGCATTCAAGCACTTGGATTTGGCAAAGACCTTATCGCACGAAGCACGGTACTATCCGGATATTGTCCGACTTACCATGCTTAAAGGGATTGTAGCAGCAACAGCTAATCTCTTTGAAAGAGCTAGGGATCATTTCCAAGATGCTCTAGTAATTGCCCAAGAGCATCAATTTGATGAGTTAATTGATGAAATTTCTGTGTATCTTGAGAGCATTGAATCAGAGGATACTGCGTTAAGTCAGACTCAGGATTTACGTTCTCATTTTGAAGAGTTAACAATTCGCTTCACAGAAGCAGTTGACAAAAAAGAACCAGGTAAAGCTCTTGCAATTTGGTTAGAAAATGATGCTGTGAAGTTTGACACCATCTTGTTCAACTCTGAACTCGAAAAAGAAAACCATGCAATGTACCTTCGTGGAGTGGTTGATCTCTGGAAAAGTCTGAGTATGAAGATAGATACTCCAATCTTCGAGTCCTTTGAGGGAGAGTGTGGACATATTATCCAAGAGTCTACGAACAATTTTACTGCTGTTGTGATTAGTGACCGTTCAGACTATATCATTCAAAGAAATCTTCAAGATATTATGAAACAACTAGAAGAATTTCCACTCAAACAAGTTCCAGAGGAATTATCCGCCAAATTTCTATCATTAGTCGAATCCAAATTTGGTGAATTTGAGACCCTGAATATTGAGAAGACTGATTGAATATTCGTATTTGTGGAACTATCCTGAGGAGATCAAGCTCTATAGGAAGTTTGTGCACAAGTGCAATAGTGAGAATGAATGAGAACACTATCAGCTACAATAGCACCTAGAATATCATTCAGATCTACTCTATTCCCAATCTTTTCTTTGCAGATTGAATCATTTCGTCAGTAATGGACACATCAGGTAATTCACTAAATCCTTCCAGCTGCTCGATAACCCGATGAGATAGGTCCAGTAGAACAACCATCTCATGTCCATCAAGTAGAGAAAGTTTATCAGCGGGACTATGACTAACCTTGTCAGTTGTCGTGCCATAAAATGCGAAATGCAGTGTCGGAATTCCACGAGCTGCAAATACGATATTATCTCCACCAGAAGTTGCTGCAGTTTTACAGTTTGATGGATAATAATGAGTCGATGTGATTTCAGATATTTTATCGATAAAGGAATCTTCAGCCCCCGCTAGAATGAGAGCAATTCCTGGAAGAGCCCCAATACTATCGAAGTTCATACATAGAACCACATCAGAGATATCCTGAGTGTCAACATACCACTTAGAACCATCCATCTCCAGTTCTTCAGCCCCAAATGAAATGAAACGATAGGAATAGTAAGTGTCAATCTTGGAGATTATCTTAGCTAGTTCCAACATAATTGAGACCCCCGCCGCGTTGTCTGTTGCGCCCTCGGTCAAGTAGAGTGAATCGTGATGTGCACAAACGATTATTGTATCAGATACCTTTCCAGCCTTTTCTGCAACAATTACATGGGTATTACCATGATCTGGTTTCCCATCAATATGCATTCGTATTTCTTTGCCAAAAATTTCCTCGTGATAACTGTGAGCATCTTCAGCAAGAATAACCATACAAGGAAGGGTAGAAAATATTTCATTCAATGGTCCATACATATACGTCCGAGGAAATCTGTCGCGGTCTCGGTCGAGAAATAGAACACCAGCAGGTTCCATCGCAAAGAGCCGTTTCCATGCATCGATTGTATCAGGATGGTACTGCTGTGTTAGAAGAGGAGCGACAATCTTACCCTTGATATCATCTGGATCCAGATGAGCAATGTTTTGAACACCACCTACATACACGCACTCAGCAATCAATCCATCAGGTTCTGTGGATGGACTCATCCAACACGGTACTCCTGTGAGAGTCATATCACCTTCTAGCAAAGAGATAGAAGCACTGACTGCATCATAGTAGTCGATTTCTTTTTCCAATCTGGTCACTTGAAAAGTAGCCATGTCATCAAAATAGTTTGCAATATATTCAGCAGTTCGTGCCTCATTCTTTGAACCAGCAACCCGAGGAGCAAATGAACATAGTGTTTCTAAATTTTCCAACATAACCTGTTTGGATTCTTTCGATTTTGTGCT
>WJMJ01000040.1 GCA_014728035.1 Promethearchaeota archaeon | reverse complement strand
TTTAATATATAATTTTAGATTTGGTGTGCCCCTTAGATAACGAACTATGAGTTAACCCCGGATCCTCTCCTTTTGTGAAATGAGGAAAACCTCTTTCGACGCATTTGAAAGGGCTTCTTTTTTCATCTTGGTCCAAATCTCATCTTTCCGTCATTCGCTCAGAAATCTTTTCTCGACAAGTGTTTGTGAATCTTTTTAAGGGTGAAATTTCAACTTGACCCATCCGTGGCCCCAGGTCGAGACCTGATCGCTCATGTCATAGATGTATCACATCGAGACCTATCTCATGGAACTGGCCCTTTCTCTTTTACCAAGACACCTGTGCCTCATGTCGTGACATTTCTTTCCCCGACACCCTACCGATCAATGGTGCCTCGTTTCGAGGCATATTTTACCCACGCCAAGGCCCCAACTGAGGCCCCATGTCGAGACCTAACAGATTCCAAGATGAAATTATATTTGGATCTTAATAAAAAATGGCGAAGCCCCTTCCGACGCATTGAAAGGGGCTTCTTTTTTTCATCTCGGTCCGGATCGCTTCCATCCGTCATCCGCTCGGAAATCTTTTCTCGAAGAGGGGTTTTTCGGAGCATTTTCAGGGGTATTTAGCTTATCCTGATAAACCCCGTCCCCGACACTTATCCATTGTTTTCCGGTACCTTGGGCTATGTACACGACATCAAAGGAGTGTTTTCCGACCCATATTGGTACCCCTATTGAAACACGACAAAAGGGTCGTCGAAATGCATACAGAAAACAAAAGAATATATATAGAATAAAGTTTTTCATCAATTGGTGAAATATAGTTATGGCTGAAAATTTGGTTGACAGGGATCTGATAAACCGGGTCATCAGCAAGGTTTTCAGTGAAATGCAAAATATTCAGATAACGAGTATCCAGTTCCCACAGGAGGGGATGCTCGATCTTATCGTCACCATTGAATTCGTGGATGGAAAGAAAAAGGACCTTCTGATCGTCATAAGTTCATCAGGGGAGCCAAGGATCATTAAGTCGAAGATACTGGACCTGTTGAACTACACTCAGGATGGGTACCCGGTCTATATGGCACCATATATCAGCGAGAACAGCAGGGAGATCATCAAGGAATACGGAATTGGCTTTATAGATCTCTCAGGAAATGCTTACATTTCCTTCGAAAATGTTCTGATCAGCAGGATCGGATATGAGAACAAGTTCATGAAGAAACGTACTATTGTGAAGTTGTTCTCCACGAAGTCCACGAGAATAATTAGAAAATTACTGGCCGATCCAAATAGGACATGGAAGACAACTGAATTAGCTGAAGAAGCCCGGGTCAGTCTTGGTTTCGTATCGACGGCCATCAAGAACCTGGCCGAAGAGGGTTTCATAGACAGAGAATGGGGTTCGATTAAACTGATCAACCCGGCTGGACTTCTGGATAAATGGTCAGGAGAATACAGATTTGATAACCAAACATCAATAGGATATTATTGTCCGTACAATGATAGAGAACAAGTGTTCAAGAGGCTCCGTGAGATCAATGGTGACCAATACGCATTGACAATGGGAGCTGCCGCATCTTTGATAGCTCCCCATGTAAGATCAACTGACATCTATCTCTATTCATCAAATAATTCTCAATTGATCGAGAAGTTGGAACTGACTCCGGTGGAATTCGGAGGAAATCTCTACCTGGTCGATCCTGGAGATCAAGGGGTTCTATTTGATAGGCAGGATGTAGATGGTCTATCGATAGTGTCCAATATTCAATTATATCTTGACCTTTTTAACTACCCTGCAAGAGGAAGAGAACAAGCTGAATTCCTACGAGAAACTGTGATGGAGATTTAGATATGCCCCCTCAAAGATTATCATCTGAGTATGAAACTGGATTGGTTGAAGCTTCAAAATCAGCATTGTTGGAGCTTTCATTTTCTTTGGGTGCATTTAGAGAATCAATTGTTCTTGTCGGTGGTTGGGCACCATATTTTCTTATTGAAGAGTTTGGACAAAGAGGTTTTCCTCATATTGGATCAATAGATATTGATCTCGCGATTAATCCAGACACAATAGATGAAGATTCTTATGCAGGTATAATAGAGAGAATTGAAGCTCGTGGTTATACTCAGAAAAGAAACAAGGATGGAGATCCGATTTTCTTTAGTTATGTCAAACCTATAACTTCTGTTGTTGATGGTAAAGAATACCTGATTCAAGTTGACTTTTTAACCTCAAGGGATCTCTCCAAGGGAAGACATAGACATAGAACTGTTCAAGGGAACCTCAGAGCAAGAGTATGTGAGGAAAGTGAAGCTGCATTTTCTCATAACTTTACAAAAAGAATTTCTGGTACGTTACCGGGAAATGGAGAAGCTGAGGCAGATATATTGGTTGTAGACATCTCAGGTAGTCTGGGAATGAAAGGGATAGTATTGGGTGATCGTTATAAAGAGAAGGATGCCTACGATATATTCACAGTTGTTAGTGAATGCAGAGGAAGTCCAGCGGATGTTGCGCGAGAAATGAGTGACCATCTTGATGATCCATACATAAAACGGGGTGTGGATATTATTAAAGAAAGATTTGGGAATATCAGAGGTATTGGTCCTGCTTGGGTGGCAGATTTCCTTCAACCTTCTGATGCAACATCAAGAGATAGGACCATCGCTGAAGTATATGTGAAGATGAAAGAGTTCATTGAAAATCTACCATCTTGAAGATCAAAATGTGTGCCTCCTAAGAGGCCCTTTTTCTTTGCTCCTAATTATCTCTCTTGAAGGCATTTCAGAGAAATTCTTTCATTTTGGTGATCTTTTTTGACAGTTTTTAGGGTTCTTTCAAACCCCATTCACATATTTTCTACCTTGATCTACGACACGTACCCCCTAGACATCCGATACCATGGCGTTAGATTACGATAGTATGGATCATTTGAAAAGTTGAGAGATTACTCCATTAAATTGGTCAGGTTCAATGCCAAGATGATAGGAGGCTTTGTTTATCAAATCCTCAGAAAACTGATCCATAACCTTTGTAATCAGATCAGGATAATCTTGCTTTACTGAACTGATGATGTCTTTAGCTGGTATACCAGAATGCCAGATCAAAGCATAGATATCGCATGCGTCTTTGATCTTCTTATCATCCTTTGTCCTGTTTGAGAACGAGGATAGTTTCATTGCCAGCAAAACATCGGGTTGAGGGACAAGCAAGATCTTCCCGGATATTTGGATCTCTATCATCCTACCATGATCTATAGCATCAGATAACAATGGTTCATCAATAGGTTTGATCTTGAATACCTCATCGTTTTTCGGGTGGATGCGATCAACTATGGGGTCAATATAAAGGTAGAATAGATCAAAAAATGGAATCTCACCTGCTTCTTTTTCACTCAATGTTTTCCCTGTTCTCTTATCCCGGATCCTGCAGAATCTTGATGTTCCGGATTCCCAGTATCCTATTGCTTTCAGGATCCCAAGAGTCTTGGAGAAATTGCTATCCTTCAGTTCTTCAATTGATGCGTCTACATCGATATGAAATCCCAGATCGACATCTCTGGACCCAAGGTAAGGAGCATTATGTTCTTCACTGTAACTCTTATTCACTGTAAGATTTACTGCCCACCCTCCCATCAATATCAATGGCTCTGGTAGTTCATTTGCCAGGATCTTCAGAGCATCAAATGATGCATCTGTCTCCATTCTTTCATAGATCTCAGTTTCTGCCATAATACCTCTCCACAAGGATCTCTGCCGCCTCTGTACATACTCCACCTTCCCTCATGAGATCAACGATCAACTGCTGTATGCTGACTGTTTTCAATGGACCTTCATGGATGCTGTCCCAGAACACATGTTCATCGGCAAGGAGTATCCTGACATTTCCTTTTCCGACATATCCGTTTTCTATCAACTTTTCATGCCAGATATTGATATCTTTTTCATGGATGTATAGATCCATTATTCTGGGGATCAGATAACTGCCTATCTGGTTTTCAGCGTAATAGGTGGTCATAGCATAATCGAGTTCCATTTCAAGAATGAATTTCTTTGGATCTTGAATATGATATTCTCTGAACAGGACACTGGTGGGCCTATCTGCCCATTTCTTGAATAGGGACATCGGATCAATTATTTTCGTATCTTGAACAATCCCCTCTCCTTCCAATTTTTTAAGTGTCTTATGCGTCCAATGATAATCTGCCTCTGCTTCCTTTGAAATTCTGCGAATACTACGTTCGACATATGGAATACTTAGCAATACTCTGAAGATTCTCTCAATTTTGATTGCCTGTCTATTTCTTTTGCTCAGGTTATCTTCAACCTTCATGGGTATCTAACTATATGTTATAAGATACCACTATTAATAGTTTACACATATGTTCTTCATTCATGATATATAGATATGACACATATATCCTGAGGAAAAACATAATTGAAATGAAAAGGGTGAAGCCCCTTCTGACACGTTTGAAAGAGGCCTCTTTTTTATCTCGGTCCATCGTTTCCATCCGTCATCCGCTCGGAAATCTGTTCTTGAAAAGGGGTTTTTCGGGGCATTTTCCAGATAATTTTACTTATCCTGATAAACCCCGTCCCCGACATCTTGGAGGTCACCACCTCCAAGGTTAGTGAAATCTTTGATTTTACGGAACTTTTCTTTAAATAGCTAGACATCGATTATTTTTCAAGGATTTCTCGAATTGTTCTTGCTTGATAAATTCTCTCTTTCTTCCTATCACCAAACTCTTCAAGAATGCCTAGGTCCACTAATGTTGCAATGTTACTTTCTCCTGTGGGATAATGCGATCC
>WJMJ01000039.1 GCA_014728035.1 Promethearchaeota archaeon | reverse complement strand
TAGGTCTCTGCGATGAGCTTGACATCTGATTCAGAAATAATATCGTCAAGTTCATAGCTCATTCCAAGATGTTGCATAATGAATCTAGTAGGTTGGTCAATACGCCATATCTTGAATTCTGAGTCTATTCCAAGAAGTCTCCCACCGACATTGATACATGATGTACTGAGGACTCTTCCCTTGGAGCAGACTGCAATGTTACTCGTACCTCCTCCGATATCGATATTCATGATTATCTTACCAGTTTCGGCAGATAAATCGATGATACCACTTCCCATAGCACCAAGAACAGATTCGTAGTTGGGACCCGCAGAGGCACTAACGAATTTTCCAGATTCTGATGCAACTCTTTCAACTATCTCTGCAGCATTCTGTTTCTTAGCAGTTTCACCCGTCACTACAACTGCACCAGTATCTATGTCTTCTCGGGTTAGACCTGCTTTTCGATATTCTTCCTCGCAGAATTGTACAACTGCCTCTATATCAATCGTGTACTGATCAAGAAGCGGTGTAAAGATGATGTCACTCTCGTATACAATCTCTCTATCAACCAGCATGAATCGATAGGATGGATTCTGAAAGTTCCGTTCTCGTTTGAGAACAAGTTTTGAAAACACAAGATGAGACGTTGATGAACCAATGTCGATACCTACGCTCATCAGAGTCATATTCTCTGGGGCATCATATCGAGGAATGATTTGGCCAGTGGGAGAATCATGCGATCTCGTTTGAACCTGTGAACTTAATTCTGCTTGAATTTCCTTGTGACTGTCCTTTGATAGTGCAGCATTGAGAACCGGACTAACCTGACGTACAATCCTATCAAAGTCTTGACCAAGAGGAATAACAAGATTAAGTGCAGGTTTGAAGGCTGTGATGAAGTTTATAATTGTGATAGAACCATCTGAACTCTTTTCTGCTTGGTCTAAAACAAGCTTGTCGAACTCACGGATGAACTCATTTAGTACCGTTTCGGCATCCTTGCCAAATAGGATTTCAAAGTTAGACTGGAGGATATCAACTATTTGCCATTTGATTGGTATGCTACTCATCACCTCACCTACTCGTATTCTTTGTTCTCATTAAAGACAAGACTCTTGACAGTTACCGGAAATGTAGATTCAGCATCACCAATTGGTGTCCCGATATCTATCCAGTCTCCAGCCTCCAATTTCAATTCATCAAGACACATGAAATTACCCTTAATCGATGTGTGATCTCTGATTGCGATTCCGAGTAGTTTTCCAACATCATAGGATAATAACAAGATGATCAGTTTCTCATCTCTGACAGAAACCGGAAGGGCTCTCTCGATTGCCTTGGCGAACTCTACCAGTATCTCATCAGCAGAAAATTCCGTTGAACGCATTCTCTGTTCGAAATACAATCCAACAACGTCACTCCCTTCAATCTTATCGAATGTAGAGTAAGCTCGTTGAATTGATTCAACAACTTGTTCTGGTGAGAAATTTTCATCTAAATTAATTGGAAGAACTGGAATGTCTTTCAAGGGGAATTCTATTCTATTATCAACAAAAGTTGTCGAACCTGAAACTGATAATGAGAAAGCGCCTGCACCAATGACAGTGGCTCGTATCTTCGCTGGAGGTTCGATGACTCTTAGTTCCTGTTCGTGTAGAAGTCGTTTGATATCATTAGCAAGCATGAGCCCAATATCATCAAACGTTTCATCTCCTCCATAAATCAGCTCCCCTACACCTCCCGAGAAAGAATATGCATCAATTGGAACTGAGAAATCAAGGTCACTAGTCATCAACAGTTCTTTAGCAATCACATTTGTTGCTTTTCCCTGCATTACTTCTAGCAGTGCCTCTGCATATGCAGTGGATATACTCATCGCATCTTCTTCAGAGATTGTATCGCCAATGGCATATTGCATTCCCAACTTTTGCATAACAAATTGAGTTGGACCATCGATTCTCCATATTTTGTAATCTTTGTCAATTCCAAGAAGTCTTCCACCCACATTGATACATGCAGTCGTGAGAACCTTTCCCGACGAAACAATCGACATATTGCTCGTACCACCCCCGATATCGATATGAAGGATAGTCTGTCCAAGTAAGAGGGATTGATTTACCACTCCACTCCCCATCGCACTCAACATAGATTCCAGATTAGGACCTGCAGCGGCACTCACGAATTTCCCTGACTCTGATGAGAGACGTTTCACAATCTCAGCTGCGTTCTGTTTTTTGGCAGTTTCACCCGTTACCAAAACAGCACCGGTCTCAACCATCTCTGGTCTGATTCCTGCTTTTTGATATTCTTCTTCACAGAACTTGACAACCGCATCAACATCGATGGTATACTTGTCTATCAGGGGTGTGAAGATAATTTCGCTCTTATAGATGATTTCTCTTCCGATTAGATTGAATCTGTTTGTCATATTTAAGAAGCCAGTTTCACGTTTCAATGTCAATCGAGAAAATATGAGATGAGAAGTCGATGAACCAATGTCTATTCCAACACTCAACACAGTTCGATATTCAACTTCATCTGACGGGATATATCCGATAACCATCTCCACGGGAATGGTCTGATCATCAGGCTTGGTTTCCTCCACCTCAGCTAATTCTTCATCAGCTTTTGTAATCTTGAGTTTTGCTTGTTCGCCACAGTGAACAGGAAGTGGAACATCTCCATCAGAATTCAGTATCCTCATTTTGTCTTCATAAGAGACCTCTATCTCTTGTCTGCAGGCAGAACAATGAAAGGATAGATCTATTGATTGATCACTCCCTGGGAGAACTAGTTTTGGTCTTGGAGGTGGCTTCTTCTTTCTTCGTTGAGCCCCTTCCCAAGTCGCTTTGAAAAGAGAAACAATCATTGCCATGAGTATATCATATTCCTCGCACATTCCAAGTACTGATGATACTGCGGGATTAATAGATTTCATCAGTTTTTGGAGACCTTCTACTTCTGATTCATAACTCTGCTGCAATTCACTGAACTTCTCTTCAAAATCAGCATTCATCTCTTCAGACCTTTCAGGGAAATGTTTGTCGATGAATCGTGTCACAGTCTCCTGTACGTAGTACCGCATATTCTCAACTTTTTCAATCTTCATTATTCATCATCATTTGGAGGAAATTTCTAATCATACTGTCAAATCAGTGCATATAAAAGAAATGTTAATATACTAAAAAATACATTAATGTATTGTTTGTTGAAACGAGAATCAGGTGTAATCAATGTCAGTGGAACAGACCCCATTTCTATCAGTGCCTCGTTACTTGGAACAGAAAGTTAGAGAGAGACTCTCAGAATTGAGTCTATTAGATGACGAAAGAAAGATTGTGAGATTGAAAAAGAAGATCTACTTTCCTCTTTCTAATGAGATAGTTATGGGGAGTGTTTTTCCTGATTTTGACACTAAAGATTGGATTATTGGATTCAGAAAGTTCCAACTCTCCAAAAAGGTAGAAGAGAAAACAAAATCAAAGAAGAGAGGAAAGGGACGAAGGACACTAACAGAACGTGTGGAGTCAATATTTGAATTCATTGAGATGCAACCGGAACCATTTGCAAAATCAGAACTTCAAAAGATTGGTTTGAATCCATCGTCAGCTGAGAAATGGTTACAACTGATCGAATATATTCAGAATCAACCAATGATCAAATTGACAAAGATGGGGAATTCGCTCTATATCGAGAAGCTAGAAAACAAGTATCTTAGTATGCTTAGAAGAAGAATACTCGACCCAAACCTGTCATACAAAGAGAGAGAGCAGACTCTGCAGGATTATGTAGGTGCTTTGATAACCTTGGAGAAAATTGAGGAGGGGAGAATAAAACAGTAACAAAAAATTGGATATTTGAAAAATTATTATTCAGGTGAATTGTAAGCTCTGTTTGTGTTCTTGATCAGCCCATAATTTTCGATAGAAGTAGAAATACTCGAATAGAGCAGGAACATCATCACAAAAGAGAATTTCATGATTTCTGATTATATCTATCTGAATGTACAACGATAGCTCTTCAAAGAGATGCACATCGTAGATATCAGCATTGACTTGTTGCCAAATTATACCTAATAGATCCGCTCTCTGTTGTGCAGTCTTGGATGCTGGAGATACAACACATATATCAACATCACTCTGACTCGTCAAGGCATCTTAGCATATGAACCGTAAATCAGAATTGCATCTACTGTATCAATGTCAAAGATAGGAGCAAAAACTGATTTTATCTCTGATACTGTTGGGATAGCCAATTTTCTACCTCCTCAATATACGTATCAATCAAGGGAAGCGTTCGGTTGATACTCGAAATAAGTTGATTATAATCGATATCATTGTAAATAGATACGATTCTATTTCGTAAGCCGTTTACTTCTCGCAACATATTTGCAGACTCTTTAGTGATTAGATGATGTTTTTCAGCTGTATCAATATTTGAGTAATTATCCATTGTCAATTTTTCCAGCAATAAATAGAGAAAGATTCCACACTGAGAGTTCGTTAATCTATATCTTAAGGCAGAGTACTCTAAAAACAGAGTGATGCTATTGAAATACAAGAACTAAGTAAACACTATATTGTTTCATGCTCTCGTAGAATTAGCAGCCTAATGGGAAATGAGATATGCTAGAGAAATTTCGTAGTTGGATTTCAGGTATCCAGGTCACAATAGATAGAGCCCTTGAGATTGGAAAACAAGGAACTCAATATATAGGGGATCGATTTGGATGTATCATCGCGGATGTCATCGCTCATCAGGAGATAGTATCTAAGGTAGCAGAAGGTGCAGGGTTTATCGCTGACACATCTGGAATAATATCTGCACTTCTTGATTTTCAAAAAGAGCGGTCAACTAGAAGAAAGATAATTGAAGAGGTCGAACGTATCCTTTCCAACCAATCAATTGTATTATCCAAACAGCAGAGGAAATTGATTGACCCAATTCTGACATGGGATGATTCGGTAGTTGTATCAATTGATAAGAATAAGTCATTTCAGAAGGGTATTGCTTCTTGGTTAATCGAAAAAACTACCGATGATTTTGATGAAGAGTTAGCTGAAAACATCGGATATGCGTTTTCAATTGCATTGAGTGAAAGAATAACTTCTGAACCACAAATATTAGGACTTCAGACACTAGAAATTAGCTCTGAGATTCTCGCTACACTTCAGGAACTCCGCAGGGACATACTGCGTGATGACCTTGAACGGAGGAGATTACTAAATGCTGCGAAGCTGGTTGGTTTCAAGACTTTCAGAACCATAGTCCTTGAAGAACCAGAAGATAAGCCTGATCCATTCAGAGGTCTTAAAGATGGTAGACCAAGAATGGTAGATTTCGATGCAGGATATGTAGTAGCCCCACCACAGATATCCGATGTGATAGATTTTCTGAATATACCCTCAGAGGAATCCACTGACCAGACAGTTAGTGAACCAACCTATGATGATGTATTAATATTGGGTTCAGCTGGAGAGGGCAAGACATGGCTCTCCCTTTCCATATGCTATCAACTAATTCAAAAAGGGTGGCACGCCTATGTCACTGATGTGTTAACCATTGATCGCCATAATACAAGTACAAATCTTGTTGAGTTTCTGAGTGACCAGAAAGAACCCACCTTAATTATTTTAGAAGATACTCATATACTCCCAGCTTATACACGTGACCTGATAGAACATATTCGTCAATATAAGGGACTGATGAGGTCAGATATTCGAATTATCTGTATTTCGCGAACCTCTTCGGGTGTTGAAAATGATACTCTTCAGCCCATTCTAGATTTGTTTAAGGAGAAGAATACAATCTCAATAGAAACAGAGGAGTCGACGGCTCAAACATTCTTAGAACGAATAGGAACAGAACATCGAATCAATGAAGACTTCACAGCAGAATATCTTTTGAACGTTTCAAGGAATATGGTTACCTTTTGTGAAGTTGTTCGCAGACTAGCTGAGGAATCGTACGGAAAAGGATGTGATGAATTTGACCCCTTTGAACAACTTCCGAAGTACATTCTTGACAGAAGAATCAAAGGTGTAAAAAACAAACATCTTGGAGCAATTGCATTGGGTGCAATTGGTGCGTATTCACGAATCGAGATGCCAGTTAATCAAGAATTTCTAAGAGAGCTTCTTGGTAAAGAAGTGTTACAAATAATCGATATTCTAGTAGATGATCAACAAATCTGGAGAAAGCAGATAGATGAATCATATCACCAATTTATCGGTCTCCCGCACTCATCAATTGCTGAATTCATCTACAAGGGCAGCTATAATGATATTAGATCATACTTCAAAATCAATGAGATAGAAATCACCGAACATCTTCTTGAAAAGTATCACAGATTTCTCAATGAGCTCCCAACAGATTTAGGCCGGTCAACCTATGAGTCTTTCCTTCTTAGAATTGCTACTCATGTATTTGTGATAGATTCTGAGAATATAGCAGACCTATTTTTCGAAATTATATGTTCGTATCCAGAAGATGCTGAAACGCAAAAATGGCTTACCACTTGTTTCTTTGTCTATTCTATTTACTATGGAGTTCATATGAAGTCAGAAAATACAGATATTGCTCTCGAACGATTATTAGGAATTCGACCTGAAAAATACGAGCTTTGGAAACTAAAAGCAATGAATCTTAGATTAGCTTCAAGATATCCAGAGGCGGAAAAGGATATTCTTAGAGCAATTGATCTTGAATCGAATGATCCTGAATCTTGGAGAGAACTCGGAACACTCTATCTTGAGATGGAAAAGTATGACGAATCAATATCTGCATTCAAAAAGGCATTGAGTTTGGACGATAAAGACGACATTAGCTTAGCTCGACTCGCGGTTGTATTTATTCATGAAAATAACTTGGATGATGCTCTAGAGTCCATTGAGAAAGCAATTTCGATTGATGATCAATACCCTTCTCACTGGAACCTCCTAGGAGAGATATTTGAAAAATACAAGGATTATCCCGCTGCTATTGATGCATACAGAAAATCAACTAATCTAGATGCAAATCAGTATGATACATGGTACCATCTAGGAATGTCTTATGTATATCTAAAACGATACGAGGAAGCTGCGAAATCATTTCGATTAGTAATTGAAATCAAACCAGATGACGCTTTAGGCTGGTTTCAATATGGTACGACCTTGCTCTATCTAAGCGATTTAGAAGAGGCAGAAGCAGCTTTTAAGAAACTGTTAGAACTCGTTCCTGAAGATGCTTCTAGTTGGAATAGTATAGGTGTGATTCTTAAGCGACAAAACAAATTGGTGGAGGCAAAGGACGCATTTGAAAAATCGTTGGAGTACAAATCGGACTCAACTTTGACATTGTTGAATTATGGTGAAGTACTATTGGAGCTTGATCTTCATGATGAGGCTCACGAAGCTTTTGAAAGAATTCTAGAAATTGATCCAAAATACATTGAAAAGGGATATTTCGTTGCACTAGAGGCCTCTATGCAGGATGAAATAGCAAAGGGCAAAGCGGTCTTGGAAAAATTACTCAAGATGGATTCTGATAATGCTGATCTACTTAATCTTCTATCGGTATTAACAGCCAAAGAAGGAGATCTAGATGAAGCTGAAAATATCGCTCGAAGAGCAATAGAACTGAAACCAGATGATTCAAGTATGCTATTCAGTCTTGGTACAATTTTACTTGAAATCGGTAATGACAAAGAAGCTTTGGAAGCACTTCTTAGAGCAAGAGAACTTGAACCAGGAAACCCGGAGATTGAACGAGTGGTGCTTGAACAATATGACAGGCTTACCTATCTAGGAACACTTGAATCTATTCTCCGGGAAATAATAGGAGAGAACTCCCATCACGTTGAAGCACTTATTCTCCTTGCTCTACATCTCCATGATAATGATAGAACACAAGAATCAGTTGAATTACTTGAGGAAGTCATAGAAATTTCTCCCAAACATCTTTTAGCTTGGCTGAATCTTGGTTCTTTCCTTTTGGAATTGAATCAAATAGATAAAGCGGAAAAGGCTATGCGAAAAGTTATCGAACTTTATCCAAGATATCCACGAGGATGGTATGATTTAGGAATTCATCTATTAAATCAACAAAACTTAGAAGAAGCAACACAAGCTTTCAAAGCTGCAGTCGAAATAGACGAGTACTATACAGACGCATTGTATTATCTTGGATATATCTACTCACTAATGGGTGAACTAGACAAAGCGATTCAAATCTATGTCAAACTTACATTGATAGACCCTGATAATGTTACATGCCATCTTAATCTTGGAATTCTATTTCATCAACAAGGTGCATTAGATGAAGCTGAACACTATATCAAGCAAGCATTGAAAGTTAACCCCAAAGAAAAATCCGCACTTGCTAGTCTTGCTCTGATTCTCAGAGACAAAATGAAATTCCAAGAAGCACGAGAAGTCGCAGAAAAGACGGTAGATATGTATCCAGAATCAACATCTGCTTTGTTTACATTGGCCTCGATTTTGAGCTCGATGGAATTGTATGAAGATTCAGAAAAACAATTCAAAAAGTCTCTTGAAATTGATTCTGATTGGGACCAGTCATGGTATGAATTAGGACTTTTATATGAGAAAACTGGAAGACTGGAAGAAGCAAAAAAGGCTTTTGAAAGAGCAGAGAAACTAAAAGCTGAAGATTCGTAGGGGTTTATCTACTCTTGACATAACTAAGATATATGAGGCACAAGACAGTCCAGACTTCCTTGAGCGATTTTGAAGAAAAGAGTAAAACCCCTACATCCAAATCCAAGAAGAAAAAGACTTCAACCTCTGACATACCGCGTCCCCGTCGACTGAGTCGCAAAGAACGGCACCCAAGCCAGCTATGGAAAAAGACCCTTATCAACCATGAAGACTGGGCAGTAGTAGACCTTGACGGAACTGTACTCTTCGTGCAACTCATCAACGGAAGAATTCACGCCCATGGAAGAGAGGCATTCTGTCGTTGGTGCTCAGATTCCTTAGAGATTCGCGATACCCGAGTGTTCTGTGCAGGTAAATGCGGAAGATATCAAGGCAAGTTCTCCCAAGACCTCAAAGATTACTTTCACTGGGACGGAGCCAAGTCTTACACTCTACGAAAAAAGATTGCAGAGATAGAGGGTCTCGAACTCCCAGCAGAAGATCATGAACCAATACAATATGCACCTAATTGGTCCGTTCTTGACCAGTACGAGGAAGGATATTATGAGGAACTCTGACTTGTAATGAACATAATTTTTCCTGATTGATATTCGGAGAGAACTAATGCTCAGATGGAATAAGCTCAAACAAAATGAATCTTCGTCCTTCATATTCTTCAGGAATCAGATCCATTCGGTCCATCCATTCTGTTCCATTTGGACCTAGAAAGAAGACAATTCGCTTGTATCCCTTCGTTTCAGCTGTATCGAGGATTCGGGAGATGATATCAACGAATTCGGACCGGTCTATCGAATAAACTGTGAAAGCGCATTGTTTTTCATCATCTCTAGTGAATTCGTATGAATAATAAAATGATGTTAGGATTCCATTATGACTGACGATTCCCTTGATTTCTGCCATGTCTGCAATCTTTTCTATTCCTGTCATGTCCTTTGTTTCAAACTCCCATGCGATAGGTAATGTCTTAGTAGGAACTAAATCAGGATTTTGATTCAATAATATCATCATTCTATCAGAGTCAAGCTTTACAGGATGAATGAGTGGACTTGGTTTTGGGTGATCAGGATATGGAGGATATAGCCTCAAATACCCTACTCTATTTGCTTGATAGAAACCAGCTTTTTTGGCAACGTGGATAGAAGCCTCATTTCGAGAGCTAGTACAATAGCGGAGTATTCTAGCACCCTTCTCTTTTGCAATCTTTACTATTTCTTTCGTTAGTTTTGTTCCGACACCTTTGTCACGATAGTCATCAAGAACTCTCAATCCTTGAGCCCATGCGATGCCTAGTTTTCTAAATTGGATATTGATTATCCCTATTAATTTAGAATCATCAAACACACCAACGGGAACACTATCTTCATCTTCAACCCATTTGGGAAACACTCTTCCAACGTAATCATGTCCGTCCCAGATTGTTGCACTGATGGCCTCAACTTGCTCCTTATCTTCGATTGTCAATAGTCTAGTTGAATATGACATAAGTTAGATTGCGAGTCGTACCTAATAAGAGTCACCTTGTGAAAAAACTCATACCGTAAAAAGTTCTCTAATGTACAATGTTATGAAAATCTAATTTCTACTCTTATTATTGATTTAATTTGAAAAAAATCTGATAGTTATCTATTTGATTCTGCAAATCAAAGATAGACCATCTCAGCATCTGCGTTTTATTTCTCTTGGTAACTGAATTATATTAGTAGTAGATTAACAAAACACAGAATGATAAAAGAAAAAGAAAGCTTGGCCGTCCATCTTAGGACGGCTTCAAGTATACTATTTTTTCTTGTTCAGACAACCAAGTAATCCGAGGACGACTACAACAACTGCTCCAATAATTGGATAGAACAGTGGGTTATCTGTGATACCAGGCTCACGAATTGTTACATTTACAACATCTTGGACCGTGTTTCCATCGGAATCAGATACAACAATACGAATCTCGTAGGTGCCCGGTGTAAGAATATTCACCTGATACTCTATTGATTCATCGTTAGTCCATGAACCAGAATCAACCAGCTGATCATCGACGTAAATGCTATAGTTACCCGGATGGAAATCCTCTACATCCCAACTGATTACTGGGAGTATATTATCAATGAGGTCTTCGAAATCCTCGGGATGACTTATGGTTGGTTCTGTAGTATCCTCAATGGTTACCATGACCGTATCTGTAATCGTATTGGAACTGCCATCACTAACGATTATGGTGAAATTGAACACTCCAGTGAGTGCAGGAACAAAATCAAGAGTGATACTTCCACCAAGCCAATTTCCAGACTGCACTATAGTACCATTTCTCATGATCTCATAAGAGTCGGGATCAAGGTCAGATGGATTCCATACAATGCTTTGATTCTCAGGACCGGATTCTAATGTTCTATCTATTGGATGATCGATTGTCGGAATAGTGGTATCTTGACAAGTCACCAAAACGGTATCTGTTGATATATGACCCAAAGTGTCATTCATCCACAGAGTGTAATTATAGACACCCAAATCCAGCTGACCAACATCAATCTCTATCATACCAGCAGTATCGTATGTACCACTATTGATGAGACTACCATTCTTGTATAACAAGTATGTATCAGGACTAACATCCTCAAAATCCCATCTGAGGTCATAAGATGTCGTTCCGTATTCGTAATCCACATCAGCTGGACCGATTATGTTTGGCGCAGCACTGGCATTGACTGTGAATAACACGGTATTACCCGATTCAAGACCCAATGTATCATTCAGCCAGATTGTCAGATTGTAGTCACCTTCACTTAGATTCCCTGCATCATAAACAAGAGAGTCTTCGGATGCATAGCTCTGTGTCAAGATTGGAGCATTGTTATAGTAGGCTATCAGAGTATCAGGACTCTGGTCGGTGAAGTTCCAATAGATGACATATTCTGAAATCCCTTCTTCATACAAGAAATCGTCTGGTCCTGTGATTTCCGGTGCTTCTGCAGGTGTAACTGTGATCCAGACAGTGTCAATTGCAAATGCTCCTGTGGTATCATTAACGATACAAGTAAAGTTATGCTTACCCACAGCTAGTCCATTCACAGCGATTCCTACGGTATTTCCACCCCAGTTACCACTTGTGTAATGAGTACCATTCCAAAGAACCTCATATTTGTCAGGATTTTCGGCAGAGCCAGTCCAAGTGATTGTATGGCCTGTAGAACCAGATTCATACTCGAAATCAGCTGGACTATCTAAAGTCACACCATCTGTAGAATCAAGCACATGAATCACCATAGGAGTTCCATTATGCCAAACACCTAGAGCTTTGATAAATCCTTGAACTGTAATATTGGTTCCATGGGGTTGTGCTGAAATCTCATAGAAGTAGTTCTCATCCTGACCTTCAATTGAAGGATAGACATTTGTTGTTATGCTATAATTGGTTGCAGGATCAGTGTCAATCTGCACACTAAGATTGACATCAGTCACATCACTATAATGTCTTTGAGCAAAAATAGATACGTTGATGACATCCGAGCTTGTTGGAATGTTTGGAGTCCAGTAAAGGTTTACCTCGCCCATATTCTCATCGCCATCACCCAACTCCCAGTCAAAATCGAAGATTTCGAGGTACCATTGAGTGATATTGTAGTTGTCAATAATAACTCCTGCCTCACGATTCTCTGAAATACTACCGTCAGAAAAGTTGATACTGCTTAGCAGAACCATGTGTCCATCAACAATTATTCCTTTGTTATGCTCAGCTGTAAACCAGCGTGTATCGTGCCATACAACAGGAATACTGTGGTTATAGAACAGTTCCGCAATCTCCAAGTAATCCTTCTCTTCTTCTGAAATTACTCTTACAGTAACTCCACGTGCTCTAGCATCGAGAATAGCATCAACGACTTGGTCTACTTCTCCAGCATCTCCAATGCTTGTGAAATAGGGAATCTGGATATCCAGAGTGTACTTTGCAGAATTGATACAATACAGAATCGCTTGCAGACTAGTATCAGGACTGAAGACAGGGGTCACATTAACTAATTCATAGAAATTGCCAGCTTCAGCGAAAGGATGATCGTAAGTACTGGTAGTGGTAGGATAAGTCAAAGCACTCCCAGTTCCATGTTCTGTTGCATTATAATCAATTCCACGCATCCAATCATAATCAAATACCGATCGATAATAACTTGTGACATCCGAATCATTCAATGCAATTGACCATTCTCTGTTCGCTTTGTACTTAAAATCTGGAAAAGATGTCTTTGCCCAATTTCCGGAATGGACCAGTGTTGTTTCATTATCGATAACAACAAACTTTTGATGAGCATAGGTGAAGTCAGTATCATTCGTCCATTTGACCTCATACCCTAACAAAGTTAGATTATTAGCAACATAGTCATTTTCTGAATAGTATCCAAGACTGTTCCAACCTAAAAGGAACTTCATGTCTAGAGAAGGTTTTGTGTCGTGGAGGTCGTGTATTAAATCTAAAATGTAGGGATTATTAACCCCATAAATCTCAACATAGATGCTTTCCTCAGCAGCATTCAAGAACCACCATAGTGCATCCTTACTCCCATCGGGAGAAACGAATGTTGTGACATTCATGACCTTTTCGTAACTCTGAAGATTGAACGCTGCAGGTTTTGTATTTCTTATAGGAGTTATTGGAGTCTCTATAGTTGGTTGCAACAACCCTAGAGGCATCGCGCTAAAAACAAGCACTCCCAAAAACAACAATGAAACTGCTTTAATTTCTTTTAGTTTCAAACTCAATCACCGAAATGTACCTTAATATGACTCTAATTGTACCTTTTTGCCATTACATATTACTGTATTTAGGATTTCCTAATTTCTTCAAGCTGATTATTTAGTCTTCTGAAAAATCAGACAATAGTGATGATGTACATTCGATACATATGTGGTAGGAAATCCCCAACAACCAAGTCGCTTGTTGTCCTGACACCAGATCATCTCTTGTTGAAGTTTGTAGATATCAGACAGTTTTTTTGCCAAGTCCCATGCAATAGGCCGGAGTGTTCCATCCACGTCACGCATATTTTGAACAATAACAGTGAGATATGCTTTGTCATGCAAGAACGGGAATAGTGCTTCAAAAATTCCATACAGGTTATCAAGATAATCTTGGTAACCCTCGATGTTTCCTAGGTCTCGGTCAGATTCGCTATAATGTTGTTTTAGACCCTGTTCGCCTCGTTCTTTATGAGTAGTTTCATTTCCGCCACGTGATTTCCTTAACATGTTCCAGTAAGGGGGTGATGTGACCAAGTAATCAAAATTAGGAATATCCGGTCCAAAATGATCACCAAGAATAAACTCTATCTCCAAAGAATCGCCACGTACTAGATATTGATTGAACTCTGCTTTTTTCTCAAGACCATGTTGACCAATCTCTACAAATTCCGAATTCAATTCAATACAGAAGGCATTTCGATCTAGGTTCTTGCAGGCTCGCCCTGTACTCCCAACACCCCCGAATGGGTCTAGCACCCAATCCCCCTTATTTGTAAAGAATTTCACAAAGCGCTCCACGAGTTTTTCAGGAAATTTCGCAGGATGCTCCAATTGTCTCCTTGTACGTGCAGGAGGATTAACTATGAACCAAGACTTGGTAAGCTTGACCCATTCTTTCCCATCCAACTCATTCAAGCGATTCTTGATTTTTCGAGAGGTCAAGGTTTCATCATTTTTGATACTGACCAAGCAGTCATAAGTCTGTCTAAGAACAGCATTATCGTACATTGATTTGGGATTGGATTATTCTATTGATGGCTACTTCTCCAATATCTGCACAATATGAGGCAACACGTTGTAGGTGCAAGATAAACAGAACAATATCGGATTCTGGTCCTTTCTTAGAACTCTCTAGCTTAGATAACTTCGTTGCTATCGCTGTTGCATTATGTAAAGAATCAAACGCTTCAGTGGATTCAGTCACATCTTTTGTTGAATGTTTCATTCCTTCAACCCTGAAGAACATACGCATAGTTTCACTATATACTTCTGCCAACTTCTTTGCTAAGACAAACAATGTATCATCTATTTTTCTTAGTCGTTTGAATTCTTCAGTTGCTCCACAAATATGATCTGCAATTCTTTCTATGTATTTTGCAGCAAGACTGAAATGAAGACATTCAGGGGGTGATATGTCAATTTTTCTAGCATATGATGGGTCTTGTAATGCAAGATGACAGAGACGTTCAACAAAATACCTGTGCCTGTCCACATCCTCATCTCTATTGAGAATTTTAGATGCCTTGGAAGTGTCTTCTGATTCCATGGAACTAATGAGCCCTCCAAGCATATATTTTGTTGTAGCAAACTGCCTTTTGAGAATAGGCATGACTACTTGTATCTCGCTAATTTCACTAATAGTTATACTCTGACTATGTTCTTCCAATATCTCGAAACCAGGTAGACGTCGAATCCATCTACTAATCATCTCTCTCGTTTCAAGTTCCAATTCTTCTGAAAATTCAATGTGTATACCTGCAGACCCAACAATGTATGCACCTATGAGCATACTTTCAACACTATCTTTGTTACTCTCATCAATAACGAATTTCAGCAATCCACCTTTTTTAGGTTCGAATTCTGGAGGATATACAATAAGAGTACCTTCGGGTGATTGTTGGATTTTAACCTCACTATCCTTATTCAGGTTGTAGGTATCACACCAATCACGTGGAAGATAGACGTAGAATGAGTTACGTACTTTGTTCAATTTTCTCGTAGTGATCATTGAGAGTCATCCTTTGTTTCAAATGTTTATCTTTACATATCCAATATGTAAATGTCGTAAATGCACGAAGTTCACGTATTCTGAATTTTCCCAAAGAAGAAGAAAGAATCTCTCCGTAAGAAAAATCCAGTTATGTTATTACTTCTCTACTTGGTCATTTAGCCTTCTGGCTACTTTCTAGCCAACAAGTCAGCATATTAAGTAGATAGCATATGTATCATATGTTAAGCATTTACGTACTTGATGTATATGCGTAGCTCTTATACTTGGGGTTCCAACGTCGGAACACAATAAAACAGATGGAGCATTCAAATAAAATGGATGATAAAATGACCGGACTTATCGCAGGATTGCTCATTGGTCTGATTGCTGGTGCAGGTGTTATGTTTGTACTAAACCCCGCAGCAGGACCAGCCCAATACACGATCACATCTTCTGGATCAACAACTGTCCTGCCCCTCTCAACAGAGTGGTCATCACAAATCGGAACCTACTACCCAACCTTCACTTTCAGTGCAACTGGCGGTGGTAGTGGACAGGGTCAAGAAGATTCTGCACTCGGTTTGGTTGACATCGGAGCTTCTTCTTCCTATCCAAAGGAGGATTGGCGAACAGCTAACCCAGATATGCACATTCTGCCTGTTGCACTTGATGCATTAGCAGTCGTTGCAAATCCAGCAGTAAACACTTCTGGATTGAAAATGGATTGTGACATGGTTGTAGCAATATACAATGGCAATGTCACTACTTGGGAAGAATTTGAAACAACCTTCGCTGTTGAAGTTGATGCTACTGGCGATATAGTGGTTTATGGGCGTTCAGACGCAAGCGGTACAACTGCTACTTTTGCCAAGTGGCTAGAAACCTCAGATGACACAACAAATCCCAATGCTAACTATGTTTGGGGCCATGGTCATGATGAGGCTCTTGCTTGGCCATCACATGTACAAGCAGTAGATGGTAACCCCGGTGTTGCCTCAGCTATAGGTGGTGATGAAGCAAGCATTGGCTATGTAGGATTTGCTTTTATTGGCGATCTTGAACCAATTTGGTTGTACAATCCTGAACTCGATGAGTACATTGAGCCAACCGTAGCAAATGCTCTCAAGGCACTCCCAACAGAGATTACGGATCCAGGTGTAAACCTATTCAATAGTGATCAAGCTGGTGCCTATCCAATCGCACGATTGTTATTCTATCTTGTCAATCCAACCGGTCTGAAGTGGTACACTATCGCTTTCTTGAACTGGGCTTTGACAACCGGACAACAATTCGTTCCTGATGTCGGATATGTACCTATTACCGGAACATCAGCAGGTAGCTTCGCTATCAGCGTTGTTCAGGGAATGACACCCGGCGTATAGTATAAGCACGAAATGATTGGAAGCGCGAATTTTTTTGTGCGCTTCCCTCTTAATTTATTAACCAGAACTATTCTCGCAAAATTAACCTTACAATTCTTTCATATGATTAAACTTGGTGGTCAAAAACATTGACAGTACAGGACACAGATCCCTACAAGGATTCACCAGAAGAATTCGAGAAAAAAGGAAAGCTAACCGAGTACAAGGAATCTGCTCAAAAGTTTATCCATGAATTGCGTACTGCTAAGGGACCAGCAAGAGTTGATCTGTTTGGTCGGATGGGTCTTTTCATACCTGCGTTCATGGGAGTTTGTATTATTGTCCTTATCCTTACCATGCTCTGGATTGAATCCACTCCAATCATCCTTAATCCAGAATATGGTCCTGGTATCATTTTTGACACCAGATGGAATCACTCAAAAGACGCCTTTGGTATTGCCATTTTTATTGTTGGTTCATTGATGTGTTCAAGCCTAGCAATCATCATAGCTGTGCCTTTAGGCATTGGAGGAGCTATCTTTCTCAGCGAATTTTGTCCAGATTGGCTCCGTACCCCATTAAGAATGATTGTAGAAATGATGGCAGCGATTCCATCAATTGTTTATGGTCTTTGGGCTTTTACTACATTACGTTTCGCGGTTGCTGATTTAGCACCAGCATTACAAAGTAACCCGATAACAGCTTGGATGCCCTGGTTTCAAGGGTCTACTTCTAGCGGTCTTTCAGTTCTTAGTGGAGGCCTTATTCTAGCAATCATGCTATTACCTACAGTTGTTGCTGTATCGGAGGATGCCCTGCAATCAGTTCCAAGAACATTCAGGGAGGCATCTCTTGCATTAGGTGCCACTAAAAGTGAAACTGCTAGAAAGGTAGTACTTTCAGCAGCATTACCAGGAGTTGGTGCTGCTGTAGTCTTGTCACTTGGAAGAGCTATCGGAGAAACAATGGCTGTTCTTATGGTTACTGGAAATGCACTAAATATCCCATATACATTATTTGACCCCACCTATGTCATGACCAGCATCATTACTGTTCAACTTGGGGTAACAGCAAGTGAACCCCTATGGCGAGCGGCACTTTTCACAATTGGTCTTGTTCTGTTAGCAATGTCGATATGCTTCACGCTTATAGCTAAAGTGTTTGTTAGATGGGGCATGAGAACAAGAGGTATGGAGTGAGCCAAGATGACAGAAACAAAAGAACTTGGAGTTAAGAAACCAAGCGAGAACGTCACACTTGTTGAAAAAATAAAAGAAGACTTTCGTTCCTTAAAATCTCAGTTTAGAAGAGCTTCAAGATCTCGAAGAGATTTTTCAGATGTAATCTTCAAATTTGGATTAGGAGTAGTTTCTCTAATAGTCATCTTACCATTCTTCCTAGTCCTATATCAAGTCGTATCTAATGGAGCAGAAATAATATTCAGTTCAGAACCCGGGAGAGGTATCGAGTTCTTCACTACAAATCCGGGACCAGGACAAGCTTTAGGAATTAGAAATTCCATAGTTGGAACTCTCTGGTTAGTTATAGTAGCAGGAAGTATTGGAATTCCACTAAGTGTTTTTGGTGCAATTTTTATCACAGAATATCTAGCGCCTGGGACTTTGAGAAACATAATTGAATTTGCAGCTGATATTCTTGCGGGAATTCCTTCAATTGTGTTTGGAGCTTTCGGTATGGCTTTCATTGTTGACTTTCTTCATATCGGTAGAGGCCTCTTTACAGGTGGAGCCACTCTGGCTTTTATGATGATACCTACCGTATTACGTACCACTCAAGAAGCCCTTCGAGCGGTACCAGTTTCTTTACGAGAAGCTTCACTTGCTCTAGGTGCAACAAAGTGGTCAACTACTTGGAATGTAACTATACGAGCTGCTTTTCCAGGAATTATCACCGGAATTCTGCTTGCTATAGGCAGAATAATGGGAGAAACAGCACCACTTATTTTGACTTCTGGATATAGTCTCTTCGAGCCAAAGGGATTATTCGGACCTGAGTCATGGGTAGCATCGATGCCCTATACAATTTATCTTTACATAATTAATCCAAACGCAGTCCTACAAGCGAAAGCTTACGGTACCGCGTTAGCACTTATGATGATCGTACTAGCAATAGATGTTATTGCCAATGTGTTATCAAGAAAACTAACAAGAAGGGTTGTTTAATGAGTAAACGATACAAAATAGAGGTTGAACACCTCAATACTTGGTTTGGAAAAAAACACATACTCAAAGATATATCATGCTATTTTGAGGATTGTTCTGTTACAGCAATTATGGGACCGAGTGGCTGTGGAAAATCCACCCTACTTCGTACCATTAACAGATTGAATGATACAATAGGAACTTTTCGGGCAAAAGGCCACATTTACGTAGAAGGAGAGGATGTGCTTGCTCCAGACGCAGATGTATACTATCTCAGAAAACGAGTTGGGATGGTATTTCAAAGACCCAATCCATTTCCGATGAGCATTAGGGCAAATCTTGAATATGGTCCCAAATTGCATGGGATTTCTGACAAAGATGAATTAGAAGATATTGTAGTACAATCACTCAAAAAAGCCGCTTTATGGGATGAAGTAAAGGACAATCTTGAACATCCTGCACCCAACTTATCAGGTGGACAACAACAAAGACTTTGTATTGCTAGAGCACTATCTGTTGACCCACCAGTACTGCTTATGGATGAACCTGTCTCATCACTCGACCCTATCAGTGCAGGAAAAATTGAGGATCTTATTACCGAACTAAAAAAGGACTACACCATCATTTTAGTGACTCATAATGTTCAACAAGCTTTTCGTGTTTCAGACCAAGCAGCCTTTCTGTACCTTGGTGAACTAGTAGAATTTGATAACACAAGCAGAATTGCTCAAGCTCCTGGGGACGAACGAACTGAAGCTTTCATTACAGGAAGAATTGGTTAGAGGTGGATAATATGAAAACACAATTAGAATTTTATATAGAAGAAACTGCAAGAAGATTAAAACGATTGCATGAAATCGTGTCGCTAGCATTTACAGAATCTATCAGAGCTTTTTCTGGTTTAGACACAGATCTCGCTCATCAGGTAAAAGACATGTCAGATGATATTGAAGAGTTATCTGTACGCATCGAAGACAATGTTCTGGAAACCATCGCTCGAAGACAACCTGTGGCACGAGACCTTAGAGCATTAGCTACGTATCTATACGTTAGTCATCATTTATACAGAGTAGGAAGATATGCATACAAGATTGCACATATCACTATCCTTTGTAAGGATTTAGAACACTACAAGGAACTTGAATCGATTCCCCATCTCGAAGAATTGGCAATGATAACTCTGAAAATAGCCATGGACGGAATTCTCAAAGGTGACTTGTCAAGAATAGATGAACTCGAAAAAATGGAGTCCGAAAGCGACCATGAAACTTCGGGTATGTTTGAAGAAATTGTAGAGTATCTGAGAAAAAGACAGGATATCACAACAATGTCAATGTTCTATATCATTATTGGTCGTTATTGTGAACGTGCAGCTGATTACGCATTTGCAATTGCTGAACGTGCAGTCTATATGCATACTGGTGAGAGGAAAAAATTAGGATTGGCATACAAAGGTAGCGCTTCAGATGCTCCGCATTAGTACACTAGACTTTCGAGCCAGAATCAGATGCCTGTGCTCGAAGTCTAAGCTTTATCTCACCAACAAGTTCATGGAAAGCTCGATTTACATTCTTGTTCTCAGTAGCACTTGTTTTTATGAGTTTCATCTCTCTCGATTCAGCAAATCCTTCCACTTGACCCGGACTAAATACTGATTCCAAATCAATCTTATTTTCTATCATTACTACTGGAACTTTTCCTGATGCAGAAAATAAGGCACCTAGCCACTCATCTACCGATTCCAGAGTTTCTGGACGTGTGGTATCAATAACAAAGAATGCTGCAGTTGCATTTGCACAATACTGCTCACGCAACTCTGAGAACGACTGCTCTCCTGCAAGATCCCAAATCACCAATTTGTGAGTTTCGTCTTCAAAGACTACTGTTTTTACATGCAAAATTGCACCTATAGTGCGTCCAACTTGTGGATCGAGACTATCATAGACATATCTCTGCACCAAGGAGGTCTTGCCTACACCAGAATCTCCTAGGAAGACAATCTTATGCACAAAGTCTGGTTCAAGGTTTGTCATATATATCCTGAAGATGGAGAACACCGAATTAAGTCATTCGGCTTGATGGTCTAGATTATCTTTCTTGTTCTAGCTTTTTCCAGAATTTCTTTAGTCATGGTAATGAAAGCTTCTTCAACATTTGTGTCTTCTTTTGCACTTGTTTGAATCATACTGACTCCGAGTTTTTCTGTTAGCTGCTTTTTATCATCTTCAGAAATTTCAGTTGGTAAATCCACTTTGTTCTCTACAAGTACGAGAGGGATGTCACCAGTAACTCCATACAAGGCATCCACCCATTTGTCAACCCGTTCTATTGTTTCAGGTCTCGTAGTATCAAAGACGAAAAATGCTCCACTAGCATTCTGATAGTAAGCTTTTCGTAACTGTGCGAAGCTATCCTGTCCCGCAATGTCCCATATTACCAATTTCACCTTGGCATCTTCCAGGTTGACCATTTTAATATGGATATCAGTGCCAATAGTTGCGAGATATCCACCCTCAAATGAATCGTATACATAGCGACCCACGAGGCTGGTCTTTCCTACGGCTCCCTCACCGAGAAATACCAGTTTGAACAAGTAATCAGCGTTTTCTGGCAGTTGTACAACTCTCCGCTTCTTTGACTATCTGGATATTATCGCTAGGTGGTTTTAATTCTTATGCAGTTATGCTAATGCTCGGTAAAGAGCGAATCCATAGAGCTTACTGATTTTTCTATCATTAGAGCCTGCACTTTGAGAGCTTTTGCGTGTGTATCAATCTTCTCCCAGTGCTTTTCCATTTCGGAATCTGTTTCATCTCGATGTACACTATCCAACCCATCCACAACTTCACGAATATAATCCTCATATAGATCAGCCAATTCGGATAATGTATCGTGATTGTTCTTGATCACTTTTTGAAATTTAATGATAAGAGGATGATTCTTGAAATCAGGTTTTAATGCCCAAGAACTCCTCACCAGTGGTTCATCCCGTCTTCCTATAAACGAACGAGGGTAGATTGCAGTTTCTACCATTATTTTTCTTTGACGACTAGCTTCTTTCTCAATGTTTTCAGCAAGACTCTCGATTGCTTCTCGGAATTGTGTTCTGTATTTTGCAAGCTCTTTATCGGATTCAACTTCTCGTAATTTCTTCTGAGCTTGCTGAGCTTGTCTGAATGATTCCAACAGGTTATCTGGTGTTAACATCGTTTCCAGTTCATCAGTATCTAGGTACTTAGCATCAACATTTTCATGAACCGTTTGGACTAATTCCCATTCCACTTCATCCAGAAAATTAAGATAAGCTTCAGTCTGACGAATATTTTTGATTTTTTTTCTAATTGATTCCTTGTCATCATTTCCTGTTAATGAAAAAATTCTATTCATCATTGAGCTTAGCATAACACGGTATGTATTACCTCTTCTCGGAACAAGGATATTTCTACTAACCATATATTCTAAAATGTCAATATTCTTTCCGCGATACAGTTGCATTGGAGGAACATCCAAATCCACCTCAAATCTAGGTGGTAATAGTTCTCCGCGTTCATAGTTTTCTGTCATGGTTTCGACAATTGTGGATAATACACAAAGCTCGCCCAACATAGCAACTGCGTCTATTGCATGTTCCGTGGAATAACCCGCATCAGTAAGTAATCTTTTTCCAGCCTCACTATCAGTGATAAATTTTGTAGTAACTTCCAAGTATCTCACCCAATCAAAGTAACATATATTGTGTGATTAGCGCTGTTTCTTAGGTCCCTTACAGCATAAGAAAAAGGGAATATTTACTTATGAGAATAGCTTGAATATATCTAATATGACCAAAAGCCATAAAGACATGTGGCATCACAGAATTAACAGGTGGACCGCATGGAGATAGGAACATTTGCACGAAACACCGAACAGGTGAAGGAAGCTCTCTCAAAAAAACCAGACTTTATTGATCTAAGGATGGACTTAGATCATAGCTTGAATTTTGGTGAAACAAAGCACATGCTTCTGGAAGCTGATGTGAAACCAACTCTTCATCTTCCTAGCAGTCCAGATTGGAAACCCCTAGATTTAGCCCGTGAGATAATACCTTACATTGATATTGGAAGCCAGATTAATGCGGATTTAGTGACCTTTCATTCTACATTGTCCTCAATATTCTATGATGATGAAGATATTGATCAATTTCTTGAAAATATCCCACTTGCTTGTGATGCAGCAAAAGAAAATGGAATCCAGCTTGCAGTCGAGACCCTAGGGATATATTACACTGAATTGATGTTACTTTCTGAAAAATGTCCTGAGGTGAAAATTGCTCTAGACATCGGTCATGCACAGATTATGGCACATCGAAATCGAGCTTTAGGTATCATTCAAGAGTTTCAGGATAGTATAGCAATGGTTAATGTTCATGATAATAAAGGAGCATTAATGATTGATGAAGTGTTAGAACTCAGGAAAAAGGGAAATGTACCTCCTGAAACAGTAAGGGAGATCGCTGTACGGTATGATGAACATCTTCCGATTGGGGGTGGCAAGATCGAATTCCAGCCGATTTTCAAGAGTTTGAAGGAAGTATCTTATGACGGGAAATTCTTAATGATGTGTAAAGACCCTTCAAAATTCGAATCAGAGAGAGAGCAGTTTGAGCGACTCTGGCTAAAAGCCTAGTCCCAGCTCAAACTTACTGATTCCAATAATCTTCTCGCTTCTTCAAGATTGGTCTTATTTTCAGCTTTCATGAAAAGACTAATTGCAATCTGCAAGAAGCGTGATGCTTCTTGTCCATTCCCTTTCACTACTAGCATCTTTGCATGTTTCAAGCGAGCAGTTCCCATAGCACTATACACTTCATTAGGATATTCAAAGGAATCTATACCATGAACCGTTCCGCAATTAGGGCATGTAGCAACCTTTTCTTTATCAATAATATCGGGCTTACTTTCTGACTCTGGAATTTCAGATTCTGTAATTTCAAAATCGATTTCGTCAAGGTCATCAGATTCATATCTAGAAGAACGAAACTCGTGAGATACTCTAGCAGAAAGCTTTGGTTCTTCTAGGGAAGTAGTGTCTTTCGGTACTTCATCCAGTGAATCATGTGGTATCTCTTGTGGAGGAAGTGGTGGTTCTTCAGGTGTCATAGCTGCATCCATGATTTCCTGACGGTGTTCTAATAGTTCACGAACTTCGCTGGCTCGTACCATTCTTGATTCAACTATTCCAGAACTATCTTCTTCTATTCCTACTTCTTTTGCTCTTTCAAAAGCTTGTCTAGCTTTTTCCATTTCAGACATGACTTTGGGAGCTCTGGAGGATCTAACTCGATCTCGGGATACTTCACTTGGACGTACCCATTTGTCTTCTGTAGTTGGACTTGGTGGAGGACTGCTACTAACTGAGGTCTGAGTTGTACCTTGACCAGCTTGAAATGAGGCAGCTGTGGTTACGGTTCCTACCTCTGGAACTTGAATTTTCGGACTTTCTTCTTTCTTCTCAGGTTTCACTCTGATAAGGGATTTTCCGCACCTTATACAGTATTTTCTTGTTGGTTGATTTGCTTTTCCGCAGTTTTGACAGGTCCTCATTATTCAAGCTCCTATAATTGGTTGATAGGTTATTTTCTGTATAGATATAGCATTGTAATCTTTTTAGTATTACGAGATGAAGTATCACAATTCAAATTGAAAAAGTTTGTAATATTTAATAAATACAATGGATATCTGAAATATTAGTGATTAAGAACTAATCTTCAGCTTCTACTTGAATACTACTACGAAGAAACATATAGTAGATTTACTCAGGTATATCTGAGGTCTGAGATATGGATGAGATACCAGTATGCGCTTGGAAAATGCCATTTACATCCAAGCCTAAAAAAGTAGGAAAACCAAGGGGTTATCCCTTGAAATTCATACTTAAAATGATACCCACATACTTCCGTATGAGAGGACAATCGAAAAGAGCTGGCATAGATGGGGAACCTCCTTCAGGATTTTCAGGCGTTAAGGCACTTGATGACGGTTATAATCAAGGATTACCCATCGGAGGAATAGGAGCAGGTAGTATTGGTAGGTCATACTTGGGTGATTTTGCTAGGTGGCATCTCGAAATCGGAAAGCACCATTATGAACCATCATTAGCAAACCAGTTTCATGTGAGAATTAGAAATAATGAAGATATTTTTCTTCAGACCTTGAACGTACGAAAACCAGAAGGAGATCGACTCAAAGAATGGAGCTGGGGAATGAGTCCGAGACGTGCAGAATATCATGCTCTATTCCCAAGAGCTTGGACAGGATATGATTTCTCGGATAAAGGTCTAAGAATGACGTGCAGACAGATTTCTCCAGTAATTGGTCACAATTACGAGCATACTTCCTTCCCTGTTGGAGTGTTCGTATGGGAAGTAGAAAATGTCTCAGAAACCCCTCTTGAAACATCTCTGATGTTTACCTGGGAAAATTCCATCAATCCCTCTAGAAGACCGAAAGAGGGAGACTACACACATGTTGAGAATCGAGGTGCACACAGGGTTCTCATAGAATTAGGACATGAGAGAACAGATGAGGTATATCCTGTATCCTTTGCAATTGGAGTTGATGGAAACGAGGGGATTGATATTTCAGCCTGTAATGAGTTTAGTACCGACCATAATGGCACAGAGGTATGGCATGATTTCAGACGTGAAGGCAGACTTACTGAGATAGAACACTATCGACCTGCAGGACTTCAGCGGACTGGAGCTGCTCTATGTGCAAAAACAACTCTGGAAGCGAATGAGAAGAAAGAGATAGTCTTCGTATTGTCATGGGATATTCCAATAATCCGTTTTGGATACGGAAGAGAGTGGTATCGAAGATATACAAGATTCTTTGATACGAGTGGAGATAATGCAATAGCTATAGCAATCAGAGCTTTGGATTCTTGGAGAAATTGGGAAAAGCAGGTTATTGATTGGCAAAAACCTATCTTGGACGCAGATATTCCAGATTGGTTGAAGGGTATGTTATTCAATGAATTATACTACTTAGTTGACGGTGGAACCGCTTGGGAAACAGGTGAAATTGACACTGGACTGGAAACTGAAGGTGTAGGAAAATTTGGATATTTGGAATGCTTTGATTATCCATTTTACAATACCTATGATGTTCATTTCTACGCGAGTTTTGCACTAGTAATGAATTGGCCAAAACTTGAACTTAGCATTCAACGTGACTATGCTAAAAGTGTAGCAATGCAAGATGAAAGAGAAAGAACGCTACTATTCGAGGGTGGAAAAGCAGAAAGAAAACCACTTGGAGTCATCCCCCACGATGTAGGTATGCCTCAAGAAGACCCATGGATTGCGTTGAACGCATACAATGCTCAAGATGTAGGCCGATGGAAGGATCTCAATAGTAAATTCGTTCTTCAGGTCTATAGAGATTATTATCTGACTGGAAACTTAGAATTTCTTAAGGAGTGTTGGCCCTCAGTAGTAGCTGCTATGGAGTATCTTGATAACTTTGATACAGATCAAGATGGTATGATTGAAAATGAGGGATTTCCAGACCAGACCTATGACACTTGGACAATGGAAGGGGTCAGTGCATATTGTGGAGGTCTCTATCTTGCATCTGTAAAATGCATGATTGAGATGGCTATAATCCTAGGAGATGAAAAGATAGTCACTAAATATCAGAAAATTTTGAAGAATGGATTATCTGTCTATGAAGAAAAACTCTGGAATGGTGAATACTTTAATTTTGACTCTAGCGAGGGGAAACATAGTGATAGCATTATGGCAGACCAGCTTGCTGGTCAATGGTATTTACATGCCTCCGGTTTGGAGGGAATAATTGAACCCGTAAAAGCAAGAAAAGCAATGGAATCCGTGTACAAATTCAACGTTCTAGGATATGCTTCAGGAAAAATGGGTGCGATGAATGGGATGCGACCAGACGGGTCCATAGACAATAGTAGTATGCAGTCTGCGGAGGTTTGGACCGGAACAACAATGGGAGTAGCTGCAGAGATGATTTACGAAGGGTTAGTTGATGAAGGTTTCAATACTGCCAAAGGAATCTACGAAGTGGTCTACAGAGATAGAGGATATTGGTTCAGAACTCCAGAAGCATGGACCAAAGATGGAAACTTTCGAGCTTCAATGTATATGAGACCGCTTAGTATTTGGGCTATTTGGCATGCACTTGTAAAATAAAATGAAAGTAGAATGAAAGTATAATCAGTAAGTGAAACCACTAACAGGTGAGATGAATAGCTAAAGCGATCGTCTTATCATCGGAAATTTCATTGAAGATTTTGGCAGCGTCCTTTGTCTTCTTCACTATCAGCTTGCATCCAATCTGTTCCAATTCTTTTTCTATCTCCTCAGATACTTTCATACGTCCATAAAACCCAGTTCCTACTATCAGTGTGTCTGGTTTTCTGGAGAATATTTCAGTCAGGTCTTCCAGATGAAGGTTATGTCCCTCTTTTCTCCACCATTTCGGGTAAATAGTCCCATCAATAATGATAAGATCGTCTTCATATTTCTTACCATTGATTTTTACTTTTCCAAATTCGTAATCCTCTATTTTCATAAGAAACCTAGCAAAAAATATCTGATAAATACTATGTAAAAGTGTATGATAGTTAGAATTCATTTACCTAAGTCGAAGGTATTGAAGGTAGTATTTAATATGATTTAGGTGAATCATTCAATAATTGGTATTGTTAAAATCGTATCATCCATGAGAGGAGTAGAGCTATTATGAAGAAGGTTGAGATAAAGCTCCCAAAAAAATTCTATGAAGCTGGAGAAACAGTAGATGGAACTTTGATTGTGAAAAGCAATAAAGAGTTCAGTTGTGAAAAAATATGGATCACCTTTCATGGTTTGGAAGAATCGCGGATAACAATTGGTTCTGGAAGACATAAACATGATATCATAGAACAACGAGACCATGTACAGGAACAGAAAATCATCGCAGAAAAGACCACTTTGCAGGAAGGAGAAAATATCTATGGTTTCTCATTTAAAATCCCAGATGGCTCACCAGCTACGTTTGTAGGAGCCTATTCCAGTATTCGTTATCATATCGAAGCAAAAATTGAGATTTCATGGGCGTTCGATAAATCTGATAAACAAGAAGTTCGAGTGAGAGAGGAACACGCACCTCCCGATATTCAGAGTGAGAATGCTACCATTGAAGAAGAAGGAATTATCATCGCGAGACTTGAGGTACCAGATATTAGGATAATCCCAGGAAAACGTTTTCCAATCAAACTCTGTATCGATCCGGACCTAAAAATGCGTGGTGTAAGAGTGGAAATTTTGCAGATAGAAGAGGTCTCACCTCAAGGGAGAAAGCGAAAAAGCGTAAGAACTGTTTCAGAAATCTATATTGAAGATTCAGAAATGTCACGAGGTACATGGTTCGAGCCCACTCTGTTGACTTATCCAGCTTGGCCATTTCCCTTCAAAAGTGACCTAATTAAAATCCAATTTGAGCTCAAAGTAACTCTAGATATTCCATGGAAGTTTGATAAAGAGATGAGAGTACCTGTCAGTATAATGGACAATACTCAAGAATGAATATCCATTAGTACTACTTTATTATATGTTGAATTGGAATACGAATCCGGAAGCTAGTATCTTCTTTATCATCTAAAGATATCTCCCAACCATGAGCGTAAACAATCCTACTAACAATCTTCAATCCAATACCCCTCTTTGATTTTCTTGTAAAACTTGGTGAAAGGACTGAATCGCGAATACTGGAATCTATCGGTATACCATTATTTACAAATATAATATCTGAATGTGATTCGGTTTCTTCCGATAGAATGCTGATTTTAGTAGGTTTTCCATGTTCAATAGCATTTCTCAGTAAATTCAACACAACTTGTGATAATTTCTCACGATCAGCATAAACTTTTGGTAAATGGTCGCTTTCAAATTTGATAGTTTCAGGTATGACGGTCCTTGCTATTTTGTTGACTAATTCATTCAAATCAACATCGGTCAAATCGCCTATAATAAGCCCTGCATCTGCGAGTGCAACGGACTTGGAGAGCAGAGTCTGAATCATATGAATGGTATCTTGAATCTCAGTCACATTCTCCTGGTTTTGTTTCCCTTCAATTAAGCTAACTCTACCAGAAATAACTTGGAGCATCCCTCGTAGGTCATGAGCGATTCTTTCAACGAACTCACTAAGTTCAGCCTTCTTACTTCTTAATTGCTTCTCGAATTCAACACGTTCTGAGATATCTATTCCAACATGTAGAATCATTCTTTCACCAGTGATATCAATAAAAGGACTTGACCGGATTGTGAATGTTTTTCCGTCCCCTGTAGTCCATTCAATATCTCTTAAACTTCCTCGTTTAGTATCAATACCATCAGGCATTGGCATAATTGCATCATCATCTTCAGATAGAATGAATTCTTTCTCGAATAGACTCTTAGCTATAGGATTCATCCATTCAATTATCCCCCCTGGTTTTGATATAAATACAAATGCTGGAATATTTTCAAGTACATCAAATAGTTTCTGACGTTCTTTTTCTAGTCTTTGTTGGTATTGTTTTCTCTCAGAAATATCTATCACAAGAATTTGTAACATTTGTTTTTTTTCTATGTGAATTAGGGATGAAAACAATTCAACCCATTTAATAGTTCCATCCTTGTGGACAAACCTGTATTCCATAGATTGCCTGTTGCTTTTTCCAGAATATTTCTCATAGAATCTTCTGAGTGCTTTCTCTCTATCATCTTCGTGCAATATCTCAACAATTGATTCAACTTTTTCTCCTAGAATCTCATCTGCTGAATAACCTACTAATTTGCATAGTGCTGAATTTACGTAAACACATTTACTATCTTGAAAAAGAGTAACACCTTGTACGGATTTCTCTGCTAAAGTCCTATATTTCAATTCTGAGGCTTTCAGTTTTTCCAATAAGTTTTCTCGTTCAGTGACATTTGAAACTTTCAAAATCATTCCAGAAATCCGTCCATTCTCAAACGTTGGTGATGCAGTAATTTCCAAAATATACTCTTCTTCGTCAAAATATCTCGACTGATATTCTACAATCTCACCATTCTTAGTTACGGTTTCTAATAGCTCTTTATCATCATAGAGAGAAGTTTTAATATAATCAAAAACATTTTGGCCAATCAATTTTTCAGCAGGGATGCCGCTTAATGATCTATTGACAAATATGATTTCGCCATATTTATCAGTTTGTACAAATACATCCCGAGAATGCTGTATCAATCGTTTCCAATTCTCTTCAGATTCTCTCAATTTCATTTCAATTTTCTTCAGAACAGTGACTTCATTTACTGTAAAGAGGTAAAATTGAGTATTGAGCATACTCTCAAAGGAAATAAATGTTGCATCGAAAAATGCTACATCATTTCTGGAAGTGTGATATAATGACCTATTCTGAACTAATGAAAAATCATATGGAGCAATTGCTCCATATGCTCCATTCGACACAACTTTCTTTCTCCCTTCAAGAGATAGGTTCGGATCTTGGAAAATATTGTAACCAAGAACGTCGTGCAAATTTTTCACACCGAATGTATTCAGGATAGAGCTGTTTGCTTCTAGGATACATCCATCTGAATCTAGAATTGCCAAACCTATTGGAGACAATTCGAAGATATTCCGGAATTTGTCTTCGCTATACTTCAGTAATTCTCTTGCTCGCTGTTCTTCTGTCATATCAATGACGGTAGCTTCAAAGAAATCTTGTTCAAAGTAAGCTTTTGCTTGGAGTCTAATTCTGATGTTATTACCATTTAGCAATTTCAAGGAAAGCTCAGTAATACACGAACCAGTTCGTATTTCTCTTTCAACACGAATTACATCTTCCTTGTCTACATGCATTGCTTTAACAATTCTTTTACCTTGTACTGCTTCTGAATTATCAAATCCGATCATCGATGCAAATGTGTCATTACATTCAAGAATGATACCATCACTAAGTTTTGCTCTAATCAAACCAACTAACGCATTGTTGTATAACTCTCGATACTTCTTCCGTTCTTCGCGCAAAGCTGATTCAGCCAGGAGTCGTTGACGCTCTTTACGATCACGTTGGAGATATGCATAGAGAATTGGAGCAAGAGCGCTGGTCAGTGTTTCCAATATTCGAATATCATTCTCATCATATTCGGTTTCTTTGTCAGCCACAAGAATATTGCCAATTGATTCACCTTGATAGATAATTGGGCAACTGATTACACGTTTAATCTGTACATGACCTTCAGGAAGATTGAACGGTCCATTGGAGTGCTGGATTTTCTTCTCTTTCATTGATTTTGCCCAAAGACCTCCCCACTCATCAGGGGGATAAATTAGGGTTTTATCACTTACTTGACAAGCATCCCAAATTTCCCGTGTTAACGTGGGACAGATGTAATTCCCTTCTTCATCAACATAACCAAAAATACCAAAATTGCTTGACAGAGCTTCAATGAAGATATTCAAAACTTCATAGAACATATCTTCGTCAGTCTTGGTAAGAAACACTGAGGATATCCTATTTCTAAGTTCTAGTTCCTTCTGATATTCAACCAGAGCTAAACTATCTCTCCTATGTCTAACAGCATTTTTTATCAAATGTGCTAATTCTGTGTATTGACTCTTTGGATCCGATCCTTTCTTGATGAAATTTGTTGCTCCAAGGTTAAGAGCTTGAATCGCAACTTCTTCACGAGAACGGCCGGTAAAGATAATAAATGGAATCTGATTGTCTTCTTCTCTTATTGTTCTAAGAATCTCTAACCCACTAAGTACTGGCATCTGATAATCACAGACGACGAGGTCAAATCGACCACTACGGATCATTCTTAATCCTTTTTTTGGATTATTCACAGTGGTAATCTCGAATTGTGAATCTAATCGTCTGAGATATACCTCTGCGATATTCAGTAAATCCTCGTCATCATCAATAACCAATATACGTATCGTAGACTCGGATTCTTTCATTCCTGTCCCCTACTCAATTTCTGAGTTAATATATTCAAGTCGTAGCTTACATTCTATGCATTATTATATGTAAATCCTCTTAGGAGATATGTCCTTCTGATACAATATCGGATTTTGGTATCCGGATTCTAAATATCGTCTTCTCAGTTTTATCTAGAGAAATTTTCCAGTGATGTGCCTGAATTATTCTCTCAACAATAACTAGACCCATGCCCCCACCGGCCTTTGAACTTATTTGAGAAGTAAGAAGAAGGGGACGTAGTTCTGGGTCAATTGGTAATCCATCATTCCTTACTAGGATATCTGAGTAGTCTTCATGTGCTTCAGAAGTGACCGAAATAGTCGTCGGATCTGCATGTTCAATTGCATTTCTTATCAGATTCGAGAAAACTTGGTCTAGCTTATAACGGTCCCCTCTCACTTTAGGTAATTCTCCGATTTCTAATCTGACGGAATCGGACAAATATTCGCTTCGAAGTTCGTCAAGAAGATGTTCCAATGAGAGTGGTTCTTTTTTGCCAATAATTTGACCGGAATCTGCTAATTCTACAGAACGTTCTAACAAGGATTGGATTCGGTCTACCTGTCTTCGTATTCCTTCAGTAAATGCTGACTCATTTTCTTCTTCGATTAGCTCGTTATATCCCAAAATATTGTGAAGTAGTGCTTTTAAATCGTGGCTCATTCTGTGAGCAAAATCACTAAGTTCTTCTTTTTGTTTTACTAATTTTTGTTCACTTTCTTTCCATTTGGTCATGTCAGAAACTGCTGCTATAGCTCCAATGACTTGTCCAGTCTCATCAAATACTGGCGAAGCACGAACTTCGGTAAAAATAGAAGAACCATTTTTTCTTTGAAATATGAATTCATGATCTTCTACTTCTCCTTCTTCTCTAGCTTGCATTTTCGCAACAGTTTCTTCAAGATGTTCAGGAAATACAAAATCCAGCAACCCTTTTCCTTTCATCTCATCAACAGAATAACCAAGAATTTCAGCCATCATAGGATTAACATATTGTGTCTTCCATTCTGAATCAAGATACCAGACGCCATCCCTAAGAGAATCAAGAAAAGCTTTCTGTTGCTTTGCTTCGATTAGAAATGCCTCCTGCTCTTCAATCTGGTCTGTGATATCGATACCAATTCCAAATAGGACAGTACCATCAACAGATTCAACTGGATGAACAGTAAGTGATAGAACTTTCACTTTTCCATTGATTATGTATTTGGTGATGTTTTGTCGAGAAGAAACAAATGGTGAATGATCAGATTTATCCTGTTCTACATCAACAGAGAAGTCCCATACATATTTTGTTTTAAGTTCTTCAAGTGAGCACTCAAGAAATTCCAAAGCAGCTGGATTTGCATCAAGATATTTTCCCTCTTCACTCACCAACATAATAGGGATATCAGCTCCTTCAAAAAGAGTCTGATACATTTTTTCTTTCTTAGATAATTCTAATTCCATTTGGTGTGCTTCAGTAACATCAATACCAGTTGAATAACTACCAGCAATTTCCCCATCAGAATTCCTATAATATGTATTGTACCATCGGATTAATCGTTTTTCTCCAGAAGTAGTTATCACCTGATTTGTATATATTTCCACTGGATCAATTTCTCCTGAAATCATGGAATCAAATACATGTCTAACTTCATCTGATTCTTCAGGAGGTACAAAAAATCTAAACCAATCCATTCCAAATATTTCATGTTGCGAGATATCAAGTACTTTACAAGCAGTCTTGTTAGCACTAACAACTCTACCTCTATCATCAAGTGCAATAAAGATTGTATCAAGAAGGTCGAGATATAATGGAGATATTTGTTGAATTCTTCGAAATAGTTCTTCCTGGTGTGTTGTGATTAGAATCTCTGCAATAGTAATGGATAATGTTTCAATCATCTCTAAATCGGAAGATGAATAACCACCAGGTTTGTTTGCTAATCCGATGACTCCTCTTCGAGTTTCTGCTGTCTTTATTGGAACTATGAGTACAGATTCTATATCTATATGTCCTTCAGGAGGGTCAAAGTCTGGGAATGATGAAGCATAATCATTGATGTACAAGCTTTTTCCTTCAAGGATAGCTTTTCCCCATGCCCCTGAATATGGAAAACCCTCTTCGGGACGAGAAACAGTGGTATCTCTTATTACTTCATCAGCAACAACCCAAAAATCAATTTCTTCGTTCCCCAATAAACTTAGAATTGCACCATACTTACTATCTGTAATCTGTTTAGCAATGGAAAGAGCAATTTTACCAATTGCTTCACGGTCATTAGATGAGTGTGCTTCTAATAGAATTCGATTAATTCCTTCAAGTAACGATGTCTTTTCTTCAATTTCCTTGGATTTCTTCACTAGATCAGTTATATCAATTGCAAAACCAATATGACATGGTTCTCCCTGAAACGCAATCTGAGAAACACTCACTTGGATATGTACATAATGACCATCTGAATGTTTTAGTCGAATATTTTCTAAGTGAATCTTCTCGCGCTTAGCAAGTTTTTCAATAATTTCAGCATATTTCTTCATATCATCAGGATGCATGATTTCCTGTAATGCTTGCATATCCGCATTATAGAACTCTTCAGTAGGATATCCTAAGATTCTGGTCATTGCATTATTTACGTACAAGACCTCAAAAGGGTCAACACGGAAGATCTCCACACCAAAGATTGACTCCTCTGTAAGAGTACGGTATTTTTCTTCGCTCTCAATTAAAGCATAATGTGCACGATGATGTTCAACAGCTTGTGTAATCAAATGACAAAGCTGCACATATTGACTCTTGATATCTGCTCCTTTCTTTACATAATGAGTTGCACCCAAATTTAAAGCTCGAATAGCTACCTCCTCTCGTGACCGTCCAGTCCATATAATGAAAGGGATATCATTTCCACTCTCCCTGATTATCTCTAATAGTTCAAGCCCATCCATCTCTCTCATTTGATAGTCAGAAACAATGATATCAAATTCGGTTCGCTCTATCAAATCAAGTGCATCAGCTGCAGTTTTGACTGTCACGACCTCGATATTACTATTTTCTCGCTCAAGGAATCTCTTTGCTAATGAAAGTAAATGTGGTTCATCATCTACAATTAGCACTTTAGCTTTGGTCAAATATTCAGTCCCCCATTGACTGTATGGTCCTATGTAACATCTATACACGAAATACTGAAACTGCCTTATATACAGTTTGTGGAGATATTAGCAGAAACTAATAGAATATGAAAGAGGAAATCTTGGTTCCTCTTATTCTAAATCACTACGCTCTCAATCTCAACATCCCGATCTTTGATAGTCAATGCTGAGGATGAAATCTTTTTCCCACCAAACAATTCAGCTTCTTCTTCTCCTCGATAAAGTGCATCTGCTATTCTAGCCATAGCATCAGCTTTCATTATTCCGCTACCACTAGCTCCATTTACAACTAAAACACCGTTCTCATAGTAGACAAACGGGATTGCATCAGGACTATAATTGTATCCGCCACCCCAGGAGTTTACTGGTCGACTTCCTTCAAAAGCAGGAATGTATTTGGAAAGAACCGGATAGACACTATTTTCGTAATAACTACTCTCTGCAACATCAAATGAAGGAGTATGTTTGTAATGATAAGCACGTCCTAGCTTATCTCCACATCCAATCCAGAATCCACGCTCCTGTAATTGAGGACGGAAATACACTCCTGCTGAAGGGAGAATTGTGAATGGAATACAATTTAACTCATTGAACCCTTTTGAATCAAGCAGCTTATGAAGACCTTCTTTCTCGTCCGCATGTAGAACAAACATTTGACGTTTCTTTGCTTTTGTTTGACTGTTCATTCCAATTGGGTCAAGAAGTTCATTAGCCCATGCTCCTGTAGCGATAACGACTGTTTCTGCATGAATAACACCCTTATTCGTCTTCACACCAGTGACTAGTTTATTTTGCCAGACATAAGGTTCACCAGGAAGTTCAAGAGGAGGGTCTGCAGAGAGAAGAAGTTCCTCTACATCCACACCAAATCGCGGCTTGACATCACTTATTTTCTTGAACTCTTCCAGATAGAACTCGACTAGTCTTGTAGGATCGAGAACACCACAATCCCCACCGAAAAGACCATAGCTCACTTCTTCCAAATTCATGAGTTCTGCCTCTTCGTCATTAGTGAAATCGACATTGAGACCCGGAATCATATTTTTCAGTTCTTCCTTGTTGAAAACTTTGTAATGAATACCTGAAGTTTCCATTCGTTTCATCCAGGTCTGCACTGATTCATGATTGAATTGATCATCACTAAGTAACCAGAGATATCCAGTCTTTTCAAAAAGAAGTTCGTATCCAATCTCATTCTGAATGTGTTCAATGCATTTTATTGATGTATGAGTAAGGAGTTGATTTGTCGAAGAAGCGAACATATTCCTTACAGCAGCAGCACTCATAGCAGTATTTGCTTGTCCAGCTGCGGGTAATCTGTCCAAAATCAGTATTCTTTTGTCGGGGTTATTTTTCTGAAGATAGTATGCAGTTGCTACTCCAATAACACCTGCTCCAACAACAACGATGTCAAAGGTCTCCGAGTCGCTCAATATCTGACCTCCAAGTCTATTGAGCCGAAGTGGAAAGCTCCTACCTTTAACCGTTTTCCTTCTGGAAATTATCGATAGGAGCTTGATGAATTTTAGGCTTGAGCTGGTGGAACAGTGAGCTGGAACCGTTCATTGAACATCTCCTTAAGGAACAAGCGGGAAACAATGATTCCGCTGATAATTGCTGATAAGAAGATGAGGATGAATATTAGGACCTGATACAAAGCTGCAGCAAGAGGATTCAATCCACCTATAATCATGCCACTCATAAGACCGGGAATACTTACAACGCCAAGTGAAGCATACCTATTGAGGTTTGGAAGTAAAGAGGATCTGATAGATTCTTGTATTGTATTCTCTGTAGCTTGAACTGGAGAAGCACCAAGAGCGAGTGCTGTTTCTAAAAGGCCTCTTTGTTTCTGAGCTGTAGACCACATTCTCTCTATAACCAAACTGGTAAGACCCATTGAATTACCAATAATCATGCCACCCATTGGAACTATGAACTCTCCTGTTGTTTCAACGACCCCTAATAGAACTGCAACTCCCATTACAGATAGAGAGGAAACCAAAATACTTGGTAAAGCAACCTTGAATGAATTAGGAATATCATCTAAGTTGTCTTGAACAGTATAAGCTGCAAAGAATGACATGAATGTTAATACGAGGAAAATAATCAGAATATTTTCAAGATTGAAAATCTCAATAAGTATTAACGCCATTAGGATAATTTGGATAGTACCGCGAATAGTCCCTACAACCAGTTTATTCGCTATTTCTACACCCTGCCATTTTGAGATAATAATCAAAGCTACAAGAAATACCATTGCTGTCAAGTAACTGTAAAATGCATTGACCACTTCCTCTGGTTGATTCATCACGAAATTTACTATTATTTGTACAATATCTTGCATTTCCTAGTCCTCCTCAGTATCATTGATTTCAACGATTCTATTGGTAAATCTCTCTGCTTGAGTTCTGTTATGAGTAACTATGATAACACCCAGATCTCGTTCAGTGAAAACATCACGGATAGTTTGTTCTACAGCTAGAGTGGACCCTTCATCCAAAGCAGATGTGGGTTCATCCATTAGCAGAACTTTGGGTTCAAGAAGAAGAGACCTCGCTAGTGCTACTCGCTGTTTCTCGCCTCCTGAAAGATTATCTGCAATTTTATCTAACATTGAACTAGGCAAAGTAACTTCCTCCAATATTTCTTTCAAGTCCTCCTCATCTTCAGATTTATTATGAATTTTGAGGCCCCAGCATAAATTATCCTTTACAGTCCCCGGAAACATCTGAGCTTGCTGAGGAACCATTACCATTTTACTACGCAATTCTCTTGGATCCCATTCATGAACTTCCCTACCCAAGAATTCAACTGTACCATTTGTCGGAGTAAGGAGGTCAATAGCTATTCGCAATATAGTGCTCTTTCCAGACCCAGATGGACCGGTAAGTCCAATTACTTCATTCGTGCATAGCTTCAGGCTGAAATTCTCAAAGAGGATTTTATCATCAAATTCCATCTTTAAGTCACGCATTTCAAGTAGAACTTCTTCCATTTCCACATCAACGATTCACGACAATTCTAGCCCATTAATGAATTATCTGATAGGGAATTCCATTCCGTAACTTCCGGAAAGGTGATAAGGATATGAATTTCGCGACAGTTGAGGAGTATAAAATTGATTGAAGGAGAAGAAACTACCCAAGACATGACTCTATTTGGTGGTTCTAGTTTAGCTTTCAAAATAGCTTTAGGAGCTATTTTTTCAGGCATTTATGGTGTTTTTTTGTTACTACCTATGAGTACATTCATCGGAGCAGGTAGTATTATCAGTTTTGCAATTTGTATAGCTCCGTTGTTCGGAATACTTTTTGACTTCCGATGGGGTTTCATGTTTGGACTTCTTGCTGGAGTCATAGGTCTCATTGTGTCTTCTATAATAGGAGGTTTATTTCTTGCATTACCAAATCTTGTTTTTGGGCCAGCTTTAGCTGGATTATTTGTCGGACTTTCTAAGAGGAGCACTCATAAAATAAGAGAATTGCAAATTCCGGGTCCGCTAATAGCTGCAATATATTTGTTTGTGGTGATTGCAGTATTTCTGGTTATGCGTCCAGATGCGTGGTGGTTCATGGTAGGATATTTCGTAGCCGCTTTATGTGCACTAACTCTTCAAATATATCATTCAAATAATATCATCACAGATGACTTGACATCTAAAGCCAATATCATTCCTCTTGTAGCAATTGGAACATTTTCAGATTTTTCGATGATGACACTAGGTTCAATATTCATTCTTGATTTGCCAGGTTCTGTCTTCGGGTTGGTGATATTTCCATTCATGCTGATTGAAAGAACCATTGCTATTATCATAAGCACATTACTTGCAATAATTGCTATCAAAGTATTGAAAGACTATTTGTAAATGGAGAAAAATCGTCATAGGTTCTTTATGACGATCTCCATGGCTTCCTTTGCTGTTTCAAAAGGCATAGTTGGGAGACTCATCTTATCTTGGTCGATAGCTTGAGTTGGCAATGGAGGCACGTGAACAAACGTCGCTTTTGTTGAAAGATTTTGACTATGTATATAGTGCAGAACTTTATACAGCAGCCAGTTGCATCCATAAGTACCAGCATGATAACTAACATAAGCTGGTATTCCTTCTGCTTTCAATAGTTCCACAATATTATCAAGTTCGATAGAGGAGAAGTAAGCAGCTGGGCCTTCTGAGTCGATAAGATCACTCTCTGGAATATTGCCCTCATTATCCGGTTTCTTTCCAACTGCGTTGATTGCAATTCTCTCAAATGATATCGCAGCTCTTCCTGCTTGACCGCAACAGAGTACAAAGTCTGGAGATACATCTAGAAATGCTTCTAGAAATTGTCCAAAAGCTGTGGAGTAATCAAGAGACAATACAGTTCCAATAATCGAATTAGTGACAATGTGTTTTCCATCAAGAAACTTTGCTAGTTCAGCAGACGGATTGATCTTGAATCCATCAAATGGCTCATAACCAGTTATCAATATTCTAGACATGATTAACGATATCTCTTGAGTACACCAAATGAAAAGTTTTCTCGTTTTCAACTTGGACATTAGTAGTTATTGAACCTACTTCTGGCGTGTTCTTACTACTAAGATTGCGATAATTCCAATCCCGACGGTTCCAGCAATAACAATCAGACGTATTGTATCAGGAGAAATTGCTAGTGAATCTTGAGTTGTGGTTTCTGTTTCTGTAGTATCTGGTCCAGGATTGGGATTTGGATTTCTAAAGTTGATAATTCTACTAGATGAAGTGGCCCAGTTACCCAATGTATCAACAGCATAGACTCGTATCACAATTATTTTCAAGTACGAAGTACCAGGAATATCGGTACCCCACAAATCATCTGAGAAATGTGTTAGCGATTTATTCGTTCTAGTTTCGCTAATGTTAAACTCAATATAGGCTGCATCTACACCATTGTCATCAACGATATCAATTCCAACAGCAACACTCTCATAGGAATCCGGATAGTCAGGTACGATGTGAAAATCACCAAAAGCTGGGCCCTCGGTATCTTGACTAATATTTTGCGCTATCTTCGTGTCTACTGATGAAACAGCTATCCTGTTAGCAGTGAGTATCATGAACATAGAAAGTATTACAAAACAATATGCCAATACACTTCTCCGTTTCTCCATAGCAATCATATTTACTTTCTTCAAAGAGATATAAAATAGTCTATAAAATTCAGAAAACAGCCTGAATGATGAACCAAATACCTAGCAATATTTGAAACAAACCAATTCCAACATTTAGCCAATTAATTCCTTTGGCTTTTGCACGTTTTGATGCTTTATCAGCAGTAATAGAGAGGAATATTCCAAACAGGAAATCTGTGGAAACATGAGTCAAAAAGATTAGTAACGCTGCAATGAATACGATACTAATACCTACTTGAAGCTCAGCTATCAACATAGTAACATTAGCTAAGCCAATGGCAAACCACCAAAGAAGAAAATATGGAGAGAGTATACTGACTGCTGCTCCCTGAATAGTTGCTTCTGCAACCGTTGATGTATTAGTAGATGATTCTTCAACAGAATTTTGTTCTTCGTATTGATAATCCTTCATGGCTAATAGTCCGAAAATAATCACTACAAATCCTCCAAATCCAATCAACAAATCAATTGTGAATTGATTCAGAACCAAAGCGTTCACGCTGAGAACTATTCCTGCAACAATACCGATCTCTACGATTGCATGCCCGACCATTGGAAGAATACCGTGTAGTTTACCCCGTCTACTCGCCTGCATAACAACTGCAGCTGATAGTGGTCCGGGTGCCAAGGCTCCAGTTAGAGATAAGAGGAACCATGCAATAAGAATTTCAGCAATTGCCATTATGCTCGATTGATTTCTCTCACAATATTGTAAAAAAATTGTAGTTATACGACAAAAAAGCAATTTGTAATACAAAATGGTGTATTCATAGCAGTCGAGCAAACCTTAATAGACCCACAGACACCACTTTTTATAATCTCGAGGATGCTGCCAATTGAAACAAGTACAAATTGTGCTACCTTTCGATAAAACGCAATCGGTCTACGATTATCTTATCGATAGCCTTGATGTGAAGAACATCATCAGATTCAATGCTGATAATGCACATTTTCTCCAATTTAGAGTATCTGATGAAACAGTACTTGAAACAGTAGAGAAGCTCAAGGCTAGAGGTGTTGGAGTTGAATATGGTTTTATTGACATACTGGAACTCAAAGCATCTCTTCCCCGTGAAGTAGAAGAAACAAAGGAAAAAAGAATTGCTCGTGAAGCAAACTTAGCGGTTGAAGAAATCTATGAGAGTGTCAAAGGAAAATCTGCCTTAACATTCGATTTCATTGCTTTTACTGTCTTTGCCGCAATCATGTCAGGAATAGGGCTTATTCAAAACAACGTTGCTATAATTGTTGCATCTATGTTATTGGCACCATTAATGGGGCCGATGCTTGGTGTCGCACTGGGATATGTTGTGCGAGATAGGGATCTATTTGTAAAGGGTACCGTTAATGAGCTTATATCCCTTGCAATATCATTTGCTGTTGGTATCATCATGGCTTTTGCAATGCCTTTGCTCTATGTTCCCTCTGTGGAGTTTCCAACTCTGATCAGTCTTGTAGAGTATCAAATGTCAGAAGGAATAATGACAGAGATAACAAGAAGACAAGGTTTTGCTATCCTAGATGTTATGATTGCAATCGTTTCAGGTGGAGCAGTTGCGGTTTCTGTTACGAGAGGCGATATGGCATCGCTTGTCGGAGTAGCTATTTCAGCAGCTCTGATGCCTCCCGCAGTAAATGTTGGAATGATGATTGCTCTCGGTGCATTAACAGGGTCTTCTATTGGTGTCGGAATTGGTTTTGGTTCACTTGCATTACTGACCATGAACATATTACTCATTGACCTTTCTGCAATTGCAATGTTTCGTGTCAAAAAGCTCACTGCAATATCTGATAAATCAGCTACTTGGAAAGCAGTCACGGACTTTAGACCCACCAGAACTTCCAGTCTATATCATACTGGAGGAGAAGATGAACCCAGTCGTTCAGCTGGGCAGACTCCTGTAGCTAAATTCACGCCAGCTCCAAAAGCTGAAACAGACAGAGATTCTACTACTAAAGAAACTGAATCAAACAAAGAAGGATAGAAGCTCATCCTGTGTATTATCAAGGTATTACGAACCAATATAGAGGACATCAAGGTAACTAAGGTTAACAAGTTAACCTTGAGAGTGAGTATGTGGCACCAGTTAAAGGAACAAAAAACAAGTTATTCAAAGGACTAACAGAACATGATGTGCTTACTTGGGAAGAAGAAAAAATGAGATATCAACGAAAAATGGGTTGTAAAGTGACAGACCTTGAATTCCTTCGTTATCTTCTCATGACAGCATCGCGTCCAACAATTTCCAGAAAAGAAGGAGTTTCATCAGGTTTTATTACAGGAAGTGGACCACGATATGATAAGTCTGTAGTTGTCCCAGATAAGACAGAATCATTACTCACCAAATACAGAAGCGATGAAGATAAGAAAATGCGATAACACTAGATTACATGTCATAAATCTTATATTAACTAGGGACCACTTAGTATCTAGTAGAATAGCAAAATTCATTCAATGTATAGGGAGGAATAGGTGCTGAGTGGACAAGACCCAGAAAATCTTGATAGAGTCTTCAAGGCTTTAGGTCATCTAACTAGACGCAAAATACTACGTCTTTTAGCTCAAGGTCCAAGATATCCCTATGAATTATCGAAACTTCTTCAATTGAATAGAAGAGTAGTTCTGAAGCACTTGAACTCATTAGAAAAAGCAGGATTAGTTCAACGAGAATCTGGAGAGAGTGAACTAGGACCTGATCGAGTATATTACAAACTTGACGTAAGTTTTGGCCTATCAACTACAATACTTCCTCATACATTTGGAATACGGATTATCCGAACTGATAGAGTAATAGCAGATAAAACCAAGTCAAGACAGGAAGCACCTCCCGATGTTGAAGCAGTTAGACGGTTGTTGGACGAACTGCATAAAGTAAATACAAGACTTCAAAAACTTGATCAAGAAACAATCAAGCTTTCTCAAATTCGGGGTAGAATCATTCAAAGAATTGAGGAAATCATGGATGAGTGTAATTGGGATGCAGAGAGTTGTCAAAAAGTGCGAAGCATGCTTAATCCCGTTTTTCCATCACGCGAAAGGAAAGAAACCATTTCTGACTGGGTTCTTCAGATACAAGAAATCATGAAGGTATTTGAACAGATGTTTTCCAATATGGCTTCAATTGATTCAGATGATGATGAAGAAGAAATAGAAATTGAATAAGATTACCAGTTTAATTCAATCTTCCAATCCAATCTTGATGGAGTATTCATGCTAGGAACGTATTCTATGGGATTAAAAGGCAGTTCCACGCCTGTGCTTTTTTTCACGGTGAGATAATATTTACCTCGTGAAGTAGTGAGTGTAATAATACCTTGAGCGAGAGAGTACAGCTGGTTAATGGTAACAGAATCAGCCGTATCTTGATGAACTAAATAGAATTCGATAGAGCCCATTTTGATACTCTCTTCTACACTTTCTTTAAAGAATTGAACCACATCACGAGCGGAGAAATCAATTAATAGAGGTGTTAAGCCCTCAAAAGCTACTAGATTAGGATTGAGTTGATTTCGTAACCCTCTTAGCATGATGTTAATCTCATGAAGATGTGGTGAACATGTATGTTTTCCAATAGTTTCTTGTCCATAGCTTATTTCTAATATTTGAAAAGCATCATCTTGGATATTTGCCAAAGTTTCCATGATAGTCCTATTTCGAGCTTCTGTAACAACTTCT
>WJMJ01000006.1 GCA_014728035.1 Promethearchaeota archaeon | reverse complement strand
TAAATACTCCACTTGCTGGTAAATAATCATTTGCTATTCCATCTGCCAATACTCTTATTTTTTTACTTGAATCATTTAAGGATACGAGCAAAGTTGAATAAATTGCTTTTGCATTACTAATGCTAGCTAGATCATTATTTGTAAAATTGTAAACAAGCATTACATTTGGTCTTTGATCAACACGAAATGTTATCTGACCAATAGAAGGTTGATAGTCAACTACTTTAACATTCCAAATATCTATATCGGTACTTCCAGAACCAACTAGCCATCCAGCATTAGCATTTATTACAAATATTGTCATAATTAATGCAATTAATATTTTCTTCATTTTTTTCTCATTTCATTTTACTGTTTTCAGGTATCTGTACGATTAACTTGTTGTACATCATCTTTCCCACAGTACAATGTTGAACTGTGCAGCACTTGCAGATTGTTATAATCAAATCGCGTTTTCGCGCGTTCCTTACGAGTGGCCTGCACAAGTGATTTATTGTACATATGTTTCGAGACTGCACCGACTTGGCTTTCTTGCATCCGGCAGTCTTTCAGTTGCAAGAGCCATAATTCAATTGATTAATGATATTATTTTTCGATATTTCTCTATTGTTCCCCCTTTCGGTTAGTCTAGAAGCAATGTTGTGATAATTGATATGATTGCATTCTTTTTCGCGTCAGGAATGTTTATGCTCCTGCTGCCAACATTGTAATATGGAAAGTAATACTGGTATCCGCAGAAGGGCAAAGGATTCAGAAGCACTATGTTTTTCCAGTCGTACGTACATACCCAATCCCATGTTCGCCGTTCACCTTCTACAGATATCGTATATGGGCCTGCACCAGAATAGGTATGTTCAATATAGCCTTGATTCCTATACGTTTCGCTTCTGCTGATAAGCCCTGCATCGTTGGCATAATCAGGTGGGACACCCAACATGTTTGTCCAATCGAAGTCCGCAACATCGATTTTGTCATTCTTTCCATCACCCCAGTTGATCTTAACGATACCAGTGTAACCTGGAAGAATACCGAACTGCAAATCATCCCTAAGTTTATCAGGGAAAAGCGTTTCATCATCGAGGTAGATTCTAACTTTCTTTTCTGTCGCATAGATTGTAGGTGCTTTCGTAACCGGCCCTGGCGTTGAATACGAACCGCCACCCCCTCCAGTATATACAGGTGGTGTATATGTTAAGTCGTTGTCATATTGTACGAGAGGGACGAGAGATGTATTCATGTTCTCTGCCGTAAACATTCCATTTAATTTGCAGACTTCACTGCAAATATCGATGTTGGGATCGTCTTCTGGATCAGGAACACCAACAGTAACATGAGTTGCTTCTAGCCAGTCGTCCGGTCCCCGAACCCTTCTATAGTCACCGTCTTCTGGATCCAAAACACTTGAAACATGAATACCAGCAACAATCCATTTTTCAGCATCAAAAGGTATCGATAAGAATATTGGTCCGCCAGAATTACCCGAGTAAGTGTCCAATGTATGATATCGCATATTTTCAAATGTTTCGTCATCAGATTGAACGATTCGGTTGCACGAAGAGTAAATAAGGGGCATACCAATAGGATGGCCAATTGTGAAAATGCCTTGTGATGAACACATTGAATTGAAGACTTCTTCTCTTGCCACCCTCATGTGTGGAACAGTGGTATGCGGTATCATCGACGATGTCTTTATCAATGCCCAATCACTGACGGCCCTCGTTTTGCCGCATTCATCACTGTTCTTCCTGAAGTATTCCTTGCCGGTTATACTCGCGCCGTAAACAATCTTTGCACGAGTTTTGGGGATGTCCACGTATTTTCGAGTAGTACCATCCGATAGATATTGCGTTTGTACCGGCAAATCAGTCGAATACTCCTTATAATATCCAAAAACAAATGCCATATCTGTGACACCAAGGTCTTCAGATGCAAAGAAATCAACAAGGTGCCCGGCAGTTAGGATGAGATTAGAACCAACAAGAGTTCCAGTACCGCAGAATCCCATTATTGGGTAATCTTTGAATTGAATATCACTCCAATCGAATGCATCATTAGGGTCATAGTATCCTTTCAATGTGTTCTCTACATACAGCCGTATACAGTCTGTGCGCTCCTCAACTTTCTCCTTCCTTACTACAGCACATATGCTTTTAGAAACTTGAAATTCATATGAGCTTGTAGAAAGTGATGACAGGCAAAGGCGATCATCGTCACCAATTATGCTTTGTGATTCGGCAAAGCTCTGGTGACAAGCCCACAAGAAAAGAAATGGAAATAGGTAAAAACTCAAATCCTTCATTTGAATCCCTCCATGTAAATATTTGATAAATTTTTCATTGGTCCTTCTTTTTCAAAATCAATTAATGACTCAACTCTTTTTCTCCAACCGGTATCGCCTTCTGCTATCACTACTAAGGGTTTAGGATTCCGCCAAATGAATCCAAAATAGAGACAGATCTTTGAAAGAACCCCTTCGCAAGAACCACCGATATTTTTGACAACCAAATTTAGCGTATCATTTTGCATCTTAAAATCCGTTTTGTAGTTGTTGCATCCTGCATTGCCACCCCATGCAACAATTAGCGAAACCGTATCATCGTTCTTGTATGCGAATATTTTCGCATCAGGCGCAACCACATCATTTATTTCCTTGCAAGAGATTTCACCAAATATTAGTGAGTCAATTGAATCACTTGTATCAACTTCCGCAAAGACATTAGCCCAAGCAGTTACTAATAGCAAAAGATAACAGTTTAAGATTGGAGAATCTTTCATATTGCCTAATTAAGGTAGACCCGCCAGTTACCCGACGCACCCCTCACAGATCCCGGCGTGCCGTATTCAAGCACCGGGCTCCTCGGTTCCACTCACATTCGCACAGGCAAATACTTGCCTTGTTAGATATTGCCTGCAGTGAGCTATGCATCAGTTACCCGGCCTTCCTACCGGTTGATAGTTTCTTTGCAGACTACGTGGTCCCGTTGTCCCCTTCCCCAGTGTCATACTTGCTAAAATACACCAACGTGTAT